>JBJXGT010000015.1:0-38749 GCA_046160105.1 Gemmatimonadales bacterium | reverse complement strand
CGCCCCCCGGCTGGAATCCTGGACCTGAACCGCGGTCACTTACCGCTTGGCGACGAAGAAGTTGGGCTGTCGCAATCTCATTTCGTTGAGAGCGTTGTCGACGGTTTCCTGGACCTCCGGCGGCGGCGCCGGGAGGAACGGATAGACCGCCTTCAGCTCGTTGATGTTGCCGGCCAGCAGGGCCGTTCCCAGGAACGGGTTGTGGACGCCTTTGGAGCCGTCGCCGTTGGCATAGCGCTCGGCGAAGGTGGTCATGTTGAAGAAGGCGCCCATCGCCGCGGTGATCTTGGTGGCCTGGGCGGTGGTCGCCGGGAACTCGGTCGGACGATCCCGCTTGACGATCGCGAGATAGCCGGCATCGACCGGCGCTGCGTCGAGAGTTTCGTCGCCGTCGAGATCCTTCCAGATGAGGTCGGCGAGGACCGCGATCGTGGCTCGCCGCGAGGCGAAGGCGGCGGCCGCGTTTGCCTCGGAGTTACCGTGACACCCGCCAGTCGCGCAGCTCTTGTACGAACGGGCGGTCGTGTTGTAGGCGCAGTTCTGGCTGTCGGTCGGGCCGTTGGCGTCGACGCAGGGGAGGGGCAGGAAGCGGTGCCCGGTGCCCTGAAAGGTGAAGTTGCCGGAGTTCGGATCCCGGAATGTGAACCGCTGGACATGGCATCCGGCGCACAAGGTCGCGTTGGCGCTGCTCGCGTGCGTGCTCGAGACCGCGATGATGTCGATGTCGACCGACTGGGGCCGATACCCTGCGGTGCCGAGGAGGACGTCACCCTGGGGCGCGTGGGGCGTCAACCGGGTGGTCCCGACCGAGAGGGTAGCGCGGCGATCGTGGCACTTCATGCACAGGTTGGCCGACGGCTCGCGAGCCGTGATCGAGAATCGCAGCTGCTTCGGATTGTTCGCGGCGTGAGGGTCGTGACAGACGGTGCAAGTCGTCGGGAACACGCCCGTCGAGTCTTTCTCGATGTAGTTCGTGTTGACGCCCCACGCCTTCAGGGTGGCCTTGCCGTCGTGGCACGGCGAACAATCGGTCCGTTCGGTGCCATTGGCGTTGCGAGCTACCGGCGTCCCTTGGCTGACCACGATCTTGGAGTGGGCGCTCTTACCCCACTCTTCCGCGAAGGGATGGTGCGAGCCGCTGTGGCAGGCGGCACAACTCCCGTTCCCCGCCGCGGCCGCGGCCGCCGGAATCCCGGTCCCCGCCATCGCCGCTCGAGCGAGCGGGATGTTGGTCCGGTTCGGCTCTTGAGCGTGGTTCCTTCCGGGCCCGTGGCAACTCTCGCACTGGACGTCCCGATAGGCGCTATCCTGAACCACATCCCAGCCACGCTTCGGGGTCGCTAGCCCGTTGCCGTTGGTCGAGACGGTATGGCAGCTGAAGCAGAACCCTTGCTTGGTCGCGGCCGGGAGGGTGTCCAGGGCACGGTAGGCCCCCGCGTGCGCGGTCTGGCTCCATGTCCGCTGTTGCCCCGCGTGGCAGTTACCGCAAGTCGTCTGCTTCGTGGCGACCGTGTAATACCCCAGGAGCCCCGCCGCCGCGTCGGGCGGCGGGTTGAAGGGCTCCCGATCTCGAAAGACGATCGTTTCAGTGGTGCACGCCGACAGCAGGGCCATGCCGAGCAGAGCTCGGCGGGCGGATATCAGGGATCTGGTTGTCACAGGATTCTTCTCCGACCGATAATGCGTCGTTTGAGTGCCTGAGCCACTACGGTAACTATACTGGGACGAACCACGTGAACCGGCAAGATGGCGAAGGCATACTTGAAGGGATTTTCATCCAATCGTCATGGATTCTTTGCCGAACCGACGACGTTGCGCTGCCGAGGCGCTATTCTTGACGACATTCTCGAAGACTCTGACTCGGCTTACACCGGTGCGATGACCCCTCCTAACGGTTGTATTCGATGCCGGGCTCCCGTGACCGGGGCCTTCTGCAGTGCCTGTGGCGCGGCCCAGCAAGTCACCGCCTGCTCGCATTGCTCCGCAAGCTTGTCCCCGACGGCCCAGTTCTGCGCGCAGTGCGGGAGACCCCGCGGGGGCGGCCCGCGTGCTGCCCCGGGCGTGGCCGTCCCGATCATCCTCGGTGGCGGGGTGCTACTGGCCCTTCTGGTCTGGCTCTATCTGTCCGAACCGGACCGCGAGGCCCCCCCGTCGGAGCCCGTGGCCGCCGCCGCGGAGGGCACCCCTCCCGATCTCAGCCGAATGACCCCGAGGGAGCGGTTCGATCGCCTTTACAATCGGGTGATGGCGGCGAGTGAAGGCGGCGATACCGCCACGGTTGCCCGGTTCACCCCGATGGCGTTGTCCGCGTACGGGATGCTGGACACGGTCGACGCGGATGCCCGGTACCACGCCTCGATGCTCCGGCTCCATACCGGGGACGTCGACGGGGCGGCCGCCCTGGCCGACACCATCCTGGCGAAGGACCCGGGCCATCTCTTCGGATTCGTCATCCAGGGCACCGTGGCCCGCTGGGGACGCAACGAAGCGGCCCTCGACGCCGCCCATCGCGACTTCCTGGCAGGGTACGACCGCGAGATCGGGCGAGGCCGAGGGGAGTATCGGGACCACCAGGTCATTCTCGACCGGTTCCGAGCGGGGGCCAGGGGCGAGCCCCCGGTCACCCGCTAGAACATCGACATGGCGAGCAGGCTCTTCATCTGGTCGTTCGAGGCGCGGAGCCGCCTCGACAGCTGCCGGACCATCGCCTTGAGGACGATGTAACCGATCTCGGGGTTGAATTCGAGGAGCAACTCGAGGTCAGGCCGTGACACGGTGAGCAGGGTGCAGCGACCGTTGGCGATCGCGTCGGTGGAGCGTTCCGAGCGGTCGAAAACCGACATCTCACCGAAACACGCCGGGCGCTTGAGGATCGCGAGCGCCTCCTCGCCGGCAGCCGGGATGTTGCGGCTGATCCGGACCTCGCCCTCGGCGACCAGGAACAGACGGTTGCCGGGCTCCCCCTCTTTGAAGATGAACTCCCCACCCTGGTAACTTTGGAGCTGCGAGACCCGGGCCAGCTCGGCGCGTTGGTGGTCGTCGAGCTCGGTGAACAGGGCGCTCTCGCGGAGCAGGTCGGCGATCACGTTATCCCTCGACGCGGGGAGATCGGCTTTCTTGGGCGATGGGGCAAACTAGTGAGCCGATTTCGGAGCGACAAGGCTGGCGGATTACCGCCGCCGACCTGCTGACGTTTTCCCGGATCCCCCTCGCGATCCTGTTCGTCTGGTCGGATTCGACCGATTGGCGCCTGGTCATCCTTTGGGTCGCGGGAATCAGCGACTTCGTCGACGGCTTCGTGGCCCGGCGGTGGGGCAGCTCCCGCCTGGGGGCCTTCCTCGATCCGGTCGCCGACAAGGTCTTCACCATATCGGCCTTCGGAGTGGTCTTCGCCAGCGGGGCTCTGGCCTGGTGGGAGCTGCTGGGAGTCCTGTTCCGCGACCTCACGGCGGCCCTGGCGTTTCTCGCCACCGTGGTGTTCCGCCGGCCGGCGGCGATCGAGGCCCGGCTCGGCGGCAAGCTGGTGACGATCGGACAGCTCCTGGCGCTCCTGGCGTTCCTGCTCGACTCCCATCTGCTCCGACCGATCGTGTGGGCCACCGGCGCGCTGGCGGTGGTCGCGTTCCTCGACTACGTCCGGGTGGCGCGGCGCGACAATTGGCAGCTGTGACCGATTTCACCAAACGACGACATCACCCTTTGACGGAGACCCGATGGCAGACAATGTGAGAGCGGCCGCGGTCGAGTGGCTGGGCGGAATGCGGTTTCGTGGCGGGACGGCTGGGGGGCCATCGATCGTCATCGACGCCGACGCCAAGGAGGGCCCCGGCCCGATGGTGTCGCTCCTGGTCGCGGCGGCGGGTTGCGCCGGGGCCGACGTGGTCAGCATCCTCGAGAAGATGCAGGTCAAGCTCCACACCTACACGATGACGGTGTCAGGGGTCCGCGCCGAGGATCATCCCAAGCGGTACCTCTCGGTCGCTTTCCAGATCACCTTGGGCGGCGACGGGCTCGACGAGGGCAAGGCGCGCCGGGCGATCGACCTGTCGATCACCAAGTACTGCTCGGTCCTCAAGTCATTGAACCCCGATATCCCGGTGACGTACGAGCTGACCCTCGCGTGAGGTGGCTCGGATGCCTGGCGGCCGGTGTCGGGCTGGTGAGCCCGGCCATGGCGCAGGCCCCGGCGAGTCTCGAGGTAGGGGTCGCGGCCGTCGGGTTGCTGAGCGACCCCGGATTCGTCGGTCTGGGGCCGACCGCGAGCATCCGGCTGAGCCGGGAGTTTGCCGTGGGGCTGACCGGAGTTGGCGGATGGCGGGGGCGTCGCCTCGCCGGCCGAGGCGAGCTGACCCTGCGGCTCGATTTCACCCGTCCGCGGGCGCTGAACCGGTGGTACGGTGCCGGGGGGCTGGCCGCGACCACCGGCGCTGAGGGCGGGGGGTTCTTGGTCGGGCTGGTCGGGGTCGAGCGAGGTCGCCGAGGCCGCTGGTGGGCGGAGGCCGGCTTTGGCGGCGGGCTCCGCCTGGCGGTTGGCAAGCGGTGGCGGGTCGGGGGCGTCCGGGGGCCGCGTCAGGCCCGGTCGAGGAGTCGCTTGGGGGCCACCAGCCGGTAGCCGTCGCGGAGGATCTCCGCCAGCTCAGCCCAATCCACCTTGCGGTCGAGATACACTCCCACCCATCCACTGGGCCCGACGTACGGGGGCTTGAAGAACCGGCCGGGGTCGGCGGCGACCATCAACGCTTGGTTATCGAGGGTGGCTTTGCACCAGGCGGCGTGGCGGCCGTTGCCGTGATGGGTCGCGCCGTTGGCAAAGGTGGCGAACATCTTGTTGCGGACCCGAAAGGTCGGTTCGCCCCAGGCGAGGACCTCATGGGCCTCCGGAAGCGCCAGGCACAGCTTCCGGAGTTTGATGAGCGGACGGGGCGCCGAGAGAGCCTTCCCCCCGCCGACTACTCGGCGTTCGAGCCAGCGACCTCGGCCTTGCGGACGACCGGACGACAAAACCGGTCACCGAGCAAGCGGACCTGGCCCAGCTGTTCCTCGTCGAGATCGGGGTACCGCTCGCCGAGGTACTGCATGGTGTCGTCCAACCACTCCTTCTGATTCTCCGGATCGGCCTCGAGCACGCCGCATCGCAAGATGTGGCTGAAGAGTTCGTCTCGGGCTTGATCGAAGCTGGTGGGGACCGACGATGTTTTGGTGAAGGGCTTCTTCTGCTTCGCCATTGACCATCCTTAGGAGGTGGGCGGCCTTTCGGGCCGCGGTTACTAAGAGCATGTCAAATATACACTTGGACTGTCGAGATGCAACTGCCCCCAGTGGACGGCTGGCCGGAAGCCATTACATTCCGACCGGCGACTAGAATGGGCGACCACGACGAGGTATATGGCCGGGAGCGGATCGAGCGCCTCAAGGCCGCGTTGCGCGAATTGGCGGAGCGCATCGAGGATCTCGATCGGCGCGGCGATCTGCTGGCCGCGGTTCCGGATCTGATCCGGCGAATGGGTGAACTCCGCTCCGAGTTGTTCCATTACGAGGTACGCTGCACCTACGACACACCCGAGATCGCCGAGAGTCGGCGGATCGTCGATGAGGCCCAGAATCCCCCTGAGTCGTTTCCTCGGTCGGACCCCGAGGACGACGAACCGTGGCGTCCCGAACCGTGAGCCCGACACCGTGAACAAGAAAGCCAGTAGCAAGAAGAGCGCCCCGCCACCGTCGAGCCCCAACCAGATGTACGCGATCCTGATCGGTCTGGCCGTGGTCGGCGCCGGCGTGATCTACTACCTGGTCAAGAAACCCCAGGTCTCCAGCATTCCGATTCCGACCACGATCGCGGCCGAAGACACCGCCGGGTTCCGCGGGTACGTCATCGGTTCGCCGGACGCCAAGGTCGAGATCACCGAGTACGCCGACTATCAGTGCCCGGCCTGCCAGACCTTCGACGTCCTCCAGTTCGACGTCGTGAAACGGCAGCTGGTCGATTCGGGTCTGGCCCGGTTCCGCTATCGAGACTTCCCGCTCGATCAGATCCATGCTCACGCCCGACTGGCCTCCCACGCCGCCGCCTGCGCCGACGAGCAGGGCAAGTTCTGGGAGATGAAGCGGGCGATTTACGAAGGCCACGCCGATTGGGCCCAGAAGCGCTCGGTGGGCAATCTGTTTCGAGACTACGCGACCCAACTCGGGGTCGACGGGGCGAAATACGACGACTGCATGGCGTCCCAGAAGTTCGCCGGCCGGATCGAGGCCAGTCTGCAGGAAGGTATGAAGCTCGGGGTGGGCTCGACGCCGACGTTCATGATCGGCAATCGGCTCTATACTCGGGTGGGAACGTCGGATTCGCTCGCGGCGATCGTTCGCCGGGTCGCGGCTGAAGCGGCGCAATGAACCGACGGATGGCGCTGGCGGTCCTGGCGCTCGCCGGGACCTTCGTCTCGGTGTATCTCTACTTGTACAAGATCGGGAAGATCGGCTCCCTTGCCTGCGGCACCGGCGGTTGCGAGATCGTGCAGCAGAGCCCGCAGAGCCGATTTCTCGGGGTCGAGGTCGCCCTGATCGGCGTGGTGGGCTACCTGCTCCTGACGGTGCTCGCGGCGGCCGCGTTGCAGCCTCGGCTGGCCGGCCGGAGTTGGCCGGTTCACGGTCTGCTTGGCGCGTCCGCCGGGGCTCTCGCCTTCACGCTCTATCTCAAATACCTCGAGTTCTTCGTCATCGAGGCGATCTGCCGGTGGTGCGTGGTTTCGGCGGTGATCATTGCTGCGATCTTCGTGCTTTCCGTGGTCGAGTGGCGCCGAGCTGGCGACACTGACCCGGCCGGATGACCCCAGGCGACAAAGCTCGGCCGGAACCTACCGGCCGGGCGCTCGCGACCCTGTCGTTCACCGCCCTCGGGGTCGTCTTCGGCGACATCGGGACCAGCCCGCTCTACGCCCTCAAGGAGTGCTTCACCTCGAGCCACGGGGTGCCGCTGACGGCGGAGAACGTATTCGGGGTGCTCTCGCTGATCTTCTGGAGCCTCAACTTCCTCGTGTCGTTCAAGTATCTCATCCACATGCTGCGGGCCGACAACCGCGGAGAGGGTGGGGTGCTCGCGTTGCTGGCGCTCACCAAGCCGGGGGAGATGAAGACCGCCTCCAAGTGGGTCCTGGTGTCGATCGGCATCTTCGGCTCGACGATGCTCTATGGCGACGGGGTCATCACCCCGGCGATCTCGGTGGTCAGCGCGGTGGACGGATTGGAGATCGCCACCCCGGCCTTCGAGCCCTACATCGTCTGGATCAGCGTGGTGATCATCATCGGGTTGTTCGCGGTCCAGAGCCGAGGCACCGCGGCGGTCGGGGCGATCTTCGGCCCGGTGACGGCCATCTGGTTTCTCTGCATCGCCATCTTCGGGGTGGGGGGCATCCTCAAGAACCCCAGTGTCCTGTCGGCGATGAACCCGTGGTACGCGGCCTCGTTCGCCTTCCGGTCGCCCGGCGATGCCTTCATCGTCCTGGCCGCGGTGGTCTTGGTCGTCACCGGTGGCGAGGCGCTCTACGCCGACATGGGGCACTTCGGGAAGCGACCGATTCGGGTGGCCTGGCTCGGGATCGTCTTGCCGGCCTTGGTCCTCAACTATTTCGGGCAAGGCGCCTTGCTCCTGGCCCGTCCCGAGGCGATCCAGAATCCGTTCTACCAGCTGGTCCCGAGCTGGTTTCTCTACCCGATGGTGGTGATCGCGACGGCGGCGGCCATCACGGCGTCGCAGGCCCTCATTTCCGGGTCGTTCTCCCTGACCCAGCAGGCGATTCAACTGGGCTACGTGCCCCGGCTCAAGATCCTCCATACCTCCCGCTCCGAGGTCGGTCAGATCTACATGCCGGCGGTCAACTGGACCCTGATGGTTGCCTGCGTCCTCCTGGTGGTGGCGTTTCGAACCCCGGAACGGTTGGCGGGCACCTATGGCCTGGCCGTCACCATGACGATGATGACGACGACGCTGTTGTTCTGCTCGGTCGCAGGGAAGCGGTTCGGGTGGAGTTCGCTCAAAGTGGGCGTCTTCGGGGCGGTCCTCCTGGTGGTCGAGGCGACCTTCTTCGCGGCGAACCTCACCAAGGTCCCTCACGGCGGTTGGTTGCCGCTCCTGATCGGGATCCTGATCTTCACCGTGATGACCACCTGGCGTAAGGGTCGTCAGCTCCTCGCCAGGAAGCTCAAGGAGGAGTCGCTCCCGCTGGAGATCGTGATCAACGATGCCGCGACCAAGGTGACTAGGGTCCCCGGAACGGCGGTGTTCATGACCTCGGACCCGACCGGGGCTCCCGCGGTCCTCCTCCATCACCTCAAGCACAACAAAGTGCTCCACGAGCGGGTCGTCCTGCTGTCGATCGTCAACCATCTGGTGCCCCAGATGCGGCCGGAGGAGCGGATCGAGCATCGCGAGCTGGGTCGCGGGTTCCACCTGGTCCTGGCGCACTACGGCTTCATGGAGACTCCGGACGTCCCGACGATCGCCGCCCAACTCACCGAGCGTGGTCTGCCGATGGTGCTCACCGCTACCAGCTTCTATCTCGGTCGGGAGACCCTGATCCCGATCAAACGACGGGGCGTCGACGCGCGGGAGTGGTTCCTGCGCCGGATGCCGATGTGGCGGAAACGCCTGTTCGTGCTGATGGCGAACAATGCCCGACCAGCCACGGCGTACTTCAACCTCCCGCCCAATCGGGTCGTGGAGATGGGGGCGCAGATTCAGATTTAGGGAGGCACCATGTCAGGCGCCAAGGCACCACCCTCGGGCAAGGCGCTGGCCGGCCTCACCTTCGCGGCCTTGGGCGTGGTCTATGGCGATATCGGCACCTCGCCGCTCTACGCGTTGCGGGAGTGTTTTTCCAAGGCGCATGGCCTCGATCCGACACCCGAGAACGTGCTCGGAGTCCTGTCGCTGATCCTCTGGTCGTTGATGCTGGTGGTGACCTACAAGTACATCACCGTGATGCTCCGGGCCGACAACAAGGGCGAGGGCGGGATTCTGGCGCTGCTGGCCCTGGTCCGCAATCAGGGTGGCAGCCCGGGGCTCCGCCGCGGCCTGGGGCTCCTGGCGCTGTTCGGGGCGGCCCTGATCTACGGCGACGGGGTGATCACCCCCCCGGTGTCGGTACTGGGCGCGCTCGAGGGCGTCGAGGTGGCCGCCCCGGCCTTTCACGTCTTGATCGTTCCGGCGGCGGTCGTGATTCTCTTCGGACTCTTCCTGCTCCAGAAACACGGGACCGATCGGATCGGCAAGAGCTTCGCGCCGATCATGCTGGTCTGGTTCATCACGATCGCGATCCTCGGGATCAACGGCATTCTCGATGCCCCGGTGGTGCTCCGAGCAATCAATCCATGGTACGCGGTGGACTTCTTCATCCGCGACGGCCTGGTTGGCTTTCTCATCCTCGGCGCGGTGGTGCTGGTCATCACCGGCGGCGAGGCCCTCTATGCCGACATGGGGCACTTCGGGCCCCGGCCGATTCGGCTGGCCTGGCTCGGGCTGGTGCTACCGGCCCTGATGCTCAACTACTTCGGCCAGGGGGCGCTGTTGCTGACCCGGCCCGAGGCGGCGGTCAATCCGTTCTTCGAGCTGGTGCCCCGGTGGTTCCTCTATCCGATGATCGCGATCGCGACCCTCGCCGCGATCACCGCCTCGCAGGCGCTCATCTCCGGGTGCTTCTCGCTGACCCGCCAGGCCGTGCAGCTCGGCTACTCGCCCCGGGTCACCATCAAGCACACCTCGACCCATGAGCAGGGCCAGATCTACGTCCCCGAGATAAACTGGGCCTTGATGGTCGCCTGCCTGGCCTGCGTGGTGGTGTTCCAGAGCTCGGCCAACCTCGCGGCGGCCTATGGGATCGCGGTGACGGGCACGATGGCGATCACCACGTTCCTGTTCGGTCACGTGGCCCGCTACCGATGGGGTTGGCCGATCTGGCGGGTGGCCGCCTCGATGACGCTGTTCCTGATCGTCGATCTGGGCTTCTTCGTGGCCAACATGGCAAAGGTCGGGCAGGGCGGTTGGTTTCCCCTGGCGCTCGGCGCCGTGATCTTCACTTTGATGACGACCTGGCGGCGGGGCCGCGGCGTCGTCACCGAGATGACCGCGAGTCCGCTGACGATGGAGGAGTTCGTCAAGAGCTTCGCCCGGAGCAACACCTATCGAGTCCCTGGCGTCGCCATGTTCATGAGTTCCGATGCCTTGGGCGTGCCCCCGACCATGCTGCACCATCTCAAGCACAACGGCACCATCAAGGAACGAGTGATCGTCTTCTCGGCGGTGGCGGAGGACATCCCAACGGTAGACGAGGACGAGCGGATCGCCCACACCGACCTCGGTCACGGATTCCACCGAGTGGTGGCCCGGTTTGGTTTCATGGAAACGCCCGACGTGCCGGCGCTGCTGCCGAAGCTGGCCCGCTTCGGATTGGTGATCTCGCCGCCCCAGGTGTCGTACTACCTCGGTCGGGAAACCCTCCTCCCGACCGGCGCCAGCTCGATGGCCCACTGGCGGAAGCAGCTGTTCATCGTGATGATGCGCAACGCCCAGAGCGCCGCCAGCTTCTTCAACCTGCCCCCGAATCGGGTGGTCGAGATGGGGGCCCAGCTGCAGATCTAGCCGGACCGGCCAACGTCGCCGGCTCGGTCACGATTCTTCGCTTTCGTACTGATCCTTGAGCCGAGCCACCACGTTCGGGTCGGCCAGCGTGGTGGTGTCGCCTAACGCCCGCCCCTCGGCGATGTCCTTGAGGAGCCGGCGCATGATCTTCCCGCTCCGGGTCTTCGGCACGTCGGCCACGAAGAAGATATCGTCCGGCTTGGCGATCGCCCCGATCTTTCGGGCAACGTGATCCTTGAGGTCGTCCTTGAGCTGGGCGGTGGCCGGATGGCCCTCCTTGAGGATCACGAAGGCGGCCAAGGCCTGCCCCTTGAGCTCGTGGGCCTTGCCGACCACGGCGGCCTCCGCCACCAAGGGATGATCCACCAAGGCGCTCTCGACCTCCATGGTTCCGATCCGATGGCCCGCGACATTCAGGACGTCGTCGACTCGGCCGAGCACCCACCAGTAGCCGTCGTCATCCACCTTGGCTCCGTCGCCCGCGAAGTAGCGGCCCGGGAACCGGCTCCAGTAGGTCTCCTGATAGCGGGCGTCGTCGCCGTAGATGGTCCGGAGCATTGACGGCCACGGCTCGGTCAGGGTCAGGAACCCGCCTCCCTTGGCGAGGCCTTTGCCTTGGGTGTCCACCAACTCCGCGGTGACGCCGGGCAGCGGCATGGTGGCCGAGCCGGGTTTGGTCGTCGTGACGCCCGGCAGAGGGGAGATCATGATCGCGCCGGTCTCGGTCTGCCACCAGGTATCGACGATCGGGCAGCGATTCTGGCCGATGTGCTGCTGATACCAGATCCACGCTTCCGGATTGATCGGCTCGCCGACCGAGCCGAGCAGCCGGAGGGTCGCGAGGTCGTGCTTAGCGGGGTGGTCGGTGCCCCATTTCATGAAGGCGCGGATCGCGGTCGGCGCGGTGTAGAAGATGGTAACCCCGTAGCGCGCCACGATCTCCCAGAGCCGGTCGCGGCCGGGCCAGTCGGGGGCGCCCTCGTACATCACCACGGTGGCGCCGTTGGCCAGCGGTCCATAGACGACATAGGAATGACCGGTGACCCAGCCGATATCGGCGGTGCACCAGAAGACGTCATTCTCCTTGAGGTCGAAGACCCACCGACTGGTGGCGGCGACCTGGGTCAGGTAGCCGCCGGTGGTGTGGACGATTCCCTTCGGCTTGCCGGTGGTGCCCGAGGTGTAGAGGATGAATAGCAGATCCTCGGCGTTCATCGATTCGGCCGGGCACTTGGGGCTCACCCCGGCCAGCAGTTCATGCCACCAACAGTCCCGGCCGACCCGCATCGAGGCGCCGGCCTCGGCTGCCGCGGTGCCGGCCAGCCGTTGGACCACCACCACGTGCTTGATCGACGGACAACCGGCCACCGCCTCGTCGGCGAAGCGCTTGAGCGGGACGATCTGGCCCCGCCGGTAGCCACCGTCGGAGGTGATGACCGCGACCGCCTCGGCGTCGTTGATCCGATCGCGGAGCGATTCGGCCGAGAAGCCGCCGAAGACCACCGAATGGACCGCGCCGATCCGGGCGCAGGCGAGCATCGCGATCGCCGCTTCGGGGATCATCGGGAGGTAGATCGCGACCCGATCTCCTCGTTTGACGCCGAGCGACGTGAGCCCGTTGGCGGCCCGACCGACCTCGCGGGCGAGGTCCCAATAGGTGAGCACCCGCCGGTCGCCCGGCTCGCCTTCCCAGATGATCGCCGCCTTGTTGCGCCGGGCGCCGGTCAGGTGTCGGTCAACGCAGTTGGTCGAGACGTTGAGCTCGCCGCCCACGAACCACTGGGCGTGGGGCGGCTTCCAGTCGAGCACCTGGTGCCAGGGTTTCGACCATTCGAGGGTCGCGGCCTGCTTGGCCCAGAAGGCCTCGCGGTCTTGGGCGGCCTCGGCGAACAGGGCGGCCGGGGCGTTGGCGGTCGCGGCGAACGCGGCGGTGGGTGGAAAGCGACGCTGTTCGTCGAGCAGAGTGGCGAGTTGGTCGGACATCGGTGCCGTGGGGCCGGGTTCGCTACAACAATACCGCCCCGCCCGGAGCGATGGGAGCGTGCGGCGCCGACCGGAGGTCGTGCAGCTTTTTGCCGCTCGGGTGCAGGTTCGCGCCTCCCGATGACGCCACGGAAATGCTGTGATCTGAGCGAGTTGCGTCGCTGGCCGGTTGCAATCCAAGAGAGTCCGAGCAGGCTGCGATGTGGCACCGGCGCCATGCGCTGTCAGGGGAGGGCGGTAAGTCGTTTGAGCACGTTCTGGTAGAGCCCTTTGGCGGGTGGCACTGTCTTCGCCTCGTCGACCGGAGTCGGACGCGCCAACACCAAGGACCCGAAGAATGTCGTTGATCGAAACCAACTCCCGTGTGGTGATGGCCCCCGAGGTCCTTGGCCTCGAGGCCCGGGGTGAGTTCCGGGACGCCGCTGTCGAGCTGCTCGGTGAGTTGCCCGAATCGACCGGCTCGCTGATCATCGACTTCGCCGGCACCCGCCGGATCGACTCGGCCGGGTTGGGTGCCTTGATGCTGGTGCAGCGCAAGGCGTCCGAACGCAACATCAAGGTGGTGCTCCGCCGGCTCCGCGACGAGTTCCGGTTCCTCCTGGTGCTGACTAAACTCGACGACCTGTTCGAGATCGAAGCGAAATAGCTCTATATTCGCGGGGCCGATGGCCGACCTCGCGACGCTCGAACTCCACCACTTGGCCCGACGATTCGGACATCGCATCGCGGTGGCCGATCTGTCCCTTCGAATCGAGTCGGGTTCCTTTCATCTGATCGTGGGCCCCAACGGGTCCGGCAAGTCCACCTTGGCCCGGATGGCGGTCGGCCTGCTCCGGCCCCACGGCGGCCAGGTCCTGGTCCAAGGCGGCGACCCGCGGGTGTCCCCTGATGCCCGCCGGCGGCTCGGTTACCTGGGCCATCAGACCCAACTCTACGGCGATCTCACCCCGATCGACAATCTCCGATTCGCGGCCCGGCTGGCCGGCCTCGATGCCGTCGAGGATCGGGTCGCGACCGGCCTGGAGGATGTAGGCATCGGGCCGGAGCGTGCCGTCAACGTCCGGGGGCTCTCGCGGGGCATGGCCCAGCGCGTCGCCGTGGCGCGGAGTCTGATTCACCGTCCCGAGCTGATCGTATGGGACGAGCCCCTGACCGGGCTCGACCAGGCCAGTGCCACGAGGGTCGTCGGGCTGCTCGAGCGGCACCGGGAGCGGGGCGCGGCCGTGGCAGTCATCAGTCACGACCTGGGCGAGCTGTGGCGGCCCGGGGTCACGGTGCACGTGATCCAGGCGGGGCGACTGGTCGAAACGACCTCGACCGCGGTGCCGCTCGACCAGTTTCGTTCTCGGTACGCGGAGCTGGCGCCGTGAGCGACGTCCTCCGAGCCGCCTGGGCGATCGCCGCGAAGGACATCCGGGTCGAACTCGCCAACAAGACCGCGATCACCGCGGCCAGCGCCTTCGGGGTGCTGGTCCTGGTGGTGCTCAACTTCGCCCGGGATCCGGCCTCGGTCCGGCTCGCGGTCCTGGCACCGGGAGCCCTCTGGGTGACCGCGGCATTCGCCGGGGTGGTGGCGCTCAACCGTTCCTTCTCGATGGAGCAGGAGCAAGGCGCCCTCGACGGCCTCCTCCTCGCCCCGGTGGGTCGGGGTGCCATCTACCTGGGGAAGTACCTCGCCAATCTCGCCTTCGTGCTGGTGGTCGATTTCATCGTCCTCCCGGTGTTCGTGATCTTCTTCAACGTCGAGCCGACCCCGGCGTTGGGTTGGGTGGCGGTTCTCCTGGCACTGGCCGCCGCCGGCTATGTGGCGGTCGGAACGGTGCTGGCCGCGATGACCGTGCGGACCCGGTTCGCCGAGCTGATGCTGCCGGTGTTGTTGCTCGCTTTCTTGGTCCCGCCGGTGCTCGTCGGCGTGCAGGCGACCACCCGCTTGCTCGGCGGCCGACCGCCGGGTGAGATTGTCGGTTGGTTCTGGTTCCTGGTGCTCTACGACGTGGTGTTCATCACCCTCGGCGTCATGCTCTTTCCGGCCACGGTGGACGAATGACCGACTCCTCAGGCAAGACCGCGATTCGATGGGGGCTTTGGCTTACGGCGGCCGGTCTCATCGCGATGGTGGGTGTCTACGTGCTGGCCTTGGGGATCACGCCAACGGAGCGGTTTCAGGGGCCGGCCCAGAAGATTCTCTACGTCCACGCCCCGGCCGCCTGGAGCGCGCTGATGGCGTTCGGTCTGGTCGGAGTCGCCAGCGTCGGCTACCTGCTGCTCAAAGATCCTCGGCTCGACACCTTCGCGGAGTCCTCGGCCGAGGTCGGGTTGGCGTTCGGGGCCATGATGTTGACCACCGGTCCGCTTTGGGGGCGCCCGGTATGGGGCTCGTGGTGGGAATGGGAGCCGCGGCTGACGCTGACCCTGCTGCTGGTGCTGCTCTTCGTTGGGTATCGAGCCCTTCGGAATTCGATCGATCAGCCGGAGGACCGGGCACGCTACGCCGCGGTGATCGGGGTGATGGCGCTGGTGTTGGTGCCCTTCGTCCATCTGAGCGTGTACCTGTTCCGAACCATTCATCCTCAGCCAGTCTTCATGAAGCCAAGCAGCCCGTCGATGCCGTGGGAGATGGTGCGGACCCTGCTGGTGTCGATCGGCGCGTTCACATTGATGTACCTCGGATTGGTGACCACCCGATATGGGATCGGCCGGCGGGCCGCGGGGAAGGCGACATGAACGGCACGCCAGACAATGGGGCCTACATGGTGGCCGCCTATGTGTTGACCGCGGTGATTCTGGTGGGGTACGTGGTTTCCCTGGTTCGGCGAAGTCGGGATCGGCAAGGTCCGGAGTAGCCGCCCGCCGGACCAATCGCGGGTCAGCGCGAGCCCCACAGGGCAGCCACCGCGCGGGCGAGACCGGGGTCCCGGCCCGCAGCCAGATCCTGGTCGGCGAACACCGGCATCGCGATGTCGGGCGGGATGCCGGGCCCGTCGAAGGTCCGGCCGTCCGCGGTCCGGAACACTTCGTTGGGAAGCCCGAACTGCCAGCCGTTGGGCAGCCGCCGGCCGAGCACGTCGGAGAAGACGCCTTGGGTGTGCTCGCCGACTCGGATCACTTTCGGGGTCCGGCCCATCAGGGCCTGGGTGGTGGTTTCGCCGGCGCTGATGGTGAGCGGCCCGATCAACTCCACCACCGGGCCATGGAAGCTCGGCCGGGTGCTCGGCCGCACCGTGCTCGGCTGGCCAGGCGTCCATCTGGTGCGATCGGTCGGGTCGAGCCGGGCTTCCTTCGAGTAAGCGAAGTATTCCGCCGTGGCCAACCGCGACGCCAGCTCCAGGCCGTAGGGGTCGGCACCGCCGAAGTTGATCCGAACGTCGAACACCAGCCCCTTCAGCTTGGGATCGGAGAAGATCGTGTCGAGCGCCGCCTGGAGCGCGGCGAGCCCGGCCGCGAACCCACCCTCCTTGGTATAGCCGCCCTCGGAGAGGATTCGGAGGTACCCGGTCGAGTCGTCGACGTACCCGTACTGAACTTGGTCGTTGCACCATTTCCGCACCGGGCCGGTCAGCTGTTTGTCGGTGACGGCGAGGATGCCGGGGAGATCCTTCTCCCGGAAGTTGGCGATTCCGCTCTTGGCGACCCGGTCGGTCCCCTTGCGCAGGGTCCGGAAGCGACGTTCGATCGACTCGGCCAGCAGGAAGGTATGGGCGTCGTCGAACGGGGCGATCATGCTCTCCAAAACCTCGAAGAGCTGCTCCGGCGTGGTCGCCGGAGTGACCCGGGCCCGCGCCTTCGCCACGATGGCCGGCCAGTCCGCGCCCTTTTCGTCGAACAGGATGTAATGCTCGGCCCAAGTGGTGGCGAAGACCTCGAAGTTGTTCGCGGGCGTGTCGGCGGTCGGCGGCTGACAGACGCTGGGTTGGGCCGCGAGGCGGCGGATGGTCACATAGGACGCGGCACCGCTGCTCTTGAGGCGCTTCTCGGTGCTGTCACGGCCGGCGGTGATCGAGAGAACCTGGCCGTCGGCGTCGTACCGGGCCTCGACGCCGGGCTCGTCCCCGGCCTGCCGGACGGCCTTGAACGAGGGGACGCACGTGGAGGTGGTGACCTCGAAGGCCTGGAGGGTGTCTCCAGTGGCGACCAGGACGTAGCCGTAGCCATCCGACTTCCAGACGCCGGTGAGGCCCTGGCTGGTCGCGGTGGTGGTTTGC
This sequence comes from Gemmatimonadales bacterium, assembly GCA_046160105.1. Taxonomy (GTDB): domain Bacteria; phylum Gemmatimonadota; class Gemmatimonadetes; order Gemmatimonadales; family GWC2-71-9; genus SHZU01. Next base: position 21,934 of record JBJXGT010000015.1, on the reverse strand, counting down.
GGGCGCGACGGTGAGCAGGCCGCCGTGGCGACGACGAGGCCAAGGAGGATCCGGCGGGGGGTAGTCGAGGGCATCGAGAGGCTCCGAAACGGCGGGTTGGTGGCCAGCATCCGTTGTTAACGATGGGGCTGAGTCATCGGTTTCGCGGCCGCCGCTCGCCAATCGCCCAGCTCGGGTTCATTATATGGCATGGCTGAGGTTGGCGCGCGGGTGCCTACAGTTGGAATCGTCGGCGGTCTTGGTCCGGAGTCCACGGTCGACTATTACCGTCGGATTCTGGAGACGTGGGGGCGGGAGGATCCGTCATCCGCGCCGGGCATCGTCATCGACAGCCTCGACGTGCAGCGGGCGCTCCGGCTGGTCGACCAGGACCGTCCGGGGCTGACCGAGTATCTGCTTGCCTCGCTCCGACGGCTGGCCGCCGCCGGAGTGGACTTCGCGGCGATGACCGCGAACACGCCTCACATCGTGTTCGACGAGCTCGCGGCCCGATCGCCGGTCCCCTTGGTCAGCATCGTCGAGGTGTGCGCCGACGAGGCGCGCCGGCGCGGGTTGGGTTGCCTGGCGTTGCTCGGCACCAGATTCACCATGGAGGGCCCCTTCTATCCGACGGTGTTCGCCCGGTGGGGGATCACCGTGGTGCCACCGGGCGCCGCCGACCGGGCCTGGGTCCACGAGCGATATGTCGGGGAATTGCTCCGGGGCGACTTTCGGGAGGAAACCCGGGCCCGGATCGTCGCACTGGTCGGCCGTCTCCGAGAGGAGGCGGGGGTCGATGGCGTGATCCTCGGCGGGACCGAGTTGCCGCTCCTGTTGCCCGCGCCGATGATTGCCGATCTCCCGGCGCTCGACACCACCGCGTTACACGTGGCGGCCATCGTCCGGCGACTCAGGTCACCTCTTCATTGACGGCCAGGATGCCGCGCGGCGGCCTGGATACCACCGGGCCGGGGTCCGATCAATCGTTAGGCAGGGCCAAGGAGTTCCGTGTCCACCCAGCCACCTCCCCCGGCCAGCCTTCCGGCCACGGGAACGACCCTCGCCGGCGGCGTCACCCTGGTCGGTGGCGCCGTCGCGTTTCTCGCGGTGTTCGGCTACCTCGCCGCTCGGTTTCGCTACCCCGAGGTGCTCGACGGCCGCGCTGAGGAGGTGGTTGGGCTGCTGCGTCACCGGCGGTCCCTCCATACGGCGGTCGTGGCCCCCGTGGCGGCGGCCAATAACTCCCTGCTTCCCGCCTGGATGATCGGTCTCGGCGGGTCGCTGATTCTCGAAAGCCGGCGGGTCGGTCGCCCGGAGGCCTGACCCCCCGCGGGCGAGCGCCGGGCCGGTTCGAGTGGTATGTTCTCTTGACCCGATTTTCCGTCGGACCACCGCTACAAGACCAAGGAGAGTTTTTGCAGCGACTCCGCATCGGCATTCTCGATCTCGTCACCAAGAGTCCCAATCCGTCGCTCTACGGCCGGGTCATGAACGCGAACCTGGCCAGCATCATGCCCCAGGCGGTGGCGGTTTGGTGCGAACAGCAGGGGCACCACGTTCACTTCGTCTGCTATACCGGTACCGAGGATCTCCAGAGCGCGTTCCCAAAGGACCTCGACCTGGTCTTCATCGGGGCGTTCACCCAGTCGGCGCACCTCGCCTATGCCCTCAGCAACATGTTTCGCCGGCAGGGCGCGGTCACGGTGATCGGCGGGCCGCACGCCCGCTGCTACCCGGAGAACGCGGTACTGTATTTCGACTACGTTCTCGGGTTCACCGACAAGGCGGTCATCACCGACGTCCTGGAGGAGTGCGCCCCCCATCGGCCGGTGGGCCGCCAAATTTCCGCTGACCGGCATCCGACCGAGCTGCCCAGCTTGCCCGAGCGATGGAAATACGTCGAGGCGACGCTCGCCAAGGCGCCCACCATCAAGATGGTCCCGATGATCGGGAGCTTGGGGTGTCCGTACACCTGCAGCTTCTGCATCGATTCCACCGTGCCGTACCAGCCGCTCGGCTTCCAACAGCTCCGCGACGATCTGGCCTTCCTGCTGACCAAGCACCGCGATCCGATCGTGGGATGGCACGACCCGAATTTCGGGGTTCGTTTCGACGACTACATGGAGGCCATCGAGGCCGCCGTGCCGCCGGGGCGGATGCGCCACGTGGCCGAAAGCAGTCTTTCGCTGCTCTCGGAACCGCATCTGATCCGGCTCCGGAAAAACGGCTTCGGAGCGCTTCTGCCGGGGATCGAGTCGTGGTTCGAGTTGGGCAACAAATCGAAGACCAGCCGGACCGGGATGGACAAGGTCAAGCAGGTCGCCGAGCACGCCAATCTCATTCTCCGCTACGTGCCGTATCTCCAGACCAACTTCGTCGTGGGCCTCGACAGCGACGAGGGATCGGAGCCGTTCGAGCTGACCAAGCGGTTTCTCGACCTCGCGCCGGGGGCGTTCCCGGCGTATTCGCTGCTGTCGGCGTTCGGGCGGGCGGCCCCGCTCAACCTCGAGTACCAGCGGGCCGGGCGGGTCTTGCCGTTCCCGTTCTTCTTCCTCAACAACAATCATGGGATGAACGTCCGGCCCAAGAACTACACCTGGCCGGAGTTTTACGACCGCCTGGTCGACCTGAGCCGTTATTCGTTCAGCTGGAAGGCCATCGGCCGCCGAGTCAGGGCCACGCCGACCATGGTTCCCAAGATGATGAACCTGACTCGAAGCATCTCGTCAGAGGGGTTTGGTCGGATCAAGTACCACACCCGAATCAGACGGCTCCTCGACACCGACGCCGAGGTGGGCCGGTTCCTCAATGGCGAGACCGACCAGCTGCCCAAGGTCTACCACGAGATGATTCGGCGCGACATGGGACGCTTCTATGATCTGCTGCCGGAAGGCGGGCTCTACCACGACCCCAACGCCTACTTGAAAGCGTCGGCCACGCCCAGCGTCGGGTTGGGGCCGGTCCCCACGCCCGTTGGAGGTGAGGTCGCGAGGCCGGGGCGTTCCGCACCCCGTCCGAGTGGCGTGGCGCCGGATCCGGCGGTGGCGGCGGCGGGGGTGGCCGGCACTTCGAGTCCGTCGCGCTGATCAACACCGCAACCTTGGCGAGGACCAGCTCGAGTTCGATTCCGAGGCCGAGTCCGTGGCGAATGGCGGCTCGGCGGCCCCAATTGATGGGAAGACGACAAAACGATGATCCCGCTCGTCTGGCTCACGCTGCTCGCCGCCAGTCCGGTTCCGGACCCTTGCGCCATGATCACCAAGAGCGAGGCCCAAGTCCTGATCGGAGAACCGGTCGCCAGCACCTCGAAAGAGCCCCCGGAGCCGGACGAAGACACCGGCGCGATTCAGACCAGTTGCACGTTCATGGGCAAGACGAAGGCCCTGGTCATCGCGGTCCTCGAATTCAAGTCGGCCGCGGAGGCCACCAAGGCGATCACCGCCGAGTTTCTGAAGAGCCAGGACGAAGAGGCCGCGCCAAACATCGTCGACGAGTCTGGGCTGGGCGACCGGGCGTACTTCAGCCATACTCCGCGCGCGGCCATGATGCTGGCCCGGAAGGGTGCTCGGGCCTATGTGGCAACCGTCGGCGGCAAGCTGACCGCCGCCGGCGCCAGTTACCGGGGCCGGCTTCACACGTTGGTCGCCGCGATGGCCGCGAAGGGCTGAAGCAGGTCAGGACCGGATTGCCGTGCCGTTCTTCTCGGCGGGTTGCCGATCCCGATAGGCCGGCCGACCGTTGACGATCACGAGGTCGATTCCCGCCGAGACCTGATTGGGGTTGTCGAGGGTCGCGTTTCCCCGGATAGTGACCGGATCGAACACGGTGAGGTCGGCGACGGCTCCGTCCTCGAGCAGGCCGCGTCCCGCCAGGGCTTGCCGAAACACCTCGCGGGGAAGCGAGGTGATCTTGGCGAGGATTCGCTCGAGTTCGATCCCGTGGTCGAGCCCGTAGCGAATTGCCGTGGCGAAGCACCCGGCGCCGCGGGGATGGGAGTTGGCCCGCGGCTCGGCCTGAATCCCGCCATCCGAAGCGATCAAACAGAAATCCTCCCGCACCGCCAGATCGATCGTTCGCTCGCACGGCATCGTGCCTTCGGGGACCGCCACCAACACCCCGGTCTGGCGGTACCGGGCGAAGCTCTCCGGCGTCAACCGCTCGCCGGTGCCCACCACCCGAAGGTCGTGGTGGCCCAGGCCGTAGCGCTGCTGCCAGCCGGCGCCGAATCGTCTCGAGTATAGATAGGTGGCCCAGAAGGTGTAGGGATAGACGCAGACGGTGATGGCGGAGCCGGATTCGTTGGCCGCGCGGATCATCGTCAGGGCCTCCTCCATGTGGAACGTCCCGCCGGTGGAGTGGAGGTGATCGATGTGGAGCCGAACCCCGCTGTCCCGAGCCAGCCGCACCGCCTCGGCAACGCCCTCGAGCTCCCGCTCCGCAGAGGAGTATCGGAGGTGGAGGAAGAACGGCCGATCGTACCTCGCCGCGAGCTTGGCATACTCGAGCGTTTCGCCGTAGGAGGTGGGCTGGTATTCGAGGCTGTGTGAGACGCCGAGCGCGCCGTTGGCCAGGTTCCGCTCGACGATCCGTCGTCGCTCCCGGAGGCTCGCGGCGCCGGCCCGCACCGTCATCACCGCGGTGGAGACCCCGTAGTTGATCAGGTGGGGCCGGGCGCCGAACTCGGCGTAGTAGGCCTCACAGTCGGCGCTGCCCCCGTGCATCTGGAGCGCCGTGGAGACCCCATCGGCGACCTTGTACTTCTCGAAGATCGGGTAGGTCGCCGCGGGGTTGGCGGAGTTGTCGGCGAGGACGTCGATGAACCCCGGGGCGACCACCCGGTCGGTCACGTCGATGGTCTGGGCCGCTTCGAGGCCGGCGCCGAACACCAGTTTCCCGGCGGCGTCGATCCCGACATCGCCGACCTGCCAGCGGCCGCCCCGGTAGCAGCGGCCGTTCCGGAGCACCATCGCAAGGTGACGATCGGACACCGCGATCCGGCCGGGCCGACGGGCCGCCATCGGCACCGCGGCCGCGAGGGCTCCGGCGACGAACCGACGCCGATTCATGGTGCGCCGTCCGTCCGCTCCTTCAGGGAGAGCATTGGGCGCTCGGGATCGTGGTTTGCCCGCCGGCGGTCTTGAGCCCGTTCAACTGGACCAGGAACGTGTTCGGGCTCGGCCCCGCCACCGCGCTTGCCGTCGGGGTCACCGGGGCCATGCCGTCCCAATGGGTGATCAACGGCAGTTGGCCCGAGCCGTAGGTGGATCGGGTGTAGAAATCGCCCTGGCCGTTGAGGGGGGAGAGTTGCGTCCACTGAGCATACAGCAACCGGTCGCCGCAGGGACTGACCGTCACCTGTGATCCGGCGACGTTGCTGGTTCCCTGAACCATCGCGGACCTGGGGTTCGAGGCCCGAAGGTTGTACGCCTGGAACGAGAACTGGCTGGCTTGCGACTGGATCACGATGAACTGACTGTTTTGGCCGCTGAACCCCCAGTAGCCATTGGGCCAGACATCGATATCCAAGGCGGCGTTCCATTTCTGAGGGCCGGGCCGCACCAAGAACACCCGGACGTTGGCGCCAGTGTTGGCTGACAACGGTGGCATCGCCACCACGAAGTAGGCGCCGCTCGGGCTGAGTCCCCAGCCTGCTGGGTTGGTCTCGCTGAAGAGGGAACGGTTATTCGAGTCGAAGACGTCGAGCATGTTGTTGCCGTTGAGCGATCGAGCGTCGATCCGGAACACTCCCACTGGGCTGGTGAACGTGGTGCTCAATGTCTTGGCCGTCAGCAAGTTGAACATGGGTGCCGTGAACGGCCCGGTGGCCGTGCAGGCGCAGCTCGTCGGCGCGACGACAGGTACGGTCACGGTGGACCAGGCCGAAACCGCGGTCTGGAGCGCACCGGGATCGAAGATCGACCCGACCCGATACCCGTTGTTGCCGGTCGGGGCGGACCCGACGGTGAAGGTGGTCGTCGTGGTCAACGCCGTGCCGCTGATCCCCGGTCCGCGGATCCCGTAGCGAGTCGCGTACTGCACCGGCTGCCACGAAAGCGTCACCGACGAGCCGGTGGCCGTGCCGACCAGGCCGGTCGGATTGGTGGGGCGCGGGGCGGTGAAGTTGACGGAGGCGGCCCCATAGTGGCCGTCCTTCCGGTAGGCGAGCACGCTGTAGGTGTACGGCTGGGCCGGATCCGGCAACACGTCGGTCACCGTCGTCGCGCCGATCGGCGTGGGGGTCACCGCGGTCCAACTGGTGGTCCCCGCCGGAGCCCGATTGACTCGGTAGTTGACGGCCGCGCTCGGCGCGCCCCAGGTCACGGTCGCGGTCGTTGGCGTTCCGGTCGCGGTCAGATTAACCGGGGGGAGCGCATCGTCCATGATGGTCGGCGTTCCCCTCGGGGGCGGGGTGATGATCACCGGTGGAGGCTGCACCTGGTACACCACGAACTGGCCCAAGCCGTTTTGGCCGGTCAGGAGCCGGACGCCGATCTGGTAGCCGTAGTTACCCGCCACCGAAGGGATCGGTTCCTGGAAGGACGTCGCCGTGGTGCCTTGCGGGGTCAGGGCCCAGCAGGTTCCGTCGGGGTTCTTTCGAACGACGGCATAGCCGGCGGCCTTCGGCACCGCAGTCCAGGCGATCACGAGATTGGGCCCGGACGGGGCCACCGTGACCCCGCTGGGTGCGGTACCGGTTGGCGCCGCGCAGGGGGCGGCGGTCTGGGCCTGGGCCGCGGCGCCGGTGCCGGCCAGCGCGCCAACCAGAATCATCACCGATTGCTTCATTGCTGCCTCTCTTTCGGATGACGCCGTCGTCGCGTCCCCTCACGGGTCAGGGTCAACGCGCGTCAAGCGCCGTTAGGTGTTATCAGGGGCTCTGGCGGGTCGCGGAAGCACTGGGTGGTGAAGCGACGCCGCCACTGTAGATCGTCCGAACCCGGTAGGTGTAGGACACGGACGACTTGACGTTCCGATCGAAGTAGACGCAGATGTGACCTGAGAGCCGGAGGCCATACGGCGTGTGGGTACAGTCCTGTCCCTGGTACAGGAACGCGGCGACCGGGCTTTGGAAGATGTCCGCCTCCGGGCCTCCGTCGACGGACCGGCTGACGCGGTATTCCACCGCGTTCGCCACCGGACTGAACTCGATCGCCAGGTGGGGGGTCACGATCGTGTTCAGGTGACTCACCGAGATCCAAGACGGGGCGACCAGCACGGTCGGGTCTCGGGTGAACTCCGGCTTGGGCAGGCGCTGCGCCGCGAGCGGGGCGACCGGTCCGAGGCCGAGGAGGAAAGCGGCGAACGTCAGTCGGGGCATGATGTCTCCGATGCGTGGGGCTCCACGCAGGTTGGGTGGGACGACGGGCCAGGATGTCATGGCTGGACGAGCGATGACCGGCCGATGGGTTCCAGTCCGTGTGGTGCACATTACAACACCCGGACGGTGGCGGGTGGGCTGGGTGGCGACACGATCGGCCCGGGGAAGAGCGCCCAGGCTCGGTAGGTGTAGAGTTTGCCCGAGGTCACGCTGTGGGGATAATCCGACCCGTACGGGTTGGAGGTGCGCCCCACCGGACGCGTCAGCTTCGAGAGCCGGGTCATGTCCGTGTAAGAACACCAGGCTTCGCTGGACCCTTGGCGCGGCTCGCAGGCGAACGAGCTTGCCGGGAGATCCTCGATGGTCACCTCGGGGTCGCCAGTGTTCTCTATCCTGGTCAGCCGGTAGCGGTCAGCCCCGGCGACTGCTGGCCAAGCGAGGAGCACCTGGGCCTCGACCAACCTCCAGATGTCGAGCGAGTGCGGGCCCACGACGACGGTCGGAGTGCCGAGCGGGGGTCGGATGATCCGGGTCTGCGCCTGCGACGCGGTGGGCAGAGCTGCACCGATCACCAGGACGAGGGCAGATAGTCCACTGATCGGATGGTTCATGGTTCCTGACACGGATGCCTCCTTGGGTGTCAACCGCCTGTCATGCAGCAACTAGGGCTTGGGGTGGCATACGACGGTCGCCTTCACGTCCACCTTGGTCCCCTTGGTGGCCTTGCCGGCCACATCCAGCGAATCCCGGCTCGCCGTCTTGGTGCGCTGGGCGGTTCCGGGCTCGTTGTACTGAGGCTGGCTGGCCCGGACCACGAAATGCGGTGGGGTGCCCCCGTTCGGAAGGCGGATGCCCACGGTGAGATAGAAGCTCGTGATGGTGGAGCCGGCCGCGAGCGTGTCGGCGTTGAAGGAAAGAGAGCGAACCTCCAGATTGGGTTCGTCGTCGGGAAACTCGACCACGAACGAATTGGCCCGATGCGGCATCATCAGGTCCAGCTTTCCGCACACCCGGGAAATGCCGTGGGCACGGTAGGTCCCGTCGTAGTGGGTGTCGTTGGTGATGATGACCGTCACGTCGGTCGGGCGGAGGGTGGTGGAATCGACCACCTGGCCGTGGATCGGATCCGCGGCGCCGAACAGACCGCTGACCACGACGAGGCCGGCGGCGATGGTGGGTACCAACCGAGCGCGGTCGGTCATCGAACCCTCACCGTCGCCCACGGACTGGGTGGCGACAAGACTGGACCGGGGAAGATCGCCCAGACCCGATAGTTGTAGAGGGCCCCGCGCATGACCTCGAAGGACCCGGGGGAGGCCAGCAATCGCGAGTTCGAGTGGATGAACACGCAGTTGGGGGTACCGGACCCCGCGACGCAGCTGGCTCCCTCGAAAACGAACGCGGTGGTGGCGAATTCGGCCACCGTGGTCTCGTAGTCATAGGCGCCCCGGGTCACCTTGTAGCGGACGGCGCCAGCGACGGCCGGCCAGATCAGGGTCACCTCGGCCGTGGCGTAGCTGACGGCCGTCAGCGAGGCCGGACCGGCGATGACCGTAGGCGAGGTCCTCGGAGCCCTGGGGAGCTGAGCGTTGGCGTGTTGCGCCGCGACGCCGCTGAATCCCGCCAGGATCAACAGGAGTTGAGTCGGTTGATGCATGGTTCCCTCCTCGAGAGGTAAGGTTCGTGGTTGGACTCATCGGGGTCCGGCGCTTCGTCGGGGCGTGGCACCAGGTCCGTTTTCAAAGCACCCGCACCCATCCGCGTGCGATGAACCTGGTCACCGTCCAGCCAGGCCCCAGGTCCGGCTTGGTGGTGCAGTTGAATAGGTATGCCTTACGGCCGCCCGCCATCTGGCCGAGGGTTCCCGGGCAGTCGGGGAACGACATGTTACTCTCCGCTGGTACCGTGCCGGTGGGGAGCCCGCACCCTCCCGAGGTCGCCTGCCCCTGGACTGAGGCGAGCGCGCCGAGCGCCATGGTGCCGTCGTCTCACCGGCCGCCGCCGATCTCGTTGCCTGCCCCGATGAACCGCCCGCCAGCGCGGGCGCTCACCCGGCCCCAGATGACGCAGCCATTGTCGATCTCGAGACGCCCGTAGCCGCGGTAGGTGAAGGTCGATCCGTTGTCGATGTAGGTTCCCGGGCTCGCCGAGGGATCCGGCTTGAGCCGCACCTGAATGGTGCCGCGGTGGAACATCTCCTTGGCGATCGATTGGCGGGTGGGGTTGATCGCGTGAATGACGTAGCTCACGCTCCCGTCGAGCGGCTCGCAGACGTCGTCGCTGTCGCCGAAGTTGCTCGATTCGGTATCGTCGCGGACGCCGCTGCCGTTGACGTCCTCGTCACCGTCCTGGCAGCCGCCTTGGTCCGAGTCCGGATCCAGCTCAGTGGCGAGGCCATCACCGTCATAGTCGCGACCGATCTCGTTGTTGTTGTACGCGTATCCGCGGCCGAACTCCTTCTCGAATACGCCCGATTCGATGTCCTGCTTGTCCTTCACGCCGTCGCCGTCGGAATCCGGCTTTATGGGATTAGTCCTGAACCGCTCGGTCTCGTCGAAGTCGACGACGCCATCCCCGTCGGCGTCCATCGACACCTCCGGCTCCTGGCGGGCGATCCGGGGGCGATTGGGAAACTTGAACATCGACAAGTCGGCCGGCGGCAGGCTGGCCGCGTCGAGATCGACGGAGTATCGGCCACGCGCGGGGTCGTTGACGAAGAGGATTCTCCTGCTTCCCCGCAACTCGTAGCCCGTGATCACGAACGCGTGGGTCTTATTGGCTCCGACGAGCGGGCGACCGGCGTCGATCTCGGTCGTGATGTCGGTCCAGACATCATTCCTGTTCTGGTAAGCGCCGACGAAATCCGGCGCGGCCCCGAGCGCATAGATGAACGCCGCGAAGACGCGGAGCGCCTCGAGCCCCCGCCCGTAGATGAGGTCCTTCTCGGGGCCCGGCGCCCGTTCTCGGGCATCGTTCGAGAACCGGCGATGGGTCAGGGCAAACGCCAGGGGGCTGGCCTGGATGGCGCCGACGTATCGGCGGATGTAATGGCTCAAGACCTCGTAGCCGATTCGGTCCTGACTGAGGTCGCCGCCGAAGAACCGATTGACCATCGCGACGTTGGCGGCCGCGCAGTTCTTGGTGTCGGCGGGGTCGAATCGGCTGGGACCGCCATGGTCCGCGTCCCACGCATGGGGCCCCGTTTGGGTGGTCGACTCGAGCACCAGCATCCGAGTGTCTTTGTGCTGGGTCAGGTAGGGAACGTTCAATCGGCGCCCAACCGGGGCGGCGGCATCCGGTTCGTTCCAGCCCCCGAGCCCGAACCCCGAAGGCGTGCTCGGCCGTTCCGGCGCGGCCACCTCGAGCCGATTCGTTCCTGACCACGGCGCCGGGAATCCCTCCGCCGGAATCGCCTGGACCCGCCACCAGTACACGCCCAGCGGTAGAGGCTCCGTGGAGATGGAGGGCCCAATGGCGGCGCGCTCGAAGAGTGGCTTGGCAAACCCGCTGTCGGTGCCCAGCTGGACCTGATACCGAGCGGCTCCCGGCGCGGGGTACCAGGCGAGCTCGACGATGGTCTCCTCGACGATGGCGCCGTCGAGCGGAAGCAGTTGGGCCACCGGCAACAGCGGGTTGGCAGCCCCGGGCGTCACCAGATCGGGCGGGTAGAGGACCCACTCGGCACCCAGTGTGGTCGCTGGGGGTCGGCCGATCGAGCTACCGGCCTCGAAGCGGGGCTGAGCAGTGCCGCCTTCGAATGGCAGGATCGCTCCCGTCGCGGTGCCCCAAGCCACCCGATCGAGAGGAGAATCGTCGTTGCGGAGGAGCGCCAGGGTGCCGGCCTCGCTCTTGAGCGAGTAGCCTGGGGAGGCGTGAATGGTGGACCCCTCGATGCCGCCCCGGCCATCGAAACGCACCACGGCCCGACCCCCGGGGCCGAGCGGGGCGGCGAGGCGAGGAAGCAGCAGGTCGAGGGTGTCGACCCTGAGTACCATCGCGGTGAGGTCAACGGGCTTCGCTCCGAGGTTCAGCAGCTCGACGAAGGCGGTATCTCCCGGTCGAGGATCGTAGAGCACCTCGGCAATGAGCACCGCGAGACTGTCGCCGGCTGCTGGTACCAGGGGGGCGCCGGTGACTGGCGAGAAGGCCGGCGTGGTCGCGCCGGGCCAGAGCAGAAGCGCGGCAACGAACGTCGGCCAGGTCACTTGGTGACGGCTGAGGCGACTCGGCGCGACGACCGAACGAGGTGACATCGTGCCGGTCACGGAATCCTGCGGAGGACCCGCAGGGTCCAGATGCTGTTGGGTGGCTGCGGCGCGAAGGTGCCAACCTTGAGCCGAGCCAAGGACGAGGCGAAGAGCAGTGACTGAGGATCGTCGATCGGCTGGCCGTTCGGTGAGGCTCCTCCGTCACCGATGGTGAGATAGTCCGATCGAACCTGGTTCAGCTCGCGTCGATCGCAGTCCCCCGATACCTGGGCGTGCTTGGGTCCCGCCGTGGGGGTGGCCTTCACGTAGGCCCCCCGGCCGTCTTCCCCGTAGACAGTGATCTCCACGTCCATCGGCGTCCAACCGTTGAGAGTCACTCGGCAGTCGACGGCCTGGTCGACGGGGCCCCTGAGGTCGCAGAAGTCCATCGCCGTCGATCGCCGCAACGTCCCACGATAGACGACCTCCTCGTTCTGGGTGGGGTCCTCGATTCCGACGACGGTTCCGACGAGGAGATCGAAGCCGTTCGGATTGACCGGGACCTGGCAATCGGCCGCCGTCTGAACATGGTGGCCGGAAATGCCGATGTATTCGAGCTCGACCTGATAGGTGGCGAGATAGCGAGTCGCGGCGGCGGCCCGGCCAAGATCGGTGAGGGTCAACGACACGAGGATCGGGTAGATCGGCGTCTTCGGGTCGTTCGAGGCCACCTCGATGGTGTCGCTATAGACACCGGCGCGAAGCCCCGCGATGTTGGCGTCGATTCCCAGCGTTGTGGGAGCGCCCCCGGAGTGGGGCGTCACCACCAGCCAGGCCGCGAGGTGGTTCGGGTTCCGGATCCGCCAGGTCAACGGGGCGGTGCCGGAGTTGGTGATCGAGTCGACTTGGCCCGGCGGATTCGGTCCCCCGACGATCCCGGAGAACACCGCCAGGGGGGAGCTCACAACGATCGTCTGGGCGTTGGCGCCGGCGGCCACGATGCCGCCAAGCAGGATCGTCATCGCCGCCTTCGCGGGCCACTCGCTCACGGGAGCCTCGCGAATTTCAGCTGCGCCGACGCTACCGGGCTTGGTGGCGAGACGATCGGCGGACCGGAGCTGTTGGGGAAGAGCGAATAGATCCGGTACGAGTAGAGGTATCCGCGACTGACGGCGGCGTCGGTGTAGGCGCACCCTTGGGTGACGGTGCACGCGGCGCCGTTGAAGGCGAACTTGTCGAGTCCCCCTTCGAAGATGATCGTCTCCGGGTCGCCGGCGTTGTTGGTGCGGGTCACCCGAAACCCGCTGGCTCCCGCGACCCCGGGGAACGTCAGCAGGATCGTGGCGGGGCCTCCCTTGGCCGTCAGGGTGGCCGGTCCGGCGATCACGGTCGGCTTGGTGGTCGGGGGTCGGGTGAGCTGCGCGTCGGCCGTTGAGGCGATGGCGGCGCCGAGCGCCACCAGGAGAACCGTTAGGCGTTGGGGATGACACATCCGTCCCTCCCTTCGTGGTGAGGACTCCGATGAGCATTCCGGTAGGGGGTCGACCAGGCCGTCACGGCGACACCTGGACCGAGATCGAACGACGAGTCGCCACCGGCGATTCGAGCATCGTCGGGATCGCCCGGTAGGCCGACCCGACCTGGAAGGTGTGGAGACCGTCAGGGACGCCGAGCAGCGTGTAGCACTTGCTGGTGCTCGGGACCTGCAGGTTGGTGCCGTAGGATGACGTGATGACGAACCGATCGGCCGCGGGATACCCCCCGGGTTGACCATAGGACCAGCACAAGGTCACCTGGTTTCCCACCCGTTGGGCCGACAGGGCGCCCGGCTGCAGCATGTTCAGCAGCCTGGCCGAACCACTGTTCCAGCCGGCGGCCCCGTCCGCCTGGTAGGCGGTCACTTTGTAGAAGTAGGTTCCGCCCGGATAGATGGTCGCGGTCGGGGGGACGTCGGTTCGGGTATAGTCCCAGTACCGGTCAGAGACGGGGAGGCAGCCTAGTTCCGTCCATGTTACCCGGTCGGCACTCCGCTCCAGCTTGTACGCCACCGCCCCCGCCACCGGTTCCCAGATGACCTGGGCTCGCGTCGCTGTGTTCGTGGTAAACTGCTTCACCGTGTTGGGTGGCGGGGCGCCGGCCTGTCTTGCCGGATTGCAGGCGGTCACCACCGAGACTCGACCACGGGTGACCGGCGGCGGATCGAGGATGCCGAAGTAGTAGGTGCCTTGGATCGAGGCGGATCCGAACCGGAGGAAGTGCCCGGTCAGGGTGTATTGGTAGGTGCCCTGGACCGGGAGGCCGTCGACGAACGAAAGTTGGGTCGCGGGCAAATCGATCGCCGAAGCGCAACAGCCGTCCTCCTCCTTGACGCGGCTGAGCGTATAGCTCTTCACCTTGGGCACCGCGGGCCAGGAGACCAGCACGCCTCCGCCCGGGTTGGGGGTGAAGGTGAGCGTGGTGAAGGTGGTCATGCTCTGGGCCGCGGCGGTCGTCGCCGCCATCAGGCCAAGCCCGCAGACCAGGCGCGCGAGGCGTCCTCGAATCGTCGACATCAGAGGCCCTTTCCGGGAATCGCCCCGTTTGGCGGTCACTGTGGTGTCGCTCCTTTGAGCCGTACGACGTGGCCGCGGGCGATGCCTTCGCCGCTCACCACGCTGGCAGTGCTAAACTTTTCCAGGACCGTCTCGACCTTGACCACCCCGAGAAACTTTTCCGGGGCGCCGAGCGACTGTCCCGTGCCCGGATCGGTCAACGCTTCGCCGATCTCGTAAACCTCGAGCTCGAGACCGGGCCGGACCCCGTCCGACCCCGCCGCGCCGAGGTAGACCACCCCGTTCCGGACATCCACGACCCGGGCGCTCCACCGCATGGTCGGCATCGTCGCGAGGAGTGCCTTGACCCCCTCCGCCAGGGCCTGCCGCGAGGCCTTGCCCAACGGAGTGGTCAGGTTGCCCTCGGCGCTGTAGTTCTTCTCGCCCTTGATCAGGTCGGCGGCGACCCCGGCCTGGCTGGCCTTCCCCTTGCCCTTGGCCGAGGCCAGTACCTGCCCGGAGGTCGCGTCGATCAGCCGAAGGTCGATGACTACTTCGGCGGTGACCCGCTCGGCCGCGGCGCTCAGGCCCTTCACCAGGTTGGTGACGCTGCCGCCGACGCTCGACTTGTTGAAGGTGAACGCGGTGATGTCGCCGGTGATCAGCGCCTGAGCGCCGAGCATCGCGCCCTGGAGGGCGGCGGTCTCTTTGGTGGTCTTGGTCTGGCCGATCGATTGCTCCTGCTCGATCTGCTGCATCGCCGAGCGTTCGAGCACGGTGAATCGATTGGTGCCCATCAGGATCGTGGTAAGCATCTCGGTCAGGCCGCGGGCGAACTCGGCCGGCGGCGGGATCGCCACCGACACGGTGGTTTGGGTGCCGGGCTGCTGGCCGTACGGCTGCTGATACTGCGGCTGCTGCATCGGTTGACCAGGAACGCCCGTGGTCGTCATCTGCATCTTGAGCGCCGAGCCGGAGAGATCCATCACGGCGACCCGGACCTTCTGATTCGGGTCGGGTCCCGACTGGGCGGACGCCGTCCCGGTCAGCAGGGCGACGAGGGTCAGGCCGAAGGCGGTGCGCATCTTCATTCCTCGATTGCGAAAGCGGCCGCGGTCAGGGCATCACGACGGAGACTGGTACGCCCGCCGTCCGAACGCCGGGCTGGAATTCACCGCGGAGCACCCAGTTGTAGGTCCCGGCCGCGAGACCGGTGCGGGCCACGCGCCAGACCCGATACAGGGCCCGGGTGGCCGGATCCTGATATAGCAGCTGATCGGCGACCGCCGGCTCGCCAATCGCCGCGATCCCAGTGCCGAAGAGGCGGTAGCCGACCGCGGCGACGGCGCCGTCGTTGAATACGATCTCTACGTTGTAGTTGGAGAGCTTTGTCGGTTTGACGTTGATGGCCTCGTACACCTGCGGCGAGTAGGGGAACCACGCCGACGGTCCCTGCCGTCCGTCGTCGAGCTCGGCGACGACCGAGTACTCATAGGTCCCAAGGGCCGGAACGGTCTGGTCGATCCACCGGTAGCCAGCGCCGTAGTGGTCGACGAGCTTGGCGGCCGGAAGCGACGTTGGGGTCAGCAGTTGCGGCTGACCGCCTTTCGTCTGGCGCAGCACGCGCACCCCGACCGTACCCGGTGGCAGGTCGAATCGCAGTTGCGGATAGATGGTCCAGTTCGTCTGCAGGGCGCTCGTCACGATCGCCGCCGGCGCCGGGGGGAGACGGGGGCCGGGGGCTCGAGGCACTCGCACTTGGGCGCTCGACATCGCGGGCACCAGCAACGCGGATACCAGGGCGATGGCCACACCCGGCCGCGATCCGATTCGACCACCACGATTCTCAGTCATCACAATTCCTCCTCCAGTTCGGTTGAAGGTCAGGCCGCCGTGTCATCGCCATGGCGCGACCACCGTCGGCACCGCCAGCCAACGACGACCGTATTGAACCAGCGCTGCTTGGAGCTGCCGCAACGCGGCGGGCACTTGGGCGGCCGTCGCCGCCGGGTCGAGCCCGAGCAGGGCGGACCGATACCGCGCCAGGTCGGCGTCGGATCCACCTAACGCCTCGACGATGGTCGCGGCCTCGGCCGGAATGCCCTCCGACCCGAGCCGACGTTGGGTCGCGCGGACCTGGTCGGCCGTGACGACGGCGGCTTCGGCCGCCGGGCCCGGAAGCGATTGGACCGACTCGATGTCGTTGGCCAGCTGGACCATCAGGCGGCCGGCTTCGTGCTTGAGATGAATCACCGCCTGGGCCTGGAGCCGCTCCCATTCGATGCTTCCCGCCTGGTGCGCCGCGACGAAGCGCCGGCGCGCCAACCCGATCGACTGGAGGGTCGCGGTGAGTCGGTAGCTGGAGCGGAGCATGGCGTTGATCCCCGCCGCCCGGGTACCGGTGACCCCGTCCGACGGCGCGACCGGCGGGAAGGTGACGTCGATGGGCGCCGACAGGACGGTATAGTCGGCCCGCCCGCGCCGGGGTCCCGCGGGCCAGAGGGCACCGGGCGACGGCGTGCCCCAACCCACGCCCGTGAACGCCGAACCCGCGTCGTGATCCGGCGATGATCCGGGATCGCCTCCCAGCGCGTTGCTGATCGTCTGCGCGTTCTGGAAGTTCTGGTTGAGGAGTTGTCCCGTCATGAAGTTGGGAAGCCCGCCACCTCCCAAACCGCCGGTGAGCGGCCCCAGCAGGGCGGCGGCTTTCGACATCGCGCTCGTCACCTGCTGCGCCTGGCTCGCGGCGTTGTTGTTGGCGCTGCGACCTGAGGCGCCGCCTCGCTGGCGGCCGTGGGGCGCGGCGCTCCCGCCACCGCCGGGCTGATACGGCTTGAGCCCGCCGATCTGGACCGACCGGTGAGGCCGCGACCGCAGCGTGGCCAGTTGCCACGGAGAGCCGGCGTCCCCCGCGGGCCCGGTACCGCCGGCGGTCGGCAGTTTCACCGAGTTGATCCGCCCGCGGTCGTCGCGTTCGATCTGGAACGACTCCGGATAGTAGATCTCGATCCGGGTCTTCGAGTATCGGGTGATGGCGTAGTAGCGGATGAAGTACCCGTTCGGGTGGTACGACCATCGCCCCTCGGGAATGACCTCGCCCCCGGGATCCGGTGCCCCGGCCAGCACCGCGACCCGCTCGAGGTCCTCGAAGCGGGGCTCGGCGGCGCTCATCAGGCGGCGGATGTCGTCCTCCGCCTCGAGCAACTGCCGGGTGGCGGCCGGTACGCCCTTCAAGACCTGTTGCCGGACGGCGTCGGAGACCGCCGGCACTCCGAAGCTGCTCAGCTCGACCAACTCCCGGGGCGTCAGCATTTCTGCCGCCGTCGCCTTGATCGCGGTCGGCATCTTGTCCACCCGGGCGCGAGCCAGGATGCCCCAGAGCAGCTTCTGGATTTCGGTCTGGGGCACGAGCGGATGGTCCGAGGCGCGGTTCAGGATGTTGCGAATGAGGCCAGCCTTCGGACCGGTGAGCTCAGCGTACAGGTATCCGTCGCCACGCTGCGCTCCCATGGTCCCGGGCTGGAGGCAGTAGGTCTCGGCCTCGAAGGTGTAGGCACCCGGAGCGAGGTAGAAGGTGCCGCCGGGAGCGAGCGGCATCTCCTCGAGTGGGGTGAACGTCGCCGGCTGGAATCCGTCGAGCGGCGTTACCGCGTTGTTCATGGCGTCGTCGAGCGACGTGGTGAGCGGGGGATCGCCGCCGAACCACTTGGAGATCGCGGCCGAAGGAAGCTTGACCTCGCCTCGGAGCTTCCGGAGCCGGTCCAACTGGGCCACCGCCGCGGAGGCGAAGGTGGTCGCGATCACGAAGGCCGCCGCGATCCACCGCGTCGTATCGGCAACGACACGGCGGGTCGGTGTCGGGAAGCGGCGGAGTGGCACGGTCGTCCGCCTCATGCGCCGACCGTCACGCAGGACCGCACCGAGTCTTTCCGGATGTTGAACGGGTAGAGCGTGCTGACGCAGATCGTGTACCGTTGGCGCGGCTGCAATCCATCCCTGCCGTCGAGAACCAGGCTGTTCGTCGACACGGTGACCGGATAGATGAACCCGCGGGTCGCGGTCAGGTCGGCAACCGCGTAATACCCCACCGCTCCCGCGACCGCGTCCCAGGTCAGCGTGGCGCGGAGGTACCCGGGGAAGGCCGTCGAGGGCACCACGGTGCTGCGCAGGTTCGCGGGCGCGACGAAGGGAGCCGGCTTGGCGGTCGTGACTGGGCCAGGTCCCGAGTAGATCGGGGGCGACCCGGCGAAGAGGCTGTAGACCCGGTACGAGTAGAGGTAGTCGCCCCACACGTTGGTGTTCAGATACTGGCAAGCCATCCCTCCGCTGCACATGCCGGGGTCGATCGCGAACGTCCCCGCCGCGCCCTCCGAGAACGTGGTTTCGGCGAAGCTGTCGTCGGCGCGGGTCACCCGGTATCCGGTCGCCCCGGCCACCGGTGGCCAGGTGAGCAAGATCCGGGTCGGCATGGGGCTCTCGGCCGTGAGCGTCGGGGGTGGAACGATGACGACGGGCGAAAGACTGATCGGCTTCGTCAAGCGAGTCTGGGCGGTCCCCACGGTCGCCCAGGCGAGGGCCAACAGGAGGGCGCCGGCGGATCGAAGCGAGGCGGAGGTCTTGGATGGTCGCGTCATGGTCAGAGTCCCAGGGTGATGCAGTTCTTGACGGCGTCGTCCCGAATGTTGAGTGGGTAGATCGAGCTGACGCAGAGCCCGTAGGTCGCCTTCGGTCGGAGCGGATCGAAACGGATGCTCGCGGTTCGCACCGTCGTCGCGGTGATCCCTGTGGTCGTCGGCACGACGGCATAGCCATCCGCGCCGGTCACCGGCAGCCAACTAACTGTCACTTGGAGCTGACCCGGCTTGATCGGCGAGGGCACCACCGCGTGGGTCAGGTTCGCCGGGGCGAGAAACGGCACCGACCGGGCGCTCGCCGCCGGACCCGGCTGGGAGTAGATCGGGCCGGGGAAGATGGTGGAGACCCGGTACGAGTAGACCCGCTTCAGATTGATGTTGCTGTTCGTGAACAAGCAGCTCGTTCCGGCGGTACACATCCCCCGATCGAGCGCGAAGTTGGCGGGGGTGCCTTCGAATACCGTGGTCTCGGGCTCGCCGGCACTGGTGGTCCGGGTCACCTTGTAGCCCTCGGCGCCGGCCACCGCCGGCCAGGTGAGCGCGATCTGGGTCGGCACGGTGCTGACGGCGTTCAGTGCGCTCGGAGGAACGACCGCGGCCGGCGGGGCCGCCCCGACCGCGGTCTGGCGAGCCTGGGACAGGCCCACCCCGGTGCCGGCGACGGCAACGGCAACCAGCAGCCAGAGCGGGCGCCGGATCATTGCTTCACCACCTCGACTCGCCGGTTCTGGGCCCTTCCCACCGCGCTCGTGTTCGGCGCGGCCGGCTTAGTGTCGCCAAGTCCCTTGGTCGTGATCCGCGCGCCGTCGACGCCGAAGTCGGCCACCAAGGCGGCCTTGACCGCCGCCGCGCGGGCGTCACTCAGGGTGAGGTTCGAGGCCGGTGCCCCGACGTTGTCGGTATGGCCCTCGATCAGGATCTTGAGGTCGGTATGCTGCGTGAGGGTCGCGGCAATCTCCTTGAGGACCGGCCGGGACTCCGGCTTGAGGTCGGACTTGCCGGTTTCGAAGAGAATCCCTTGCGTCGCCCAGCGACCTTTGGCCGTGAGGGCGTCGTAGAGCACGTCGGTTTCGCTCTCGGCGACCCGAATGCTGGTGAGATACGTGGCTTGATTCGGTTCTTCGGTGCCCTTGAAGAAGACCCGGATGACCGAGTCTCGCCTGAACGGCAGCGCGGGGAT
Source organism: Gemmatimonadales bacterium (assembly GCA_046160105.1). Lineage (GTDB taxonomy): Bacteria > Gemmatimonadota > Gemmatimonadetes > Gemmatimonadales > GWC2-71-9 > SHZU01. The sequence continues at coordinate 2,105 of JBJXGT010000015.1, read as the reverse complement.
GTTGTACACCCGCCGCTCGTTGGTGTAGAGCTTGAAATACGTTCCATCCATGAGCACCCGGATGTGGGCCACTTGGCCCCGGAGAAGGGGCTGCATCTCGTCGGGGAACTTGGCGGTCCTGCCGCTCAGACCGCCTCCGATGATGATCGTGCCGCTGGTTTCCCAGTTGATTTCCGCCGAGGCGTCCCCGCGGTCCAGCTCCGGTCCACCCTCGAATGCCAGCAGGTCGTATCCGCCGGGAGGCTCCACCGGAGCGATCACGTCGATCTCCATGGTGAAGCGGTCCGGAAGCTTGCGGCCCACCGGGATGAGAAACGCGGCCCGGTCGGTGGCCCGCAGCATCTTGATCCCGTCCCGTTCCACCACGTCCATCGAGCCGCTCTTGTACCGAAGCCCGCGAGCGAAGTTCCCTACCTTGTCCTCGGAAAAATCGGTGAAGAAGATGACTTTGTTGCCCGGAACGAAGTCATAGTTCTCCCAGACCTTCGCGGCGGGCTTGGGTTGCTGTGCGGGAGCGGCCGCCGGTGCAGCTGCCGGGTTGTTCGCCGCCGGTTGCGCCGGCTGGGTCGGGGCGCTATCCGCTTTCGCCTTGGCCGTGTCGGCGGGTTTGGCGACCTTCTTCGCCGCGTCCTTGATCTTCTTCAAGTTCGGGATCTGCGCGGAAGCAACGCCTGACCCGGCGACCAGACACACCACGAGCAGCGATACGAATCGACGGATCAGGATCATGGAACCCTCTCGAGTTGGGATGTCGGGCCGATCGGTTCTCGGGTCGATCCCGTCGGACCGGCGAATCGGGTGTCAACTTGGTGCTAAGCCATCAGCGCAGCGTCGGCGGCCATCAGCCAACCGTCATCATGCGTCTAACACGTTGTGACGCAATCAGATAGCTGCGAGGTGGCGAGAAGGGTCGAACCTCGTCAGGCACCTCGCTGGCCAAGCCCTGCCAGGCGACGCATCTTTGATCCTGGCGATTCGACGCTGGGCGAATGGAGTTCGACCTTCTCCCCGGGGTGGTGCGGTGCTGCGGCTTCGAACGTTCGGTGGGCTATGGATCGAAACCATGGATGGCGGCCGACTGCCGAATCCACGGCCCCGCCGTCTGGCCCTCCTGGCGATACTGGCGTCCGCGGGACAGCGGGGAATCACCCGAAGCCGCCTCCAGGCCATCTTCTGGCCCGACGCCGAAAACGAGCCCGCCCGCCACGCCCTCTCCCAGACCATCTACGCCCTTCGGCGCGACTTGGGTGTTCGCGCGATCATCGCCGAGGCCGATCTCCGGCTCGACCCCGACAACATCACCTGTGACACCGACGACTTCCGGGCGGCCGTTGCCCGACGGGATTGGGCAACCGCCCAGCGCGTCTATCAGGGACCGTTCGCCGCGGGATTCTCGCTCGACGACTCTCCCGAATTCGATCGCTGGGTCGAGGAGGAGCGCGCCGTTTTGGCCCGGCAGGCCGAATCGGTGCTCGAGGCGTTGGCCCTCGAGGCGGCGGCGGCGGGCGATCGGCACCGGGCCGCCGACGCGTGGAAACGGCTCGCCGGGCTCGATCCGCTGAGCGCCCGATACGCCGCCTCCTATATGTCCGCGCTCGCCGCCCTCGGGGACCGCAGCGGTGCCATTGCCCATGCCCGATCGTACGCCGCTCAGGTGAAGCAGGAACTCGAGGCCGAGCCCGACCCGATCGTCGCGCGGCTTGCCGACGAGCTCCGGCGAGAGGACCCGGCGCCGGCGCCGGCCCCGCCACAGGCGCCTTCCCTCGACGCCCGGACGCCTGAGGAGGTGGCACGGCTGCTGCTCTCCAGCGACCGGGCCGAGCAGGTAGCGGGCGAGGTTGCGCTGCAAGAGGCGTTGCGCGCTCCCCCCGACGCGGCAGCGCTCTTCGTTCGTCGCCTGGGTGACGCGCTGCGCTCGAGCCTCGTGGCGCCGGCGCCCCCCCAGGTTCTGCACGTGGCACCGCCCGCCGGGCCCGCGGTGCCTGCCACACCCCCCGCGCCCCCCGCCCCCCCCGCGCCCCCTGCGGTTCCAGCCCCCCTCGCGACGGTACCGGCCTCGCCGATCGAGCCGCAGCAGGAGGGGGACGCCCCATCCGATCCCCTCG
>JBJXGT010000014.1:0-481480 GCA_046160105.1 Gemmatimonadales bacterium | reverse complement strand
GTGATGCCGTTGATCCCCATTTTGCCTGCGCCATAGCCGATCTGGCCCGCGTTGCCGTAGACGCCAGACACCGAACTGATGTTCACCACCTTGCGCATCACCGGCTGCCCGGCGGCGGCTTCGGCCTTGGCCCGCTCCCGGATAAAGCCGGACGCCGCACGCAGAATGCGGAACGGGGCGGTAACGTGGATGTCGAGCATCGCTTGGAACTGCTCGTCGCTGGTCTTCTGGATCACGTTGTCCCAGGTGTAGCCGGCGTTGTTGACGATGATGTCGATCCCGCCGAACGTTTCGAGCGCGGCGGCGATGAAGCGATCGGGGAACGCCGCATCGGTCACGCTCCCGGGACAGGCCACCGCCTTTCCTCCCGCGGCCTGGATGGCGGCCACCGTCTCGGCGGCGGGCACCGGGTCGAGGTCGTTGACCACCAGGTGGGCCCCTTCCGAGGCCAGTTTGACGGCGATCGCCCGACCGATGCCGCGGCCCGAGCCGGTGACCAGGGCGACTTTGCCGAGGAGTTTGCTCATGAACGAATCGATCTCCGATCACGGTTGGGGAGGGAACGCGACCTCGATGGTATCCCGGTCGACCGGCCGGCGCCAGCCTCGGTGGCGCCCGGAGGGGTCCCCGCGGCGCAACGGGAACCTAACGCCAAGTCCCGGTCGTCGCGTCGAAGGCGCCGTTCGGCGTGGCAGCGAGCTTATGCTTCTCGATCCGTTGGCTGGGCGTCAGGGGGAAGTCAGCCACCATGGCGAAATAGCGGGGCACCTTGAAGGTAGCCAATCGGGTCCGGCAGTGTTCGACCAGCTCGCGCGGGTCGATGGCGGAGCCCACCGGCTGGATGAAGGCTTTGACCTCCTCGCCGCGGATCGGATCGGGCACCGCGACGCAGGCCGCGTTGCCCACCGCGGGATGCTGGCAGAGCACCGCCTCCACCTCGGCGGCCGCGATGTTCTCCCCGCCCCGGCGGATCATGTCCTTGGTCCGGCCTACCAGGTAGTAGTTGCCCTCGGGGTCCTGCCGCATCAGATCGCCGGTGTGGGCCCACCCGTCGCGGCGCCACTCGGCGGTGGCCTCGGGCTTGTCCCAGTAGCCTAACGACGACCCCGGGCTCCGGCAAATGAACTCGCCTACCTCGCCCGGACCCACGTCATCCCCCGACGCAACCACGATCCGACCCTCGCACCCCGGCAGCATTCGCCCGATCGACCCGCTGCCAGTGAGGGCGGTGGCGTCGAGCCCGGTCGCCGTCACGAAACCGACCTCGGTGGTCCCATAGACCTCCCGCCACGGCGCCCCGAACCGCCGCTCGAGCTGTTGGTGCTGCTCGGCGGGAATCCCGGAGCAGGAGACGTAGCGGACCCGATGGCCCCGATCGACGGCCGGGTTCTCCGGCTGTTTCAGGAGCAGGACCGGCATGGTGCCCAGGCAGTAGAAGAACGTCGCACCCACGTCCCGGGCCGACCGCCACAGGGTCGAGGCGGAAAACTTCGGGAGGATCGCCAGCTCGGCGCCCGTCGCGAGGCAGAGCACCAGATTCCAGCCGAAGTCGCCGTAGTAAAACGGCGTCATGATCAAGACGACGTCGTCGGCACCGACCCCCGCGAGTCCGATGAAGTTCCCGGCGGCCACCAGCCAGCAGTCGTGCGGCGCCATGCACCCCTTCGGAAACCCCGTCGTCCCCGAGGTGTACTGCAGCACCGAGAGCGTGTCGCGGGCGAGCCCATCGACCGACAGCTCGGGCGCCGCCGCGGCCACCGCGTCCCGGAGGCCATCGTCCCACCGGAGCAAGCGCTCGAGCGCCGGGACCTCGGCGCGAATCGCCTCGAGGCCCGCCGCGAACGGCGCCTCGGTGATCACCAGCCGAGCGCCCGAGTCGGCCACGATGTAGCGAAGGTCGTGCTGCTGATAGCCGGTGTTGATCGGGACCACCACCGCGCCCATTCGGATGACCGCCAGCCAGGAGACCACGTAATCGATCCCGTTGGGGAGCATCAGGCCGATCCGATCCCCCCTCGCGATGCCGGCGGCCCGCAGTACGCTGGCCAACTGGGCGCTCCGCTCGGCAATTTCCCGAAACGACCGACGCTCGGCGCCGAATCGCAGGAACGGGCGATCCGGCGTGGCAACGGCCCGGGCCAACAAGAGGTGTCCGATGCTGGCGGCGTCGATGATCGCCACGGCGCTCCCAAGGTCCAGAGTCTGCCCCGACGGAGGCCCGCGCGAGGTAAGCGGGCCCGAAACTGCCACTCCTCCGAGGGCAGCGCAAGGCGACCCTTCCCCTAGCATCGCTCCCCTGGTATTATTAGGGTAACAGTAACAGGGCAACCGGACATGGCCAGCGCCGATTTCGACCTCCTTCGCGGCACCCTCGACCTCCTCGTCCTCCGAGCCGTCAGTGGCGGCCCCCAGCACGGCTTCGGGGTCACCCAGTGGATCCGCCAGGCCACGCTCGACGAGTTGCGGGTCGAGGACGGGGCGATGTACACTGCCCTGCACCGCCTCGAGAAGCGGGGCCAGCTCAAGGGTGAGTGGGGTATCACCGAGAACAACCGCCGGGCCCGGTACTACTCGCTCACGCCGGTCGGCCGCCGGGAGCTGGCTCAGGACTCGGCCAAGTGGACCGCCTACGCGGTCGCGGTGTTCCGGGTCCTCAAGACGCAGCGCGAGGCGATCCGGCTACTCGAAGGAACGAGCTGACCCATGGCGTCGCGATTCCTCCGCCTCTTCCGGATCGCGAGTCGGGAGCCGAACGTCGGCGACGACGTCGATCAGGAGATCGCCACCCACCTGGCCCAGCTCACCGAATGGTTGGTGGCCCAGGGGTGGGAGCGGGGCACCGCGCAGGAGGAGGCCAAGCGTCGTTTCGGCGATATCGACCGGTTTCGTCGCGAGCTGGCCGCCATCGACCAGAGCACCGTCCGCCGCCGCCACTGGACCGAGCACCTCGATTCCCTTCGCCACGACGTGGTCATCGCCTGGCGGGGGCTCCGCCGCTCTCCCGGCTACGCGATCATCGTGATCGGCACGTTAGGCCTGGCCCTGGGCGCCAACGCCACCATGTTCGGGGTGGTCGACCGGCTCCTGCTCCGTCCGCCGCCCGGTATCGCCGCTCCCGACGAGGTCAAGCGGATCGAGGCGGCTCGCTGGTTCGAGGATCATTACACGGACGCCTGGGACGCGGTGTCGTACCCCTCCTTCGAGGGCGTCCGCGATCAGACCACCGCGTTCGCGCAGGTGGCGGCCGTGACGACGAGCACCCTGTCCTTCGGCGTCGGCGCCGACGCCCGACCGGCGCGGACGGTGTTCGCGTCCGGCCGCTACTTCGACATGCTGGGTACCCGGCCCGGCCTGGGCCGCCTGTTCGGCGAGGCCGACGACATCGCGCCGAGCGGATCCGCGGTAGCGGTGGCGAGCGACCGGTTTTGGCGGAGCGCGCTGGGGGCCGATTCCGCCGCGGTCGGGACGACCGTGCTCCTCAATGGGCAACCGTTTCAGATCGTCGGGGTGACGCCGCCGCGGTTCAACGGAACCGACCTCGAGGCGATCGATCTGTGGATACCCTTCCAGGCGGTTGGCCCGCTGGTCCAGGGGAGCGGGTTCGAGTGGCGCACCGGCCATGGCTGGCAGTGGCTCAACTTGCTGGTCCGGCTCAAGCCGGGGGTCACGGAGACCCGAGCCGCCGACGACGCGACCCGGGCGTATCGTCTCGCCAACACCGACTTCGCCCCGTTCGAAGCCCGGGCCCAGCTCGGGTTTCGGTCCCTGGCGGCCTACAGCGACGCCTCCGGGCCCGAGCGGGTGGCCGGGTGGCTCTATGGCGTCACCCTGATCGTCCTCCTGATCGCCTGCGCCAACATCGCCAACGTGGTCCTGGCCCGGGGAATCGTCCGCCGGACCGAGACGGCCCTGCGCCAGGCGTTAGGCATCTCCCGGGCTCGCCTGGTTCGTCAGGCGATCGTCGAAACCGGGATGGTCGTCGGTCTCGGGGTGCTGCTCGGATTGGGCCTGACCCGGTGGGGCGGGCTCCTGGTGCGCCGAGCGCTGCTGGCGGGCACCGCCTGGGACGCCGATCCGATCAACGGGCGCGTCCTCCTCGCCACCGCCCTCGCGGGCACGCTGGTGGCCGCCCTCGCCAGCCTCTGGCCGCTCCTTCGAAGCGCCCGAGTCGATCCCGCGACCGAGTTACACGGGGCCGGCCGGACGACCGGGCGGCTCGGCGCTCGGAGCCGGGCGGGCCTCCTCCTCACCCAGACTACCCTGTCGACCGCGCTAGTGGTGATGGCCGGGTTGTTCCTCAAGAGCATCGCCACGATCCGGGGCCTCGACTTGGGGATCCGTCCCGACGACGCCTATCTGGTGACGATCGACCTCGACGGGATCACCGCCAGCGCCGAGGAGACCCAGCGGGTCTACCGGTGGGCCACCGATCGGATCCGCGGCTTGCCCGGGATCGCCGCAGCCGGGGTAACCTTCGGCGCCCCGTTCCGTGCCAACAGCGGCGGGCGGATCGAGGTCCCCGGCCGCGATTCCCTGCCCCGCCTCGAAGGCGGGGGTCCCTATTTCTTCGCGATCGGGCCCGGGACGCTCTCGGCGCTAGGCGTCCGGCTCCTTCAGGGCCGCGACTTCACCGCGGCCGACCGGATCGGATCGCCCCCGGTGGCCCTCGTCTCGGAACGGATGGCGAACACGATCTGGCCCGGCGAATCGGCGCTCGGCCGCTGCTTCTATCCGGGCCGGGTCACCGACTCGGTGCCCTGTCTCGAGATCGTCGGGGTGGTCGGAGACGTCCATCGCCAGGGGCTGGATGAAGCGGCCTTCTTTCTCTACTTCAGCGTCCTCGATCAGGCCAAGAACCCGCTGGCGCCCCATCACATCGTGGTCCGCACCGAGCCAAGAAGCCCCAACCCGGCCGAGGCGATTCGGCGGGCCCTCTTGGCCGAGCGACCGGACTTGCCCTACGTCCCCGTCCAATCGTACCGGGACATCCTCGACGGGCAGTCCCGCCAGTGGGATCTCGGCGCCTCGCTGCTGACCGTGTTCGGCGCCCTGAGTCTCGCCATCGCGGCGATCGGGCTCTACGGAGTGATGGCGTTCGGGATCTCCCAGCGGACCCGAGAGATCGGCCTGCGCGTGGCGTTAGGCGCTCCGCCGGGGCGACTCCTCTGGGGCGTCATCCGGGGCGGCATCGGGATCGCCGCCCTGGGCGTCGGGCTCGGATCGGTCGTGGTGCTCGGCGCCGCGGGACAACTCGAGGATCTGCTGTTTCGAACCCGAGCCGCCGACCCGGTGATTCTTGGCGCCGCGGCCGTGCTGGTGATCGCGGTGAGCTTCGGCGCCGCCTGGCTGCCGGGCCGGCGCGCCCTCCGGATTCAGCCGACCCAGGCGTTGCGGGCCGAATAGACCCCTCGGCCGCGTCGTCGCCCGGCCCGGATCTCGTGGACAATGACCGCCGGCACCCTGGCGCCTTTCGGCTTGCGCCCTGCACCCCACGATTGGCGATGCCGCCCGACCGAGGCCAGATTGGGCGGATGGCAATCGCTCCAATCGTCTTCGCGCTGAGCCTCCTTCAGCCGCCGGTCGCGACCGCGCGGCGCCCGCTACGCGAAGTCAACACGGTGCCTCGCCCCAAGGCCACTCATCCGGTGGCGATCGTGGGCGGCACCCTGATCGACGGCCGCGGCGGAGCCCCGGTCGAGAACGCGGTCGTGCTCATTCGCGGCGACCGGATCGTCGCCGCGGGCCGGCGCGCGGCCGTGGCGGTGCCACCCGCCGCCACCGTGGTCGACGCGACCGGCCTGAGCATCCTGCCGGGCCTGATCGACGCCCATTTCCATCTCGACGGCGACCACGGCTTACCCGCCCTTTTCCTCCGGCACGGCGTCACCTCGGTCCGCGATCCGGGCGCCTGGATCGAGACTTACGACACGGCTCGGGCGTCCTCGGGGCCGCTCCCCCGATTCTTCCTGGCCGGGCCTCATCTCGATCAACCACCGCCCGCCTATCCCGACGATGCCTTTCTGGTCCGCGACGCCGAGGAAACCCGCGCGGCGGTCAACCGGTTCATCGATCAGGGCGCGTCGGTCATCAAGGTCTACTTCCGGCTCCCGCCGAGCCTGATCGCCGTGGCCACCGAGACCGCCCACCGCCGCGGGGTGCCGGTGACGGCCCACCTGGAGACCGTCGACGCCGCGACCGCCATCGCCGCCGGCATCGACGGCATCGAGCACGTCACCTCGTTAGGCACCGCCCTGCTCCCGCCCCGCGAGGCCGAGCGGTATCGCCGCGCCATCGTGGCCGACAACAACGCCCGGCGCGACGGCCGCTATCGAGTCTTCCGCGAGCTCCGGCTCGACGCCGAGCCGACCATGCGGCTGCTGGCCTTGATGGCGCGGCACGGTGTCGCGCTCTCAGCCACCTTGGCGGTCTTCGAGCGCCGGCCGGGTGATCCAGGCGCCGACGAGGCCCAGGTTCAGGGGTTTCGCCAGATGGTGACCCTGACCGGCATGGCCAAACGAGCCGGGGTTCGCGTCGTGGTCGGATCCCACTCGTCGGTGCCTCACGCCAAGCGGGGATGGGCGTATCACCGAGAGATGGAGCTGCTGGTCGAGGCGGGGCTGACCCCGATGGAGGCGATCGTCGCCGCGACGTGGGACAACGCCCGGTTCTTCCGGGTGGCCGAACGGCTCGGCAGCATCGAGGCCGGAAAACTCGCCGACCTGGTCCTGGTGCGGGGCCGACCCGACCAGGACATCGCCGCGATGCGCCAGATTGCCCGGGTGATGATCAACGGCGGATGGATCGACTAGACCGCGAAGCGATCAACGGATCAGTCGCGATGACCCTCGAGTACCGCCAGCCAGTCCGCGCCATACTTCGCCGCCTTGGCCGGCCCGATCCCGAACACATCCTCCAGCCTGGCAAGCGTGGTCGGCCTGAGCTCGGCCAACTCCCGTAACGTGCGATCGCTGGCCACCACGTAGGGCGGCACCCCGGCCGTCCGGGCCAACTCGAGCCGCCGCGCCCGAAGTGCCTCGAAGAGCCGCTCGGCCGCTGGATCAGCACTCGGCTCGCGCTCGGGGCGGCGGCCCGACCGCGATCGCTCCCGCCGCGGGGCGGTTCGATCCGGGGGTAGCAGGAGCCGCACCGGCCCCTCGGCGAAGAGGACCACCTTCCCCGCGGGGGTGAGCAGCACCAGCGGACGCTCATCGGCGGTGATGTCGACCCAGCCGGCGGTGATGCACCGGCGGAGAAGGGCCAGGATCCACTCCTCGGAGCGGCCAGTGAGGGCGCCGAAGGTCTTGGTCGCCGCGAGCCCGGAGCGCTCCAACCGCGGATCGGATAGGCCGGCCAGCAGCTTGACCGCCGCCTGGAGTCCGAACCGTCGATGGGTCCGCGCCACCGCCGACAAGGCCTTGCGTACCACGATCGCGGTTTCAGCCTGGTCGTCGTCGTGGGGTGATTCGAGGGCGGTGCAGTTGTCGCACCGGCCACAGCCCGCCAGGGTCTCGGCTTCGTCGCCGAAATAGCGGAGAATCGCGTCGTGGCGACAGGTGCCGCCCTCGGCCCACCGCATCAACTCGAGAAACAGCCCCCAGCGATACTGGACCCGGGCCGGATCGGGCGCGATCCCGTCGGTGGGCATCTCGAGGAGGCGGCGGCGAAGCGGCAAGTCGGCTTGGCTGGTGCAGAGGACCCCGACCGCGTCGGCGCCATCCCGCCCCGCCCGGCCCACCTCCTGGTAGTACGCCTCTACCGACCCGGGCGCGGCCAAGTGGATGACCGCTCGGACGTCGGGTCGATCGATCCCCATCCCGAAGGCGTTGGTGGCGACGATGAGATCCAGGGAGCCGTCGCGAAACCGCTGCTGCGCCTGGTCCCGAACCGCCCCGTCGAGCCCGGCGTGGTAGGCGGCGCACCGCCAGCCAAGGGACTCGAGCCGTGCCTGCTCCTCCTCGGTTTGCCGGCGAGTGGGGGCGTAGACGATGGCGGTGCCCCGACCCCCGCCCGGCTCACCGATGGCGTCTCGAAGGGTTTCGTCCACCACCCGACCCGCCTCTGCGCCACCGCGCACTTCCCGAACCCGGAGTCCGAGGTTGGGCCGGGCGAAGCCGCGTACCAACTGCGGAGTGTCCGCCGGCAACCCGAGCCGTACCAGAATCTCGTCGCGGACCACCGGCGTGGCGGTGGCGGTGCACGCCAAGACCCGCGCCCGCGCCCCCAGGTCCGCGACCAGACCGCCGATCTGGAGATAGTCGGGGCGGAAGTCGTGCCCCCATTCGGAGATACAGTGCGCCTCGTCGACCGCCACCAGCGGACATTCGAGGTCGCGCGCGAGCCCCCGAAACCCGGGGAACGCAAGCCGCTCCGGCGCGACGTACGCGATGGCGAACTCGCCGCGGCCCAACGCGGCCATCCGGCGCCGGGTCTCGTCGCCCGCCAGGGTCGACGCGAGAAAGGTGGCCGCGACGCCTCGGGCCGACAGGGCGGCGACCTGATCCTGCATCAACGAAATCAGCGGCGAGATGACCAACGTGGTGCCGCCGAGCATGGTGGCGGGAAGCTGATAGGTGAGACTCTTGCCACCGCCGGTGGGTGCCACCAGCAGCAGCGACCGACCGGCGAGGATCAACTCCACCGCCTCGCGCTGGCCAGGACGAAACGCCGCATAACCGAGCCGTTCGAGGGCCAGGTCGAGCGCGGGGGACGGGGCGATCGTGTGGGTCACGAAACCGGGGGCACCAGGGTCATCGCGGGGCGCAATATACCCGGGGGGAAGGGCCCAGCCGTGGTCTGACCGTGTTGCTGCGGGATCATGACCGAGAATAGCGGCTTACCCGTCCGCCCCGGTAACCGAAACGCCGCAACGGGTGGCGAGAAAACCCGACCACCCGGGTCGCGGAAGGCGACCCGGGTCAGAATCCGGCCGTCAAAGAGATCCGGAATGCCCGGGGCGAGCCGGGGCTGATGTTGTTGTTGCTGTGGGCGCTCGGGAAATAGCGCCGGTTGAAGACGTTCTCCAGGTTGAGCTGGCCCCGAAGCCCACCGGTGATCGCCACGAAGGCGGCGGCATCGACCCGGGTGAAGGCGGGCAAGGTGACCGCGTTGTCGATCGCCGCGAACATCGCACCTTGATGGATCAGGCCAAGACCCAGCCCGAGGCGAGTCACCACCTGGTAGCGGTTCCACAGGGAAAGTGTTTGCTCTGGCACCAGGGCGACCCGCGCCCCCGGCGAAGCGGCCAAGGTCCGACTGGTGACGACCGCGTCTTGGTTGGCATATCCCCCGGCGATCTGCCAGGATCGGGTCAGTTGGCCGTTGACGCCGATCTCGATGCCCTTGGTGCGCTGACTGCCGGTTTGGACCACCTTGGCGGGGTCGTCCGGATCGGGCGCGGTCGTGTTGGTCCGGTCGAGCCGATACACCGCCGCCGTCACCGCCAGGTCGTCACGCAGGTCCCACTTCACGCCAATCTCGTAGTTGGTGAACCGCTCCGGCTCCAGTGTCGCCGACGTCGTCGTCAACGACGCGAACTGATCGCCCGCACTCGGCAAAGCCGTGACCCCGAAGCTGCCGTAGAGGGAGACCCGGTCGCCCGGGTAATAGAGGAAGCCGACTCGAGGGGAGAGGAGATCGTCGCGGCGACCCAAGTCGCGATCGGCTCGCCGATCGTGAAAATCCACCTCGAACCGCTCATACCGGACACCGGCGACCAGGCGCCACCGGGACGACAGATGCAGCTCATCCTGGGCGTAGAATGAGATGGTGGTGGCGGCGGCGCGGTGGTCCGCGTCGGTCGCGCTCGGGCGAAAAGTCACCGGCCGGGAAACCGTTGGTTGGTCGAACGGCGCGAGAGCCGAGGTGGCGTCGTTATCGAAGTACCCCGTGGTGCGGCGGTTGTCGGTCACCTGGCGGCCAAGCTCCAGCCCGGCGAGCAAGGTGTGGCTGATGGCCCCGGTGGCGGTGCGGAAGACCAGCTCGCTCTGATTGAAGAGGTTGCGACGGTCGGTCCCGTTGTTATACGCGGAGAGTGAGACCTGCGTCCCAGCGGCGTTCACCGCGCCGGGAAAGACGTTCTGGTAGAACTTGGCATAATCCGCCAATCGGGTTCGATTGCGAAGCGTCACCGCGTCGGACTGATACTCGATTCCGGCGGTGGCGATGTCGACTTGAGCTGAGGAGTTGCTGGTCCGAGGGTCTCCGAAGAAGGTCTGGATATCGGTCGGGGCTGGGACGCCGCGGAACGAGGGGATCCCGCGGTCGGCGGTGCGCCGGTCCCGGAAATGCTCGAACCCGAGGGTGACGGTGGTGCGACTCCCGGGAATCACGGTCAGCGTCGGGTTGATCCCATAGCGCTCGAGGGTGACCCCGCGTCGGAACTGGTCCGAGTTTTCGTAGAGACCGTTCACCCGGAGCGCGACCTGCCGGCCGATCCCCTGGCCGACATCCAGGGTGCCGCGCCGGTTGTCGAAGGACCCACCCTGGAACGAGACGTCCCGGACCGACGTCCAGCCGGCCTGCTTCGCGACCCGATTGATGACCCCGCCGCCAGCGCCACGTCCGAAGGTCAGCGCATTGGCCCCCTTGAGCCCTTCGACCCGCTCGACGTTGTAGAGGTCGCGATAGTACTGGAGGTCGTCGCGGACCCCGTCGAGAAAGAAGTTCGCCGTGGTCCCGTTCCCGCGAATGGTGGGCTGGTCGCGGTTTCCTTCACCCTGCCCCATGGTGGCACCCGGGAGGTATCGAACCACATCGGCCATCCCCTGCATCCCCTGATCGGCGATCAGCGCCCGACTCACCACGGTGACCGACAGCGGCACATCTCGCAGCAGCGTCGGTGTCTTCAGCGCGGATAAGACCGGCGAAGGGGCGTAGCCGGAGCGGCGGTGGGGCGGCGCGACGACGTCGACACTGGCCAGCGTCTGGACCGCCGGCTCGAGGGTCACCGAGGCCGATCCGGTAAACCGGGCCTCGAGTCGAGTCCCCGCGAGCAGCCGGCGAAGGGCCTGCCCGGCGCGGTAACGGCCGATCAGCTCACGCGAATCGGGGCGAGCCACGCCATCGGCGCGCCACGTTACCCGAACACCGCTCTGGCGGAAGAAGGAGTCGAGCGCCGCGGCGAGCGGGAGCGACGGGATCCGGAAGTCGATGACGGCGCTGGTGTCGGGCTGGGTGGCGGCAGGTGTTTGGGCGAGTGCCGGCGACACCAAGAGCACGAGGCCGGCCAAGGCGGGGGCAAGTCGGGCCGACACGGGGGTAGACGCGATGGATTCAGTCATGGTAAACGAGAATGAGTATCATTTTGAATATTGTCAGCACCAGAATACCATGAATCGTTCGTTAGCGCCAGCGCTGTAAGGGATCGCCGCCACGAAAACCCCGCTCGGCGACAGAAAAGCGCTAAAATAGCGGACACGCCGGCCCGCCTCGGACCTATCACCGACGGAGGCACCCCTGCCCAGCGAGGACCTCACCACGCTCGGCGCCGTCCTCAGCGGACGGTGGCGGCTGGAGCGCGTGCTCGGGCGGGGTGGCATGGCGACTGTCTACCTGGCCAGAGATCTCAAGCACGACCGCGACGTGGCGGTGAAGGTCTTGCGTCCCGAATTGGCGGCGACCCTGGGGAGCGACCGCTTTCTGCGCGAGATCCAGATCGCCGCGAAGCTGAGTCACCCGCACATCGTGCCGCTATTCGACTCGGCCGAGGACGACGGCCGTTTGCTCTACGTCATGCCGTACCTCGCCGGTGAATCGCTTCGAGAGCGGCTCGACCGCGACCGACGGTTGCCGGTCGCCGAGGCGACGGAGATCGCCCGGCAAGTCGCGAGCGCACTCGCCTACGCTCACGGGCAAGGCGTCGTGCACCGCGACATCAAGCCCGAGAACATCCTGCTCCAGGCGGGACAGGCCGTCGTGGCCGATTTCGGGATCGCCCGGGCGATCGACGCGGCCGGCGCGGGGGATTCAGCCGGCCGTCTCACCGAGACCGGGATCACGATCGGGACCCCTCGTTACATGAGCCCCGAGCAGATCCTCGGCGGCGAGGTGGACGGCGCCAGCGATATCTACAGCCTGGGTTGCGTCCTCTACGAGATGCTCGCCGGCGAGCCGCCGTTCGACGGCCCGACCGCTCGGGCGGTGCTCGCCCGGCACTCCATCGAGCGGGCGCCTTCGCTCCGCGAGCGACGCGCCGAGGTGAGCCGGGCCCTCGCCGATTCGGTGGCCACGGCGCTCGCCAAAGCCCCGGGCGATCGGTTCCCCACCGCGGCACGGATGGCCGAGGCGTTAGGCAGCGCGACCGTCCCGCCGAGTCCGATCCGGCGAGAGCGCCGGGCTGGCAGGATCGCGGCACGGCTCGCCGGGGCGGCGGCGGTCGCCCTGGTAGGGTGGTGGGCGCTCGGACCCCAGAACGGCCGTGACGGGGGTCCGCCGCCGAGCCCGACCGCCTCGGTGGCCGTCCTCTACCTCGACAACCTGTCCCGCGACTCGAACGACGTCTACCTCGTCGACGGCATCACCGAGGAGATCATTTCCCGATTGGGCCAGGTAGAACGACTGGCGATTCCCTCCCGCGGCGCCGTTCGCCGCTGGCGCGGTCGGGCGGTGGATGACCCCGCCGCCGTCGGTCGTACGTTAGGCGTGACCCACCTGTTGGGTGGCAGCGTTCAGCGGGCGGGAGCGCGGCTCCGGGTCCGAATCGAGCTGGTGAACGCCTCGACCGGGGCCCGAATCTGGGGACGGACGCTCGATCAGCTGGACGGCGACGTACTCGTCGTCGCGGACACGATCGCGCAGGCCGTGGCCCGGGAAGTGGTGGGACGCCTGGCGCCGGAGGAGCTGACCCAGCTCACGTTGCGTCCGACGCAGAGCCGCGAGGCCTACGATCACTATCTCAAAGGCAACTTCCATCTCGCCCGCCGCGCCTCCGAGGCCGATGGCCGGCGCGCGCTCGAGGAATACCAGGCCGCTCTCCGGATCGACCCCCGTTTTGCGGCCGCGCTCGGCAGGCTCGGGCTGGTCTACGGCATCTACGCGAGCTGGCCCTGGGTCGCCCCCGGCCGCGGCATGGACAGCATGGTGGCGCTGGGGCTCGCTGCCGCGAATCGGGCGCTCGAGCTCGACTCCACCAGCGCCGATGGTTGGCTGGCTCGCGGCTTCCTGCTGACGCCCGCTTTGATCGACGCCGACGGCTGGCGGGGGTTCGCCGTGGCGCCATTCCTGATGGTCTCCGGCTTGACCTGTCGGGTGCCGGTGCTCGACTGCCGGGCGGAAGCCGTCCGCGCACTGGCCCGCGCGGTCGACCTCGACCCCCGCAATGGCGAAGTGTGGTATCAGTACGGACGGGCGCAAATGGGCTCGGCCGCCGGGGACTCCGCCATCGTCCACGCCTTGTCGCTCACGCCCGATCTGACGCCGGCGGCCTGGCACCTGGGATTGAATTCCCTCCGGGCGAGAAACCCGGAGCGGGCAGCACTCTACCTCGATAGCGCCATCGCCTTGGGGCGCCGCGATCTCTCGGTGTACGGGCTCCGAACCGAGGCCAGGATCGCGCGGGGCGACGGAGCCGGCGCCCGCGCCGACCTCGAGACGGTAGCCCGGCTGGTGACCGATTCGGTCTCGGCCGTCTACCATGGCTATCTCGAAATCGCCGGCGCCGCTCGGATGGGAGATTCCGGGACCGCGCGAGCGCTCGCCGACTCGCTGTTGCGGCGCTTCCCCCCGACCGCAACCCGCCGACACAGCATTTGGTTCGGCCTCGCTGCCGCGTTAGTGACCGTGGGTTCGACGGATCGGGGCGTCGCTCTCCTCGAGCAAGCCATCGCGAGGGGTGACGACCTCCGAGTGACCCGGAACCCCGTGTGGGACCCGATCCGGAAACACCCCCGGTTCCGTCGACTCGAAGAACTCGGGGAGGCCGGGCGCACCACGCCGCGAGACTAGGAGCGACTCCCGAGTGCTTCCCAATTTCGCCGAGCGCGCCCCGACCGAATCTGGCGGCGGTCGCCCGGCGTTCCGGATTGGACTCGGTCAGGAAGCTGATCCGGGCCGAGCCGAGGTCTTGGATTCCCCCGAACCGTCCGGACATCGAGGCCAGGATCGATGCGCTCTGGGCGGCGTACTCCGGGCGAGACTTGCTGGAGGACCGTTCCCCATCGGGCCGGTTCCCGCCAGCGCGCGTCGACGAGGTGAAGAGGTGGCCCATCCCCACTCTCTTCATCGCCGGCGATCACGAGGCACCGTACACCAGGCTGATCGGGGACTCGTTGGCGCGGTGGATGCCTAACGCCCGGAGCATCACCATCGCCGAGGGCGGCCACGGCGTCCATCTCGCGCAGCCGGAGCGGTTCAACGCCGCGGTCCTCGCGTTTCTGACCGAGCTCGAGAGGGGACGTTGATTGGAGTCCGCGACGGCCTATCGGTTGACCAGGTTGCAGATCGGTGCTGGATCGCCTGACCCGGGCCAGGGTGAACGCCCGGGGTTTCGCTGGGGGAGATGATGGGCCGTCCCTGCCGACCTTAGGGCAGCGTCACCAGGAACGTCGCGCTGGCATACTGCATCGCATACAGGTCCTGCCGGAATTTGATCGACGACGGGAGCGACGCGCAGCCTCCATCCATGGGCACGCCATAGTAGGTGCCGGCGTCGAAGATATCCATGAACGAGCCGGTGTTGGTCGGGCCGGTGATCGTCCGGTGGTAACCGGTGGTCTGGAAGGCGGAGCCCCCGACGATACCGGTGACGTCCAGCTTGTAGGAGGTCACGCTGGGTCGCTTCGCGACGTTGGCGACGGCCGCCACGCAGGAGCCGCCGGGCGAAGGCGTCGTGCGAACGGTGAACGAGGCGACGTCGATGTTCCGGGCGACTTCGATGAAGGCATCGTCCGACCCACGCTTCTGGTCCCACCGGGGCGCGGTGCTGTCAATCACGATTGAACCCGGGATCGTGACATTGATAAGGGGAATGGTATAGCTCGGGTTTTGGTGACTGAATGTTTTCAGGTACCCGGGGTAGAAATCGACGGTGATCTGATCGATGCGGGGCGCTTTCGGCGGCGCCAAACCGGCCACCGACGCCGTGTAGACCCCCCGAGTAGCGTTGGTCTGGTGATTGGGGTTCGCGATGTCGAGCTTGCCGGTCAGGCTACTCGAGGTCCAGACCATCCGTGTGGCAAGACCGCTCGGTGGCGTATAGATGCCGCCGTTGGCATCGCGAATTTGGGCGTCGAGCGTTTGGGTTCCGCCGAAGGGAATCTCGTTCAAATCCGGATTCACCTCGTAGGTGAACTGAAGTGATTGGTCGACCGAAGCCTGCGCGCTGGACAACATCACCTCACCAACCGTCGGATCGACGGTACCCCAGACCTCAACGGTTACGATATCGAGCGTTCCCGGCGCCGCGGTGAAATTGGTCCAGGTGTACTGCCCCTGATTCTGGAACAGGCCGCCGACCCCTCCATTGGCTCCGGTGGTCTTCCACACGTAGCGGAGCCCAGTGGTGCTGGGATGGCCCGGGATGACGGCGTCGAACTTCGCCGAAATCTGATGGCGATTCACCGCGCCGACGGTGGGAGTGAGCGTCACCGGTGGGAGTCCGGCCACGACGAGGAACGGGCTGAAGCTGGTGGTGGTAGCGGTCACCGTCCGCGCCAACGGGTCGACCGCCTGGCCAGGGAGTCGCTCCCACGCGGTGCCGTTGTGGTGGATCAATACCATGTCACCTGGCGCGACCCAGGCCGGCAACTTGGCGGGATCGTACTTGATCTTCACCGTGACCGGGGCCGTGAACGTGGTCCCCGCGGGGCCAAAGGTGTAGCTGGTCCCGCCCACCGCGAGCATCGTGGCCGGGGTGGCCTTCAGGTCGGGGAGTGCCGGCGGGTTCGCGTTCGGGGTAACGGTAACCGGCACCGGTGCGTTGACGGCGCCAGGGGGGACGACGATCTGTACCGCCCCGCCTCCGGCGGTGACCGTCCCGCCACCGGCGGTAACCTGGCCGCCGTCGGCGACCGTGATCACCGCTGAGCCGGTCTGCCCCTCGCTGGTGGCCGAGATCGTGGCCGAGCCTGGGCCGACCGCGGTCACGAGGCCCGAGGTGCTCACCGAGGCCACGGTATTGGCATTGCTGGCCCAAGTGATGGTTCGCCCAGCCAAATCGTTGCCTGCCCCGTCCTTGGTAACCGCGGTGAGCGTCTGGGTCTGGGTCGGCACCAGGCTCGCCGTCGACGGACTGACCACGACGGAGGCCACCGGAGTGGGGGGCGGCGGCGGGGGAGGTGGTGGCGGCCCCGGAGGCGTTGGCGAGGTCCCCCCGCCCCCACAGGCGGCCAGGGTCAGAAGCAGGGCGGCGGGCAGGCGGATCTTGAGTCGGCGGTACATTGGGCTTCCTCTTGGGGGGTCACCCTCACTAGCGCGCAATAACCGGAAAAACAGGCTCATCGCCGCAGCGTTCCCAGTTGAGCACCAGCAGCTGCTCGCGCCCCCGCCGACCCCGGAAATCCTCGAAGAACGACAAAAAAGCCGCCCCGACCAAAGTCGAGACGGCTAGCGCTTTGTACCAATGGGCCTGGATAGAGTTGAACTATCGACCTCACGCTTATCAGGCGTGCGCTCTAACCACCTGAGCTACAGGCCCTAACACCAGGACCCGGCAAACCGTGCCGGGTCGGCGGGCAGGAGGATACCAACGGCCGCCGCCTCATGCAAGCGGGGCCGGCGCGGCTACTCCTCGTCGTCCCCGAACTCGAAATCGTCCCCGTCGAAATCTTCGTCGAGGTCGTCGTCTCCGAACTCGTCGTCGTCGTCGAGGTCGTCGTCATCATCGAGATCGTCGTCATCGTCGTCGAAGTTGAACCCGTCATCGTCTTCCTCGTCCTCGTCAAAACGACGACGCAGCTCCACCTCTTCGTACGGCGCCACCAGGGCCGACATGAGAGTCTCCACCTTCCTCGAGTTGTGGTTCACCGCCACGCGCCCCATCTAGGACGCGCCCGCCACCCGGGCCGCGGCTCGGGCTGCACGCTTTCGATCGTTTTGCGACATCACCCGCTTGCGAAGCCGGATGTTCTGCGGCGTCACCTCGATCAACTCGTCGTCTTCGATGTACTCGAGCGCCGACTCCAGGGTGATCTGCCGCGGCGGCTCGAGGATGATGTTGTCGTCGGTCGCCGTGGTCCGCATGTTCGTCAGCTTCTTTTCCTTCGCGACGTTCACGTCCATGTCTTCCGGACGGGAGTTCTCGCCGACGATCATTCCCTCGTAGACGTCCTGACCCGGCGGCACGAACAGCGTCGAGCGCTCCTGCAAGTTGCCCAACGCGAACGCCACCGCGGTCCCCTCCCGATCCGCCACCAGCACGCCGCGCTTGCGGCCCGCCAACGGCCCGGCCCAGGGGCCGTACTCCAGGAACCGATGGTGCAACGTGCCATTGCCTCGAGTATCGGTCAGGAACTCCGACCGGTACCCGAAGAGGCCACGGGCCGGGATTTTGAATGCCATACGGACCGTCCCCTGGCCCGGATTCCGCATCTCCGACATCTCCGCCCGCCGGGGGCCGAGCTTCTCCATCACCGCGCCCATGTAGGCCTCGGGGATGTCGATCATCAGCTCCTCGTACGGCTCCAGCCGCTCGCCTCCGGGGCCTTCCTTGGTGATCACCCGCGGCCGCGACACTTGGAACTCGAAGCCTTCCCGCCGCATCGTCTCCATCAGGATGCCCAAATGCAACTCCCCGCGCCCACTGACCGACAGGGTGTCGGGAGAGTCGGTCTCCTCGACCCGGAGGGCCACGTTGCGCTCCAGCTCCTTGAAGAGCCGGTCGCGCACCTGGCGGCTGGTGACGTACTTCCCTTCCCGCCCCGAAAACGGCGAGTTGTTGAGCGAGAAGTCGACCGAGATGGTCGGCTCCTCGACCGCGATCCCCAGGATCCGTTCCGGTACCGCCGGGTCGGTCAGCGTCTTACCGATCTCGATCCCATCGAAGCCCGAGACCACCACGATGTCGCCGGCCGAGGCCTCCTGGACTTCGACGCGGCTGAGCCCGTCGAAGGTATACAGCCGAGTGATGCGATTTCGTTCGATGCTCTCCTCGCTCACCAGACCAGGCTCGCCGAGCGGCAGCAGGGCCACCGGATCGCCCACCCTCGCCCGACCCCGCTCGATCCGCCCGATCCCGAGCCGGCCCAGGAACGAGGAGTAGTCGAGGGTCGAGATCAGCATCTGAAACGGACCGTCCGGGTCTCCCGTCGGCGCCGGCACGTAGCTCAGGATGGACTCGAACAAGGGGCTCAAATCGGTGCCCGGCTTGTCGAGGTCCACCGTGGCCGTGCCGGCCCGGCTCGAGGTATACAGGAACGGCGCGTCGAGCTGTTGGTGCGACGCCTCGAGATCGATGAACAGGCCGAGCACCTCGTCGTGGACCCGGAGCGGCTCGGCGTCGGCCCGGTCGATCTTGTTGATGGCCACGATGGGCCGCAGTCCGAGCCCAAGCGCCTTCCGGGTGACGAACCGGGTCTGGGGCATCGGCCCCTCGGCGGCGTCAACCAGAATGAGCACCCCGTCGACCATCCGGAGGATCCGCTCCACTTCGCCGCCGAAATCGGCGTGGCCAGGGGTGTCGACGATGTTGATCTTGGTGTCGCCCCAGCGCACCGCGGTGTTCTTGGCGAGAATGGTGATCCCGCGCTCCCGCTCGAGAGGGTTCGAGTCCATCACCCGCTCTTCGACGTGCTGGTTCTCGCGAAAGGCACCAGCCTGACGGAGCATTTTGTCGACGAGGGTGGTCTTCCCATGGTCGACGTGAGCGATGATGGCGATGTTACGAATCTGCACTGCGACAGTCCCTACCCCCCCTTGGCGGGCCATATATAGGCAGGCAGCGGGGGGGGCGCAAGGCGGCGGGGGCAGGGGGGCTGCGCTGGGGGGGCGGGGGGCTCAGGACTCAGGACTCAGGACGCAGGACTCAGGACTCAGGACACAAGCCGCAGGACTCAGGACTCTAGACTCAAGACGCAGGACTCGGGAACTCGGGGCTGAAAACGGGACTCCGCCTGTCCGATCCGGTTGTAGGGGCTACGAGCTGGAAACCAGTCGGGATGTCCTCAGTCCGGAACTAGAGCCCCTCCTTCTCGAGTCCCGAGTCCTGAGTCCTGAGTCCTGAGTCCTGCGCCCTGCGCCCTGCGCCCCGCGCCCCGCGCCCCCTAGTGCCGATGTCCCGCGTGCCCCCCGCGCCCCTCTACCAGCGGCGCGGCCCTGAGACAATCCAACCCCTCACAGTGGTCCTTCACCTCGAGCTGGAGGGTCGAGTGGTGGATTCCCAGGTGACCCAGCTCGCGCAACATATCCTGCAGCACCGTCGGGTGACGATCCAACTCCGGGACGACGGCATGGCCGCTCATGGCCACCACGCCGCTGGTGACGGTCCAGACGTGGAGGTCGTGGACGTCTTGGACCCCCGAGACGCCGAGGAGCCGGCGGCGGACCTCGTCCATCGGGACGTGCGGGGGGGCGGCCTCGAGGAGGACGTCGGTGCTTTCCCGGAGCAACTGCCAGGCGCCTCCCAGAATGAGCAGAGAGAGGAGGATCGAGACGATCGGGTCGGCCATGGTCCAGCCGGTGTACATCACCACCAGGGCGGCCAGGAGGGCCCCCACCGAGCCTAAGGCGTCGCCCAGGACGTGGAGGTAGGCCCCTCGGACGTTCAGGCCGGCGTGGCGGATGCCGTGGAGGATTCGGAGGCTGAACAGGTTGATGACCAGCCCGCCCAGGGCGGTGACCAGGAAGATGTCGGCCCGGATCGGCTGGGGGGTGTCGAGCCGATCGAACGCCTCCAGGATGACCCCAACCGCGATCCCGATCAGGGCCGCCCCGTTGACCACGGCGGCCAGGATCTCGAGCCGGAGGTATCCGTAGGTCTTCGACGGCGAGGCCGGCCGCCGGGCGATCCAGGCGGTAAAC
The DNA here is from genome assembly GCA_046160105.1 of Gemmatimonadales bacterium. Taxonomy (GTDB): domain Bacteria; phylum Gemmatimonadota; class Gemmatimonadetes; order Gemmatimonadales; family GWC2-71-9; genus SHZU01. Next base: position 461,530 of record JBJXGT010000014.1, on the reverse strand, counting down.
AACGACAAGCCGAGGGCGGCCACGTCGATGAGCATGTGCCCGGCGTCGGCGAGAAGCGCCAAGGCGCCGCTGACCCAGCCCGCCACCGCCTCGATGACCATGAAGGCGGCGGTGAGGAGAAGAACGACGAGGAGCTTCCTCGGAATGACCTCTCGCTCCCGAACGGCGGGGGCGCTAACGTTCCCTGTTATGGAGTCATCTCCCACTGGCATAGTGACCGGATTGGTCAGCGTGGTGGTGTTGGTCCTGGCCAACGCCTTCTTCGTGGCCGCCGAGTTTGCCCTGGTCGGCGCCCGGAAAACCCGACTCGACGCGATGTCCCTGGCCGGCGACCGCAAAGCTACGCTGGCCCGGCGTGCCGTTCAATCGCTCGACCGCTCCATTTCGGCCACTCAGCTGGGGATCACGCTGTCGTCGCTCGGCCTGGGCTGGATCGGCGAGCCGGCGCTGGCCGGACTGATCGAGGGCGCCTTCGGCTTCCTTCCGGAGTCGCTCCAGCCAATCGCGGTCCACACCATCGCCGTCGCGGTGGCGTTCTCGATCATCACCGTGCTCCATATCGTTCTTGGCGAGCTGATGCCCAAGGCCTTGGCGCTCCTCTATCCCGAGGACGTGAGCCGGTGGGTGGCGTTTCCGCTGATCGGATTCGCCTGGGTGATGACCGGGCCGATCAAGGTCTTGAACGGCTCGGCCAACGCCCTGCTCAAGGTGTTCGGGGTCAGGCCGGTCGGCGAGCACGAGCGGGTTCACAGTCCGGAGGAAATTCGGATGTTGGTCGAGCAGTCCCAGGAGGGCGGCCAGCTCGGCAAGCAGGACGCCCGCCTCCTCGAAGGGGTCTTCGAATTCACCGAGAAGACCGCCCAGGACGTGATGACCCCGCGCACCGAGATCGTCGCCCTCGAGGCGAGCCTAACGGTAGAGCAGGCCGCCGACATCGTGGCCGGGGCGCAGCGGTCGCGCTACCCGGTGCACGTCGACTCGCTCGACGAGGTCGTCGGCGTGGTCCACGCCAAGGACATCCTTCGGGCCCTGCGGGAAACCCCGGCAGCGTCGGTCGGGAGCATCGTCCGGACCCCCCTTTTGGTCCCCAGCACCAGGGAGGTGGAGGACGTCCTCACCGACATGAAACGGCTCAAGGTCCACATGGCGATCGTGCTCGACGAGTACGGCGGCACGGCCGGCCTGGTGACGATGGAGGATCTGCTGGAGGAGATCGTCGGGCCGATCTTCGACGAATACGACGCGGCCGAGCGACCGGCGCCGGCCGAGGGGAAACCGCTGATCGACGGAAGTCTGCCGATCAGCCAGTTCAACGCGGAGCACGACCGGACGATCGACGACACCGACTATACGACGATCGGCGGCTACTTGTTCGGGCAGCTGGGGCGGCTGCCCCAGGTGGGGGATCGGATCACCACGGATGGGATGACGTTCGAGATCGTCGAGATGGAAGCTCGGCGGGTCAAGGCCATCCGGCTGGTCGAGAAGCCGGCAGCCGCCCGGGAGGTCCCCAAGTAGCTCAGGCGACCTCCCTTCGCCGCCGGGCGATCGCCGCCGCGGTCACCAACGCCTCGCGCATGCTGCCCGGATCGGCCCGGTCGAGCCCGGCGATGTCGAAGGCGGTCCCATGATCGGGCGAGGTCCGCGGGAACGGCAACCCTAAGGTCACGTTCACGCCCTGCCCGAACGACGCCACCTTGATCGCCGTCATCCCGACGTCGTGATAGGGCGCCAACACCGCGTCGAACTCGCCCCGCATCGCCCGGATGAACACGGTGTCGGCCGGAAGTGGACCAGCCGCGCCTAACGCCTTGGCCGCGGGCTCCAGGATCCGGGCCTCCTCGTCGCCGAAAAGGCCCTGCTCGCCGGCATGGGGGTTGACCGCGCAGAGCACCAGCCGCGGCGCCGCGATCCCGAACCACTCGGTCAACGCCCGGGCCGTGGTCCGGCCAGTCCGGACCACTCGATCGACCGTGAGCAAGGCGGGCACATCGCGAAACGCCACGTGGGTCGTCACCAAAACCACCCGGAGCCGCTCAGACGCCAGCATCATCGCCACGTCGACGTCGCCGGCCAGGTGGGCCAGCCACTCGGTATGGCCCGGGTAGCGAAACCCCGCGAGATGAAGCGCATGCTTCTCGACCGGCGCGGTAACGATTGCGTCCACCTCGCCCGCCAGCGCCAGCTTCACCGCGCGCTCCACCGCATGACCGGCAAGCTGCCCAGCCCGCATCACCCGGGGCCGGTCTTCGGTCTTGGCGCCCGAGCCCGCCTTCCAGACCCCGACCGACACTTTCAGGTCGGCCGGGATCGGCTCGATCTGATCACTGGCACCGATGAGCGTGAGATGAGCCCCGAGGGGCTCGCGGAGGGCTTTGGCGACGATCTCGGGGCCGATCCCGCGAGGATCGCCGAGGGTGATGGCGATCCGGGGAACGCCGGGGGTCAAAGGTCGCGCACCTCGACGTGGTTCGACAGCCGCATCCGGTCGAGATACTTGCGCCGTGCCAGCACGTCGCCAAGCCGATTGCGGATCTGATCCTTGACGTCGTCGAACCGGGGCGGGCCGGCCGGGATCCGGGTGATGACCCGAAGAACCACGTGCTTGGCGCGATTGGGATCGCCCTGCTCGATCTGGAACAGCGGGGCCAACTCGCCTTCCTTCACGTCCCGCACCGCGTTGGCGTACGCCGGCGGAAGCGCGTTGATCGGGAACTGATTCGCTTCCCGTTCGTCCGATTTGTCGTGGAGCAGCCGCTGCAGGCTGTCCAGGTCGGCGCCGTTCTTGATCGCGAGGTAGGTGTCCTCGGCCCTCTTTCGAGCCGCCGCCGCGCTGGCCGAATCGACCGTCGGCGTGAGCAGAATGTGGCGGACCTGGATCTCGGCCGGCTGGGCTCGCTCGACCTGAATCAGGTGGATGCCGAAGGCGGTCTCCACCGGGTCGGAGATCTGGCCCACTCGGAGCGTGAACGCCGCGTCCTCGAACTTGGGGTCCCACCCTTGGCCGCGCCGGATCCAGTTGAGCGAGCCGCCCTGGTCACGAGTGGCCGGATCCATCGAGAACCGCCGAGCCGCGACCGCGAAGTCGCCGCCCTTTCGCAATTCGATCAGAATCGAATCGGCCACCGCGCGGGCTCGGGCCTTGGCCGTGTCGGGCGCGGTGGGGCCGATCACGATCTGCCTGAACGACAAGGCCTCGGGGCGATCCTGGAGCCGCATGCAGTTGGTGTCGAAGCACTCGCGCACTTCCTTGTCGGTCGGCGCGATCGACTTGAGGTGCTGCTTGCCGCGGAGTTGATCCCAAAACCGGTCCGACAAGAACCGGCGGCGCTGTTGATCGCTCGAGTAGCTTCGCCACTCTTCGAGGGTCATGAAGCCGGCATCGGCGAGGTCCTTCCGGAACTGCTCCTCGGAGTTGTAGCGGCCGCGGGCGTTGCGGAACAACTCGTCGACCGACTGGGTGACCTCCTCGTCGGTGACCTTGATGGCGGTGTCGCGCTGGGCCTCCTGAACGACCAGCTCCTCGTCGATCAGCGCGTTGAGAATCGCCTTGAGGAGGGTGGCCCGTTCCTTCGGGTCGGCGGGCAAGTCCTTCGCCAGCTCGGCGAAGGCCCGCTCCTGAAGCTGGGTGGCGACGATGGCCTTGTTGCCGACCACGGCGACGATCCGGTCGATGTTGTCGTCCGACTGCTGGGCCGCGAGCGACCCCGCCAACAGCCACCCGAGCCCGACCAGGCTCACCATCGATCGAACCGTCGCCACCGATCGCCTCCTTGAAACGCCCTGCCGTGAGTTACTGCCCGGTCGAATCGGCCACCGGCGGGCCGCCTGGCGCGGGGGTGACCACGTTGGCCGGCGGGCGCGCCGCCGCGGCCGCCGAATCCCGCCGATACTGCGCCATCGCCAGCTCGACCGCCCGGGCGACCCCCGCCTGATTGACCTTGCCGCCGCCTAACGAACGGAGATGACCGGCCAGCTCCGGCAACACGATCGCCATCTGGGCCCGGCCCTCGGTGAGCCGAGTGAAGAAGTCGTCGACCTTTTCTCCGGCGAGCTTGACCTTCTGCTCCTTGGTCAACGTCGAGCTGTCGGCCAGCTCGGGAACGTCGAGGCCGAGGGCGTTCTTCACCTGGCCGATGGTCTGGGTGTACTGCAGGTTCATGAACTGCCACATCCCCGCCGCGACGTCGATCTTCGCCGAGTCGGCGGCCCGGAGCAGCAGCACCTGCTGGGCGAGGCCCTTGGCGAAGCCGGCCAGCACGGTGTCGTCCTGGGCCCGCATCTGGATCCGGTTGTTGAGCGGGAACATCGCGGTCCACTTGACCCAATCGGCGACCGTGACGTTACCACCCTTCATGTTCACCAGCGTCCGGCTCGAGTTCCGATTGCCCTCGGGGTCGGCGAGCGCGGCCTTGATGGCGGCACCCGCCCCACCGGCCACTTTGAGCTCGGCCTTCTCAGTGAGCTGGGACACGTAGACCGAGTCGCCCTGGCCACCCTGCCTCTCGCCAAGCGCTTTCTTGATCCGGTCGCGCGACTCGTCGAGGGTCGGCCGCCGAATCAGATGGAACCCGAACTGGGTCGACACCAGTCCACTCACCTCGCCGGGAGCCAAGGTGTACCCAACGTCCTCGAACTCCTTGACCAGCTGACCCTTCGGCAAGTAGCCGAGGTAGCCCTGGTCGTTCTTGCTGCCGTCTTCGCCGACCTGCGACGCCACCTGACCGAAGTTGGCGCCGCCCTTGATCCGCGCCGCGGCCGCAAGCACCGCGTTACGGGCCGCCGTGGTGTCACCGGCAGCCGCGCCCTTCGGGATGACGATCAGGTGCTGGAGCAACCGCGCGTCGGTCGAGTTGTAGGCGCTGTCGAGCGCCGCTTCGGTCGGCCCCGGCCGACGAGCGGCCAACGATTCGGCGAGAATCCGAATCCGGGCGTTCGCCACGGTGGGCCACCGAATCATGGCGATCGCCGCGGAGTCCGTCTTGATCGTGCCCTCGGCCACCGCTCGGCCGAACAGCGCGTAGTCGAGCCAGAGATTCGAGACGAACTCGGCAACCTGGGTCGTCGGCCCTTGACCCATCTTGGCGATGATCCCCCCGACGCGTTCGGCCGGAAGCTGAAGGACACCGACCTCCGCCGCGACGTCGGAACGGGCCGCGAATCGATCGCAGCCGGCGAGCAGGACGCTCGTGGAGAGTGCTCCAAGGATCCACCGGTTCATGTCAGCTCCAAAGCCATAAATTGAGGATGATCGTTCGATCGAAATCGTTACGCCAATACTTGCCGCAGGGCCCTCACCAGCGCCGGGATGATGCTTTCCCCACCCAGCCGGACCAGTCGGAGCGACAACGGCACCGTTCGGCGCACGTCGGCAGCCAGCTGGACGTTGTCGAGCGCCGCGGTGAGTCGGGCCATCCGAGGCGTCGTCCCGGCCCGGAAACTGACCCGAGCCTCTTCGCCGCGCACCAACACGTGCTGGATGCCGAGCGGCGCACCGATGACCCGCAGGCGGGTCAGATCGAGCAGGTGCTCGGCTACGTCAGGGAGAGGCCCGAATCTTTCCCGAAGCTCCTGGCGTAGCTCATCAATCTCGCCAGGTCCGCTCGCCCGCGCCAGTCGCCGATAGATGCCGAGCTTGGCGTCGTCGTCGCCGACGTAGTCGTCCGGGAGGTGGGCGGGAACGTCGAAGACTACGTCGGGCGGCGCGGGCTGCTCGGTCACCGCCCCGCTCTTCCGGAGCGACGCCACCGTCTGCTCGAGCCAGCGGAGATACAGATCGAAACCGACCGCCTGGGCGTGGCCGGATTGCTCGCTTCCGAGCAAGTTGCCGGCGCCCCGAATCTCGAGGTCCTTGAGGGCGATCCGATACCCGGCGCCGAGCTCGGTGTGATGCTCCAGCACCTTGAGGCGTTCCTCGGCGTCGGGATCGATCAGGTCGGGGGTCAGCAGAAAGCAGTACGCCCGCCGATGGCTTCGACCGACTCGGCCCCGCAGTTGGTACAGTTGGGCGAGGCCGAAGCGATGGGCGTCGTGGACCACCATGGTGTTGGCGTTAGGCACGTCGAGGCCCGACTCGACGATCATGGTCGACACCAGAATGTCGATCTCGCCGGCCACGAATCGTTGCATCACGCCCTCGAGCCCGTCGGCGGGCATCTGCCCATGGCCCACCGCGACCCGGGCCCTCGGCGCCAGGCTGCGGACCCGCTCGGCGATGGTCGCGATGGTCTCGATCCGATTGTGGACCATGAACACCTGGCCACCGCGATCGAGCTCCCGGGCAAACGCTTCTTCCAGCAGCCCGTCGTCCCACGGCTCGACGAAGGTGAGGATCGGCGAGCGGTCGCGGGGCGCGGTCTCGATCAGACTGAGGTCGCGGATCCCGGCGAGGGACAGGTGGAGGGTGCGGGGAATCGGGGTCGCGGTGAGCGTGAGCACGTCGACCGTGAGCCGGAGCGCCTTGAGCAGCTCCTTGTGCTTGACGCCGAAACGGTGCTCCTCATCGACGATCACCAGGCCGAGGTCCTTGAACGCGACGTCTTTCGACAGCAGCCGATGGGTGCCGATGACGATGTCGAGGGCGCCTTCCGCCAGCGCGGCGAGCACCGTCTTCTGCTCCTTCGCCGTGCGGAACCGGGAGAGCACCTCGATCTTGACCGGAAAATCCGCCAACCGCTCCCCGAAGGTGCGGCCGTGCTGCTCGGCCAACACCGTGGTCGGCACCAGGACCGCGACCTGCTTGCCGCCCTGCACCGCCTTGAAGGCCGCCCGGACCGCGATCTCCGTCTTCCCGTATCCGACGTCCCCGACCAGGAGCCGGTCCATCGGAATCGGCCGCTCCATGTCGCGTTTCACCTCGTCGGTGGCGCGTCGCTGGTCGGCGGTGTCCTCGTAGAGGAAGCTCGACTCGAGTTCCCGTTGCCACTTGGCATCCGGCGGAAACGCGAACCCGGCACTCACCTGACGGCGGGCGTAGAGATCGAGCAGCTCGGCCGCCATCTGCTGGATCGCTTCGCGGGTCCGCTCGCGGACCTTCTTCCAAGTGGGAGAGCCGAGCCTGTGGATCTTGGGGGGCGCTTGATCGTCGCCGTCGCCGGCGGCCCGGTAGCGCTCCAGCTGATCGAGCCGATAGAGGGGCACGTGGAGCCGGTCGCCTCCCTCGTACTCCACCACGGCCACCTCGATGACCCCGCCTTCCACCTCGATCGTGGTGATCCCGCGGTAGATCCCGATCCCGTGGTCGAGATGGACCACGTAGTCCCCGTTGGCCATCGCCCCGATGGCCGCGGTCGGGGCCGCCTGACGATACCGCCGCGCCCGGCGGAGCCGCCGGGCCCGACGGAAGATCTCGTGGTCCGTCATCACTCGGAGCGCCGGCAGCAGGAACCCACCGTCGAGGGCGCCCACCACGAGGGTCGCCGCTCCGGGGCGCCCCTGTTCGTCGAGCAGCTCGGCCAACCGCTCGACCTGGCCCTCGTTGTCGCAGAGGATCAGGGTCGACAGTCCGCCGTCGAGTAGCGCCCGGAGCCGCTTGAGATCGCGATCGACCTTCTCGGGCGGCAGAAACCCGGCCTGGAGGTCGACCGGCTCTTCGCGGAGACTCAGGGTGCCGAACCGATCGGCGAGCCGTCGCCAGTCGTCGGGGGCGACGAAGATCTGATCGCGAGCGGGGATGTCCTCGCCTAACCGCCGGGCCACTTCGAGATGATGCTCCGCCTCCCGCCAGGCCCGGGTCACCTCTTCCACGTTGGCGGTCACCGAATCGACCAGCACCAGGGCGTCGGCGGGGAGCAGCTCGAAGAGCGATCGGCGCACCGCGGGCCCCCCCGCGGTGACCAGGCCGGCGGTCGCCTTGATCGGGAGCACGCTCACCGCGTCGACCACCGGGCCGGAGCGCTGGGTGGTCAGATCGAAACTGCGAAGGCTTTCGACCACGTCGCCCCACCACTCGATTCTCGTCGGCGCCGCCATCCCGAAGCCGTAGACGTCGAGAATCCCGCCTCGAAGGCTGAACTGCCCGACCTCTGTCACGGTCGGCACCTTGTCGTATCCCATCGACTCGAGCCGCTCGGCGGCCTGTCGCGGCGGGAACGCTTCGGTCCGGCGGAGGTCGAGGCGGAGGGCCTCGAGCATGGCCGGCACCGCGGTGCGCTCCGCGGTGGCCCGGGCGGTGGTGACGATGAAGGTGAGCGCCCCCGTCAGCAGCGCTTCGAGTGTCTCGGCGCGCTCGCCGGCGATCTCGAGGTGGTGTTCCTCTTCGCCGAGGGCCTCGCGCTGGGGGTACAAGGCGACCTTGCGGTCGGTGAGCTGATTGAGATCGGTGAGCCACCGTTCGGCGTCGGCCGGCGTGGTGGCGACGATGGCGAACCGGCGGGTCGGCCGCTCGCGGGCGAGCCAGGCGGCCAGCACGGCCGGGCTCGAGCCCGGCAAGCCACCGAGGCGGAGGACAGTGCCGGTGGCGGGGAGTCGCTCGCCGAGATCCCGGGCGAAGCCGGTCCGGGCGAAGGCGTCGAGAATCGGCTCGAGCATCACCCGGTGCGGCGGCGAACGCTGGCCAACAGGAGCTCGCCTAACGCGAGGATGGCGGCGAGCCAGAGGAGCGGGCCGCGGAGATCGCTCCGGGCCCCGGCCCGGAAGGCCAGCTCGGCGGCCTGGTCGTAATCGGCCAGGCGCGCCCTCGGCCAGAGACCCAGCACCTCGGCGTCGCCGGCGCGGACCAGGTCCGATTCGCGGGGATCGGGATTCACGCTCAGGGTCCCGATGGTGTCACGACCGGCGAGGAGGTAGTAGACGCCGAGACGGGGCGGTCGGAACGCGGCGCCGCCTTCGACCCGCCATCGCTCGGTGCCGGCGGCGAGCTCGGTAACCCGATCGGGCACCAGGACCGGATCGCCAGGTGCCCCGCTCAAGCTGGCCAGCTCACCGCGGGCCGCCCGGTTCACCATCGCATCGATGAAGGGCAGGAACGCCGCCGACAACGGCAGCGTGGTCCAGTCGGGATCGAGCCGGCTCGCGACCAGGACGATTCGCCCCGAGCGAACCGCCCACGGTTGGCCGCCCGCGGTGATCAGCACGTCCGACGGCGCCCCGCCCTGAAACACCAGCCGATGACGCCGGGCGACCCGCTCCCGCGCCAGCCACGGCCCACTGTCGATCGCCGACGGGGTCAGGTCGAGATCGCCGAACCGCCACCGCGATCCGCGGGCCGCGAGGGCCCGATTGACCGCTCCGAGCCGGGCCGGGTCGGCCGGGGGCAGGACCACCGCCGCCGAACCGCCTAACGATCCAAGCGTGACCTCGGCGCCGGGCGCGATCCGACCGTTCTGAGCGAGCACCTCGGCCGCGGTGGCGAGAAAGCGATCGTCCGAGGGCCAGCTGACCCGCGCGGCGGGACTGACCCGGACCGCGGCGGCGCGACGGTCATCGGCACGGAGCTCGTCGGGGTCGAGGATCGCCTCGAGGGTGGTCCACCCGGGCGTCAGGCCGGCGACCTTGAGGCTCCCCTGGCCGCCGGGCCGGATCAGAAGCTGTTTCGGGGGCCGATCCGGGGTGGCTACCGAGACCGGCCGGGCTTCGTCGCCCGCGCCGCCCATCAGGAGCCGAACCGTGCCACCGTCGGGGCCCCACGGCTGGGCGCCGAGCGCCAGATCGGACATTCCGGCGTTGGTGATCGGCATGTGGGCGGGCCGAAGCACCACCATCGGCGTGGTCTGACGCGCTCCGGCCAGGGCCGAGCGTTGGAGGTCGGAGACCACCACGATCTCGCCGGGACGGTCGGCGTCGGTCAAGACCGCGTTGGCGAGCTCGACGGCGGTGCCGAGGTCGAGACGGCGGGGGAGCGAGGTCAGGCTGTCGACCTGGCGGCGGAGTTGTTCCCCGCCTCCCGGCAGCACCGCCCCGTCGGCGGTGATCAACCAGAGTCGATCTTCCGGAGTGGCCCGATCGAGGACCCCGCGGGCCGCCGCCTTGATTCCGTCGAGCGCCGGGACACCGCGCTCGATCGCCCCACTCGACAGCGAGTTGTCGACCACCAATACCAGCGCCGTCGGGGCGTGCGAGCCGATCCCGGCGGTGGGCCAGCTCGGGCCGGCGGCGGCCAACACGATGGCGATGACGAGCAAGGTGCGGAGGATGAGGAGGAGGAGGTGCTGGAGCTGGAGTCGGCGTTGGTGGAGTCGGGCGGCGTCGGCGAGGTAGCGGGTGGCCGGGAACGCCACCGTGGGCGGTTCCCGCCGGGCCAAGAGGTGAAGCAGAATGGGGATCCCGGCCATGGTCAGCCCGAGGAGCGCCCAAGGCGCGGCGAAGCTCATCGTTCAGGCCAGGTGGGTGGAACGGACCAACGCCTGCCGCAAGGCGAGGCCGAACGGCGTGTCGGTGACGACCCGCTCGTAGTGGATCCCGTGACGCCGGCAGGCGAGCCGCCAGTCGTGCACCGCGCCCTCGACCGTCTTGGCGTAGACCGAGGCCCAGTCGGCGGGACGAATGGTGACGTGATCGCCGGTCTCGGGGTCCTCGAACCGGGCCTCGGCCGGGCCGCCTAACGTGATCTCCGCGGGATCCATGACGTGCAGTACGAGGACTTGGTGGCCGCGGTGTCGGAGAAACCGAAGGGCCTTGATCGCCAGATCCCGATCGAGGAGGAGGTCCGACACGAAGATCACCAGCCCCCGCCGGCGGAGCTGGTCCATGACCCTTCGGAGCGCCGGCTCGGCCGCGGTCTGGGCCCCGACCTCGGTTCGGTGAAGCACGCCGAGCAACTGGTGCCAGTGGGCGCGACGTGCCCGGGGCGGAGTCACCGAGCGGATCTGGTCATCGAAGGTGATCAAGCCGGTCGCGTCGCGCTGCCGGAGCAGCACCAGGACCATGGCCGCGACCAGTCGGCGGACGTACTCCAGCTTGGTCAGTCGATTGGCCGGGTCGCCGGACCAACCCATCGACCGGCTGATGTCGAGGACCACCATCGCCCGGAGGTTGGTTTCCTCCTCGAACTGCTTCACGAACAGGCGGTCGTTGCGACCGAGAATCTTCCAGTCGATGTAGCGAACTTCATCCCCCGGCTGGTAGGCCCGGTGTTCGGCGAACTCGACGGAAAAGCCCCGGCGGGGAGATCGGTGGAGGCCGGCGAGGAACCCCTCGACGATCTCTTCGGTCAGCACTTCGATTCCGCCCAGGCGCGCCACTTCCATCGGATCGAGCAGATCGAGCCGGTGGCCGGCGCGGGCGGTCGCGGACATAGGCGGGGCAACGTACGGGCGCGGACGAGGAGAGTCAACGAGAACAAAGAAGTGTCCCCTTTCGAGGACACATTTCTCCGAAGGGGCACTTGGGCCGCTCAGCTATCCGCTCCGACCCCAAGGGCTTAGCTTCCCCGCCCCGGATGGCACGTCGCCTGCTGGTGTTTTCGATCGAACCGAGGGGAGGATGGGTGTCGTGAGCCGGGTGATGTGGCGGGTGTTCCTGACGAGTGCCGTCTTGCTGGGCACGACTGGCCGACCCGGCGATTGCGATCCGGTCGGTGCGACGGCGATGGCCCAGGAGCCCCCACCGGCCCCGAACCCGCCGAAGCCGAAACCGGCGGAGCCCAAGCCGCTCCAGCCCCAGCTCAAACGCCGGAAGCCGCCAGCGCCTCCCAAACCGACGCCCCCGACCCCTCCGCCAACCCCCGCGCCAACCCCACCGCCGCCGGCCCCGGCCGACCCCCCGATCGGTTAGTTTCGACGGCGCGCGGCAATCGGGCATTCCGCCCAGACGGCCCCGCCGTCCTTCTCGCGGAGTCCCGGAGTGAAGTCGCTCGTCGCTTTCCTCGCTGCCGCCGTCGTCCCGACCGTGGCCCCTGCGCAAACGGCGGTCGTCGCCGGCGGAGCCAAGACGATCACCGAGGCCGATGTCCGTCGGCACATCAATCTCATCGCCCACGACTCGATGGGCGGCCGGGACACCCCGAGCCGAGGGCTCGACCTGACGGCGCAGTACGTGGCCGGCGAGTTCAAACGGCTCGGCCTGAAGCCGGCCGGCACCAATCCGGCCCTGGTGACCACCTTTCCGATCACGACCCGGCGCCTGCTCGTCGAAGGCTCGTCGCTGCAATTCACCGGCCCCGGCCAGGCCATCACCTTGGCGCTGGGCAAGCAGGTGGCCGTTCTATTCGGCCGGCCAGACAGCGGCACTTCACCGGTGACCCTTCTCGGTGGTGGGATCGATAGCGCGACGGCGGCTTCGCTCAAAGGCCAGGCCGTGGTCTGGATCGCCGACTGGAGCCGGGGCCTTCCAGCGGGGGCGGAACGAGGAGTCCAGCAGCTGATAACGGCCGGCGTCACCACCGTCATCATGGTGGTCAATCAGCCAGCGATCTTCGCCAACATGGCCGGCGGCGGTCCGACCGATCAGGTGACGGTCGGTGAGGGCTCCTCCCGCGCCGCCGTGATGGCGGTCCTGGACAGCGCGATCTACGCCCAAGTCCCCGACGCGAAGGCCCAGTTCGACCAGCTCCGCGCCGTCACCACCCCGACCGCGGTGCCGGCCGCCGACTGGTCGCTCACCGCGACCGTGCGCGACACGGTGATCGCCTCGGCGACGGCGCCCAACGTCGCCGGGATGATCGAGGGAACCGATCCGCTGCTCAAAAACGAATACCTCGTCTTCTCCGCCCACATGGACCACGTCGGGTCCGACTGCAAGGGGGCGGATGCGGCCGACAACGTCTGCAACGGCGCCGACGACGATGCCTCCGGGACGGCGGGGCTCATCGAGTTGGCGGAGGCGTTCTCGGCGCCAGGCGCGCGGCCGAAGCGGTCGCTGATCTTTCTTGGCGTGAGCGGGGAGGAGAAAGGGCTCTGGGGAAGCGACGTCTTCGCCAAGGCACCGCCGGTGGAGATCCGCTCGATCGTGGCCAACTTCAACATGGACATGATCGGCCGGAACTGGAAAGACACCATCGTCGCGATCGGGATGAAGCACTCCGACCTCGGCACCACGCTGAACGAGGTGACGGCGGCCCACCCCGACCTCCGGCTGACCGCGGTCGACGACCTCTGGCCCGACGAGCGGCTCTACTTTCGGTCCGATCACTACAACTTCGCGCTCCGGGGCGTGCCGGTCCTGTTCTTCACCAGCGGCCTCCACGAGGACTACCACGCGGTGACCGATACACCGGACAAGATCGACGCCGAGAAGGAGGCCCGGATCCTCAGGCTGGTGTATCAGTTGGGGCAGGTGGTGGCCAACCGCTCCGAGCGCCCGAAATGGAACCCGGGGAGCTACCAGGCCATCGTGCAACCCAAGGACCAGGTGCCCTGAGATGAGCCACGACCATCAGACGCTCGCCGAGTTCAACGACTTCCGCTCGGCGATGAACGAGAAGATCTTCGCGGCTGGCAATCTGACGACCAACCGGTTCTTCAACCTCGATACCCGCGCGTACGAAGCCGGCGCGCTCGATGGCAAGACGAAGGAGCTGCTCGGCCTGGTGGCGTCGCTGGTGCTTCGGTGTGATGACTGCATCACTTATCACGTGGCGCGTTGTGCCGAAGAAGGCGTCACCGATCCGGAAATGCACGAGGCGTTTTCGATCGGGCTCGTGGTCGGGGGCTCGATCGTCATTCCCCATTTGCGGCGGGCGGTGGCCCGCCTCGAGGAAGTACGAGGCTCGCGATGACCCGCCGTCTGCCGCTCCTGATGTTGGTCTCGGTCACCCTGGCCATCCCGGCCGCGGCCCAACTCGCCGACACCGCGAGGGCGCGCCAGGCCGCGGAGGCCCTGACGTTTCGGGCCATCGGGCCGGCGTTGATGAGCGGACGGATCGCCGACATCGAGGTCCATCCGATCACCAAGAGCACCTGGTACGTCGCGGCGGGGTCGGGCGGGGTGTGGAAGACGACCAACGCCGGCACCACCTGGACGGCGCTGTTCGAGCAGCAACCGTCGTACTCGATCGGCGAGATCACCTTGGACCCGACCAACCCCGAGGTGGTGTGGGTCGGGACCGGGGAGAACGTCAGCGGCCGGCACGTCGGCTGGGGCGACGGGGTCTATCGGAGCCGAGACGGTGGGCGGAGTTGGCAGCGGATGGGGCTCGGCGCCTCGGAGCACATCGGTCGGATCCTGGTGCACCCGAAGGACGGGAACGTCGTCCTGGTCGCGGCCGAGGGGCCGCTCTGGGCGGCGGGCGGCGAACGGGGGGTGTATCGGACCACCGATGGAGGGGTGACGTGGACTAAGGTGCTGCAGATCGACGAGGACACCGGCGTCACCGACCTCGAGTTCGACCCGAGCAACCCGAACGTCGTCTTCGCGGCGGCCTACCAGCGACGCCGGCACGTGTGGGGGTTCCTCGCGGGCGGGCCGACGTCGGGGATCTACAAATCGACGGACGGCGGCACAACGTGGCGGCGAATCACCAGTGGCCTGCCGGCGGGCGACATGGGCAAGATCGGGCTCGCGGTCACCGGGGCCGACCCGAATCTCGTCTACGCGACCATCGAAGCTCACGATAAGGAGCGAGGCTTCTACCGTTCGACCAACAAGGGGGAGAGCTGGGAGCGGCGGAACGGGTACATCTCGGGCGGCACCGGACCCCACTACTACCAGGAGATCGAAGCGTCGCCGACCGATCCGGCCCGGGTCTACCAGATGGACGTGTTCTTTCACGTGACCCGGGACGGCGGGGCCACCTTCGACTACCTCGAAACCGGCCACGACAAACACAGCGACAATCACGCTCTTTGGATCGACCCCGCCGACGGCCAGCATCTCCTGGCGGGCACCGACACCGGTATCTACGAGAGCTTCGATGAGGGCCGGACCTGGCGCTTCGTCCCCAACCTGTCGTTGTCCCAGTTCTACAAGGTGGCCCTCTCCAACACCGTCCCCTTCTACCACGTCATGGTGGGCGCCCAGGACCAGGGCACCCTCCACGGGCCGGCTCGGACCCTCAACGAAGACGGGATCCGCAATCAGGACTGGTACGTGCCGTTAGGCGCCGACGGATACGGGGTCGCGATCGATCCGCGGGACGACAACATCCTCTACCTGATGACCCAGGAGGGGAACCTCTATCGGAAGGACCGCCGCAACGACGAGTTGTTGAGCATCCGCCCCGAGCCCGAGCCGGGCGATCCGGCGGAGCGGTGGAACTGGGACTCGCCGATCCTGGTCAGCCCCCACGGGGCCGATCGGATCTACTTCGGCTCCCAGCGGCTGTGGATGAGCGAGGATCGGGGCCATCGGTGGACCGCGATCAGCGGCGACCTGACCCTGGGCGTGAGTCGGTACGAGCGCCGCTTCATGGGTCGGGTCTGGAGCGTCGACGCGCTCCACGACAATGGCGCCATGTCGAAGTACGCGACCCTCACCGCGATCACCGAGTCGCCGGTCCAGGCCGGGGTGCTGACCGTCGGGACGGACGATGGGTTGATTCAGGTGACCGAGAACGGCGGCCGGACCTGGACCCGGGCGGCACCGCTGCCGCTGCCCCCGTTGTCGTTCGTCAACGACGTCGAGGCCTCGCTCTTCGATGCCCGGACCGTATACGTCGCGGCCGATGCCCACAAGATCGGCGACTTCACCCCCTACCTCTTCGAATCCACCGACGGCGGGCGAACCTGGCGGTCGATCGCGGGGAATCTCCCCAAGGGCAGCATCGTCTGGAGCATACAGCAGGATCACGTGAAGCCGGACCTGATGTTCGCGGGCACGGAGTCCGGGGTGTTCTTCACCGTCAACCGAGGCGCCCATTGGATCAAGCTCAGCGGCGGGGTGCCGACCATTCCGTTCCGCGACCTCAAGGTCCACCGGCGCGACAACGACCTGGTCGGCGCCACCTTCGGGCGGGGCGTCTACCTGCTCGACGACTACAGCCCGCTGCGGGAGTTCGCCGGAGGCGCGCTTGCCGCGGAGGCGGCGCTGTTCCCGGTCCGCGACGCCTGGTGGTTCGTGCCGTATCGGCCGGGGCAGGCCTCCGGCCGCCCCGAGGCCGGCAGTGACGACTTCACCGCCCCGAACCCGCCGTTAGGCGCGCTCCTGACCTACCATATCCGGGAGGTGCCCACCACCGAGCGGGAGCGGCGCGAGATCGCGGAGCGAGCCCTCAGGGACGCCGCCAAGGACGCGCCTTTCCCCGGCTTCGAGCGGCTCCGGACCGAGACCCTGGAGACGGGGCCCCGGGTCCTGGTCCGGATCGCCGATCAGGCCGGCCGGCCGGTTCGGTGGGTCGAGGGACCGGCCACCGCGGGGCTTCATCGGGTGGCGTGGGACCTCCGAGGTCCGCCACCGGGCCCGATCGATTTCACCCCGGCGGGTTTCCAGCCGCCGTGGGCCGGCCGACCGTTAGGCGCGTTGGTCGCCCCCGGCCGGTACACGGCGGAGTTGATGATCGTCTCGGCGAGCGGCGCGCGGCGGCTGGGATCGCCACAAAGCTTCGAGGTCAAGCCGGTGCCCAACGCGCTGCCGGGTACCGACTACAACGTGGTGGCGGCCTTCCAGCAGGAGACGGCCGAGCTGGCCCGGAGGGTGAACGGGGCGGCGAGTGCCCTCGATCGGGCGAAGGATCGGCTTCGCCACATGCGGGCGGCGCTACTCCAGGCGCCGCGGGCCGATTTGGCCCTCATGGCCCGGATGGACTCGGCGACGCGGGCGCTGGCCAGCCTCGACCTGCGGCTCCGGGGCGATCCGGCCCGAAACCGCCTCGACGAGTCCCCGGTCGCCTCGATCGAGGGTCGGGTGAACGGGGTGATCGGCGGGCACTGGGAAACCCGCCAGACGCCGACCGCCACCCAGCGGCGGGCGATCGAGGTGGCGGCTACCGAGTTTCGGACGGTCGGGGCCGAGCTGGTTCAGCTGCTCGACGGCGTGCTCACCCGGCTCGAAGCCGACTTGGAGGCCGCCGGGGCGCCGTGGACTCCAGGGCGCCGCCTAACGGTCCCGTAGGTCGCCCTCCCGGAGCCGGGGCCGCTCAACGGAACCCGATCGGCGTGACAGCCCGCATCGCGCCCCGGGGCACCAAGCCGATCACCTCGGCCCCTGCCCCGCGGGCCCGGTCCATCGCGGTGATCACCGCCGCATAGGTCAGGCCCGGCGCCGCCTGAATGAAGAGGAGTCGGTTGGGCCGGCCTTGCAACGCCGCCTGGAGCACGGCTTCGAGCGTGCCTGCCGGCACCGGCTGCGAGTTGAGCCGGAAGCTGCCGTCGGCGCCGAGCTCGAGGACGAGTTGGGGAGCCGCCACACCGGGCGTGGACGTCGCGGGAGGAAGCTGGACCGGGATGGCGTGGCGCACCTGCGCGTTCAGGATCATGAAGACCACGATCATCACGAGCAGAATGTCGATCATGGGGAGGACGTTGGGCTGCGCCTCGAGCCCTCCGTCGGACGCTGTCGAGCCAGCCATGCTCACTCCGGGATGAGTGCCTGGTTCAACGGTAGCGTGGATTGATGGCAGGCTGGCGACGTCGGGATGACAAGACGTTCACGGGTTGGTGACGACGTGCGGTGTCCTTGGCGGGTCGTCCGGGGTGGATCCGAGCGACCGTTCAGGGCTAGACATCCCCCCGCGCCGAGGCGTCGACCCACCAGAGGAGTGCCCGACCCACGGGTAGCACCACCGCCAGGAATTGGCCGCCCCGCACCAAGGCCCATCCGAGGCGCTCTCCGTCGGCCGCCATCCCCGCGGCCGCCACAGCAACCCCGGCGAGATACCCCGCCCCGCACCCGGCTGCGAGCCGCCCCAGTTGCCACCGCCAGGCCCGAGCCGCCGCTTCGGTGCGGCTGGCGTTGGTTCGCTCCCGATCGATCTGCTCAATCGTCGGCACGAAAAGCGGCTGGAGGTCACCAGTCATCGGGCCCGGCTTTCGCGGAGGCGAATGGAAGATCGCCGGGTCTGGCGGAGTCGGCAATCAGTTTTTATTGGATCCGAAACCCGACCCCCTGCCGGACCAGCTGCCGGACCGGCTGCCCGCGGATCCGGGCCGGGGCAAACCGGGCGCCTAACACGGCGCGTTGGGCACTCTCCTCGAACCCCCTCTGCCCCGGCTCGACGACCCGGATGCTGGACCGCTCCACCGCGCCCAAGGTGTCCACCACGAATTCGAGCACCACCCGACCCTCGATGCCGGCCGCTTTGAGCACCGGGGGGTACTCGGGCGCTGGCTGGTGAATGACGCGAGCCGGTTCGTCCACGGCGGCCTCGATGAAGGCTTGGTCCGTGCTCGGCGTCGGCGCCGAGCAATCGGTGGAACACGGGGCCGGTCCGAGCACGAAACGACTGGGGTCAATGGCCGCGCCGGGCTCGGCCGGCGGGATCCCGTCGAGCGGGGTCGTCGGCACGGGCACGGAGATCGGGGCGACGACGGGGATCGATAGGGGGCTCGCCGGTCCACCCGTCGCCACCCGCCGCACCGGCTCATCGACGGGGGCGAGCGGGATGTGGATGGTGTCGACGATCCGGGACGGAGGGTCACCGGGCGGGCGTCGGGTCGCTTCGATCGCGCCGACGCCCAGGGCCACATGACAGGTGATGGAGAAAACCACTTGAGCGCCGGACCGGGCACGGCGGGGGCCGGATTCGACCAGCAGGCGTAACATCGGCGTCCTCCCTGGAGATGGTTACCAACCAATCTTCCCCAGGGAGATGTCTCGCCCGCGGCGAGTTGATGTCAGATCGATGACGACCCGATGAGAAACCGCCGCTCAGGGCGGGCCGGGCCGCCGCGACCGGATCGGCGGGGCCGGTTCCGGCTTCAGGACGACCGGGTTCTCGCGGAGCAGCCGCAGCGCCTCCTGGACGCCCCGCTCGAGCTGGGGATCGCGCCCGGCGGCGACGTCCTTCGGGGTCATCTCGACCTCGATATCCGGCGCCACGCCCTCGTTCTCGACCGCCCACTTGCCCGACAGGTCGAAGTACCCGCCCCGGGGGGCGAGCATCGCGCCCCCGTCGATCAACGGCGGCGTGTCCCAGATCCCGACCAACCCGCCCCACGTCTTGGTCCCGATCAGCGGGCCGATCTTCATCTGCCGGAACATGTACGGCAGCATGTCGCCGCCGGAGCCGGCGCTCTCGTTGATCAGCATGACCTTGGGGCCCCAGATCCCCGAGGCCGGCGTGGTGAACGGCCGCCGATCGCCGACCGGGTTGTTGAAGTAGCCCTGGAGCGGCCGGTTGAGCAGCTCGACGATGTAGTCGGCCACCGACCCGCCGCCGTTGAACCGCTCATCGATGACCGCGCCGGACCGATCCTGCTGGGCGAAGAAGTACCGATTGAAGAACGTGTAGCCACCGCCGCCGGTGTTCGGCAGGTAGACGTAGGCGAGCTTGCCGCCCGAGAGCTGGTCGACCTTGCGGCGATTGCCCTCGACCCAATCGAAGAGCCGCAGCGCGGCCTCGTTTCTCACCGGGACGACCGTGATCCGTCGGGCCCCTTCGAGCGCCGGCCGGGCGTTGACCGAGATGCTGATCTGCCGGTTGGCGGTGCCTTCGAGGAGCCGGTCGATGTTGTCGCGGGCGGTCAGCTCGACCCCGTTGATCGCGACCAGGTAGTCCCCGACCGCGACGCCGAGCCCGGGCGCCGCCAATGGCGCCCGGGTGTCCGGGTTCCACCGCTCACCACCGAGAATTTTGGCGATCCGATAGCGGTTGTCGACGATCTGGTAGTCGGCGCCGAGCAGTCCGGAATTGGCGTTAGGCACCTCCGGACGGTCGCCGGCGAAGACGAACGAGTGGCCGACGGCCACCTCGCCACCGAGGACATCCTGGAGGTAGACCAAGTCGGAACGGTGGCGGACGTGATCGATGAACGGGGCGTAGAGGGCCTTGGTCTTGACGTAATCGGCCCCGTGCAGGTTCGGCACGTAGAGGAAATCACGCTGGAACCGCCAGCCTTCGTCGAACATCTGGCGGAACTCGGCCTTCGGGTCCACCAGCATCCGGATCGCGGCGACGTTGATCGCCCCGGCCCCCGCCGCTGGCGGCGGACCCTCGCCGTCGCCGATGTGCCAAGTGCCCGGGATGGCGCGGTAGAGCACCTTCTTCCCGTCGGCGGAAACCCGGTAGGCCTGCACGCCGCTGGCAAAGCTGGCCGCCTTCCGATCCTTGAGCCGCCACCGGTGCAGGGTGTTCCCCGCCGGAGGACCTCTGCTCGCGCCGGTCGCGGGGATCGGCTCGAGAAAAAAGAAGGTCCCCGCCGACCCGGCCCGGAGCATCGCGTAGTCGCGCGCCGGCAGGTCGACGGCCACGATCCGGTTCTGAATCCCATCGAGGTCGACCGTCACCGACGGCTTCCCGGCCGCGGAGTCCTTCTTCTCGGCCGGCTTGGTCGTATCGGCAACGGCCTCCTCGTCGCTCTCGGGCAGGAGCGGCGAGAGGTCGGCCTTGGCGAGGACGGTGAGATAGAGCGAACGGGTGACCGGGCGGTCGTACGACTGCATTTCGAGCCAACTGGTATTGAGCCCGAAGTTGGTCGACGCGAGGAAGGCTAGGTACTTGCCCGACGCGTCCCATGCCGGCCAGACGGCGTCCGCCATCCCGTCGGTGACCTGGTGGGCTCGGCCCGCGGCCACATCGTAGAGGAAGATCGCGTGGAGCTGGGTCGGCAACCGCTTGGCGTACGCGAGCCACTTCGAATCGGGGCTCCAGACCGGATTGAGGGAGCGCTCGGGCACCATCCACTGATCGTTGTCCGCCTTGACCACCGTGCCGGTGGCGACGTCGGCCACCCAGAGTCCGAGGTGGGTGTCGGTGAAGACGATCTTCTTCGAATCCGGCGACCAGCTCGGGGTGAAATAGAAGGTGGGCGACGCGAGGGTGATCTCCCGAGGCGCGGTGGCCCCGTCGGCCGCCGCGATGACCAGCTTGTACTCGCCGCTCTTGTCGCTGAACCAGGAGATCCACTTCCCATCCGGCGACCAGGCCGGCTCCCGCTCGGCCACGCCCGCGGTGTTGGTCAGGTTGCGCCAATCACCCTTCTCCGCTGGAACCGAGAAGATCTCTCCCCGGGCCTCGATGACGGCCCGCTTGCCGGTCGGCGACAGGGCGGCGTTGAAAACCAACCGGTCGACCGCCTTCCACTGGGGCACGAGCCACGGGAAATCGCCCCGGGCGGTGATGTTCACCGCTTCCGACCGGCCGGTCCGGGGGTCGAGCAAGAAGATCCGGCCGCCTTTCTCGAACACCAGGGCCCCGCCGCCGGCGGCGAGCGACTTGATGTCGTAGTCGGTAAATCGGGTGACCTGGGCGGTGCGCTTGGTCCGGGGGTCGTAGGACCAGATGTTCATCAGGAAATCGCGATCGGAGAGGAAGTAGACCGTTTCGCCGAGCCACACCGGGCTCACGTCGCGGCTATCAGTCCACGCCGGCCGCTCGACGTCGAGGCTGGCGAGGTCCGCGATCCAGATCGGACGGGCCTGGCCGCCTCGGTAGTTACGCCATTCGGGATCCCAGATGTTGGGCATCACGTAGGCGAATCGCCGGCCATCGGCGCTGTGGGAACCGGCGCTCCCGCGCGGAATCGCCATCGGCGTCTCGGCGCCGCCGTCGATCGAGACGGTCCAGAAGTTGGTGATCCCGCCGTTGGCGGCCGTGCGGTCTGAGGCGAATACCACCCGTCGGCTATCCGGCGTCCATCCGGTCACCTGACTGCCGGAGGGGTGCCAGGTGAGGCGTCGCGCCTCGCCGCCCTCGACCGGCACGACGTAGACCGACCCCGTCCCGCCGTATTCACCCGTGAACGCCACCCATTTGCCATCGGGCGAAAGGGAGGGGTCCGCGGTCTGGCCATGATAGCTGGTGACCCGTCTAGCGTCCCCGCCGGTCCTGTCAACGACCCAGATGTTGTTGGCGTAGGCGAAGGCGATGTGTCGCTCGCTGACCGATGGCTGGCGCAGCAGCAGGGTCTGAGCGGCGATCGGTCCGGCCAGGAGGAGCAGGCCGAGAGCGAGAAGTAGGGAGCGCGCGGAACGAGTGGCCATGAATCGGTCGACCCCACTGAGGGAATGGGAACGGGCTTAGCGAGGGAAGCTACCGGCGGGGGCGTTTGCTGGCGAGTCGGTCAGCTCTCGACTTCCTCCGCGGGGGCGCGAGACAGCAGCACCGCGCCGATGACGAGCGCGGCCCCGACCGCCTGCATCGGCACCGGCCGCTCCCCGAGAAGGGCCCACGCCGAGAGGCTCGCGAACACCGGGGTAATGCAGTTGTAGAGCGCGGTCCGGTTGCCGCCCAGTGCCTTGAGGCTCCGGGTCCACAGCACCGCCGCGACCACGCTCGACAGCAGCGACGAGTACAACAGCGAGACCCAGACCGACTGGTGGAGCTCGAGCAGCGACGGTCCCGCCACCAAGCCAGGGATCGCCAGCGCGAGGAGCCCCGGCGTTCCCCCCAGGTGGGTGAGGGCGGTGACTTGCGCCGAGTTGAGTCCCAACGCCGACTGCCGAACCCCGACGGTGAAGATCGCCCAGAAGAGGAGCCCGCCGACGTTGAGCAGATCGCCTCGAAGCGTCTCGCCGGAGAAGTGAAACCCCCTGGCCCCGACCACGACGAGGACGCCGACTACGCCCAGCACGATCGCGCCCCACACCCGGGGGCGGGGCCGCTCGACGCCGGTGGCCATGCCAAGGACGGCCACGACGAGCGGCAGGTTGGCGAAGATCACCGCGCTGTTGGTGGCGGTGGTCAGTTGGAGACCGGAGAGAAAGGCGAGCTGATTGAGGGTGTGACCCACCACGCCCCACCCGAGCAGCTTGAGCACGGCGGGGCGACTGATCGGGCCGTGTTGTCGGAGGGCCCACACCATGACCCAGAGGAGGACCGTCGAGAGGGCGAACCGAAGCCCCGCGAACGAGACCGGGGAGACGTGGCCCAAGGCCATTTTGGTAAGGCTGTAGTTGCCGCCCCAGATCAGCGAGACGATCACCAGATTGACGTCGTGCCGAGAGAATCGGCCCACGTCAGGGTTCGGGAACCGGCACCGGATCGGCCGGTCGGGTCGGCCGGCGGCCCACTCCCTGGCTGATCAGCACCCCGGTGATGACGAGCAGGGCGCCCCCGAGCTGGGAGAGGTGGAGTCGCTCGCCAAGCAGGATCCACGCGACCACGGCCGCGACGACGGGAATCACGCAGTTGTAGATCGCGGTGCGGCTTCCGCCGATGCTTTGGACCGCGTAGCTCCACAGCAGGTAGGCGATCACGATCGCGAAGATCCCCGAGTAGAGAATCGCGACCCAGGCGCCGGCGCCGAGTTCGGTGAGGTGAACCTGCCCGATCGTGGGTAGCGAGGCCAGGATGAGCCCCGGGGTGCCGCCGATGACGGTAATGGCGGTGACCCGAATGGGATCCTGACCTCGCCCCACCCAACGCACCCCGACCGTGAACGACGCCCAGCAGACCACGGCCGCGAGCACCAGCAGATCGCCGACGACGGTAGCGGCCGAGAAGGCGATGCCCTTGGCCGCGATGACCAAGACGACCCCCGCGGTCGCCACCGCGATCCCGATCCAGATCCGCGGGGTGACCCGCTCGACACCGAAGAGAAGGGCGAGGACCGCGACCGCGGCCGGGAGCGCGGCCATGATCAGCGAGGCGTTGATCGCGCTGGTCGTCACCAGCCCCAGCATGAAGAAGACCTGGTACAGGGTGTTGCCGACCACGCCGAGCCCGGCGAGACGCCATCCGACCGCGGCGGGAATCGGGCGGCCGGGCTTGATGAGCGCCACGACGAGATACAGGAGGATACTGGCCATCGTGAACCGAATCGCGGCGAACGCCAATGGCGGCATCGCGCTGACGCCGTACTTGTTGGCGGAGAAATTGGCCCCCCAGATGAGGGAGACCACCACCATGCCGAGGTCGTGTTTCGAGAAGCCGTGTTGGGGCGAGGGCATCGAGGCCGGAATGTAGTCGGGCCGCCGGGGTTGGCGGAGCCCGTCTCGATTCGCCCGCGATGAATCCCTATCTTCCAGCCGACACCGCGAACCGGGTCGCCCCGGCATTTGACGCCATCCCACGGGTTCATGGCAAGGAGGCACTCGTGCTCAGCACCAGGTCGGCGATCGTGCTCCTGGGCGCGGCCGCCTCGATCGTCCCCGCTGGCACCGCCAGCGGCCAGCGATCGGGATCGCCCCGCCGCTACGCGATCGAACACGTCAACGTGATTTCGATGACCTCCGATTCCGTCCTCGAGAATCACACCGTGATCGTTGAGGACGGCCGGATCGCGGACATCTGCCCCGCCGCCGCCCGTTGCGCCCCGGGTACCGCGGTCACGATCGACGGTGCCGGCAAGTACCTGATACCCGCACTCGCCGACATGCACAATCATTTCGGCGGATTCGCGTTCGATGGTCGGGACGAAACCCGGATCCGGATGCGAAACCAGAATCTGCGGCAATACCTGATGTTCGGGGTGATGACGGCGAGAGATCCCGCGGGCGGCCCGGCGACCCTCGAAACGCGGGACGCCATCAACCGAGGCACCCTGTTCGGCCCGCGTATCTTCGCTTCGTGGGGCGTCATGGACGGTACCCCACCGCTGTTTCCGGGGCCCCGGTCGTTCGAGTCGCCGGCGGTCGCGGCCGACTTCGTCCGCCAAACGGCCGCCAAGGGCTACGACCTGGTCAAGGTCTACTCGACCTTGAGTCCCGAGGTCTTCGACGCGGTCATGAACGCCGCCGCGGAGGTCGGCCTTTCCGTCGCGGCGCATGTGCCGATGTCCGTCCCGCTCGCCGAGGCGCTCGGCAAGGGTCTCCGAGCGATCGAGCATCTCACCGGATACGATCTGGCCTGCGCCGGCCTCGACGCGAGACTACGCCCTGTCGCCACGGACATCTATCAAGGGTGGGCGTGGTGCACCCCGGACAAGATCGCCGAACTGGCGCGACTGACCGCCAGATACCAGGTCTGGAACGTACCGACTTTGGCCCTCTGGGATAACACGGTGACCGAGTTCGACCGCCCAGCGCGAGCCACGGGCGAAACGGTGAAATGGGAACATCCGACCATCCCGGCGGGCATCGATTGGCTCTACTCGCTCTACGGCCCCCGGGAACGCGCCGGCATCACCGGCACCCGCACGGTCAGACTCGGGCTCGTCAAAGCGTTGAGCGACGCCGGCGCCCCCCTTCTGATCGGCACGGACATCTCCGCGACGGGGTTGACCGTCCATCGCGAAATGGCGCTATTCGTCGAGGCCGGGCTGACCCCTTACCAGGCGTTGACCGCCGCCACGTCGGAGCCGGCCCGCTATCTCCGGGCGGAGGGTGACTTCGGCATCGTGGCGCCGGGGGCTCGGGCCGACCTGGTAATGTTGGACGCCAACCCGTTGAGGGATATCCGCAACACGAGAACGATCCGGGGCCTGATGATCCGGGGCGAATGGTGGACTCGGCCGATGATCGACGCCGAGCTCGACCTGCTCCAACGCGAGTACGCCGAGGACGCCGCGGTGATTCGCCAACGGGGCAAGCAAAGGCCTTAGGACCAGGCCCGCGGCAAGGTCACTGCTTCGCCGCGATCGCCGCCGCCGCGAGGCGGATCGCCGCCAGGGTGACCTTCGGGAGTGCCTCGCTGGAGGTGTGGTTGACGGCGGCCGCCACCGTGAGATCGATCGCGGGGCAGTGCCGCGCTACCGTCCCCCAGAAGCCGCCATGGCCGTAACAGACCACTCCGTCGGTCTCGCCTCGCCCGATGCCCATCCCGTATCCACCGCCACCGCCCTGCTGACTTTGGGGGGACATCACCAGCATGGTATCCAGGGTGGCCTTCTGCTTGAACACCTCGCCGCGCACCAGCGCGCGATAGAACTTCGCCAGGTTCTCCAGGTTGGAGATGAGACCTCCACCGCCGTAAAGATCGATCGAGGGGTCGAACTTGGTGGCATCGAGCGAGTCGAAATACTGATGGGCCTGGGGCGGGGTGCCCGGCGGCACCGAATCCAGCGTCTCGAAGTAAGTGAACCGGATCCCGCGTCGATCGAGTTCGAGCAGATCGCGGACCGCCCGCGCCATCGACCGCCCAGTCACCGTCTCGAGGATCTCGCCGAGCAGGATGTAGCCGGTGTCGCTGTAGTGATAGACCGCCCCGGGGGCGCCGTACGGAGCGCCGTGATCCACCGCGAACGCCACCTGCGCGGCGCGAGTCCACCGGTGGGTCGGATCGGAGCCGGCCCGGTCCAGGAACTCGGAGGACATCGCGTAGTCGAACAGGCCGCTGGTATGCTGTAGCAGCATCCGGACGGTGATGGCCCCCGCGTCGTAGCCGTCCTCCTCGAGCTTGGCCACCGAGGCGGCCAGCACATGGCGGCCGATGGGATCATCGAGGCCCAGCTTGCCGTCCTCGACCAGGCGAAGGATGGCCGCGGCCACGTACGTCTTGGTGTTGCTCGCGATCCGGACGGTGTGCTCGGGCCGCAGCGGCGCCTGGGTGGCCTTGTCGAACACGCCCACCGCATTGGTCCAGACGAATCCTAACGTCGGCGCCTCGACCCGGAGCATCACCCCCGGCACCTCCGGCGACTGGGCCAGGGTGGTGTCGAGGAGGCGGGCGAGGTCGGCGGCGAGCTGATCGTTCGGCGAGGCGGTCCGGGAGGCACCACCACAGGCCGCGAGCGCCAGCAGGAGCAGAGGGGCAAACCGGCGAATCATGAGGGTTCCTCGTGGCGTGACGATCCGCGGCGTTGGGCCAGGATCGGTGCCAGGAACGTAGCCCCGGAAACCCTTCGGCGGGAGCCGCCAGGGCGGTCGAAGGCCACCCCGCCCCGGTTGGCTAAGTGGGCCCAAGAAAACGGCTTCCGGCCAACTATATTGGTGCCATGAAGCAGTCCCGAATCCGCAATTTCTGCATTGTCGCCCATATCGACCACGGCAAATCGACCCTCGCCGACCGACTGATCGAAGCGACCGGCACGCTCGGCAAGCGCCAGATGCGCGAACAGGTCCTCGATACCATGGATCTGGAGCGCGAACGGGGCATCACCATCAAGCTCAACGCCTGCCGGATGTCGTACACGGCCAAGGACGGCGAGGAGTACGAGCTGAACCTGATCGACACCCCGGGCCACGTCGACTTCACCTACGAGGTGTCCCGGTCGCTCGCCGCGTGCGAGGGCGCCATTCTGGTGGTCGACGCCTCCCAAGGCGTCCAGGCCCAGACCCTCTCGAACCTCTTCCTGGCCATGGAGGCCGGGCTCGAGATCATTCCCATCCTCAACAAGATCGATCTGCCCGGCGCCGAACCGGCCCGGCGGGCCGAGGAGCTCGGCGAGCTGATCGGGGTGCTCCCCGAGGAGATCCTGGCCGTCTCCGCCAAGGAAGGGACCGGGATTCCCGAGCTCCTCGAGGCGGTGGTGGCTCGGTGCCCCACCCCGCGAGGCAACCTGGAGGCGCCGCTCCGGGCGCTGGTCTTCGATTCGTATTACGACCGGTACCGAGGCGCGGTGCCCACGGTACGAGTAGTCGATGGGACGGTCCAGAAGGGGACCAAGATCATCTTCGGCTCGCACCGCGGGGATGTCTACGAGGTCGACGAAGTCGGCTTCCCGGCCCTGGGGCAGCATCGAGTGGACAAACTCGAGGCCGGCGAGGTCGGTTACGTGGTGGCCAGCGTCCGGGGGGTGCGAGACGCCCGGGTTGGCGACACCATTCTCGATGCGGCCAACCCCGCCGTCGAGCTCCTGCCCGGGTACCGTGAAGTCAAATCGATGGTGTTTGCCGGTATCTACCCGACCACCACCGAGCAGTACGAAGACCTCCGCGATGCCCTCGAACGGCTCCAGATCAACGACGCCAGCTTGAGCTACGAGCCGGAGTCGTCCCAGGCCCTCGGGTTCGGCTTCCGCTGTGGGTTCCTCGGGCTCCTCCACATGGAGATCGTCCAGGAACGGCTGGAGCGCGAGTTCGACTTGGCGCTGATCACCACCGTGCCGACGGTGGAGTACCACGTCTACCTCACCGACGGCACGATGATGCTGGTGGAGAACCCGTCGACTTTGCCGGAGGCCGGGCTCCGGGAGCGGATCGAGGAGCCGTACGTCAAGGCGCGGATCGTCTCGCCCGCCGAGTACATCGGGGCGATCATGAAGCTCGGCCAGGACCGCCGCGGGGTGTACAACGGGATGCACTTCATCGATCCGAGCCGGGTCGAGTTCCATTGGGACTTTCCGCTCGGCGAGATCGTGCTCGACTTCTACGATCGGCTGAAATCCCTCTCCCGAGGCTACGCCTCGCTCGACTACGAGATGGCCGGCTACCGAACCTCGGACCTGGTCAAGCTCGACCTGCTGATCAACACCGAGCAGGTCGATGCGTTCAGCGTGATCATCCACGAGGACAAGGCCTACGAGTGGGGCCGCAAAGTGGCCGAAAAGATGAAGGAGCTGATTCCCCGGCAGCTCTTCGCGGTCGCGATCCAAGCGGCGATCGGCTCGAAGATCATCGCTCGGGAAACGATCTCGGCGCTCCGGAAAGATGTCCTGGCCAAGTGCTACGGGGGCGACATCACCCGGAAGCGGAAGCTCCTCGAGAAGCAGAAGGAAGGGAAGAAGCGGATGAAGCAGGTCGGCCAGGTGGAGATTCCCCAGGAGGCATTCCTGGCCGTGCTTCAGGTGGACAACGATTGATCGGCGGGAGCGACTCCCAGCCACCGGTCGCGATCGCGCCGGGGGGGACGCTCGTCGTGCAGACCGCGTTCCTGGGCGACGTGGTGTTGACGACGCCGCTCCTCGCCGCCCTCGCCCGCCGATTCGGTCCGGTGGATGTCTTGGTTCGCCCCGCCGCCGAGCCCCTGGTCGAGACGCTGCCCTCTGTTCGCGAGGCGCTCACCTATGACAAGCGGGGTCGCGAGGCGGGGTGGGCCGGTTGGCGGCGGATGGCGAATCGGCTGGCTCGGCGACGGTATGCCCGGGTCTTTCTCCCTCATCGCTCGTCGCGTAGCGGCCTGCTCGCCTGGTGGGCGGGGATCCCCGAGCGGATCGGGTTCGCGGATGCCGGCGGGCGGTGGTTCTACACCACCCGAGTCCCTAGGCCGACCGACCGCCACGAAGCGGAGCGCCTCCTCGCCCTGGCGGGTTCGACCGCCGACGCGGCCCCGATCCACCTGGCCATCACCGAGGACGACCGCGCCGCCGCCTACGCCTGGCTCGCGAGCCACGGCATCGGCGACGGGTTCGTGGCCCTGGCCCCGGGATCGGTGTGGGCGACGAAACGGTGGACCGCCTTCCCCGAGCTGATCAAGCTGCTGAGGGGCCGGATCGTCGTGCTCGGCGGGCCCGAGGACCAAGCGATTGCCCAAACGCTGATCGACGCGGCCCCGGATCGGGTCGCGAGCGCGGTCGGTGAGCTGCCGCTTCGAGTCTCGGCGGCGGTGCTGGAGCGCGCGGGCGTAGTGGTCACCAACGACTCGGCGCCGCTTCATCTTGCCAGCGCCACGGGGACCCCGACCGTGGTGATCTTCGGGCCGACCGTGCCGGCGTTCGGGTTCGGGCCCAGGGCTCCCCGGGCGGCGATCGTCGAACGCACCGATCTGGTCTGCCGGCCCTGCTCGCCCCACGGACCGGAGCGGTGTCCGCTTGGGCATCATCGTTGTATGCGCGAAATTCCCGCGACGGCGGTCCGCGACGCGATCCATCAACTGGTGGGATGACCATGGACTACGTGCTCGGAGTCGACATCGGCGGCACCAACCTGGTGGTGGGGGCGGTCAGCCACGACGGCCGCCGAGTGCTCGGTCTCCACAGTGAGCTGACCGGCGCGATTCACGGCGCCGACCATGTGATCGACCGGATCGTCGGGATGGCGAAGCACAGCATCGCCGAAACCGCCGTGACGGACCCCGACGCGCGGGTCGTCGGGGTCGGGATCGGTTCGCCGGGGCCGCTCGACACCAAGAAGGGCATCGTCATCCTGACCCCGAACCTGGGGTGGACCAACATGCCGGTCCGCGACCGGATCGCCGAGCGGCTCGAGCTGCCGGCGAGCCTCGACAACGACGCCAACTGCGCCATGGCGGGCGAGTGGTGGATCGGCGCGGCGCAGGGCGCGCGGCACGCGGTGACCTTCACCCTCGGCACCGGAATCGGGGGCGGGATCGTGGTGGACGGGAAGCTGCTGCACGGGGCGTCGGACGTCGCGGCCGAAGTGGGCCACATGACCATCGAGACCAACGGGCGGCGGTGCGGTTGCGGCAACGACGGCTGCCTCGAAGCCTACGCCTCGGGCCCGGCCATTGCCCGCCGCACGATCGAGGCCCTCGAAGCCGGCGCCGAGTCGTCGCTCCGGCTGGTGGTACACAATGACCTGAGCCAGATCACCGCGCAGACCGTGTACGCCGCGGCCGCAGCCGGCGATCCACTCGCACTCGAGGTGGTCCAGGAGACGGCCAAGTACCTCGGTGTCGGGGTGGCCAACCTGATCAACATCCTCAACCCGGAAGTGGTGGTGATCTGCGGCGGGGTGACCCAGGCCGGCGATCGCCTCTTCACGCCGCTCAAGCGAGAGGTGAATCGTCGGGCGTTTCGTCCGGCGGTCCAGGCCTGTCGGATCGTGCCCGGACTGTTGCCCGGCACCGCGGGAGTGGTCGGCGCGGCCAAGGTCTTTCTCGAAGCTCATGCCTAAAGTCGGGGTGGTCGGCTCCCTGGTTTGGGACGAGATCCACGGCCGCGACCCGGCGGCCCCCCCGGTCGAGGAGTGGGGTGGGATCGCCTACGCGCTGGCGGGCTTCGACGCGGCGTTAGGCGACCGTTGGGAAATCGTCCCCCTGATCAAGGTCGGCCGCGACCTCGCGGTCGAGGCCGACCAGTTCCTCCGGACCCTGACCCACCGGAGCCGGGCGGCCCGGTTCATCGAGGTGGCCACCCCGAACAACCGGGTGGTGCTCCGCTACCAATCGTCGGAGCGGCGCTGCGAGCGGATGTCGGGCGGAGTTCCGGCGTGGCGGTGGGACGAGTTGGGACCCCTGGTCGGCGACCTCGACGCGATCTACCTCAACTTCATCTCCGGATTCGAGCTGTCGTTGGGCACCGCCCAAGCCCTCCGGGCGGGGTTTCGGGGCCCGATCTACGCCGACCTCCACAGCCTCTTCTTCGGGATGGGGCAGGATGGCCTCCGGATGCTGCGCCCGCTGGCCGACCCGGCGGGGTGGTTCGGCTGCTTCGACTGGATCCAGATGAACGAAGACGAGATGCGGATGGTCGGGCCGGATCCGCTCGCGGTGGCGAGTCAAGCGATGGCGGTCGGGGTGCGGGGGCTCTTCGTCACCGTCGGCTCGCGCGGGACCATTTACGTCGCCGGGCCGGGCGCGCCGGGAGCCGACCCGGGGGCGTTCGCGGTCCGGACGGCGCTCGTCGCCACCGAGTCGGTCGACGCCATCGACCCGACCGGCTGCGGGGATGTCTTCGGCGCCACTACTTTCTCTCATCTCTTGGCCGGAGCGGCGATCGAGGCGGCCGTGGAACGCGGGAATCGGGCCGCCGCCAGAAACGCCACCTTTCGAGGCGCCTCCGGCCTGGTCCAACACCTACGGGGATCGCTGGTAACCCTATGATCCATGTCGTGCCCGTTCCCGCGAGCCTCGATGACAAGTCGATCGACACCGTGGCCCAGGGGCTCGGCCAATGGCCGCCGCCGGAACGTCTCCTGATCGACGCCCACGGGACGACCTGGGGCTCGCCGTACGGTCTGGCCGCCCTGCTCACCTTGGGCCAGGCGATCGCCGAGCTGAAGCATCCCAAGCCGCAGCTAAACTCCCCGGCCAGCGACGACACCCGTTCCTACTGGGCCCGGGCCGGTTTCTTCCGCCACGCGGTGGAGTATTTCGACGTGGTGGGCAAGATTCCGAAGCGCACCGGTGAGGCCAATGACGTACTGCTGCCGGTCACCGCGATTCGGGGCGCCGAGGACGTGCACCAGGTGGTCGGACGGATCCAAGAAGGGGCCACTCGAATCCTCACCGCCGAGCTCAAGCTCGAGGCGAAGGCCACCATGGGATTCGCGATGGCCCTGTCCGAAGCCTGCCAGAACGTCGTCGAGCACGCCGGCACTGGCGGGTGGGTCGCGGTCCAGACCTATTTCTGGAAGCGGCGGCTCGGCCGCAAGGTGGTGGTCATCGCGGTCAGCGACGCGGGGCTCGGGTTTCGCCGATCGCTCGAGGCCACCGAGGCCCGCAAGGTCGGGGAGCGGTGGGGCGATGGGGCCGCGCTGGAGTCGGCGTTGCTCCACGGAATCAGCCGGATGGCCGATCCGGGCCGGGGCCAGGGACTGGCCGGCATCAAGCGATATCTGGCCCGGTGGCAGGGGAAGATCGCGATCCGGAGCGGTACGGCCCGATTGTCGGTCGGCCCGGAATGGGACGACGACGTGCCCTTGGCGGAGCATTTACCTTTCTTTCCAGGCTCGCAAGTACAGATCACGATTCCAGCCCAGGAGCCGACCGGACGATGAGGGAACGAATCGATCTGGCCCCGATTCTCCACGAGTCGGTCGCGACACCGTACCGTGATCTGGTCACCCGGCCCACCGGCGCCTCGGTGCGGGGTCGCCTCGAGCAACGGATCGCCGACAGTCCCCATCCCACGGCCCAGCTCGACTTCGGTCAGATCGGGCTGCTCGATTTCTCCTGTGCCGACGAGGTGGTGGCCAAGCTGTTGCTCGGGACCACCGGCGAGCGGCCCCGGTTCGTCGTGCTGGTGAACGTCTCGGAGGCCCACCTCGACGCCATCGAGCAGGTGCTCGAAACCCATCAACTCACGGTCATGGCGGTGCACGCGGCGACGGTGACCCCCTGCATCTTGGGGTGGCGGACGCCGGACCTCGTCACCGCCTTCGAAGCGGTCAACCGACTCGGCGCCGGCGACGCCGGCCGCCTCGCTGATCTCCTCGGCTGGACCATCGAGCGGGCCGCCGACGCCCTCCAGTCGCTGGCGCTGCGCGGCCTGATCCAGGCCGCGAGCGGCACCTTCCGCCCGCTGCCCGCCGTATGAAACGGTCTCCACTTGGTCCGTCGACCCTCTCGGTCCACGGGGCCCTCGAGCCCCGGCACCCGAACAACCCGGTCGTCCAGCCGGTCTACCAGTCGACGACTTATATCGCCGAAGTCGGGGCGGAACGCGAAGTCCTCTACGAACGCTACGGGAATACCCCGAACCAACTCGCGGTCGCTCGGAAATACGCGCTGCTCGAGGGCGCCGAAGCGGCGGTGTTCCTCTCCAGCGGGATGGCGGCGACCGCGATGGCCCATCTCGCGGTGCTGCGACCGGGCGATCACTTGATCGCGAGCGAATGGATCTACGGCGGCACTCGCAAGCTGTTCGATGAGGAGTTCGGCCGGTTTGGGATCTCGGTCAGTTATGTCGATCCGTCCAAGCCGCGAGTCTGGCGGAAAGCCCTCGCCAAGAACACTCGAGCCGTCTTCTACGAGTCGCCCACCAATCCGACCCTCCGGATCGTCGACCCCAAGGCCGTGGCCCAGATCTGCAAGGAGCACGGGTTCGCCCTCCTGGTGGACAGCACCTTCGCCAGCCCGATCAACCATCGCCCGCTGGAGCACGGGGCCGACGTGGTCATCACCAGCGGCACCAAGTCGCTCAACGGCCACTCTGATGTCACCGCCGGGGTCGTGGCCGGCACCCAGGCGCTGGTCGACGAGGTCACCCGGTTGATGCGGCTGTGGGGGACCACCCTCGACTCCCACTCGGCGTGGCTGCTCGATCGGGGGATGAAGACCCTCGAGATCCGGGTCCAACGGCAGAATGCCAGTGGGCTGGCGATCGCCACCTGGGCCGAGACCCAGGCCGCGATCGAGGCGGTCGTCTATCCCGGGTTGCCATCCCACCCGGATCACCAACTGGCGAAGCAACTTCTGGATGGTTTCGGGGGCATGGTCGGGCTGGTGATTCGAGGCGGCTCGGCGGGGGCGGAGCGTTTCTTGCGGCGCCTCAGGATCGTCGCCCATGCTCCCAGCCTGGCGGGGGTGGAGAGCCTGGTGTCGGAGCCGCGGCTGACCTCCCATGTGTCGCTGACCCCGGAAGGACGCGCGGCGATCGGCATCGAAGACGGGTTCGTTCGACTCAGCGCGGGGATCGAGGACGTCGCCGACCTGATCGATGACCTCAAGCAAGCACTCGAAGGGGTATGATCCGGTTCACCCACGTCACCAAAACCTACGCCAACGGCGTCTCTGGGCTCCGGGACGTCAGCTTCCAGATTCCCAAAGGCGAGTTCGTCTTCCTCACCGGCCATTCGGGCTCCGGCAAGTCGTCGATCCTGGCGCTGATCTACGCCGAGCAGCGTCCGACCGAGGGTGAGGTTCGGATCTCCGGCTACCAGTTGAGCAAGCTCGGCCAGAACGAGATTCCCCGACTCCGCCGACGGCTCGGCGTGGTGTTCCAGGACTTCCGACTTCTCGAATACCGTACCGTGGAGGAGAATGTCGGCTTCGCGCTCGAGGTGACCGGGGCGCGGCGAGAGACCATTCCCAACCGGGTGATGCGAGTCCTGACCCAGGTCGGGCTGGCCTCGAAAGCCCGGGCCTACCCCAAGGAGCTCTCGGGGGGCGAGCAGCAACGGGTCGCGATCGCGCGGGCCTTGGTCAACGACCCCCACATCCTCGTGGCCGACGAGCCGACCGGCAACCTCGACGAGCGAGCCACCCGGGGCGTGTTCCAGCTGCTCCGGGAAATCAACGCCGGCGGAACCGTGGTGGTGATGGCCACCCACAACATGGAGCTGGTGCGGGACACCGGCTACCGGACCATCGAGCTCAAGAGCGGGCGGATCGTCTTCGACAGTGGCGTCGACCAGGCGGAGGCGCCGGCGTGAGACATCGGACCCCGCTTCGGGAAGCACTCCTGACCTTTCAGCGCACCCCGCTTCTCTCGGGGCTGTCGGTGGCATCGATCGGTTTCTCGCTGTTCACGATCGGCCTCTTCGCGTTGGTCGCCCTCAACTTCAAGAAGGCGCTCCAGGACATCGCCGAGCGGGTCGAGGTGGTGGCGTTCGTCCTCCGAGGTACCCCGACCGAAACCATCAGCACCGCGGCCCAGGACATCACGGCGTTCCCAGAAGTGCTCGACGTCACCTATGTCACCGAAGAACAGGCTCTCGCCCGGGCTCGCCGCGAGCTGATCGAGTTCCGGGAGGCCTACCGCGACCTGACGGTCAACCCACTGCCGGCCTCGTTCGAGATCAGACTCAAGCCCGATTCGCGCGACGCGATCAGCGCCCAGCAGGTGGCCGAGCGGCTTCGAGGATTCCCCTTCATCGACGACGTTCGCTACGGGCGCGATTGGGTCGAGCGGCTCGACAAGCTCCGCAACTTGGCGGCCGTGGTCGGCCTGATCATCGGCCTCGCTTTCGCCGCCGTGGCGATCGCGACGATCGGGGTCACCATCCGGATCACGGTGCTCCAGCGGGCCAACGAGATCGCCATCATGCGATTGGTCGGGGCCACCAATCGGTATATCCGAGGACCGTTCCTGCTCGAGGGCGCCATCAAGGGCGTGCTCGGCGGGATTCTCGCGATCGTGATGTGTTGGCTCACCTTCGTCCTCTTCCGCAAATCCACCGTCGACGCCGGCCAGGCCCTGGTGTTCTTCGGCGCGCTGCAGACCGCGCTGATCCTGGTGTTCGGGACCGTGATCGGGCTGGGCGGCAGCTTGTTGTCAGTCGGGCGCCAGCTTCGCAATGTGTAAGGCAGGACGGGCCGTAGCGCTGGTGTTGCTGCTGGCCGTCCGGGTGGCGCCAGCCACCGCCGCTCAGCAGCCCGACCTCGAGAAGAGCCGGCAACGCCTCGAGCAGATCCGGATCGAGCGAGAACGGCTTCGCCAGGATCAGGAGCGCCTCCAAGGGCAGGTCCGGGATGCCGGCCGGGAGCTCGACAACCTCGAGCGCCAGCGCGAAACGACCAACCGCATCGTCAACGAGCTCGAACGTCAGATCGGCGGACTCGGCAGCCAGCTCGACAACACCAGCGTGCAGCTGGCCCTCGCCGAAGACAACCTCGCCGATCGGCGGGCGGTGCTGAACCGGCGCTTGGTCGACATCTACAAGCGCGGTTCGCTCCACACCTTTCAGGTGTTGCTGGCGGCTGAATCGTTCGCCGACCTCCTCTCCCGCTACAAGTATCTCTATCTGACCAGTCGGCAGGACCGGACCCTGGTCACCGACGTCGAACGGCTCCGGAACCGAATCCAGTCGCAGCGCGGAGAGCTGGTCTCGGTCCAGGAGCAGCTCGATCGGCGTCGCTCGGAGCGGGAAGCCGAGCTGCGGAGCTATCGGCAGCTGGCGGAGGAGCGTTCGGGGCAGATCCGGCGGCTCCGGCAGACGAGCCAATCGACCGCCCGCCGACTGACCACCCTGGCCCGGGACGAGGAGAATCTGATCGACGTGCTTGCCGCCCTGGAGCGAGCTCGGCGGCCGTCGAACCGACCGGCGGCGGCGCCGTCAGCCAGCGGTGCGACCGGGCGGGCGCCCTCGGGCGGAATGTCGACCAGCGACTTGGGCCGGCTCGATTGGCCGGTCAATGGTCGGATCCTCTTCAACTTCGGCCTCGACACCCTGGCCAGCGGGGCGCGGATCAACCGACACGGCATCGCGATCGGCGCGCCCGCCGGGTCGCCGGTGACCACCGTGTCGGCGGGGCGCATCGTCTTGGTGCAGCGACTCGGTACCTACGGGCTGTCGGTGATCGTCGAGCATCCGAGCGGGTATTTTTCGCTTTATATGCAGCTTGCCTCGGCCACCGTGAAAGTGGGCGACGAAGTCGCCAAGGGTCAGGCGGTGGGGAGGGTCGGTGGGGAGAACACCCCGGAAGGGCCCCACCTCTATCTGGAGATCCGAGGCGACAACCAGATCGCGCTCGACCCGACCGATTGGCTCAGGCGCCGTAACTGATCACGCCACGCGTTCCGGATGTCGTCGCTTGGCCGCGGCGAGCGCCGCCTCCGCCTGGGCGAAGAGGTCCTCGGGGCTGAGAATCGCCGGATTCGGGTACCCGATCCAGCCGCCACTCACCGCTACGTCCCGACCGAGAAGCTCCCCGAAGGTGTGTTCCGCGATGGCTCGACGAAGCCGGTCGAGCGTGAGCTGGGCCCCGGCGTCGGGGGTCTCCGGCATCACGATGGCGAACTCGTCGCCCCCGTGTCGGGCGACGAAATCCGGGGCCCGGAGCTCGCGCTGAAGCAGGCCGCCAAGCTCGCTCAAGACCCGATCCCCCGCCGCCACGCCGCGCGCTTGGTTGATGAATCGGAGACCGTCGACGTCGACCAGCATCACCGAGAACGAGCGGCCATATCGGTCGGACCGCTCCATCTCGTCGCGAATCCGCCGGTCGAGAGCGTCGAGCCCGCCGCACCCGGTCAGCGGGTCGATCACCCCGGCGCTCGCCTGCCGTCGATAGACCGTGGCCCGTCGGTCCTCGTGCTCCATCAGCCGGCAGGTCGCCGCCACCAGGGCCTCGACGAAGGCCACGTCGTCGACCGTTAGGCTCGGCCGGGGGGCGGCGGTTCGGACCACCAGACACCCGAGGCTCTTCCCCTGGAACGTCACCGGCACCGCCACCGCGCTGGTCGGCTCGAACGGCGCGGCGGCCGGGAGGCGACCCCCGCGCCCGTCGGAGAACAGCGGATGACGGGCCGCGTCGGGGATGAAGGTGGTCCGTCCGGTGGCCGCCGTGTGGCGGACCTCGGGATAGTCGCCCAAATCGACCTCGAGATTCTGAATCTCGGGCCGCTCGCCCACCGCGACCATCCGGCCGCGGCGGGCCTCCACCGTGAAAATGCAGGCGCAGTGATTGGCCTCGAGGGATTTGCCGAGCGACCGGACCAGGATCTGGAGCATCTCCTCGGGCCGCGCGGCCAGCACCACTTCCTTGTACACCGAGAAGAGCTGGGCCTGGGAGTTGGTCGACGCGGTGGCCCGAAACCCGTCCCTGGCAGCCCGGAGCCGCGCCACGACCCGGGCGCACAGCTCGTTGAGATTGATCGGGGCCACCATCGCGTCGACCGCGCCCAGCGCGAGCGCCCGCGACGCGAGGTCCGATCCGCCGGCGGGCGCCAGCACGATGGTCGGGAGCGCACCCCACCCCTCGCGCAGCAACGGCGCCAGTTGATCCTCAGCCGGCGCCGACGACGGGGCCAATGCCAGGATGGCCAGGTCCGGCGACCCGCTGTCGCCGGGACTCCCAGGCAGGTAATCCGACTCGCTCAATCCGAACCCCGAACGCACCAACGCCCGTTCCAGCCCTTCAGGCCTGGCGTCAGGATTGCCGAGCAGGAGTACCCGAGTTTGCACTATTCTGGGCCGATCGGTTCAGGACGTTGCAGACGGGCCCCCGCGGCCCCCGCTCACCACCATGAGTTGGCAGGTTCTGTACCCCGGTTCGGACCGTGCCATCCAGGTGGTCAAGCTGTTTAACGACAGTTGGTTACGGATCGGAGCCCGACCGGCCGGCGCCCCCCAGGTGGCCAAGTTGTGGCACCCCGACCACCACAGGGCCGAGGGGTACGCTGGTCGGGCGATGTGACCGTCGTCCCTTGTCCGAGGGGGTCGGGAAACCGATCTTTGGGGCCTTTCGCAGCACTTAACGAACGTTTCACAACGGAACGTTCTGCACTCAACGGACGGCCAGGGTGGAATTCACTCCGGGTCGCCCCAACGCCGGGACTATGAGCACCAATTCGAGCATTGCCGCGCAGGGTGTCCACACCAAGACCGTCTGGGCCAATCTGGGAACGCCGGCGCTGTATGAGCACGCCGCCCGACGAGGCGAGGGCCGGTTCACCGATCACGGCGCGCTGGCGGTCATCACCAGCCCCCACACCGGTCGATCGCCCAAGGACAAGTTCGTGGTCGACGAACCATCTAGCAGCGGCCAGATCTGGTGGGACAAGAACGACCGCCTCGCGCCCGACAAATTCGATCGGTTGCTGGCCGACGTACAGCAACACCTGAGCGGGCAGGCCGAAGTATTCGTCCAGGATCTCTTCGGCGGAGCGGACTCCGCCTTTCGGCTGCCGGTGCGTTTCATCACCCCGAACGCCTGGCAGGCGTTGTTCGTCCGGAACATGTTCATCCGCCCGATGGCCGCTGACCTGGCCGGCTTCACGCCCTCGTTCGTCGTCTACCACGCGCCCGAATTCCAGGCCGACCCCGCGGTTCACGGCACTCGGACCGCCACCTTCATCGTGCTGAACTTCGCCAAGCGGACCATCCTGATCGGCGGCACCCGCTACGCCGGCGAGATGAAGAAGTCGATTTTCACCGTGCTCAACTATCTCTTGCCGCAGCAGGGCGTCCTGCCAATGCACTGCTCGGCCAACGTCGGCGAGGCGGGTGACACCGCGATCTTCTTCGGGCTCTCCGGCACCGGGAAGACGACCCTCTCGGCCGACCCCGCCCGTCAGCTGATCGGTGACGACGAACACGGCTGGAGCAGTCGAGGAGTTTTCAACTTCGAGGGCGGCTGTTACGCCAAGGTGATCCGGCTCTCGAAGGAGGGTGAGCCGGAGATTTACGCCGCGAGCCACATGTTCGGGACGGTGCTCGAGAACGTGGTACTCGACGAGGCGACGCGTCAGGTCGACTTCATGTCGGACAAGGTCACCGAAAACACTCGGGCCAGCTACCCGATCCACTTCATTCCGAACTTCGAACCGGCCGGTCAGGCGGGACATCCGCGGAACATCGTTTTCCTGACCGCCGACGCCTTCGGCGTGATGCCGCCGATCGCCCGGCTCACCCCCGAGCAGGCGATGTACCATTTCCTCTCGGGCTACACCGCGAAGGTGGCCGGCACCGAGCGCGGGGTCACCGAGCCCTCGGCGACGTTCTCTTCCTGTTTCGGCGCGCCCTTCCTCCCCCTTCATCCCGGGGTCTACGCCAAGATGCTCGGCGAGCAGATCGCGGTGC
This sequence comes from Gemmatimonadales bacterium, assembly GCA_046160105.1. GTDB lineage: Bacteria > Gemmatimonadota > Gemmatimonadetes > Gemmatimonadales > GWC2-71-9 > SHZU01. Next base: position 421,660 of record JBJXGT010000014.1, on the reverse strand, counting down.
ATCGGGCTCGGGTGTGGCTGGTGAACACCGGGTGGACCGGTGGGCCGTACGGGGTCGGTTCGCGGATGAAGCTGAGTCACACCCGAACGATGGTGACCGCGGCGCTGGCGGGCCACCTCGATGGCGCGAGCTACCGCCCCGATCCGACCTTCGGCTTCGAGGTCCCAACCAGCATCGCGGGGGTTCCCACCGGGGTGTTGAATCCGCGGGGCACCTGGCAGGATGTCGCGGCCTACGACGCCCAGGCCGCCAAACTGGCGGCGATGTTCCGGGCCAATTTCAAGACCTTCGCGGCGGAGGTGTCGGAGGCGGTGGTCAAGGCGGGCCCCCGAGGCTGACCTTGGGGTTCACATGGCCAATTTCGAGATCATCCGTGACCCGCTCTGGGACAACATCCAGCTCGATGACGCGGCGATCGCGGTCCTCGACACCGCCCCGGTCCAGCGACTCCGATACGTCCGCCAGTTGGGGCATGCCTTCCTGGTCTACCCCGGCGCCACCCATACCCGCTTCGAGCATGCGTTAGGCGCTTATCACCTCGCCGGCCGGGCGATCGCGGCCCTCCAGCAGCGCGGCGAGCTGGCCTCGGTGTCGGCCGAGCAACAGCTGGCGATCCGGCTGGCGGCGCTGCTCCATGACGTCGGGCACTATCCGTTCTCCCACGGACTCGAAGAGGCCGGCTTCCCCGATCACGAGACGCTGGGCGTCCGCCGGCTCGCCGAAGAGCCCCTGGCCACCACCTTGACGGCGATCGGGGGGCCCGACCTCGGACCGGAGATCGGGCGGTTGATGAAGGGTCGGAGCGACAGCCCGCTCCAAGGCCTGATTTCCGGGTCGTTGGATCTCGACAAGATCGACTATCTGAGCCGCGACGCCCGAGCCTGCGGGGTCCCCTACGGCACGCTCGACGTCGACCGGCTGCTCTCGGCCCTCACCGTCGCCGAGGTTGGCCCGGGTCGCCGCGGGGTCGGGGTGCTCGAAAAGGGTGTCAGCGCCCTCGAAACGCTGCTCTTCGCCAAGTACCAGATGTACCGGAACGTCTACTGGCACCACGCCGTTCGCGCCGCGACCTGCATGTTCAAGCGAGCGGTCCGGGCCGCGGTGGCTGGTGGGGCCCTCGCCGCCGAGCAAGTGGCCGACGCGACCGACGGTGCCCTGATGGAGCGGCTTTTCGCCACCGACCCGACCGGCCTCGCTCAAGCCGTGCACCAGCGGCGGCTCTACAAACGGGCCCTCGACCTTCCGGCGAGCGATCTGCCCGCCGAAGCCGGTCGGTGGGTCGCCGGCGATCCCGATTTGGCCGAACGGGTCGAGAACGCCCTGGCGAGCGAAATCGGGCTCCGACCCGCCGAGCTGTTGCTCGACTATCCGGCCCGCGACAAGATGTTAGGCGTGGATCTGGTGCTGCGGACCCGAGAAGGGCGGCTGGAGCATCTGACCGATGAAGGCCGCGCCGGACATCTCGGGCTGCCTCGAATCGGCGCCGAGTTGTATCAGAGCGCCCGGCGGCTCCGGATCTTCACCGCCCGGGCGCCCGATCGCCCGCTGGACCGGATCGTCGATGTCGTGGTGTTGCCGCCCGAGGAATTGGTCCGGCGGCTGGACCTGGGAAAGCCCCTGCTCGGCTGACTACGCCTCGTCGACCCGGACGACGATCGCGGTGATGTTGTCGAGTCCGCCGTGCCGATTGGCCTCGGCGATCATCCGGTTCACCGCCACCTCCGGCGACGCCCCGTTGCCGAGAATCTTCCCGAGCTGGTCGTCCTCGAGCATCCCCGTCAACCCATCCGAGGCGAGCAAGAGCACGTCGCCGGTATGGAGGTTCCCGAAATAGACGTCGGGCACCACCTCTTCGTTGGCGCCCACGCACCGGGTGATCACGTTGCTGTACGGATGGGTCCGGGCCTGCTCGGCCGTCAGCAGCCCGGCGTCGACCTGCTCCTGGACGTAGCTGTGATCCTTGGTGACCTGCAGCAGCTGTCCGGCGCGATGGAGGTAGGCCCGGCTGTCACCGACGTGGCCGATCAGGTATCGCTTCGCAAACAGGACCAGCACGGTGATGGTGGTGCCCATCCCGCGCTTGTCGGCCTCGGCCAGGGTTCGCTCGAAGATGGCTTGGTTGGCGGTCCGAATCGACGCCCGCATCCGATCGAAGGCTTCCCCGTCGCTCAGGCCCCGGAGGCTGCCAAGCTCCTTGGCGATGATCTCTACGGCCATCTCACTGGCCACTTCACCAGCCGCGTGTCCGCCCATCCCGTCGGCCACGATGAAGAGGCCATGCTGGAAATCGAGCAGGAAACTGTCCTCGTTCCCACTGCGAACGACTCCGACGTGGGTGTCCCCGGCGCAGGTGATCAGCATCAGACGTCCGTCAGCCGAGGAGGGCCAGGGCCGCGAGCGTCGCGACCAACACAACGATCGCCACGACGAGGAGGATCCGGCTCGGCCCGCTTCGCGGGGCCGGGGCCGGTTTGGGCGGAGCCGGCCGGCGGGTGGCCGCCGGAGTCGGCGCCGCGACGGGGGCGCTGGAGGCCGGTGGGGCCACCGCCGGGGCGGCCATGAGCGCGGTTCGATCGGCGCGAACTGGACGTTCATCCTTAGGCTCGAACGCGAACGACACTTCCCCCAGCCGAATCGTGGCCCCCGGCGAGAGCGGCGTCTCGTCGTCGACCCGTTCGTCATCCACCCAGGTCCCGTTGGTGCTGCCCAAATCGGTCAGGGTCCAGACGCCCTCGCGAAGCTGGAGCTTGGCGTGACCCGCGCTCACGCTGGGGTCGGCCACCCTGACGTCATTGAACTCGGCCCGGCCGAGGTTGGCGACGGGGTTGTGCACCGAGAACCGCTGTCCTTTGGCCGCGCCGCTCTTGGTCAGCAAGAGCGCCAACGGCTTGGCCTCGGCGGGTTTCGGGCTGAGCGACGGGGGCGTAGGGAAGGACCGCAGCCCCATCAACGTGTCGCCCAACCGGAACTCCGCCCCGACAGGAGGGGTGGCCGGCTTGGGCCTGGCGACGGGGTAGAATCGGAACTCCTCGGCGCCGATCCGGATCACGTCGAGTGGCTTGAGCGGGTGCCGCCCGTTGATTCTCTCGGCGTTGACGAAGGTGCCGTTGCTGCTGAGGTCGACCAGCACGTCACCTTCAGGCGTGGTGACCACTTCCGCGTGATGCCGGGAGGCGTCGGGCGATCCGATCACGATCGAGGCGCCCGCGTCGCGGCCGAACACGAACGGGACGGTGTTGACGTAATACTCGCGGCCATCGTTGAGACAGACGAGCCGGCTGGCCGGTTCGGAACTCGCCGACGCCTTGACCGCCTCGACCGGCGCCGGCCGGGGCGCTGCCTGGTCCAGCTTGGCGATCATCTGGGTCGGGCCACCGCGCACCGGGTCGACCACTACGATTTCATGGGAGCCCACCCGGACCCGGTCGCCATGAAGCAGCGGGGTTGGGTCGCCGCTGGTCGACGTCCCATTCACGGTGAGGGACGCGCCGGCCGTGGCGGGTTCGATGATCAACGAGCCGTCACCCGCGGCGCGGACGATGGCGTGCCGCGGAAGCACGTCGTCGCCCGCCAAGCGAATGGCGGCTGCGAGATCGGAACCAACCAGCAGTTGACCGGAGGCCACGGAAATCCGTTGCCCGCCGAATTCGAGCTGCATGCGGCGCGTGATCCTATTCGGTCATTGTGGGCCTCAAACGTAGGCCGAGGTCGGCGGCTTAGCAAGAATTGACCGGCCGAGTCCCGATCTGCAGCCGATAGAGCCGTTCGTAGACCCCCCGCCTCGTCAAGAGGGCGTGATGGGCACCCCGTTCGACGATCCGACCATGGTGCATCACCAGGATCTCCCCCGCGTGGAGGATCGTGCTGAGCCGATGGGCCACCACGATGGCGGTCCGGCCGGCCATCAACTCATCGACCCCCCTTTGGATCCGGGCCTCGGCCTCGGAATCCACCGAGCTGGTCGCCTCGTCGAGGAGGAGAATCCGGGGGTCCCGCGCCAGGGCTCGAGCGAAACTCAGGAGCTGGCGCTCCCCGACCGAGAGGTTTTTGCCCCGCTCGGTCAAGACGTGGCCGTACCCGCCCGGAAGCCGCTCGATGAACGGCCCCACGCCGACCCGATCGGCCGCCAACCGGACCCTCATCTCGGACGTCTCGGCATCGAGGGCCAGGTTCCGGAGAATGTCGCCCGTGAACAGGAAGAGGTCCTGCTGCACGAAACCGAATTGACGCCGAAGGTCGGCCAGCGCGACGTCGCGAATGTCGACCCCGTCCAACGTGATGCGGCCCCGCTCCGGATCGTAGAACCGAAGCAGCAGGCTGATCACCGTGGTCTTGCCAGCGCCGGTGTGACCGACGAGGGCAACCGTTCCGCCGGCCGGGACCCGAAACGAGAGGTCCTGGAGGACCCAGGGACCATCGGCCGCGTAGCGGAACCAGACGTTCTCGAAGGCAACTTCACCGCGAACCGGCGCGGACAGCGGCGCTGGCGTCTCCGGGTCGGCGACGGTCACCGGGGCATCCAGTAGCCGGAACACCCGTTCCGAACTGGCCATGGCGGATTGGAGGAGATTGACCTTCTCGGAGAGGTCCTGGAGCGGCTGGAAGAACCGGCGCACCAGCTGGATGAAGGCGGCGAGAACCCCGACCGACAGGGTGCCACCGGCGATCCAGGCGCCGCCTTGGACGAGGAGGAGGGCCATGGCGACCGCCACCACCAGCTCGACCAGCGGAAAGAAGATGGCGTAGATGGTGATCGAACGGAGGTGGGCGTCGAGATGGCTTTGATTGACCGCGGCGAACTCCCGCTCCGCCGCGGCCTGCCGCCCGAACAGCCGAACGACCTCGACCCCGCTCAGGTGCTCCTGGAGAAAACTGTTGAGCCGCGCCACCCGGGCACGGATCACCCGGAAGGCCTCGCGAATGTGGCGCCGGAAGATCGACACCACCAGCGCCATGGCGGGCAGCCCGAGCAACGCCACCACCGCGAGCCGGGCATCGATCGCGAGCATCATCGCGGCGATCGCGATCAGGGTGAAGAGATCGCCCAACCCGCTGATCACCCCGGACGAGAACAGCTCGTTCAAGGTCTCGACGTCGGAGGTGACCCGGGTCATCAGGCGACCCACCGGATGCCGGTCGAAATAGGGAACCGAAAGGCGCTCGAGATGTCGGAAGATCGCCATCCGGAGATCGAACATCACCCGCTGCCCGATCCGGGTGGTGATGATCGCCTGGGCGTAGTCCACCACGAACGTCGCGCTCATCGTCGCCAAGAAGAACAGCGCGTACCGATTGAGCAAACCGACGTCGCCCGCCGGCACCGCCCGATCGAGCGCCCGCTGGGTCAGGGCCGGCCCCACCACCGCCAGCCCGGCGTGGATGAGCAGCAACCCGCCCGACAGAGCCACCAGCGGCCAGTGCGGCTTGAGGTATCCGAGGAGCCGAGCCAGCAGCCGGCGGTCGAGAACCGCCGAGGGGAGGTCGTCCTGATCGAGCTCGGCCACTAGCCGGTCGGATCCTGGTCGATCCCCTTGAGCCCTTCTCGGACCCAACGCCAGAAGATGTACGACCCGGCGAGCACCGTGTAGCCGCTGATGATTAATCGCCACAGAATGACGTACAGGGGGGCGATGGCCTTGGGCACGTAGATCGACATCACGGCGGTGGAAAGGAGCTCACCGATCCCGGAGCCACCGGGGGTGGGAGCGAAGAAGTAGAGCACGAAGGTGATCAACGTCTGGAGCAGGAGGACATCGACGAAGTTGGCCTCGATGCCGATCGCCCGGAGCGCGATGTAGCCCGCCAGCAGCTTGTTCGCGTGCGAGGGGCCCGAGATGATGGTGGCGATGGCGAGCGATCCCCAGCCCCGCGCCGAGTTGAACTTGGCCACGGCGCGTTGGGTCTGATCGAGACCTCGCTCGAGGGCATCCATCTTCCCGGCCACCCATTGGCTTCGCCGGCCCAGGAGCCGGGCCAGCCAGTGGAGCAGATCGCGAACATGGCGAGGGAAGAGAATCACGACCAGGAAGACGACGCCCAGGACGCAGAAGATCGCCAGGCTGCCGATGAAGAGGTCGTAGAGGGAGATCCCAAGCGCGACTCCGTGATCGCCGAGGGACTTCCCCGCCCCGAACGCGATCGCGATCGACCCCGCCAAGGCGAAGAAACCCACCGTGGCGATGAAGCTCATGAAGGTGATGGTGAACCCGATCGGCACCGGCACCCCGTAACGACGCATCGTGTAGACCATCATCGGCGCCGCGCCGGACATCACCGGCGTGAGGTAACCCGCCCAGGCGCTCATCCCCCCGGACATCACCATCCCCTTGAACGACGGGTCGGGGATCAGGTTCTTGGCGAGGACGTAGTTCCGCAGCCCGCCGCCGAGCCAGTCCATCGAGGCGATCGCGAGGCCGAGCAGGAGCCAACCGAATTTGATCGAGGGAATGGCCGCGAGAAAGGCGGTGCTGCTCTTGCTGTAGTAGAGAACCGCCCCAAAACTCACCAACGAGGCGAGGAAAAAGACCTCGAGCCCGCGGAGCAGGACCTTGGGTGTCAGCAGTTTCGCCATGGGTCAGGGAGAAACTAATCGGGCAACCGCTTATTTTGCTTGGCTGTGCCTGAATCCCTGCTCCGCGTCAGCAACGCCCGTCAACACAACCTCAAGGGGATCACGGTCGAGTTGCCCCACCGGCAGCTGATCGTGATCACCGGGCCGTCCGGTTCGGGCAAGAGCTCCCTGGCGTTCGACACCATCTACGCCGAGGGCCAGCGCCGCTACATCGAGTCCCTGTCCACCTACGCCAAGCAGTTCCTCGAACGGATGCCCAAGCCGGCGGTGGACCGGATCGAGGGCATCGCCCCCGCGGTCGCCATCGAGCAACACAATCCGGCCATCTCCAGCCGGTCGACCGTGGGCACCGCCACCGAGGTCTATGACTACCTCCGGCTCCTCTGGGCCCGGGTCGGCCGCCAGCAGTGCCGGAAATGCGGGGCGGCGGTGGCCCGCGACACCCCGACCACCGCGGCGGCGCGGACCGTCGCCTTGGGCGGCGTCCCGATCCAGGTCGCCTTTCCGCTGCCGCCGTCGGCCCGGCTGTCGCACCAGGCGATCACCGAGAACCTCCGCGCGTTAGGCTTCCTCCGGCTCCTGGCCGACGGGGCCGCCGTCCACCTCGACGATCTCGAGACCATCGATCTCGGCGCGTCGGCCGAGCTCCTGGTCATCATCGACAGGCTCCACGCCACCCCGGGCGCGAAAACCCGGATCAGCGAAGCGCTCGCGTTGGCGATGGCCGAGGGCGAGGGCCTCGCGGTGGTGCTCCACGGCGACGGCCGGCTCCGGTTCACCGAACACCCCGCCTGCAGCGCCTGCGACACCCCGGCGGCCCCGCTGTCGCCCACCCTGTTCTCGTTCAACAACCCCCGGGGCGCCTGCGGTGGCTGCAACGGCTTCGGCGCGGTGCTCGAGTACGACGAGTCGTTGGTGGTGCCCGATCCCGCCCGGGCCCTGATCGACGGCGCCATCGACCCGTGGACCAAGCCCCGCTACGAAGCCCGGCGCCGGCTCCTCCTCGACACCGCCCGGAAACTTGGCGCCGATCCGACCGTGCCGTGGACATCCCTCAAGCCGACCGTCCGGCGGGAACTGCTCCACGGCAAGGTCGGTCGCTACCTCGGCGTCTTTCCCTTCCTCGCCGGCCTCGAGGAGAAGCGCTACAAGCAGTACATCCGGGTCTTCCTCCGCCAGTATCAGCTGGCCAAGATCTGCCCCGCTTGCCTCGGCCGCCGCCTCAACCCCGATGCCCTCGCGGTGACCCTGGCCGGCCGCACCATCGCCGACACGGCGGCCCTGTCCCTCGCGGATCTGGCGCTGTGGATTCGGGGCCTCGACCTCTCCGAGACCGGCCGCGCCATCGCCCGCGACATCCTGACCGAGTTGACTGCCCGGGTTAGTTTCCTCGTCGACGTCGGACTCGGTTACCTCACCCTCGAGCGCCAGACCCGGACCCTCTCGGGCGGCGAGGCCCAGCGAATCGCCCTGGCCAACGCGTTAGGTGCCCGTCTGGTCGACTCGCTCTACGTCCTCGACGAGCCCTCGATCGGGCTCCACCCCCGCGACACCGATCGGCTCCTCGGGCTCCTCTGCCGGCTCCGGGACGCCGGGAACACGGTCATCGTCGTCGAACACGACCTGGCCGCGATTCAGCGGGCCGACTACATGCTGGAGCTGGGCCCGGGCTCGGGCGAGAAGGGCGGCCACATCGTCCACGCCGGCCCGGTCGCCACCGCCGGGGCGACCCTGACCGGCCAGTACCTGTCGGGCGCCAAGCTGATCGGCGTGCCCAGTGCCCGACGGCCGGCCGGACCGCGCTGGCTCAGACTCCGCGGTGCCCGGCTCCACAACCTCCAGCACGTCGACGTCGACATCCCCCTGGGCACCCTGACCTGCGTCACCGGCGTCTCCGGCTCGGGCAAGAGCACCCTGGTCCACGACGTGATCTATCGACTGCTCGAAGACCGACTCCACGGCTCCTCCTCGATCAAGGCCCACTTGGGCGAGGTGGCGGGCCAGGTCGATTCGATGGCCGGCCACGAGTGGATCCAGGACGTGATCTTGATCGACCAATCGCCGATCGGGCGCTCGCCGCGATCCAATCCGATCACCTACGTCAAGGCGTTCGACGAAATCCGGGAGCTCTACGCCGAGCAACCGATGTCGAAGAGCCGGCGCTACACCCCGGCGACGTTCTCGTTCAACACCGGCGGCGGGCGCTGCGATCAGTGCGAGGGGGCCGGGCAGGTGAAGGTCGAGATGGTCTTCATGGCCGACGTCTACGTCCCCTGCGAGAGCTGCGGCGGGACCCGATTCAAGCGCGACGTGCTCGACGTGATGATCCGGGGCCAGTCGATCCACGACGTGCTTCAATGGACCGTCGACGACGCCATCGGCCGATTCCGCCACCAACCCCGGCTCGGGGCCGCCCTCTGGCAGCTGCAACAGGTGGGCTTGGGCTACCTCCGCCTCGGGCAGCCCGCCACCACGCTGTCCGGCGGCGAGGCGCAGCGCCTCAAGATCGCCCGCGAGCTGATTCAGGCGAGCAAACGGGACAACCGCAAACTCTACCTCCTCGACGAGCCGACCACCGGGCTCCACCTCGACGACGTCCGTCAGCTGATCACGGTGCTCGACCGGTTGGTCGACGCCGGCCACACCGTGCTGGTCATCGAGCACCACCTCGACGTCATCAAACGGGCCGACTGGATCATCGACATGGGACCCGAGGCGGGCGACGGCGGCGGGCGAGTCGTGGTCCAGGGACCCCCCGAGACCGTGGTACGAGCCCCCGACTCGCACACCGGCCGGTTCCTCGCCCCCCTGCTTGCGGTCGCCCGATGACCCAGCATCGCCGTGCGGTCTGGATTCTCTGCGGGTGCGCCTTCCTTTGGGGCGTCGCGTTTCCGCTCAACAAGATGGTCCTCGCCACCGTCTCGCCAATGCTGTTCCTCTCGGCCCGCTTCGGGCTGGCGACGCTGCTGCTCCTTCCGATCCTTCGCCAAGCCGACCGCGAGACCTGGCGCGCGGGGGTGACGTTGGGCGTCCTCTTCTCGGTGCAGCTCGCCCTCTTCGCGGCGGGGCTCGCCACTATTCCCCCGGCCCGTTCGGCGTTCCTGTTCAGCGTCCAGACCCCGCTGGTGCCGGTGGTCGTCATCTTGATGACCCGGCGATCGCCGCCGCGGCGGGCGGTGATCGGCGTGGCGGTCGCGGTCTTCGGCAGCTGGCTCCTCACCAAGCCGACCGGGGCGGTGGTCGGCCTGACCACCGGCGATCTCCTCACCCTCGCCAGCGCGCTCCTCGCGGCGCTCTACGTCGTCGCGGCGGGTCATGTCGGCCGGCGCCACGATCCGTGGCGACTGCTCGGGGTGCAGTTTCTGGTGTTGACGGTGTTCGGGCTGGCGGTGTCGCCCCTGGTCGAGACGGCTCGGTTCGCACCCACCGGCGCCGCCGCGATGCTGTTGCCGGTGCTGGCGGTGTTCTCGATCATGACGTTCGGCGGCCAGCTGGTGGGCCAACGCCACGTCCGAGCGACCGAGGCGGCCCTGATCTTCGCGGTCGAGCCGGTTTGGGCCGCCGCGATGAGTTACCTGCTCTACCGCGAGACCTTCGGCGTCACCCAATGGCTCGGGGCCGGTTTGATCGTCGGAGCCGCCTTCCTGGTCCCCACGTCGACCCCTACCCCTGAGCCCGCAACCCCGCCCGCGCAGCCGTGAGCCGATCCCACACCCGCCGGACGACGGCTTCGGTGGTGGAGAGGTGGCCCAATGCCAGCCGGATGGTGTACTTCCCGCCTAACGAGGTATGGGTGAGGAACACGTCGCCGGGCGCGTTGATCCGCTCCATCAGTCGCTGATTCAGCCCGTCGAGTTCGGCCTCGGTCCGGCCGGCCGGCCGCCACCGGAAGCAGACCAGTCCCACCGGCGCCGGCGCCATCAGCTCGAGCTCGGAATCCGCCGTCACCCAGTCGGCGAACAGGTGACCCAGTCTGACGTGCTCTCGGATCATCGCTCGAAGCCCCTCGACCCCGTAGCTCCGAATCACGAACCACAGCTTGAGGGCTCGGAACCGCCGGCCGAGCGGGACGCCCCAGTCCCGATAGTTCACCACCTGGCTGTCGTAGCGGGTCTTCAAGTACTCGGGCGAGGTACTGAACGATCGCACCAGCGCCTCGGGATCGCGGACGAAGTAGGCCGAGCAATCGAAGTTGACCAGGAGCCATTTGTGCGGGTTCATCACGATGCTGTCAGCCTGCTCGGCGCCGGCGAGCACCCAGCGAAGCTCGGGGACGATCGCGGCCGATCCCGCGAACGCCGCGTCGACGTGGAACCAGAGCCCCTCTCGCCGGGCGATCCGACCCAGCTCGCTCAGCGGATCGATCGCGGTCGACGAGGTCGTGCCCGCGGTGCCGACCACCGCGGAGGGGACCAGGCCCGCGGCCCGGTCGGCCGCGATCATCGCCTCGAGCCGGTCGGGGCGCATCGCGAACCGGTCATCGACCGGCACCAGCCGGATCAGCTCGGGCCGAAACCCCGCCAGCCGGGCCCCCTTCGCCACCGAGGCGTGGGTTTCGGTGGACAGATACACCACGGCCCGGTCGAGCGCGTCGCGGACCCGATCCCGCGCGGTCACCAGGCTCACCAGCGTCGAGGTGGAGGCGTAGTCCTGGATCACCCCGGTGAACCCGGCCGGCAACCCGAGCATCTGGCGGAGCCAGTCCATCACCACCTGCTCCAGCTCGGTCGCCGCCGGCGAGGTCTGCCATGACATGCACTGCACGCCTAACGTCGCCGTCATCATCTCGGCGAGGATCGATGGCGGGCTGTGATTGGCCGGGAAGTAGCCGAAGAACCCGGGATGGGCCCAGTGGGTCAGCCCGGGCATGATGATCGTGTCCACGTCGGCGCGGATTCGCGAGAACGGTTCGGCCGCCTCGGGCGGCGCGGCCGGCAGCGCCGCGCGAACTTGACCCGGCGTGGTCGCGGGCACGATCGGCCGGGTTTCGACGTCGCGGAGATAGTCGGCCATCCAGTCGACCATCGCATGGGCTTCACGGCGAAATTGCTCGAGATCCACCTCAGTCTCCTTCCCGGAGCCACGTCTCGAAATCGGCGTGGCGGGCGCGGGCATCGTGGGCACCCAGCGCGATGGTTTGGGTGATCCGCTCGGGGCGGGTGTAGTCCCACCGATCCGCTGGCACCGGCCGACTCGGACAGAGATACCAGCGACCCCGTTGTCGCCCGACCGACGTCGCGGGGTACGGCCGGGTCAGGACCACCAGGTGACGGCGAATCTCCGCCGACCCCTCGGCCATGAAGGCCGGCGCGTTGTCCACCAGGCCCCCGTCCAACACCGCGCGGCCGCCGAGCGAACCCACCGGCGTGAACGGCGGGGTCGCCGACGAGGCCAACACCACCGCGGCCATCTCGTCGATCGAGTCACACTCCCGAAGGTCGATCGCCCACGGCTCGAATCCGAGCCGCCGGCCGATCCCCGGGTGCAACCGGCCCGGGTGGAGCCAGCGCTCGATCGAATACGCCGTCAGCCCGATCGGCACGGCCAGCGGGACCGGCAGCCCGTGGGGCGGCACCGCGACCAGCACCTTGAAGGGAAAGGGCAATGCGCGGAGGCGCTCGAAGCCGCCGTCCGCCAGCGCGAACCGGAGGGTGTCTCGGTAGATCGGGTAATGGGGGGCGGGCCGCTCCCCGCGGAAGAGCCGCCACCACTCGAAGTTCTTCCGGACGTGGGCCCGGCGTTGATGCCAATACTCGAACGCCGGCGCGGCACGCCCGGTCAGGAGCAGCAGCGCGGTGCACGCTCCCGCGCTGCAGGCGGCGAGCGAGCCGACCCGCGCCGCGAGCTGGGGCCACCATGGCTCGAGGAGACCGAGCTGGTAGAATGCCCGGTTGCCACCACCGGCCAGGGTGATCGCGACGTCTCGTCGGGACGGGTTGGTCGTCTCCATGCAGCGGCGAGAAATATCAGGCCGGGGCCGCGGGGCTGCCCGGGGTGGCGACCCCGTCGGTTCCCTGGCCCGACTCGGCGACCCGTTGGGCGAGGAGCAGCGCCTCCGCCTGGACGATCGCTTGGTGCGTCCCGGTGACCGCGACCAGATCGCCGGCTTCGAGCTTGAGGTCGGCGTCCGGGTAAGCGACCCGCTGATCGCCTCGGACCACCGCGACGACCGTGGCCCCGGTCTGGCCCCGCAGGTTGAGCTCGCCTAACGTCCTCCCGGCCACCGGACTCGCCTCCTCGACCGTCAGCGGGAGGAACTCGCCGAGCCCGGGCAGCATCCCCTGCACCTCCGCCAGCCCGTCCGGATCCTTCGCCCCGCGGCGCCCGAGCACGTGAGCCACCAACTCGGCGCCGGCTCGGGTGTGACTGTCGAGATCCCGAGCGGTCCGCCAGAAGGCGAGCCCGAGCAACAGCAGCACGGCGACGATGACCCCGGGCGCGCCGTAGGGCGGGAGGAACGGCAGCGTCACCACCACCAGCGGGATCCCCACCGCGACCGTCACCGCGATCTCCAGGGTCACCAGGAGCACCCGGCGAGGGGCCCGGCCCTGATCCACCTTGCCCGCGGCCACCGGAGGAATCACCGACTCGGCCAGCTGAGTCGCCAGCCGACGGGCCGCCAGCACCAGCCCGACCCCGAACGGGGCGGCGATGACGGCACCCGCCCCGAGAATCACCAGCCGCCCGAGCGCCGTGCCGGGGTCGAGCCACCGAAGCCAGGGCACCTCGCCGCGGTAGGCCAAGCTGGTCAGCACCAACGATCCAGCGACCACCGCCGCGTCGAGCACGACCAACCGCAACAGCCGGCGGGCCCGGCGGCGGGGGCTCTTGGCTCCCCGCTCGGCGGTCAGGGTCTCGAGCCAGGAAGCGTAGAGCGTCGAGAACGTCTGGAGCGGCGCAGGCAGCCGGCGATCGAGCCACATCGCGGTGGCCTCGGACCGCCCGGCCAGCCACGGGGTGAGGAAGGCGGTCACCATCGCGGTCGCCACCGCCACCGCGTACAGTGGCGAGGTCGCCGTTCCGCCCGCGACACCCAGGCCGGCGATGATGAAGGAGAACTCGCCGATCTGGGCCATCCGCATCGCGGCCTGCACCGACCGTCGGGTTCCGAACCCGGCAAGGAAGGCCCCCACCGACACTCCGAGGATCTTCCCGCCAACAACGACGATCGAGAAGAGGATCACCCACGGCGCGGCCGCCACCGCCGCGTCCACGTCGAGCAGCATGCCGACCGCCACGAAGAACACCGCGGCGAAGAGATCCCGCACCGGGCGCAGCACCTCGCCCACCTGGTGCCCGACGCCGGATTCGGCCATCAGGGTGCCGGCCACGAAGGCGCCGAGCGCCACCGAATAGCCGGCCGAATGGGTGATCAGGGCGGCGAGAAAGGTGATCCCGACGGCGGTCACCAGGGTCGTTTCGGTCCGCTCGAGCCGCACCACCGCCCGGATGATCGAGGGCACCGTGAGCATCCCGACGACCGCCATCGCGACCAGCAACAGCGCCAGACGGCCGAGCAGGCGTCCGAGCGACTCGGCGTCGAGCGCGTTGCCTAACGCGACGGTGGTGGCCACGGCCACGATGATGATGGCGATGATGTCTTCCAGGATCAGGACCCCGAAGACGAGGTCCTTCACCCGCCAGTCGACCGAGCGCTCCTCGAACACCTTGGCGATCACCGTGGTGCTCGAGATCGCCACCACCCCGGCGGCGAGCAGCGCGTCGGTGGTCGACCAGCCGATCAGCCGGGCCGCCCCGTAGCCTAACGCCAGCATCAGGCCGACCTCGATCAGGGCGGTCATCCCGACCCGGGCCCCGAGACGCGCCACCCGGCGGACCCGGAACTCGAGCCCCACCGAGACCATCACCATCACCACCCCGATCTCGGCCAAACTCCGGATGACGCCCGGGTCGGCGATCAACGGTCGGGTGATCTCCTGACCCGCGAGGATCCCGGCGGTGAGGTAGCCGGCGACGACGGGGAGTTTGAGCCGCTGGAAGACGATGGTCGCCGCGGCCGCGATGACCAGCAGCACGGCGAGATCTTGGAGAACCGATGCGGCGGAAGTCTCGGGCACCCCCATTAATACCGTGGCGGGCCGGAGGAGGCCAGACCGCGAACGCCGCTACCGCCCCTCGCGCACCACCACGATCGCGGCGTCCTCGGGAAGGCGGGCGGCGTATCCCGACAGCCGCTGCACCAGCGCCGCCATCGGCTCGGCGCCCTGACCCCGTCCCGCCGCGAGATCCCAGCAGTCGACCAACCCGTCGGCCGCGAGCACCAGTGCGTCACGGGCGGCCCAGCCGCGGGTGAAGACCACCGGCGGGCGCGGCAGCCCGATGCCGACCGTCCCGGGCTCGCTCTGGAGGAGCTCGACCCCCTCGGCCCCGAGCACCGCGCCGTAGACCCGGCCGATCCCGCCGAACTCGACGGCGTCGCGGCGACACCGGGCCACTGCCAGCGACACGCCCGCCGTGCCGGCCAGCGCCTGGTGGACCCGGGTGAGTACCTCACCGACGGCCAACCGGGCGGAGCGCCGCACCACCGACGCCGCCGCCTCCGCCACCCGCGCCGCGCCGGTGCCCTGACCCACCGCGTCGACGATGGCCACCAGGAGCCCCCCGTCGATGGGGATCGCCATCGCCACGTCGGAGGACTCCCGAATACCTGGAAGCGGGTACGTCGCGCAGTGCACCTCGAACCGTGCCGCCAATGCCACCATGGAGCCCGTTATCGGCCGAGGCGGCCCAATACTCAAGTTCTCGCCACTGCACCCGATCTTTTCCCGGGACTATCTTTCAGACGATCTCTTCGCGATAGGGTGTCATGCGTATTCTGCTGGTCGATGACGACGACTTGAGCCGGGCCACCATCCACCAGATGTTGGAACGGGCCGGGCACGCGGTCGTCAGCACGGCCAACGGCGGTGACGCGATCGGGCTGTTCAAGACGGCCCCGCCCGAGATGGTGATCACCGACCTGATCATGCCGGACACTGATGGCCTGGAGTTGATTCAGGAGCTTCGAAAGCTCGATGGCACGGTGCGGATCATCGCCATCTCGGGGGGCGGGCGGGTCAACGCCAACGAATATCTCACCGTGGCCCGGAAGTTCGGGGCCGCCGGCATTCTGGCGAAGCCGTTCAGCAACCAGGAACTCAGGGACGCGATCGCCTTGGTCGCCGCGGGGACGGTGGGGGGCGCCTCGCCCTCCAATCAATAACCGGCCCAGAACCCACCGCTACGGTTCGGTCGCGTGCGCCGCGGCCACCGTCGACGCCACCGCGCCGAACAGGAGACATGCCGCGGGCTCGGTGGGCGGACGATCCTCGCCCCCATCCTGATCGAGACCTCAGCAGTCATCGGCATGGCAGAAGAGGCGGGCTGGCCCGCAGTCGGCCAGTTGTCGCCGCTCGTCGAGGGGATCAACGAAACGCCAGCCCCGAGGGACTGGCGTTGGTTTGCGATTCGCTGGAACTCCCGAGACAGGACTCGAACCTGTGACCCGCTGATTAACAGTCAGCTGCTCTACCAACTGAGCTACTCGGGAAAGTTGTACCGCGCAATGTGTGCCCTCTGGCGGGGCATCAATCTCGCCGAACCGCTCCCCATGGTCAAGCAGGTTCGCCTATCGCAAGCCGATCCCGGTTCGTCGCCGAACAGCAGTGGCCAGCATCGCTTCCGCCGTTTCCGGCGCCGGCTTCATGATACCCGACCCGAGGGCCCTCCTCGACGTTTCCGAGGCCCGAACCCGCGCCAGGAAGGACACACCGTGCAACCCATGCCGGCCCCTAAACCGATCGGGGTGGCCAGTGCCAAACCTCTACCAGAAAACGGGTTACCCGCAAACGCCAGTGACCGCTCCTGAAATCGAAGGTATTTGTAAGCGCTAACAATCAGTTGCCAGTATCAAATCCCAGCCGATCCGGCAGATATTGCATGCATAAAGCATTGGTATTCAACATGTTACGGTGATCCAGCGCACTTCAAATCACCATCCCGACCCGCTAGTTTTACCCCCATGGCAACGCACGATTTATTCGGCCACGCAGGTGCTCGATCCGACCTCAGTCGGGCACTCACGTCTGGCCGCCTGCCCCAAGTGCTGCTGGTCACCGGCGAAGAGGGCGTCGGCAAGCAGCGCTTCGCCCTCTGGCTGGCGGAGCTCGCGCTCTGCAAGGCCTCCGCGGGGCAGCCCTGCGGGTCGTGCCTCGGCTGTCGGCGGGTTCGCGAGTTGGCCCATCCCGACCTCCACTGGTTCATCCCAGTGGCCCGTCCCAAGAGCAGCGATCCGGACAAGCAGATCGACGAAGTCCGCGACGCCCTGGGCGAGCTTTACGCCGCCCGCCGGGAGAAATCAACCTACGCCCCACCGGACGGCATGGCGATGCATGGCGTCGCCTCGGCCCGCCTCATCCTCAAGACGGCCGGCCTCACCACGGTAGAGGGTGGGCGCCGGGTCTTGATCATCGGTCACGCAGACCGGTTGGTGCCCCAGGAAGCCAGCCAGGAGGCAGCGAACGCCCTTCTCAAGTTCCTCGAGGAGCCCCCGGCCAGCGCGCTGATCATCCTGACGACCACCGAGCCCGGCCGGGTCCTGCCCACGATCCGGTCGCGCGCGATCCCGGTGCGGCTCGGCCGGCTGTCCGACGTCGAGGTCGCCCAGGCCCTCCAGACCCTTCGGCCGGACCTGTCAGCCGATGATCGCCGGCGGCGCGCGGCGGCCGCCGAGGGATCGATCGGGCGGGCCCTGTCCGCCTCGGTGACCCACGATCGACTGACCGAGGCGGAGCAGCTCCTCGAAACGGTCAAGCAAGGCGGCGCCGGACGGTTCGAGCGGATCCTGAAGCAGGCGGCCTGGCAAGCCCGGGGCGACTTCACCGACCTGCTCGACGCCCTCGCGGATTCGTTAGGCGGCGCGGCCCGGGCCCGAACCGGAGGCGCCGCTCCGGCTCGACGGACGGCCTCGGCCCTCGACTCGGTCGACGATCCTCGCCGGCTGCTCGATGCCATGGGCCACGTCGACCGGGCGCGGGAGCGAGCCCAGGGCAACCTCAACCCGCAGCTGATCCTGGCCACCCTGACGGCCGAGTTGGGAGAGACCCTGTGGGCCTGAGCCACGTCGACCGCCGGGGCCGCGCCAAGATGGTCGACGTCTCGGCCAAGGCGGTGACCCACCGGGTCGCGGTGGCCGAGGGCGCGGTCGCGATGTCGCTCGAGGCCTTCGACTTGGTCGAGCGCAACGCGATCGCCAAGGGCGACGTGCTTGCGGTCGCCCGGTTGGCCGGTATTCTGGGCGCCAAGCGCACCGCGGAGCTCGTGCCGCTCTGTCACCCGCTCCCGATCGACGGGATCGAGGTCGACCTGGTGCTCGACCGGACCCTTCCGGGGGTCCGCATCACCGCGTCGGTGTCGGTCGACGGAAAAACCGGCGTCGAGATGGAATCGTTGACGGCGGTGTCGGTGGCGTGTCTGACGGTGTACGACATGGTGAAGGCGGTGGACCGAGCGATGGAGATCCGGGACATCCGCCTGGTGGAAAAACGCGGGGGCAAGAGCGGGCCGTACCGCCGCCGGCCCCCCACGGGAGGGACCAAATGATGAAACGCACCACGTTGGATCGGATCCTCGGCACCGCCATCAGTCTGGTGGGCGGCGGGGTGTTGGTGGGGCTGGGCTTGAGCGGGTCTCGTTTGCTCGAGGCGGGTCCAGCGGTGCCGGTCGCCGCCGAACACGCCAACGCGGAGATTGTCCGGCTGTCGGGCATGGTGGACGAGTTGAAGGGCACCCTGTCGGTGAATCAGCTCCAGCTCGAGCGTTTGGGCGCGGTCTTCCAGTATTCCGCGGCGTACCGGATTCCCGCCGACTTGGCCGGACAGATCTATGACGCGGCCGTGGCCGAAGGCCTTCATCCGTCGCTGGGATATCAGTTGGTCAAGGTGGAAAGCGGCTTTCGGAGGACGGCCCGGTCGCCAAGATCGGCGATCGGATACACCCAGGTCCGGATCCAGACCGCCAAGGAGCTCGATCCGACCATCACCGAACGGGCGCTCCTCGATCCCGCCACCAATCTGCGGATCGGATTTCGGATCTTGAAGCGGCTGCTCAGGCAGTTCGACCAGGATCTCGCGCTGGCGTTGCGGGCCTATAACATGGGACCGACGGCGGCCGTGATGTCGATGGTCGACTCGACGGCAGACGCCCGCGCCGGCCTCTACGCCGAGCGGGTGATGCGGGGACTCAAGCGAAGTGACTGATCAGGTGGGGATCCGGAGCCGGATCCCTGCCCTGAGCGCCCGGGCCGACCGGAGCCCGTTGGCGCTCATCAACGACTCGACCGACACGCCGTAGCGGCGAGCGAGGCTGCTGAGCGTTTCCCCCCGGCGGACCAGGTGGGCGTTCACCGACGCCTTACCGGCAGCCTGCCGAGTCGTGGTGCCCTGGGGACCGATTCGAATCCGCTGACCCACCGACAGCTTGGAATCCCGGTCGATGTCGTTCCACTGGAGCAGCTGCGCCACGGTGAGCTGGTAGCGCCTGCCAATCGCGGCCAGCGACTCGCCTTTCTTGACTCGGTGCACTCGGCCCGCGACCGCTCGGCCGGTCGGCGCCGGCTCCACTTCACGGGAGCGAACCCGCCCTGGAATCCGGAGACTCATCCCTGCCCGGAGTTTGCTCGAGGCCGTGATACTCGGGTTGAAGTCGACCAACTCCTTGGTGCTCAACCCAAACCGCTTGGCCACCGACCGCACCGTCTCCCGCCGTCCGACGACATGGCCGAAGGCCGGGACCCGTTCGCTGGAGGGAATCGCCGCGAGGGCCTCGGTGATCCCGACCCCGGTGCCGGTGGGCACCCGAACCCAGTGCAACTCACCCGGCGGCGTCATTCCGCGAATGAAGTGCCGGTTGAGCCCCTCGACGGTCTCGGCCGGCAGCTCACCCGCTTTGGCAACGACTTCGAGGCTGGTCGGCTCGGTGACCGGCACGGAATCGACGCTGTACGGCTCCACGGCGGGGATCGGCGGGAACCCGTACTTCTCCGGCTGCTTCGCGATCATCGCCGCGGCGATCAGCTTGGGAACGTAGTCCTTGGTCTCCTTGTGGAGATACCGGCTGTCGGACAGGTGGAAGAAACGGTCGTCGCCGGTCGGATCGGCGGCGAGATCCTCTTCCACCTCCTCGGTCTCGAAGTAGTCCTCTTCGGCCCCGGCACCCAACTTCCGCAATCCCCGCGAGACCCTGCCGCCACCGCCGTTGTACGCGGCGGCCGCCAGGTAATGCGAGCCGCCGAACCGGGCGGTGAGGTCGGCGAGATAGCGAGCGGCCGCGTGGGTGGCCCGGAGCGGATCGCGACGCTGGTCGATCCAACTGTTGACGGCGAGCTTGTAGTCGCCGGCCGTGCCCCGCATGAACTGCCACATCCCGACCGCTTTCGATCGGCTGACCGCGGTGTTCGAGAACCCGGATTCGATCAACGCGAGGTAGACCAGATCGGAGGGCAAGCCACGGGCGGTCAGCGCCGCCCGGATCATCGGTTCGTAGACCGGCATCCGGGCCAGCCACACGGTCATCCGCTCGCGGGCCGGTCCCTGAAAGAAGTCGAGGTAGAAGCGTACTCGCTCGTGCTGGGTGTATCGCGCGACGTTGATGTCGAACAGGGCGGTGAGGTCGGCCTCATCGGAGGCACTGTCGCTAGGCAGGCTGGCGGTGACGTCGTGAAGCCGCTCGAGCATCTCTTCGTCGCGAACCGAGTCGGAGGCGACGGGCGGGCGGACCCGGCCGGTATCGCGAATCGCCAGGGGAACCGGCGCGGCCTGGGCGACCTCCGGCTCTGGTGCCGGCGGGGCCGGCGCTTCGACCACCACAGTTTCCGGCTCAGGCGCGAGCTGGGGACCAGGCCCGATTTGGGCGCAACCCGTCGTCCCAGCCAACAGCGTGGTGAGTAGCCAGCGCTTCATCGCCCCTCACACGAATGCGGTGGAGCCAAAGATCAAGACAAAGCTAGGCGCGGCTGACCGATGGGGGCAACCAGGCCCGCTCAATTCCCAACGCGAATTCGATGCCGCAACCGTCCAAACCGTTGCAGTGCCTTGATTTCAGCCGTTAGCGCTGGGGTGTTTTCCGCTCAGAATCCGGTTGGTGGCGCTGAGGACGGCCAAAGCGGCCCCCCGGGGGGTGTCGTCCTGGACGAGTGACGAGCCAACGATCCGGGGCCCGTCGAACTTGCCGTGGGTTGCCAGGGAGGCGATCACCACGGTGGCGTCGAAGGCCCGAACGGCCTTGACCCCGACCAACTCGAGCCCGGAATCGGGGATGGCTCTGGCGATCGCGGCGAGGCAGGCCAAAGCCGCACAACGGATTTCGCCCGCCTGCGAGGAGAGTCCGGTCGCCTCGCCGACGAAGGGGGCGGCGTTGGGCCAGGTCAAGGCAACCCGGGCCACGCATTGGCCGCTCGCCAGCCGTTCGAGCGAGTAATCGCTGAAACGCAGGCGACCGCGGCTCGACACGTTAACTGGTTCGGTCGAGGCCGACATCGAGCTGGCGCGAGAGATCGTCGAGTGGCGCCACGACGTCGACCGTGAGGCGGTACTGTCGACCGACATCGTCCAATTCGCACCCGACGACGAGCAACCGACCGTCCCCCAACTCGATCTTGAGTTGCCTCAGATCGGCCCGCATTACCAGGTCGACCACCGACTCGCCGCGGATGCTGGCGAGCGTCGCGGCCACCCGACGAAGATCTTGCACCGGAATCTGCAGCATGGTTCCTAATGACGCGCGAGGTGTTCGGCAACGAGCTCAGTCAAATCCCGATCGGAGAGCTTTTCGGCCAGCGAATAGACGGCTGCCTTCGAGGTGGACTGGATCGGAACCGGCGCCCAGAAGCGGCGCGGAGTGGGGCCCGAGGTTCGGAACGAAAGGACCAGGCCCCACTGATCCGAGTTGGCCCGGCGCTCCGCGGCAATCGAGATGTTCCACACCTCGTCACCCAATTCGAGCACGCGCCAGGCCATGGGTCACGCCCCTTCGAGAAGGACGATCGGAATATGGAGCGCTCGCCAGGCGGCGGCAATACCGCATCCGCGCCACAGCGAACCGGCGGTCGGATCAGTCGCCCCGCGTCAACGCCCGGAACCGGCGCATCAAGTCACGGGTGATCGGCCCCGGCTTGCCATCCCCCACCGCTCGGCCGTCGATCTGACGGACCGGCGCGACCTCGGCGCCGGTGCCGCAGAGGAAGACTTCGTCGGCGGTGTAGAGATCGTAGCGATTGAGCATTTCTTCACGAGCCGTGTAGCCACCAGCGTGGGCTAGCTCGAAGATCACCCCTCGGGTCACGCCGAGGAGGATGCCAGCGTGGGGCGGTGGCGTCTTGATGAGACCGTGCTTGATGCACCAGATGTTCATCCCGGTCGCCTCGCAGACGTGACCACTCGAGTCGAGCATCACCGCGTCGTCCGCGCCGGCGTTGTTGGCCTCGAGTTTGGCCAGCACGTGGGGCAGGTAGTTGAGCGACTTGATTCGGGGCGAGAGGGCTTCGCGATGGGGAATCGGCGTCCCCGCGGTAATCATCGCGAGGCCGTTCTCGTAGCGGTCGGCGGCCCACATCTTGATCGAGTCGACGATGATCACGACCGTGGGCGCGACGCACTTCTTCGGGTCGATCCCCATGTCGCCGTCGCCGCGAGTGACGATCGGGCGGATATAGGCGTCCTTGAGACCGGAGCGAGCGACACCTTCCTCGATCAGGGCCCCCATCTCCGCCGCCGACATCGGGATCGCGAGGGCGATGGCGCGGGCGGAGTCGTAGAGCCGATCGAGGTGCTCTTTGAGCCGGAAGACCCGCCCGTTGTAGGCCCGGATCCCTTCGAAGACCCCGTCACCGTAGAGGAGGCCGTGGTCGTACACGGAGATCTTTGCGGTCGTCCGATCACCCCAGACGCCACCGAGCCAAATGTGCGCCATCGAGTCCCCTCAACGATGTAGTTGGGCTAGCCGGCGTGGAAGCTAATCGGCTCGGGAGTGGATCGACACCGCGTCCACAGGCTCGATCGCGAGGTGTTCTCGGCGAACGATCAAGTGATGGCGATTGAGCCAGTTCAGGGCTCGCTGGGCGGTGGTCCCGCACTCTTCGGAAGGATCGAACGGGAAGCCAAAATAGGTGAGGCCGTCGAGGCGGTAGCTCCACATCGCGTTGCGGCCCTCCGGACGATCCTCAGCGTCATCGATGGCGATCGCGGCCCATTCGATGGCCCGGTTGCACCATTTGACTCGGTGACGTGCCACGGTCTTCGACATCGGTCGACCCTTTCTCGAGTCCTCCGGGCTTCTGCCCACAACCTGGGTCCGGTCGGGTCGGGCCCCCGACGGGCTCACGGCCCTGCAGTTCGTACCGGCCCACGGCAAGGCCTGCCGCCGCCTGGCCCCGTCACCGGCGGCAAAGCGGCATCCTGTGCCGTTGGATCATGAGGGGGGCAAGCGCTGGGCCAAGTGGTGCCCTTGCGCTATGCTATAGGCATGCTCCTGCTGCTCGTTCGCCATGCCCTCGCCGCCGATCGGGACGCCATGGCGTTTCCGGACGACAGCGCCCGGCCCCTCGTCCCGAAGGGAAAGAAGACCTTCCGCCGGGTGGCTCGTCAGCTCGCGGCCTCGGGTTACGTGCCTACCACGATCCTCTCGAGTCCCTGGAAACGGGCCTGGCAGACGGCCGGTATCCTGGCCGAGGAAACCGGCCTCGACAAAGCGGCCCGGATGGCGTGCCCCGCGTTGGCCCTGGACCCCCGGCTCGATCTGCTCGCCACGGCGGTCGGCACCCGCGAAGCGAATGAAGTGGTGGCGCTGGTGGGGCATGAGCCGTGGCTCAGCGAGCTCAGCTCGTTGCTGTTGACCGGATCCGGAACCCGCCTGGCGATCGACTTTCCGAAGAGCGCGGTGCTGGCGGTGGAGCTCGGCGCGGTGGGACCGGCCGCCGGTCGGCTCCGGTTCTTCCTCCATCCCCGCACCTTGGGTTAGCGGGGGCTCTCCGCCGCCGTCGCCTCGACGCGGCGGTCGAAATCGACCCGGCCGTCGACCAGATGCACGTTGCGATCGCACCGAACCGCGAGCCGGTCGTCATGGGTCACGATGATGACCGTGATCCGCCGTTCCCGATTCAGCCGCCGCAACAACCGGAAGACCTGCTCCCCCGACTCCTGATCGAGATTTCCGGTGGGTTCGTCGGCCAGCACCAGGGCCGGCGACCGCGCCAGGGCACGGGCGATCGCCACCCGCTGCTGTTGACCGCCCGATAGTTGGGCCGGCCTCCGATCCATCAGATCGGCCAGCCCGACCTCGGTGAGGAGCGATTGGGCGGTCGCCCGGGTCCGATCGGTGAGGCGCCCTTCGTCGGCGAAGGCCGGCATCATCACGTTCTCGAGCGCGGAGAACCCGGGCAGGAGGTGATGGAACTGGAACACGAAGCCGATTCGCCGCCCTCGGGAGCGGGCCAGCTCAGGGCCGTCGAGCGTTCCGGTGTCGGCGCCGTCGAGGAGAATCCGACCTTCGGTGGGTCGGTCGAGCAGGCCGATCAGGTTGAGGAGGGTGCTCTTCCCGGATCCGGACGGGCCGGTGAGGGCGAGGAACTCGCCGACTCCGACGGTGCAATCGATTCCCCGCAACGCTCGGGTGACGATTTCGGTGCCGTACTCCTTGATCACGCCCTCGACGACGAGCAACTCAGCCACGAATCGTCACCGCCGGATCGAGACCGGCCGCGCGCCGCGCCGGCAGCACCGCCGCGAGGAGGCCGGTGAAGGTGGCCACCGCCGAGGCCCTCAGATAGAGCGCCCCTCGCAGCTCGACGGGGAACAGGGCGGTTCCATCCGGGTTCTGCGCCAACGCCGCGAAGAACGCCCCGAGCCCGAGCCCGAGGAGAACGCCGCCGACGGATCCGACCAATCCGACCGTTCCTCCCTGGAGCAGGAAGATCCGGAGGATCTTGGCCCGCGGGGTGCCGAACGCCATCAGGATGCCGATCTCTTTCGACTTCTGGACCACCGACACCGCCAGCACGCTGGCAATGCCGAGGGCCACGGCGAGGACCACGAACGTTTGGATCATGATGCTCGAACTCGACTGCGATCGGAGCCCGACGAGGAGTTGCGCATTGCTCGTCATCCAGCTCTCGGCCGCCAGGCCGGTCCGTTCGGCGATCCCCGCCGCGATCGTCCGGGCCGAGAAGATCTGGTCGACCTTGAGCTCGATCGTCGAGACGCCGCCCTCGAGCCCGAATAGGGTTTGCGCCGCCCGGAGGGGTATCAAGACCCACCGCTCGTTGAGATCCCGGTTGCCGATGTCGATGAGGCCGTTCACGGTGTAGATCGCCGTCGTCCCGTCGCCGACCAGGAGACGGAGCTTGTCTCCCACCACGATTCCGAGGCTCCGGGCGAGGTCGACGCCGATGACGGCCTGGAATCCGGTGATCGTCAGCGTGCCGGCGACCATCCGTGGCCCGAGATCGACGATCGCGGAGTACTCCCGCGGATCGAGACCCCGAATCGCCACCGCCTTGCTGCCGTCACCCCGCAACGCGAACGCCGGGCCGTTGACCGTGGGGGCCACCGCCACCACACCGGGAGTCGACCGAAGCCCGGCGACGAGCTGCTGCCACCCCTGCACCGGGCGGATTCGCTGGGGCGGACGAATCACCCGCGCGCCGCCCACCGCGGTCGAATCGTCGCTCACGATCCGAGGGACCTCTTCGGCGGTTCGGACCACGATGTGGGCCTGATTGCCGAGGGTCCGCTCGATGATGCTCTCCTGGAGGCCGCTGATCAGCGCCGAGAGAAAGATGATGGTCCCCACCCCGACCGCGACGCCGGTCAGGATCAACCAGGTTTGGGTTCGTCCCTCCCGGAGGAATCGCATCGCGACGGACCACTCGAACCTCACCCGCCGGCCTCCCCGACCCGACGAGCACGGACCCGTTGCCCTGAGGTGATCCCGTTAGGCGGTACCGTGATCACCAGGTCGCCTTCGGCGAGCCCCTCGAGGATCTCCAGGTACTCCTCGCCGCGCACCCCGATGGTGACCGGCGCGAGCACGCTCCGTCCATCACGTACCGCCCACACCGACGGGGTGGTCCCGAGCAGCCCGACGACGGCGGTCACCGGCACCAAGAGCGCCGTCGGCCGCCGGCCGGTTTCGATCTGGACCGAAACCGTCATGTCGGGAAGCAGATACTCGGGCGCGGAATCGACATCGAGTCGAACCTCCACCGTTCCCTGGGCCGGATCGATCGAGGATGCCAGGTAACTCACCTTCGCGGCGAACCGCTCGCCAGGATAGGCGTCCGCCGAGGCGACCGCCGGCTGGCCCTCCCGAAGCCGGGCGACGTCCTTCTCATCGGGAACCGCCGAAATTTGGGTCGGCCCATCGAGGGCCAGCGTGAGCAGGACGCGGCCGGTCTGCACCACGTCGCCTGGCTCGACGTCCCGGGTCAGGACTCGGCCGGGGCCGGGCGCCACAATGCGGGTGTTGTCGAGCCGCGCCTGGGCCGCCTGAACCGAGGCACTCGCCTGGGCCCGCGCCGCCTCGGCCGTCCGCCGGTCGGCACCACCGCCCTGGGCCGCGCGGAGTTGCACCTCGGCGATATCTCGTTCGGCGCGGGCGGCCTCCAGCGTCTGATTGGCGAGGTCGAGTTGGTCGGCCGCGGTGGCACCGGCTTCGACCAGACGCTGGGTCCGTTGGTATTCTGATTGGGCTCGCTGAAAGCGAACCTCCGCCGAACGGAGGGTGGCGGCCGCGACGCTCGTTCGCAGCTCGACCATGCCCGCCATCCCCGCTTCGGCCTGACCGAGGGCCGCCCGCGCCTGGGCCAACTGGGCGAGCGCTTCGGCGGGGTCGAGCTGGACCAGTAGCTGCCCCGCGCTAACCCGTTCGCCATCACGGACCAGGACCCGAGCCACCGTGCCGGAAACCGCCGGCCCGAGTCTCGCCCGGGACAGACTGCGGACCCGGCCGGTGGCGACGATCGATTGAACGAGGAGGCGGCGGGTCACCGGCGTGGCGTCGACCCGGTCCGGCAGGAGCTTGCCCCCGGCCCACCACACGCTCAGCCCGCCAACCACCAGCAGCGCGGCCCGTCGGAGGCCCAGTACCCGCAGCCTGCCGACGACCTGAGAGACGAAGCCCATAGCACCTGTCGAGGAATGACCCAGCGGGAAACACCGCGAAATCTAACCAGTGCCCCCTCTGCCCCACCACGGCGGCGGACTCGGTCTCAGTAATGCCAGCCGACGAGGTTGAACGCGTCCAGGGACCAGAAGAAGAACAGCGCGATCAGCACGGCTGCGAGGTGGCGGACCCGGGTACCGGTGCTCCCGTGGCCCGCACGCCACTGTTGGATGCCCGACCGAAGGGCGCCGAGCGTCACGAGGAGCCCAAGAACCGGCAGCACCAGTGCGATCTTGAGACTGGTCGGGGTATCGCCGAACAGGCGGGTCGGATCGCTCGCGATGAGCGCGACGGCCACCAGGAAGGCGACGACAAGAAGCGCCACGGCCACCATCAGCTTGCGCCCCGCGGCGATCGTCGGCGCCGGCAGGGGCTCGGTGCCGGCCCGGCGGCGGAACCAGCGAAGGACCGCGCTGACGAGAATCCCCAAGAAGGTGGCCAGCCCGAGCCCGAGCACCGCCAGGTGGAACCTCGGAGACGACAAGGTCCCCATCTTCTCCATCACCATCATCGGCGCGGCGTCGAGCATCCCGTGGGTGACCTTGCCCCGGTCATCGGTGCGGAAAGCGATCAAGGTGCCGCTGGTCACGTCGCGGAACAGGAGTGAGTCGACTTGGACCAGGCGAATGGCCCCGAACGGCGACGCGAGAAGCAACGCCCCGTCGGCTGTCGCCGTCACCGGAAGCGCGCTGGCCAGGTCGAGGACCTTCTGGTAGGTCGAGAAGTTCCGGCGGTTGAAGAGATAGACGCCGGCAAAACGACCGGCGGACGCCTTCGCTCCCTCGGCGGGCGCAATCGGGGCGAGGGCCTCGGGATAGTAGTGATCCAGCACCGCCGAGAGGAACGCCCCGAAACTCAGCTGGCCGCCTTGATCGGAGTTCGTCGACATGAAGATCCCGATGTTCTCCGATGGGATCAGCGCCAAATCGGAGTGAAACCACTGGGTGTCGCCGCCATGCCCGATGATCCGAAGCCCGTTGCGGGATTTTTCGTAGAATCCATGGGCGAAGCCCGGAATCCGCGGATCGTGACCTTGAATCCGGGTATGCATCTGCCGAGCGGTCGCCTCCGACAGAATCCGGGCCTCACCGAGCGCTCCGTGATTGAGGTGCGCGAGCATGAACTTCGCCATGTCGGTGGCCGACGCGCTCATCGAGCCCGCCGGCGCGGCGCCGGTGACGATCTCCCAGTCCTTCGGTTGGAAGCGCCCCTCCGCCCAGGCAAAGCCCTGCGACATGTCCGGGACCAACCGCGCCGGCAACGGCTGGCGACTGGTCGTCTGGGTCATCCCCAGCGGGCCGAGGACGTGCTTGTCGAGATAGTCGTCGTAGCTCTCGCCGGAGATCCGTTCGACGATGTACCCGGCCAGCGCGGTGGCCCAATTCGAGTAGGACGAGAAGGTCCCCGGCGCGCGGACCCGCTTGGGCAGGTGCCGCGGCAACCACTGTCCCATCGGGGTGATGCGGAGCGAGTCAGTGGTGAAGAGATCGCGGCTGTCTTCCTCGAAACCGGGGGTGTGACTGAGGATGTGGTTCAGGGTGATCGGCTCCGGGTAGGTCGCCGGGATCTCGAAATCGAGGTATTCGTTGACGTCCTTGTTGAGGTCGAGCTTGCCCTGCTCGACCAACTGCATCACGGCGGTCCAGGTGAACAGCTTGGACACCGAGCCGATCCGGAACAGGGTCCGCTCCGGATCCACCGGCGTGCGCTTGTCGAAGTCGGCGTACCCGTATCCCTTGGCGAAGAACAGCGCCCCGTCCTTGACGACGGACACCGTCACCCCGGCGACCTTCTTGTCCTTCATCAAGCCGGTGAGCAGTCCGTCGAGATACGCCTCGAGCTCAGCGCGGTCGCCCAGCCCCCGGGGCCGCACCGACCCGGCCGGCGTGATCGGCGCGGCGGTCGGGGTGGGAGTCGGCTGCCCAACGGCAGGGCGAACCACGGCCAGAGCGGCCAGCGCAACGGCGGTCCGGAGAGAGCGGAGCAAGGAGGGGTACACGGCGACTCCCGACGCGAGGGATGTTTGTATACAAAATGGAAGCCCCCTACGTTGCCCCCAATGGCGCGGTTTCGCCAGGGGTCGGCGCGGAGACCATGAGGAGACCGATGCCGAATCCCAAAGCGATTCTCTTCCCACCAGGCGATCGTGGTCGGGGCCGCCGGCGTGTCCCGGTTCGATTCGACGGGGGTGCCCTGTTATTCTTCAGTCGGCCCTTTCAACCCAGGACAGGCCAATGTCGAAGAAGGAAGACGCCCTGATCGCGAAGCTGGTGAAGAAGGCGAACGCCAAGGTGGCCGCGCCGAAAGACCGGACCCGGCAGTACGACGACACCTTGAAGATCGCCCCGCGGGACACCGACGCGGACACCAAGGAGTTGTTCAAGGAGATGCGGCGCCGAGAGTTTTGACCAGGGAGCCGACCGCAGGGCTTCGACCCGGCCAAGGTCCCTCGCGGGCCTCTACGGTCCCGTCAGCGCACCGACGCCGACCAGCGTCTCCAACGGCCGTCTCGGCCACCCCCGTTTGCCAAAAAAGACCCGACCATGGTGCTGGGAACGGCGCCGCCTGAGCGCCACCCCTCGTCGTCCAACAGGGTGACGCGTTTTCCGTAAGGGGGACCGAAGCATGGGAATGTTCGACTACCTCCGGTGTCGATACCCACTCCCGGATGGATTCACGGATGATCTCGAGTACCAGACCAAGGATACCCCGGCGCAGTGCCTCGAGCACTACTCGATCACCGAGGACGGCCGACTGCTACATCAAGAGGTTGAGTATCTGGAGACCCCGAAGGCAGAGCGCCCCTATCCGGACGCCCCAAACGACTCGCTGGAGGGGATCGTGGGATCCATCTCGGTGAGGGCTGTCGGTGAGGTCCTGGTGCCGTTCAATGGGGTGGTCGAGTTCTACACCAGCAACGTGGTCGGTGTCTGCGGTGGTGGGTATCTCACCGACGATGGGCTCCCCGAGCGGTACCGAGTGTACACGGCGGAGTTCGCCGACGGGAAAGTAGTGGCCGTGAAGGGAGGGCTGAGGCCGTCTCGGACAACCGGGAAACTGATGACCCGCGACGAGTTCCGGACGTGGGTACGCCCGTCGCCGGGCACGGAGCGGTGAATGGAGCGGTGCTAGCGCTGGGGAGTCTGGTGCGAGGCCGGTCCGGCGCACATCGCGATGGGGTTGGAAGGTGAATGAGGGCGGTGGGGCACGATCCCACAACCTACGGATTAAAAGTCCGTTGCTCTACCAGTTGAGCTACGCCCCCGAAGGACCTGCAAATCTAATCCCAGCCTGGACTTCCCCGCTGCCCTCGTGCGCCAGTGTCTCGCGACTCCTTCGGGCAGTGCCATGCACAGTGTCCGCCAACCGCGATCAGAACGCTGCCAACCGATCACCTAACGCCTCTTCCTGCTGCAGGAGCCGATACTCGACCGCCGCCGCCCGTGCCGGACCTGGCCCATGTGCCCGTAGACGCGTCGGACCAACCCCTCGTCGCCATGCCCCATCTCTCGACGGACGACGTCGAGGCTCACCGGCTCCCCCCGATCGAGAGTGGCCAGTCTAGCGGAGCAGTAGGTGTGACGGAAGACCTTCGTCGTCAGGGTCTCCGGGGCCAGCCCTGCGAGGCGGGCGATGCTGCCGAGCTGTTTCCGGAGATCGCCGACGCGGCGCTCGAGGAGCCGACCGTCCGACGCCTTCGCCCACGCCGGGAAGAGCAGCTGGGCCGGCGGCCGGGTGACCAGGTGTTCGCCTAAGATCTCCGCGAGCTGGGGCCACAGCGGGAGGATCCGCTCCGCATGCGCCGTCTTCCCCTGGCGGCCGCGGCGGAAGGGCGTCGGGCAGAACCGCACCGTCTTGCGATGGAAGCTGACGTCTTCAACCCGGAGCCCGAGCACCTCGTCGGCCCGCCCCCCGGTCAAGAGGAACGTCGCGACGAGCGGGTAGAGGAACGAGTAGGCCCGCGCCGGGTTGCCCGACTGATAGCAGCGCGCCGCCTCGAGGACGAGGGCCGCCGCGGGCACCTCGAGCCAGGTCGCTTCGGTCCGGGCGATCGCCGGCTTCTCCATGAGCGCCCACACCGGATTGTGGCCGAGCGGCACCAGCTTGAGCTTCTGCGCTCGGCGGAAGACGTTCGAGAGGACGTGAAGCTGATGCACTTGCGAGCCGCCTTCAGCTTGGTGCCGCGGTACCCATCGCGCTGCCGGAGATGTTCGAGCCAGCGCTCGACGTCCTCGACCTCGATCGCGGTGAGGTCGAGCTGGTAGCCGAAGAACTCACAGGCCCGAGTGAGCAAGACCTGCGAGCGGGCGATCCACCCGTCGGTCACGCGGCCGGCGCGGCGGCCGCCAACGTCGCGATAGTCGCGCAGGTCCGCGTACGCCCGCCGAGCCCCGCCCTGTTCGCGCCAGTAGAGCCGTGACGACCGTTGGGGCGTCATCGTTTCACCGTCCTCCAGACCGAGAGGTCAACGATCGGCGCGGCGGGCCCGGTGGCCTGGGGGGCTCGCGCTCGCTCGCGTTCTTGCGTTTCAAACGCGTCGAGGTCAGTCACCGGCACGCGCCACTCCCGGCCCTGGAAGCGGTAGGCGTTTGGGAACCGTCCCGCCTCGAGCCACATTCTGACGGTGGGCGGTTTCCGACCGAAGCGTTCTGCGAGATCATGCACCGTTAGGTCCGGATCGGCAACACCGCGCTCGCCTCGTGCGTCCGGCGACGCCGGGCCAGTCACCTCGAGAATCCAGTCCCGGGTGTCGACCAGATGACGGTGAAATGGCATCGCGAAACGGACGCCCGGGCCTTCGAGGCGTTCGTCGGCGTCGCCGATCGAGTGAACGAGTTTCCGCTACATCGCGCTCACCTGAGCCCCGACGGCGAAACGGAATGGGCTGACGACATTGAACGCTTCCTTCGTGCGTCGAGCGAAGCCCTGGAGTCGCCCGCGCCGCGTCGGCTCCACGAGCCGAGGCTCCCTCCGACCAAGGTGCGGCCTTGAAAGCGTATGTTCGGCAGCGGGAATGACCAGGAGATGTACGCCTGGATCACCGAGACCTTTTCCAGGGATCTACCGACTTAGGTACCTTCGGGTGCCGAGGAAGTGCTCCTCGACGTGGCCTTGGGGAAGGGCTCGCTGAAGGGAGCAGCCGGTGCCAAGCGACAGTACGGGCGCAGAGCGCCAGCAGCCGGGCATAGTGCCCGCGTGGTCAGGGCCACTCGGCGGCATCGCGCCCGCGGAATGGTTCACGGATCGCTCGACCTCTAGCTTCTGGCTTAGGCTCTACACGATCCTCGGGATTCCTCGGGACGAAATTGTGGAACGCGTGACCGCGTTCATTCCCGAGGCGGCTACGACATTCATTGGGTTCGAAGGCAAGGCACAGTTCGCGGTTGCGTCCCTCCACGGCCTGAAAGTCCCGTTCAGCCACATCCGCCCAGGGGCCGACGAGTGGGGAAGATCGCTGGTCCGGCTGGAACTCGTCGACAAGGAAATACCGGACGGCGCATACTTGATGCTGACCGTCCCCTATCGGGTCGACGGAGCAGCAGGCGACGAAGAGATGGTTCGAGCGTCGCTCGATCGAATTGTGTGCCTCCTAGTCCTACACGCCGGCCTGAACCTGGCTCGCGACCTAGTCTTCGATGGGGAGGTCGATGCCGGCACGAGTCAGGTCACGGTGGCGAGCGACATCGTTTCCGTTCCGCAACCCGAGGAGGGTCCCCAACTCCATACAGACCTGGGTGGACACATCGCCGAGGTTGCCGACCGGCTCAAGTACGCGAGCGGGGAGAAGCGCGAGCGGCTCATGCTGGCACTGGATCTGATGGCGTCGGCGATCCGACAGCCTCACGGATTTTTCGAGTACTGGACCTCGCTAGAGGTGGTCTGTGCCGGCAAGGCGCCGGCGATGCGTGCCAGGCTCGGCCAGATCTACCACGTCACGGCTCAGGAAGCGGGGAAGCAAAGCCGCCTCGACGTGATCGCCGGATGGCGCCACAGTTACGTACATCAGGGGAGGCGTCCCCCGCTGACCGCATCGGTCGAGCGGTACCTCCAGTTTCTGTTCCTCGACCTACTGCGCCACGAGCTCGAGCTACCGACTCGCCAATACGCCGGGGCCGTGCGGAACGCCGCCGGCTACGATCTCTCACCACTCGGCCTTGAGAATCGACGCCACGGGCAAGGCGATTTGGCGGCGAACTCGTAGGGGCGGACCTCGCCCTCGTTTCGGTTCACCGCGGGCAAGGTCTGCAACAGATTGTCCTTCCGGACCCACGTGTCGGGCGATAGAATCACCTCATGGTTGATCCCGCGCATGACCAGCAGTTTCGTGATCGCGAGAAGGCAGAGAACCTCGCGGAAAGCGTCGGGCAGCTTCCCGTCGGAGTTGTCCTCAACCGGATCAACCTTCGACTGCGAGCGATCATGTGGTGGATGATCGTGACCGGGATCTGCGTGGTCATCCTGACGGCCAAGGCGTGCCTCGGTTGAGTCACCGCCGACGCCTTCCGATCGATTCGGGAGCCGAAAGAGAGGGGCTAGTCTATGGCGTTGCAACCGTGTCCGGAGTGCCAAGGGGAGGTCTCGTCGGACGCTTCCCGCTGCCCGCACTGCGGCAAGGCCCTGGTGACCGACGTGCGATCGTTTGGGGGACGTCTATTGTCAGCGGCCTGTGTAGCGATCGGCCTCGTGATCGTCGTCGGGAGTTGTGTCGCGGGTGCCCCGGGTGGCCTCGCCTTCTGGGCTGGAACCGCGCTCATCGCGGCTGGCGCCTACCTCAACCACCGGTTCGAGCGGGGTAAATGATCTCGAAGTGGTGGACGGAATGCGGAGCAAGCCTCATGGGCGGGACTTGACCGGGGGAGACCGCCCCTTCGCCCCGGGCCTCGCCAGGCTGGGAAGGTACTCCCCCCGGTCAAGTCCCGCCCATGAGGTACCTCGGCACAGCCCCTCGCCGGAAGACAAACCGGGCCCGCCCCCCTCGGGCGGCGTTTCGAAAAAAAAAATGCTTGATCGACCAATCGGAACGGCGGGATCAGGCGGCCTGCAGACGATCCTCGCTGATGGTGCTACCCGTCGCCACCTCCGCCCGGACGACCAGCGCAGTACCGCCGCCCGCCGGCGTCACCCCGGCTACGGCGATCTGCCAGGTTTCCGGGTTGGCCGGCTGGGGCGGTATCTCGCCGTATTCGAGGTACGACGCAAGGAACTCCTCGAGCGCCTCGGGCAGGTCGGCGAAGACTTCCTCCCGGCTCTGCCCCGCGGCCACGAATCCAGGGAGCTCCTGAATACGGATCACGTAGCAGCCATCCGCATCGGGGAGCAAGCCCGGACCCTCGAAGGTCCAGGGGAGTCGCCGCCAATCGCCTAACGTCATTTCCCACCTTCAGCTAGGGTTTCTTCGTCATATCGTCAAGGATCGCTTTCGCGGTGTCCTTGGGGTACGCGGGCAGCAGTTCCCGGTTGCCAGCGTCCTTGAGAACGATACGGCCGCCCTGGGGTCCGCACCAGACGCGATGCGAGCCACCTTGCCCCTTTCGGGCTATTGTCGGGCGGTGGACCCAATCTGCACGCCGCAACCACCGGGCCAGATCGGCGTAACGGTGCCCCAGTGCCTTCCCAGAGAGCACCGCTCGGATCTCTGCTAAGTCCTTGTCACTTAACGGCATCGGGCCGCTTGCGGACGTACAGGTAGGTCCGCCCCAACACCTCACCGTCGATTGCGAGCTCGAAGGTGAAGGTTCCGGGATCCTTGAAGGTCGCGCTGGTGATGTCCAGCACCAGGGGCGCGGTGATCATCTCGCCCTCCGGCGCTCGCCCGAGGACGCCTCGCATTTGCGCCACGGGCGCGGCGAGCCCGCCGTCTTCGTCCACCACGCGCAACTGGATCGCCACGGCCTTGGTCGCGTTGTTGCCCAGCTCGGCGTTCTCCGCCTCGAACCGTGCGAAGTAGGCGCAGTGGGGATGTGCTGCCGGGAATTTTTCCGCCCAGATCACGTCGAAGATGCCGAGCACGTTGAGCTTGCCGTCCGAGGACAGCGTCGCGGCGTCGGCGAGGCCGGCGAGGGTCACGCGCATAGGTGGCCAACTGGTCGAGGGAGACGTCGCAAAATAAGCCCGCCGGCGGGCATGCGTGAGCCTGCTCGGTGGAGCCCAGGCCGGGCGTCCGAGCTGCCCGCAGTGTCAACGGCAGTGACAAACCCCTCTGTTCCTGGCTGGTGTAGGCTGCGCCCAACCCAGGCTAAGTGTTTGAAAATCAACGGCCGCTGATGTTAGCCAGCGGCCGTCAAGCGATTAAAAGCCCGTTGCTCTACCAGTTGAGCTACGCCCCCGAAACGGGCGGGAAAAATACCCCCTCCCCCACCCCGAAGGCGACCCTGGATCAGTGCTCGGCGAGAAGGGCCCCGACGGCGCCGAATCGCCCTCGCACCGCCTCTCGATAGGTTCGTCCCACTTTGACCCGGGTCCGATCCCGGAGCACCAGGACGTCTTCGCCGCGGGGATGCGGCTCCAGATAGTCGACCCGATCGGCTCGAACGATGTGCGACCGGTGGACCCGAACGAACTCGTCCGGGCGAAGAGTGTCGTCGAGGGCCTGCATCGTGGTCCGGATCGTGTGGATGGTGTCCTCGCCGTGGAGCAGGACGTAGTCGGCCGCCGCTTCGATCCAGCCGACCGCGGCGCTCGGGAGGAAACGGACCCGATCGTCATGCCGAACCGCGAAGCGCTCGAGGTAGTGGGGCCCGGCCGAGCGAGCGAGGAGCGACCGGAGCCGCCCGTGCCAGAGGTCCTGCCAGGGACCGGCGAGTGACTCGAGGGCGCCGCGAAGCGCGTCAGCGAAGTCGTCGTCGGGGTAGGGCTTGAGCAGGTAGCTCACGGCGCTGGCTTCGAGGAGGTCGAGCGCGACGACATCGAAGCCGGTGACGAAGACGACGACCGGCCGCTCGGCCGGCGCCAGGCTTCGCAACGCCTCGAATCCGCCGCAGCCGGGCATCTGGAGGTCGAGGAACAAGAGCTCAGGCGTGTGGGATCGAACCAATTCGACAGCCGCGGGGCCCGAGTCCGCTTCGCCGACGACTTCGAGACCTCCTCGTTGTTCCAACAACCGGCGGACCCGCAGGCGGGCGGGCCGCTCATCATCGACGATTGCCACCCGCGTTCTCATCGGCTTGCCATTCATGATGCCCCGGATGACGTCGCGACTTGGGGAACGGCGCCTGCCTGCACGACGAACGCCCGATCGACGGGGTTTCGGGCCGTCGACCGGGCGTCGCCGCAGTGTGACGAACGGTTATCTGGGCGGGGCGGCCCGTCGGGCCTGGTGACAACTCGGCCACGGGGCGGCCGCCCCGCTCGCCGTCGCCGGCAGCACCCGACGCTCCCGGGGTACCCGCTCGGGGTCCTCGGAGGCGAGGTAGGCGACCATCGCGGCCAGGGTGGCGTTGTTCTTGAGATCGTCGACGATCACCTTGTCGTAGGTGTCCCGGTTGGTGTGCCAGGTGTACTGCCGGTAGTCGGGGTAGTGCGACTGGAGCCGGAAGGCCGGCGCTCCGGCGCAGAGAAACGACATATGATCGCTGCCACCGCGCTCGGGTTCGCCGGGGAGGTCGAGATCGATCAGGCTCTCGATCTCGGTCGGCAGTTTGGAGAGCCACCGCGCGAAATGGGCCCCAGCCCCGGTCAGGCCCATCATCCGGATGTACTCGATCCGCCAGGTGCCATTGTCCTGGTTGAACGAGGTCTGCAACCCATCGACCACTTCCGGATGGTCCTCCGCGAAGGCCCGCGAGCCGATCAGGCCCTGCTCTTCCCCGCCCCAATGCCCGACCAGGATGGTCCGCTTGGGGTTGGGATACGCCAGCTTGAGGAGCCGCATCGCCTCGGCCATCATCACGGTGCCGGTGCCGTTGTCGGTGGCGCCGGAGGCGCCGTCCCACGAATCGAGGTGGGCCGACAGCAGCACGTATTCGTTAGGCTTCTCGGTCCCCTTGAGCTCGCCGACCACGTTGAACATCGGCCGTTCGCCGAGCTCCTCGGCGCGAGCGTCGAGCCGGATCCGGGGGCCCTGATTGCGCTCGGCCAGGCGGAACAGCAAACCGTAGTCCTCGCAACTGAGGTCGACCATCGGCACTCGCCTGGTGGCGGCGTCGAACACCTTGTTGACCCCCCACCCCGCCGACCAGAGACTGGTGAAAACGCCGAGGGCGCCGGCGTCTTCCAGCGCGGTGATCGCGCCGGCCCCGAGCCGCCTGACTCGGGCGCTCCACGCCCGTCGGGCCTGGTCGCGCTGGGTCTTCATCCGATCGACGGACTCGGGCCGGGCCAGGCGCTCCCAATTCTCGTCGGGCCGGCAGGTCGGCTCCGCGAGGGAGAGCAGCACGAACTTGCCCTTGGCCGCTGGCAGCCAGGCCCGGAACGCGGCCGAGTCCGGCAGATCGGGTGCCACGATCGCGGGCCCCTCGCTCGGTCCGGTGGTCCCGGGACTCCAGGCGAGGATCAACCCCTCGAGGGTGCGTTGCCGCGGAGCCACCAGGTCGAGATGCGTGTACCCCCGGCGCCAGCCACGCCAGGTTCCGTAGCGCTCCTTCCGGGCGGGCACACCCCAGCGGGCGTACTGCGACATCAGCCAGTCGGTGGCGGCATCGTAGCCCGGCGATCCGGATAACCGCGGACCGATCGAGTCCATCAACGCCTGGGCGAGCGAGGCGACCTGGGAGCGATCGGTCATCCCTTCGTCCCAGAGGCGCCGGATCACCGGATCGTCGGTGGGAAACCGCTGGGCAACGAGCCGCGGCGAGACGCCGAGTCCGAGCGCCGCCGCCAGCGCGACCGACCGGCCGGCGTGACCAAACCATGCCATGCGAAACGTCCTGGGAGTGAATCCGGGGATGAAGATACCGAGGGGAACCACGAACCGCGATACCGACTACCGCCTAACGCCCCTCGCCATCTGGCGCTCGAAGCACCGGAGGACCCAGCCGAACCCACCCGGCTGGCGGAGCCCCAGGGGCGTTTCGTTGGCGCACCGCTTGAGGAGGCGGCGGAGCGCCGAACCCGAGGCGAATCCCAACGACCGGGCGATCACGGCCACCGCGTCGGTCGATCGCTCGAGGCGATAGGCCGCGACCAGGGCCTTGCCCCACATCGCCACGGTGCTGACCGGCGGCATGCCCGCGCGGCGCAGCTGATACGCCAGGGCGCGGGAGGTGAGCCCGACGGCCGCCGCGACCACCTCGACGCGGGGAGCGAGGTGAGCTTGATCGAGGCAGTAGCGAACCACCGGCGCCAGCGCGGTCGGGACCCGGCGATGAATCGCCTGATCGGTGAGCTGGCGGAAAGCCACGTCGCTCGCCCTGGTGACCGCGGACAGGACCCGGCTTTCGAAATCGGTTTCCTCCCGGAAGATCACCGAGGAGGCCCCGGCGGCCACCAAGGCGCCGAGCGGGGCGTGGATCGCGGCGGCGCGATCGCACCACACCACGATCGGCAGGTCTGGGCGCCGCTGACGGATCCGCCCGATCAGCCCGATCGTGGAGTTGCCGGCACCGTCAGCCAGATCGACCACGACGCCGGTGGTTTCGGGTTGGATCGCGCGGAAGCCGGCCTCATCGAGGTCGCTGCACCACACCAGGTCACCGAAGGCTCGGCACGCTTCCGCGAAACGGGGACGGAGCCCGGTGTCCGCCAGCTGCACGACTAACTGATGGAAGGTCCCCAACCCGCGCGCGTCGAACGCCCGGGGGCTCGGCACGGGGCCCCGGCTGGAGCTCGGCTCCGATCTCGATGATACGGCGTCGGCCACGGCCGCACGACTCATTCCCGATCCCCCCGGATGCAATCCTCCGCAGGCGCCGCCCGGGACGGCTGGCGGAATGCCCAGGTCGCCCGAGTGGTGCCCCACGGCACCGACAAACCCTAACGTTCACGCGCCCAACGGGGTACGATGGGCAGGCCGAGAACCCGCTCGGGAAGAGGGCAAACGGTACGCCAGCGATGATCGAGAGAGGGTTCAGCCGAGGGTGCAGCGGGCTGCGCTGCCGGGGTTCAGCCGTCGCCGAGCAGTGAGCGGAGGTAGGCCCGCCATCGCCCACTGGTCCGTTCCTCCTTGGCCGGAGGCGGACTGTCGGTGGTCGGCGCCGCGCCTTGAGGCTTGGGCGGAGCGCCGGAGGGCGGCCGAGACGGCTCGATCGAAGGTTCTTGAGGGCTCATTCCATGTTATTGAACAAAAACGCGCTCAATTCTGGCGGCTTTTCGGTCGGCAGGCAAGTGGTCAGCTCGCCAACACGACGACCGCCGCGCTGGTGACCCGGTGACTGACCAGGGGCAAAGGCGCCGGGGCCGGATCGAATCGGATCGCGGCGCGAATCGCCTCGCGACCGGCGGTGGCTTGGTCGGCGGTGCGGGCGAGCACGGTGGCCATTGGCTCGCCGCGGCGAACCGGGTCACCGGGCTTGACCCGGATCAGGACCCCGACCGAAGGATCGATGGCTTGGTCGGTCTTGGTGCGCCCGCCCCCTAGCGCCACGATCGCGTGACCGACCGGCCGCGGCGGCACCGCGGTGACGACCCCATCGCGCTCGGCGAGCACCTCGATGCGATGCGCCGCCTGAGGGAGTCGGAGGGGATCGTCGACGACCGTGGGATCACCGCCCTGCGCCTCCACCATCCGACGAAATCGCTCGAGCGCGGCGCCAGACGCCAGCACGCCCTCGACCGCGGCCCGCGCGGCCGTCGACTCCGTCTCCCGCCCCGACGCCAGGACCATCTCGGCGCCAAGGGCGAGGGTCACCTCCATCAGATCCCGGGGCCCCCGTCCCTTGAGCCCGTCGATCACCTCGGCCACCTCGATGGCGTTGCCGCAGGCCACGCCGAGCGGGCGGTCCATCGCGGTCAACAGCGCGGTGGTGCGACAACCCCGCGCCTCGCCGAGTCGAATCATCGTCTGGGCGAGCACCAGCGACTGGGCTGGATCCTGGATGAACGCCCCGCTGCCGGTCTTGATGTCGAGCACCAGGCCGGTGAGCGACTCGGCCAGCTTCTTCGACATGATACTGGCCGAGATCAGGGGGATGGACTCGACGGTGCCGGTGACGTCGCGGAGGGCGTACCACTTCCGATCGGCCGGCACCAGCTCGGTGGTCTGTCCCAGCATCACGCAGCCGAGGGTCTCGAGCTGCCGCCGGGCGGCGGCGAGCGAGAGCTGGGTAGTGAACCCGGGAATGGCTTCGAGCTTGTCGAGGGTGCCACCGGTGTGGCCGAGGCCGCGACCCGAGATCATCGGCACCGCGACGTCGAGGCAAGCCAGCATCGGGGCCAAGAGGAGCGACGTTTTGTCGCCGACGCCGCCGATCGAGTGCTTGTCGACCCGGGGCCAGGGAAGGTCTTCGAGGTGGAATCGGTCTCCGGAATCGAGCATCGCCGTGGTCAGCGCGACCAACTCGTCCTCATTGAGCCCTCGAAAGACCACCGCCATCGCCAGCGCGGACATCTGATAGTCGGGCACCTCGCCCGAGACGTACCCGTCGATGAGGGCGCGCCACTGGTCCGAGGTGATCACCCCACCATCGCGTTTGGTCTCGATCAACCTCGGTACCGAGAGCCGGGGCGCCGTCATATCATTCCCCGATGCGGCTCGGTTTGGTCGTGGCTGGCATCATCCTACTCCCGCTCCTGGCGCCGGGGGCTCTGGCCCAGTCGGCGGCCGCCCTGGTTGCCGAGGCGCGGGAGGCCGCGAATCTGGCCCCGGCCCAGGCCCTTCGGCTCTTGCGTCAGGCGCTGGCGGCGGACTCCACGATGTTCGAGGCCCACTGGCGAGCCGCCGTGGCCCTGGTCGACATCGGGCTGGAGACGCCAGACGCGATCAAGAGCCCCCGCCGCGACTCGCTCTTCCTCGAGGCCGAACGGCACGCCCGGCGCGCGGTGGCGCTCGACTCGAATCGGGCGGAGGGACATTTCGTTCTCGGGATGGCGCTCGGCCGGGTGGCGCTGACCAAGAGCAAGAAG
Source organism: Gemmatimonadales bacterium (assembly GCA_046160105.1). GTDB lineage: Bacteria > Gemmatimonadota > Gemmatimonadetes > Gemmatimonadales > GWC2-71-9 > SHZU01. The sequence continues at coordinate 380,877 of JBJXGT010000014.1, read as the reverse complement.
GATCGAGTCCGATACGCCAAGGAGATCTTCGAGTCCGCAACCCGGGCGCTCGCCATCGCGCCGCAGCACGACGGAGCCCATCATATCCTGGCGCTGTGGCACGCCGAGGCGATGCGAACCTCGGGGTTCAACCGATTCATGGCGAAGAACCTCCTTGGCGGGAAAATCCTGAGCCAGGCGAGTTGGGACCGGGCGATCCATCATCTCGAGACGGCCGTGTCGATCGACCCTGCCCGGGTGTTCCATCGGCTCGACCTGGCCCGGGTCTACGTCGATCGGAAGCGGTACGGCGCGGCGCGCCAGCACCTCAACGCGATCGCCGAGCAACCGAATCGGGTCGCCCAAGATGGCGAGTATCGAAAAGAAGCCGCCCGACTGCTTGCGGCGATCGCCGATCGGGTCGACAGGCCGTCGGGCGACTCAGCGCCGTCGCCGTAGCTGGCGGCGGACGTACTGATCGGCCTCGTCGACGCGGTCGCCCAACTCGTCCGTGACGGTGTCGAACCGGCGCTTCAAGCGGCGGCGAGTCTCCTGACCGGGCGCCGGCGCGAAGAGCAGGGCGACGGCGGCGCCAACCAGGGCGCCGACGAAGAGGCCGAGTCCGAAGCCGGCGGCACGGCCTCCGGAGGGCTCCCGTTCGGAGAGCGTGTCGTTGGAGTCCATGACGCAACCTACCCCCATGGGAGGAGGCGTTCAACCGGCGCCGCGCTTGACCCTTCGGATCGGGCCCGACTTATTGTAGGTCTTGATGACCCTCCTGGTCCGCCCATGACGAGCCCGGCCCGCTTCCCGGGCAGCGACCCGACCGACCGGCTTCGCGCCCGCATCGAGGAGCTCGAGGGGGAGCGGCGGCGCCTGTTGATGGCGATCGAGCTCCTTCGAGAGCTGACCGGCACCCTCAACTACCGGGACATCGTCCAAGTGGTGGCCCGGCGGATCGGGTACGCCCTCGAGCTGGATCGCTGCTCGGTGTTCCTAACCGAGAAGAGCCGGGGTACGGTGCACCTCGTGGCCAGCTACGAGGATCCGAGTCTTCGCAGTCAGGCCATCGAGCTTGCCCAGTATCCCGAGCTCAAGCAGGCCCTGGAGAGCGGACAGGTCGTCAACATCCCCGACGTGATTCACGAGCCGGCGCTGGAGTCGGTGCAGGATCAGCTCGCCACCCGTCGGGTCCAGTCGATCACGGTGATTCCACTTTTGTGGAGACGGGTGGTGATCGGGGCGATTTTCCTTCGGACCGATCGAACCCGGCCCGCGCTCACCCCGGCCGACGTTCAGTGGGCCCGATTGATCGGCGACGTCACCGCCCGGGCGCTTCGCACGGCCCATCGGTTCGAGCGACTCGAGGCCCGGCGGCGGGGCAGCAAGGCCGAGCTGGTCCGCGACCGGGAGCGGGCGGCCTTGGTGTCGTTCCTGACTCGGCTCCTGGCGGCGTACGGGAAAGAATCGGGGAGCACGCCGGACGACCTGGTGCCGAAGGCCAGCGAGGCCGAGCTCGATCGGTTGGCGGGCGTGGCGCTCACGGTGCTCCGGCGCGAAGTCACCCCATGACGCGGGGCGGCGGCGAAGTGGCCCGCCGAGTCGGAGAGCTCCGCGAGGCGATCAACCGGGCCAATCGACTCTACCATGTCGAGGACGCGCCGGAGATTTCCGATGCCGAGTACGATCGGCTCTTCAACGAGCTTCGGAGCCTCGAGGCGTCCCATCCCGACCTCGTCACCCCGGATTCACCGACCCAACGGGTCGGCGCCGACCCCGCCGACTCCCTCCGCAAGCACCCCCATCGCCGGCCGATGCTGTCACTCGCCAACGCGTTTTCCCCCGAGGAGCTGACCGACTGGGAGGAGCGCAACGCCCGGATCCATCCCGACGTGCGAACTGGCGGCTACACGGCCGAGATCAAGATCGACGGGACGGCGGTCAACCTGACCTACGCGGACGGCAGGCTGGTGACCGGGACCACCCGGGGCAACGGGATCATCGGCGAGGAGGTGACCGCCAACCTCCGCACCATCGACGACGTGCCGATCGTGCTCAAAGGCGACGGCCACCCCGCCCTGATGGAGGTCCGGGGCGAAGTCTATCTCCCGGCGACCGCCTTCAAGAAGCTCAATGCCCGCCGCGAGGCGTTAGGCGAGCCGTTGTTCGCCAACCCGCGCAACGCGTCGGCCGGGGCGCTCCGCCAGCTCGACCCGAAGGTGACCCGAGGTCGACGGCTTCGCCTGTTCACCTTTCATATCGAGGTCATCGAGGGTCACCTCGGCCTCAGGACCCAGCACGAGATCCTGGAACTGCTCGAGCGGTGGGGCTTTCCGGTCGAGCCGCACCATCGCCGGTTCGCCGATCTGGCGGCGGTCCAGGCCGCGATCCCCGAGTTCGAGGCGCTCTTGCCCGAGCTGCCCTTCGAGGCCGACGGGGTGGTGATCAAGGTCGATCGGAAGGACCTCCAGGAGGATCTCGGCGTGGTCGGGGGACGGGAGCCCCGCTGGGCGATCGCCCGGAAGTTCGCGCCGGAGGTGGCGATCACCCGACTCAAGGAGATCCGGGTCAACGTGGGCCGAACCGGGGCACTCAATCCGTACGCGGTGCTCGAACCGGTCGAGGTCGGCGGGGTCACGGTGTCGACCGCGACGCTTCACAACGAGGATCTGATCGCCCAGAAGGACATTCGGGAGGGCGACTGGGTCGAGGTGATGCGAGCCGGCGAAGTCATTCCCCAGGTGATCGGCCCGCTCCGGGACCGACGGGACGGCTCCGAGCGACCGTTCGCGCCGCTGGATGCCTGTCCGGTGTGCGGGACGCCCTCGGTCCGTCCCCCGGACGAGGCCGCCCGGTATTGCCCGAACGCTCGCTGCCCAGGCCGGATCTTCGAGGGCATCGTCCACTTCGCGTCCCGCGAGGCGATGGACATCCGGGGACTCGGATACGAGCGGGTTCGCCAACTGCTCGACGCCGGGCTGATCCGCGACGTCAGCGACCTCTACGGCCTGACGACGGCCCAACTAACCGAGCTCGATCGGTTCGCCGAACAGTCGGCGTCGCAGCTGGTGGCGGGGATCGAGGCCTCGAAGGAGCGGCCGCTCTCGTCGCTGCTGTTCGGGCTCGGGATCCGTCACGTGGGGAAGAACATCGCCCAGCTCCTGGCTCGGCGGTTCCCCCGGCTCGCCGACCTTCGGGTCGCGACCGAGGACTCGCTCGCGAACGTTCCCGGCGTCGGGCCGACGATCGCGGCGGCGGTGGTGGAGTTCTTCGCCTACGGCGACAACGCCGAGCTGGTCGACCGGCTGGTGGCGGCCGGGGTCTCGACCGACGAACCTAACGCTCCCGTGGCCGACGGCCCTCTCGCCGGCACCACCTATGTCCTGACCGGGACGCTGGCCACCCTGAGCCGGCCGGAGGCGGCGGCGCTGATCGAGCGGGCCGGCGGGCGGGTGGCGGGCAGCGTCAGCAAGAAGACCACGGCGGTGGTGGCCGGGAGCGATGCCGGAGCCAAGCTCGAAAAGGCCCGGGCGCTGGGACTCGAGATCATCGACGAGGCCGAACTCTTGCGCCGCGCGAGCCCCACGCCCTAGACTTGGGCACCATGTCCACTTCGCTGACGATCCCCCGCCTGGCCATCGGGCGAGGCACCCTCGACCAGATTCGCGCGGTGCTGGAGCGGGAGATCCCGGCCCAATCGGCCGGGTTGCTTCGGGAGATCGGCTTCGCGGCCGGGGAGCCGACCTACGAAGCGTTCGTGGATTCGGTGTCGCAGCGATTCGGAATCGAGACCCCCCAGGCGCTCGACGCCCGCTACCTGGGCGAGGCCTTGGCGGGTTTCTTTCGCGAAGAGGGCTGGGGTACCCTCGCCGCCGAGACGCTCGCCCCGGGGATTCTGGCGCTCGACACCCCGGATTGGGCCGAGGCCGGGCCGCGCGAGGCGACCGTTCCGAGCTGCCACTTCAGCTGCGGGATGTTGGCGGATTTCTTCACCCGGCTCGGGGGGTACCCCGCGGCCGTGATGGAGGTCGAATGCCGAAGCCGGGGAGAAGCTCGCTGCCGACTCCTCGTCGGCAGCCCCGACCTGCTCACCTGGATGTATGAAGGGATGGTCAGTGGCGCCAGCTACGACCAGCTGATCGGAACCCTCAAGAGCGCCTAACGTGCGGTGGCGGCGACGCCGTCGAGCACCAGGGACGGGACCCGAACCGGCCCGATCCAGGTCGAATCCGCCCCCACCACCACGACCCGCCGAAACAGCTCGAAGACGTTCCCCGCCAGCCACACCCCGTCGAGTCGGCCGACGATCTCACCGCCGGCCATCCGATAGGCCCACGGCACCGCCACCCGAAACACCCCGGTCTCGGGATTCGGCGCCGGCCCGAACGACAGGGTCGGGACATACAAGCCCTCGCCAGTCGCGGCGGCGAGCGCCTGACGGTCGGCGTTCCCGGGGTCGAGGAGGAGGTTGGAGAAGCCGACCCGAGGCGCCGCGTAACCGCGACGGTAGCCGTGACCGGTCGACGGGTGGAGGTGGCGGGACCCGAGTAGCACGTCGACAATCCCGGCGGTCGGCTGGCCGCGATCGATGAGGGTGAGCCACCGAGTGGGCACGCCGTCGTCGTCAATCGGCCGACTGCCGGGACGAGCGGGGGCCAACGAATCATCCACGATCGTCAGCCGCTCGTCGTACCGCGGGGGCGGGTCCCGACGAAGCAGCCAGCCCTCTCCCATCTGCCGGGCCAACAGAGGGGTTATCAGCTCCCGAACGGCACGGGGACCGAACCAGACCCGCGCCCGAAAGGAGAGAGGCTGGAACTCGAGGCCCGGCGGCGCCAGGGCGTCGTTCACCTCGTCGGCAAGGGCGGCGACGGCGGCCTGATCGAACGGCTCGGTTTGGGCGAGATGGACCCGAAAGAAGGCCGGAGGCCCCTCGTTCGACCGCACCGTGGCGCCCAACCCAACCAAGCTGACGTCGAACCCCGCGCTCACTCCGCGAGTGTTGCCAATCGACACCGTCCCCACCGATCGCTCGGCCCAGACCTCGAAGCGCCGACCGGGCCGTTCGATCCGGGCGGCGAGGTTCCCAGTGAGTTCGACGAGATCGGCCGGGCCCATCATCGCGACCCCCCGGGCGTGGGTCACGACGCCCGGTAGCTCGGATCGGGCCGGCGGCAGGAGCGGGACGAGGTCCGATGCCTCGAGCGACCGCCGCGCGGCAGCCACGATCTGATCGGCCTCCAGCGCCATCCCGCCCGCCCAGCCGACTCGGCCCTGGTCGGCGAGGCGGACCTGAACCAGCGCGCTCTCGGTGGCTTCGACCGCGGTGGCCCCGTCGGGGCCTCGTTCCGCGGTCAGGGTGTCATCGGTGGTCGCGACGACGTCGGCGTGGGCTACCCGACCACCAAGGTCGGTGAGCAGACGGGCGATCATGCGTAGAGCGAGCCGACCTCGAGGTCGATGAAGCGGGTGTGCGGCGCCCCGGTGGTGATCGGCCGGAGCGGGCCGACGTCGTGAACGCTGGTGGCGGCCTCGTCCCAGGCGAAGTCCCCGGCCACCCGGTCGAGCCGGCCAAACAGCGAAAAGAGATCGGCGCTGATCGCCGGACACTTGACCGGCTCGGCGAGGGCGCCATCGCGGATCATGGTCGCGACCGCTGGCACCAACGAGACCCGCCGCCCGTCGAGCGAGAGGCCGATCAGGTCGCCGAGGTAAATGCCGAGTGGCACGTCGGCGATGAGCGATTCGAGGTCGCCGTGGCCCTTGGCGAGGTACGGATTGGCGGGCCGGGCCATCGGCACCGAGCGGAGCGTCGGAGCCAAGGCGTGTCCGGTCGGCGCGGCGCCATCGCGGGCCGCGGTTTCGCGGGAGTGGAGGTGGCCGGTGACGACGCCGTTCTGGACCAGCATCTGATGGGTCACCGGGGTGCCCTCGTCATCCAGCACCAGGCTGGTCCGAAGGCCCGGAGTGGTGGGATCGTCGCCGACGGTGAGGATCTCCGGTCCCACTCGGGTGCCGAGGGGCAGGACCTCGCGGTCGAGCCCACGGGCCGGGGCCCGACAGAGATTGACGAGAGCCTGGAGCACCAACGCGCCCGACACCCGGGGATCGAGGATCATCGGGTAGCGGCCCGGGGCCACCGGGAGCGCGTTCAGCCGGTCGACGGCGCGCGCCGCCGCGCGCGGGAAGAGGGCGGCTCCGGCGCCGGCTTGGCGGAACCCGCCTCGGGTCGCGTACGAGTCGACGGCACGCTCGGTAGCACCGCCCTCGCCCGCCACGGCCACCGCGGCCACCGTGGTCTCGGCCTGGAGATCGTGGAGCCAGACGCCTTCGTTGGTCGCCAACCAGGTCTCCACCACGGTGTCGCCGTAGCTGGTGCGGCTGTCGACCACTCGGCGATCGACCGCCAGCATGTCGGCGGTCCACTGTTCGAGCAGGCTCCGCTTCTCGGCGAGGGGCACGAGGCGGGGATCGTCGCCCAGATCGCTGGCGTTGTCGACCTGCCGAATCGGGGCCGCCGCCAGCGCGATGGGGCGTTCCGGGCGGGTCTCGCGGGACAGCTCGGCGGCCCGCCGGACCGCGGCCGCCGCGCGCTCCGGTTCGGTGAAGGCGACGGCGCCCCACCCGTGGCCGGGAAGCAGACAGCGGGCGACCCCGCCGAAGGCATGGTACTCGGTGGCGACTTCGATCCGCTGGCGCCGAAAGACGATCGCGGTCGACCAGCGGCGCCTCAGTCGAACTTCGACGTAGCCGTGGGCCGCATCGACCGCTCGAGCGAGCGTCTCACGCATCGTCGGAACGGCGCATCAACACCCCGTCCCGGATGACCTCGCGATCCCACGGCAGGATGATGGCCTTGTCGGTCTCGAAGGAATGGAAATCGGGCTGAAAGGCCCCGGTCCGAAAAGAGACCGCCGTCCGTATTTCGGCGGGGGCGACCGCGCGGACCTCGTTGAGGGCGAGCTTGAGGGTGTAGCCGGTGTCGCAGGTCTCGTCGACCAGGAGGATCCGGCGGCCGCGCAGGGACGGAGGGGGCCCGCTGACCAGGACCGGCATGGCGCCGGTGGACCGCCGGGTCACCGCCATGGACGCGAACTCCCGCTCCATGATCGACGCGATCACCGCGCCCGGGATCACCCCGGCCTTGGCGATGCCGAGGACGATCTCGGGGTCGTAGTCACGGGCGACCTTGAGGGCCAAAGCCCGACACAACTCGCCGAACAGCGGCCAGTCGATCTCGAGCACTCCTCGGGTGGTGTCCAACGGTCGGCGGGGCATGTGGTGTTTCCGGGTTCGAGCGGCGTCCCCTAACATAGGCGCCTTGGCAGCGGTCCGAAAGTCAGCCGCAAGGTCGGGCCGATCGGCGAGAATCCACAACGACTTGTATTGCTTCGGATCAAGATCTTTGTTAGGTTGTGGGAACGGCCCTAACGTACCCGACCATCAGGACTTGGAGACGGCCTCGATACCATGAGCATCTGGCGAACGCTAGTCGACCGCCTACGGTCCGCACCCCAAACGCCCCAGCGACTCGATTATCTCAACGAAGCCCTCGCCCTCGAACGAGTCGGCGACTACACCGCCGCGCTGACGTCCTACCGGCTCGGCCTCCGCGATAACCCCAACGATCCCCGAATTCTCCAGAACATGGGTATCGCCCTGACCAAGACCGGCCAGGTCGCCGAGGCGATTCGCCATTACCGCAAAGCGCTGGAACTGGACGACAGCCTGTCGGGTGCCCATTATGGTCTGGCGTTCCTGCTGGTCAAGCAGGGCGACCACGAGAAAGCCGCGAGCCATCTCCGGTCCTTTCTCTCTCGTCCACCCAAAGGCCCGGACGCCGACCGTTGGATTCAGCACGCCGAAACCGTCCTGCACCAGATCGAGGCCCCCTCGGAACCACGGGCCCGCGCGGTCGCTTCTCTCTGAGAACCTGGGCGCTCGCGCTCGGGTTGGCCGCTGGTTGCAGTGGTCTGATCGACAACGCCGATGGGATCAGCTCGATCGACGTCCGCCTTCCCGTCAATTTCTATCTCGAGGTTGGTCGGAGCGTCACCCTCCACGCCGTCGCCCGCAACGCCAACGGTGATAGCGTCGCGGCCGAGATCCAGTTCCTCACCCCGGATACGACCATCACCGTCGGCCAGACCACCGGCGTCATCACCGGCGCCCGCGCGTCCGGTACCGGCCGGGTTCAGGTGGTGACCTTCGGGACCGACACCGTCCTCACCCGCCTCGACAGCCTCAAATTCACCCTGACCGCCGCCGCGGACACGATGGTGTTGGTGGGCGCGGACTCGGTGGAGGTGCGAGTCGACGAGACCGGCACCAACCTCGGCGTCCGACTCGACGGCGGCTCCCCGGCCGCACCGGTGGCCGGCCGGCCGATCACCTTTACCCTGATCGAGCCGGCCGCGGCCGATTCCACCGTGATCCTGCCCTCCGGCCGCGCCGCCGATTCCGTTGTCACCACGATCAACGGCACCGCCACGCTCCGAGTGCGCGGCCGATCCGGCAAGACGATCCCGGACCGCGCGGTGGTCGAGATCAACGCCTATCGCGCCGACGGGCAACGAATCCCCGGCTCGTCCCGGCGGGTCGTGATCCGCTTCCTCCACCAAACCGCATGACCAGCCCGGCCACGCTCAATCAACTGTTCTTCGACGCGATCGATCGCTTCGCGGATCGGCCGGCCGTGGTACGCTACAAGACCGCCGCCGGGTGGACGCCGATTTCGACGGCCGCGTTCACCACCACGGTTCGGCGGCTGTCGGCCGGATTGCGCGCCGTGGGGATCCGCCCGGGCGACCGGGTCGCGATCCTGTCCGAGAACCGCCCCGAGTGGGCGGTGACCGATTTCGCCTGCCTCACGGCCCGCGCGATCGACGTGCCGATCTATCCGACCCTGTCCGCGAAACAGATCGGCTACCTGCTGCGCGATTCGGGGGCCCGGGGCCTCTTCGTCTCGACGGCGACTCAGCTCGCCAAGATCGACGAGATTCGCGGCGAACTCCCGGGCCTCGAATGGGTCGTCGGCTTCGATCCGGACACCAACGGAGCGAGCGCGAAGAGCCTGGCGTGGCTCGAGGCCGAGGGGGAGTCGATCGGGCTCAACGAGCCGCGGTGGCGGGCCGAGGCGCTGGCCACCACCCCGGACGACGTCGCGACCATCATCTACACCTCGGGAACGACGGGCGAGCCCAAGGGCGTGATGCTGACCCACGGGAACATCGCCTCGAACGTCGCCGCGGCCGCGACCGTCTTGCCGGTGTCGGCGAACGACAGCTGCCTTTCGCTGCTACCGCTCTCGCACATTTTCGAGCGGATGACCGGGCACTACAGCATGATCAACGCCGGGGTGGTGATCAACTACGCTCAGAGCCTCGAGACGGTCCCCAAGGACCTCCTCGAGACCCGTCCCACCGTGGTCGCCGCGGTGCCCCGGTTGTTCGAGAAGATCTATGCCCGAGCCCTCGAGGCGGCCGTCGGCGGCTCGCCGGTCAAGCGATCGATTTTCTTCTGGGCAAAACGAACCGGCGAAGCCTGGACCGACCTGACCCTCGCCAAGAAACCGATTCCCGCGTGGTTAGGGTTCCAGCGCGCCATCGCCGACGCGCTGGTGTTTCGGAAGATCCGGGCGCGGGTCGGCGGCAACCTCCGGTTCTTCGTCTCGGGTGGCGCCCCGCTCCCGGCCGAAGTGGCCCGGTTCTTCTACGCGGCCGGGATGCCGATTCTCGAAGGCTACGGCCTCACCGAGACGTCGCCGGTGATCACCGTGAACACCCTCGAACACCTCCGACTCGGCTCGGTGGGCCGGGCGATTCCCGGGGTGGAAATGACCATCGCGTCCGATGGTGAGATCCTGACCCGGGGGCCCCACGTCATGAAAGGGTATTACCGGAAGCCGGCCGAAACCGCCGAGGCCATCGACCCCGAAGGCTGGTTCCATACCGGGGACATCGGTGAGATCGACGGGGACGGTTTCCTTCAGATCACCGATCGGAAAAAGGATCTGATCGCCACGGCGGGGGGCAAGAAGATCGCGCCCCAGCCGATCGAAGCAATGCTTCGGCAGAATCCGTTCATCTCCAGCGCCGTGATGCTCGGCGATCGGCGGAGGTTTCCGATCGCGTTGCTGGTGCCCGAGTTCGGGCCGCTCGAGACCTGGGCGACGTCGCAGGTAATCACCTGGTCGAGCCGAGCGGAGCTGGTGGCCCATCCGGCCGTGGTGGCCCATCTCGAGGCCGAGGCGAAGAAACACCTTCGCGACCTGGCTCGATACGAGGTCCCGAAACGATTCCTGATCGTGGCGCGGGAATTCTCGATCGAGTCGGGCGAGCTGACCCCGAAGATGTCGGTCAAGCGGCGGGTGGTGGAAGCCAACTACCAGGCCGAGATCGAAGCTCTTTACGCCGACGCCGAGATCCGCGACGACCTGGCCTGACCCCCGTGCCCAGCGGCTCTCTTTGCCGGGCCGGAAAAGGCGACCCCCTACTCCCGCCCCAACCGTCGCATACAACTCATTGTCATTACGGTAGTTAACCAACTGGCTCGCAAGGCGCGCAACCTGCTCCTGGGTGGAGCCATGCGAACTCAACTGGTGGTGGTCGCCGCGGTGGTTTGGGCTGGAACGCCAGTGACGGCCCAGCCGGACACCACCATCACGCTCGACGGCTGGTCGGCCGGCCGGCCTGAGGTGACCCGGTACCTCGACTATTTCCAAGGCGCCGGCCGAGCCCGAATGCAGCAGTGGCTCAATCGGGGCACCCGCTATCGCGGCCAGATTCGGGAGCAGCTCGGCCGAGAAGGGTTGCCGAGCGAGTTCGAGTTTCTGCCGATGATCGAAAGCGGCTACTCGAACACGGCCCGGAGCCGAGTCGGTGCCGAGGGCATGTGGCAGTTCATGCCGGAGACCGCCCGTGAATACGGCCTCCGGGTCGACCGCCTGGTCGACGAACGTCGCCACCCGGACCGGGCCACCGGCGCGGCGATTCGCCACCTGGGCGATCTTCAGCGAACGTTCGGGTCACCGACCCTGACGGCCGCGGCCTACAACAGCGGGTTGGGCCGGATTCGGTCGATCCTCTCGCGGGCGGGCGACGACGACGAGCCGACCGGGGCGGACAGCTTTCTCCGCCTGGCCCGGCGAGGTCTCCTGCCCGATGAGACGGCCCGGTATCTCCCCCAGCTGATCGCCGCCGCGACGATCGGGCGCGATCCGGCTCGCTACGGCTTCACGGTCGACTCGACGCCGGCCGCGGCGATCGACTCAGTCGCCGTGAAACGGCCCACCCGGCTGGCCGCCCTCGCCCGCGCCGCGGACCTCGATCCTGACTTGCTCCGCTCGCTCAATCCCGAGCTGGTGGGCGGGGTGACCCCACCGGGCAGGCGGTGGCTCCGGGTGCCCGCCGATCGATCCGACACACTGCGGGCCCTGATCCCGACGCTGCCGACGGTGGCCCTGCCGGTGGGCGGGATCCAACGGAGGTCGCGGCTCGGGGAGCTGATTCGGGTCGGGCGGGGCGAGACCTTGGCGGCGATCGCGGCCCGGCACGGGGTGAACCTCGAGATCCTTCGCCGGATGAACGCGCTGCCGAAGACCGGGCGGCTCCGGGTCGGCCAGGCGCTCCGCCTGCCCGCGCCTTAGCGGCCTCGCGGACCGGCCCGGCGAACGGGGTGCTCCGCCCGAAGCTTGGCGTTAGGCACTCCCGGCGATCTTCCGCCCGACCCACAGCCCCGGGCTCTGGGCCACGATCGCCAGGTCGGGCCGTTCGATCGGGGCGCCCTCAACGATCACCGGGTTGCCGGGAAGCACGGCGTCGACCGCCGCGTCGACCCAATGACGGAGCCCCGCGTGATCGGCGGAGACCACCACTCCCCGCATGCTGCTGGTCTTGAGCGGCGTTCGGGCCGATCGGACCACGCTTCCCAAGTCCGAATCCGCCACCGCCCCGGGCGGGTTCACCAGCACCAGCCGAATGCCGGGCAGGGCCGCCGCGAGCGGCTCGACCGTCGCCCCCGCCCCGCCCAAGATCGCGAGATAGCCGCCGGGGCCCTGGAGCCCGAGGAGTGCCGCCACTCCGTCCGGCGTTAGGAGCGTCTCGCCAGCCGGCGGCGGGTCGCCGCCGAAGTCGAGGTTGCCGTCGGCCACGGTCACGACGCGGCCGCACACCGGGCATCCGAGGCTGCCCGAGGCGACCCGACGCCCCGCCATCCCGTCGGGCAGGAGCACCAGGAAACTCTCGGCGTGCTCGGCCGGGCAACGGAGATGATCGGTGAGTTCGATGAACACGGGCCGGGCCGCCGGTCAGGCGGGATAGAGCTGGATCCCGGCCACGTCGACTCGACCCGGCTGGATCGCGATCCAGCGAACCGCGTCGGCCACGTCGCCGGGCCGGAGCATCGACGACCGAGGCGGAAAGCCGGGACGATTGTCGGGGTCGATCGGATCCCACATCGCGGTGTCGACCGGCCCGGGGCTCACCAGACTGCAGAGCACGCCAGTCCCGCGGTATTCCGCCCGGAGCACCTCGTGGAACCCGCGCAGTCCGAACTTGGTGGCGGCGTAGGCGGCGTTACCGGGAAACGCCTGATGATCGGCGATGCTGCCGATCAGGACGTGGCGTCCATGGCCCCGCTCCCGCATCCGCGGCAGAAAGGCGCCGGCCACCGCGATCGGGGCGCGAAGGTTGAGCCGGTAGAGCCGGTCGAGGCTCTCGACGGTATCGTCGCCGAGATCGCCCAGGGAAAACCCACCGGCGGAACTCACGATCAGATCCGGGATCCCCAAGGCCAGGGTCTCCCGGATCAACTGGGCGAGCCCCTCGTCGGTGGCGAGGTCGGCTCGGACGTCGATCAGTCCGGGCGCCCCGGTCGTGTCGGCCGGGCCGCGGGAGACGCGAACCACCGTCGCGCCCTCCTCGGCCAGCACCGCCGCGATCGCGGCACCGATGCCCCTCGAGGCTCCGGTGACCAGAGCGAGCCGACCGGCGAGGGCACCCACTACACGCCGGCCAGGCGAGGACCGTGCACGAGCCGGAGAAACTCTTCGCGGGTGCGGGCATCGTCTCGGAAGACTCCCCGGAGCGCGCTCGTCACCGTCGTCGAGTTCTGCTTCTCGACCCCCCGCATCATCATGCAAAGGTGAGCGGCCTCGATCACCACGCCGACACCGCGGGGATCGAGCACGTCCATCAACGCGTCGGCCACCTGGTCGGTGAGGCGTTCCTGGACCTGGAGCCGGCGGGCGAACACCTCGACGATCCGGGGAATCTTCGAGAGCCCGATGATTCTCCCGTTGGGCAGGTAGGCAACATGCGCCTTACCGAAGAACGGGAGCATGTGGTGTTCGCACATCGAGTACAGCTCGATGTCGCGAACCAGGATCATGTTCTCGTGGGTTTCTTCGAACACCCCGTTGCCGACCACCTCGGCCACCGACATTCGGTAGCCACGAGTGAGCCAGCGCAGGGATTTCTCCACTCGCTCGGGCGTTTTGGCCAGGCCCTGGCGAGTCGGATCCTCCCCGATGCCCTGGAGCAGGGCGAGGACGTGCGGATGGAGACTAGTCACCGTAGTACTCGACGAAGTTGCGAGGGGTTTCCCACAGACGAATGCAGCGGAGCCGGCCGGCCGGCAGCCGATCGGCGAGGGCCTCCCAGCAGAAGACCGCGATGTTCTCGGCCGAGGGAATGCGATTGGCGAACCAGCTGACGTCGAGATTGAGGTTCCGGTGGTCGAGCACCGAGACGATGTGCCGTTCGGCGAGATCCTTGACGATCCCGACGTCGATCACGTAGCCGGTGGCCGGATCGATGGGCCCTTCCACCAGAATCTCGAGATCGTAGTTGTGGCCGTGGTAATTGGGGTTGTTACACGGCCCGAACGTCGCCGAGTTCCATTCGGCGGTGTGGGCCGGGTTGTGGAGGCGATGGGCGGCGTTGAAGTGAACCCGCCGCGCGACGACGCAATTGGCCATGACGTCTTCCCCGAATGCGACGCGGAGCCGCGGTGAAAGCAAGGGCGCCGACCGGACTGGTGTCGGTCGGCGCCCCGAGGTCGATTGGCGGCTGGGAGGTTTATTGAAGCCCGAAGTGGAATGTTCGGCGCCCTCACCGCGACCTCTGCCTTCCCCCGAGGGGCATGGCATCAGTTACAGTATTTGGGCCCATCAACGGACCTGTTGGCTCAATAACGTGGTTCCCAGCAACCAACCGACCGGTCTATAATAGGGGTCGAGCCGGAGACCGTCAACGAGTGGAGATGAGCCCGTGAACCTGGATCTGATTGGCGCGATCGTTGCACTCGTTGGATGGTTCGTCTTGACCTTCGTGATCAAGACCGGACTCGGTTTGGTCCACCTGCTGTTGGCAGCGGGCGTGGTGTTGCTGATCCGGTGGTGGGCGTTGCGATACGCGACAGCGGCGAAGCCCTGAGCAAGGCGCCGGTCGGCAGGCGACTCGAGCCGGTACGTAATCCGGCCGGCTCGTCGCCGCTCGCTCAGTTGCGGTCGGGGGAACGTTAGGCTCCGCGGCCTCACCGCTTCGAACGACGACCCAGCCCGGGTTGGCACGGTTCCCTCCGATCGCGTGGAGTATCGCCCCGGCGGCGCGGCCCCGGAGGTGCCGAGGTCACGGGTCGCCTCAGGAATCCGTCGACCGGACTTTACAAGACAGAGTACTTGTGGTAGATAAGTGAATGGTTTCCGCCCTCCTGGTCATTGCGATTGCCATGCAGACGCCAGATTCCGCCGGTGCCCGGCTCGACCGGCTCGTCGCCACAGTCTCAGTAACCCCGGGAGTCGCCGGCGGCGCTGTCGTGATGGTCCAACGGGATTCGATCTTGGTCTCCCGCGGTTTCGGCAACGACGGCCACGGCCACCAGGTGGATCCGGAGACGACCGGGTTCCGGGCCGCTTCCGTTGGGAAGCTGTTCGTCGCAACCGCGGCGATGCAACTGGCGGCTGAAGGGCGGTTGGATCTCGACCAGGTCATCGGGGTCTACCTGACCGGAATGCCCCAGCCAGGGAAAGGGTGGCCGCCCGTCACCTTGGCTCAACTGCTGTCGCACACCGCAGGAGTCGATGATCCTTTCATCGGCAGTATTCAGCGAGCGAGCGACCCTCCGTTGTCCCTCGCCGAGTATTTCCTCGCCGACGTCCCGTCGATCTCGGCGATCCCCGGCGCCGAGGCCAACTACTCCAATCACGGCGTCGCCCTCGCCGGTCTGGTGGTGGAGGCGGTCAGCGGCCGATCGTTCGACCGTTATGCGGACGAGGAGATCTTCGGTCCGCTCGGGATGACGCGATCGAGCTATCGGCAACCACCGCCCTCTGAATGGGCGGCTTCCGTCGCGGGCGACCCCGAGCTTTCTCAATATCGCCTCCTACCCTATCCGGCCGGCTCATTGGTGACGACCTCGGCCGACATGGGGCGGTTCCTGGCCGCACTGGTGAACAACGGTGAGTACCGCGGGCGTCGGATCCTCGATACGACCGCCCTCGCCACGATGCACCGGCGAGTCTGGTCCGCTGATCCACTCATGCCGGGCGTTGCGCTCGGTTTCTTCGAGTCCGAGATCGGCGGCCGGAGGGTCCTCTATCACACCGGCAGCCGGGGCCACCGATCGGTGTTGGCGATCGATCCCGACCGGCACCTCGGGGTGTTCGTGGTGCTCGACGCCACCGAGGGTTCATCCGACAACCTGCTCGAGGAATTCGTCTCGGCCGCGTTCGGCGCTCCCTTCTCCGCCACCGGTTCGCCCGCGACCGAGCCCGATCTTGATCGTTACGCGGGCCACTACCGGTTTCGCGGCGGGTCCCGGACCTCGATCGAGAAACTGGGGCAGTTGTTCAGAGGCGAGGTCCGAGTTTGGCTGGATCGGGGACGGCTGACGCTCGACCGGGAAATTCCAGTCACGCTCGAGCCGATCGGGCCCGATCTGTTCCGCACTCACGACGGGATGTTCGCCCGCTTCGGCGGCGATCCCGAAGGCCGGATCGGCCGGCTCTCGGTCAGCGGCAGGCTGCTGGATGCCACCAGCCTGCAGCGACTCCACTGGTGGGAACGTGGCCCGCTCCACCTCGCGATCCTAGTCGGCAATCTGGCCGCCGCCTGGGGTTGGCTGCTGTGGCTGTTCGGGGCCACGGTCGTTCGCCGGTTCCGACGGCGGGCGCCATCGACCGAAGCTGCGCCACCGCGGTTGCCCTTGCTCGTCGGCGGACTCTACGCCGTGACCCCATTGATTGGGCTTGGCGCCTTGGCGACTCACCCCCGGGGGACCGTCGTCGAGCTTGCCCCCGCCGTCTGGACGATCCAACTCGTTCTTACGGTCGCCTCGGTCCTGCTGGTCGCCATGATCGGATCGATGATGGCCCGGCGGCGGCGAGGCGAGCGGCTCGGGCGTCGCTCGATCGGCGTGGCCGCTCTCGGGATTCTGGTGACGGCGGTGCTGTTGTACTGGCGAGTGGTGCCCGTCGGATAACCGGTCCGGCCTACCGAGGCGGAATCGACGACGGTGCCGAGATCGACCGGCCCCCGGGACCCTGCGTGGGTCCCCGGGGGCCGTCACCCGGGTTTCACTCCGCTCCAATCACCGGCGTCCGACTCGTCAGTTGCACCCCGGAGTGCCCCAGCCGACGAAACCGCGCGGCTGTCCGGCGAGGTTCAAGACCCTGACGCAATCGGAGAGGTTGTCGAACACCCCCGCGGCCTGGTTCATGAACAGGGTGGCCGCGGTCGCGGCCCCCGCGCCGGTGAAGATCCGCACCGTCGGGTTGGCGGCCGTTAGGCTCACCCCCGCCGGCACGGTGAACACCACGCCACCTTTATTGCGGATGGTCACCCCAGCCAGGTCGACCGACGCCGGGGCCACCCGGTCATCCCGGGTCAGCTCGACGAACTCGTTGTTGGGGTTCTGGCCGTCGCGGACACCCTGAAAGCGAACCCTGGTCAGCTGGAAGAACGACCCGCCGACCTGTGGAAGTGGAAGCTCGATCCGACGATAGAGGCTCGGCGCCTCGTTCGGCTTCCACAACGCGATGCTCTTCGCCCCCTCGGCGTTGCCCTCCCACGGATCCGCGCCGGGGCCGCTCCATCCGTAGGGATCGATCGCCGGGGCGTTCCCGCCGACGACTCGGCGAACCGCGAAGTGAAGGTGCGGGTTGAGCGCGCAGCCCTTGTCGCCCGAGGTCCCGATCTGCTGGCCCGCCGCGACGGTCGCTCCGACTGCGACGTCGATCCGGTCGAGGTGAGCGTAGATCGACCGGACGATGATTCCGGTCGGTAAGGTGTGCTCGATCCGAACCCCCTGTCCGGCCACCGTCGCGTTCAGGATCGGACAGAAGAACGGGGTCTCGGCTCCCGCGAACACGACCCGCCCAGCCGCGACCGCCACCAGCGGCGTCCCGATCGGCAGCCGCCAGTCGTACCCTTCGTGCCCGTCGATACCCAGCACGCTCGACTCTCCCCAGAACGGGAGGTAGGTGCCGTTGTTGTCGATGAACTCCTTCGGCACGTCGTGGTCGTGGTAGTTGGTGGTCCACAAGTCGCCGGGCTCGGTGAACGGCTTGATGAAGGTGGGGATCCGCGCCGGGTCGTAGACGCCGATGGTCGCGACACCGTTTCTTCCTTCGGAGGTCGCGGTGATGGTTGCCGTCCCCGCGCCGACCCCGGTGACGAGACCGTTCGCGACGGTGGCGATCGCTGGATCGGAGGTCGACCAAGTCACCGAACGCCCGTTCAGGGAACTCCCCTGGCCGTCCTTGGTGACGGCCCCCAACTGTACCGTCTGGGTGAACAACAACTCAGCCGCACCTGGCGACACCTCGACCGTGGCGACGGGCGGGGGCGGCGGGGGCGGTGGCGGCGGGGGAGGACTGACGGGTCCCTCGCCGCCACAGGCGACGGCGAGCAGAAATACGGTCGCGAGGATTCCGCGCCCCGAAGAAAACTTGGCGATCGGGCGATTCAGCGAGTAGAACATGTGAGGCTCCGGCATGGGTGGCTCCATATCAGCGACGTTCGGGCGGCAAAATGGACATCGAGGGACCCGGTGCGCCGTCCGGCGGGTCACGGCGGGCCCAACCGACGAGGTGGTCGATGAGTTCCTCGGGCGTCGCGAATCGCCATTTCTCACCGGTGGCGAGGTTCTCGACGACTCCGGCCAGGACCGGAGGCCGATCCGATCCGGCCTCGGCGCGAGCTTGAACCACGAAGTAGCCAAAGCGGGTCACCCGGTGCTCCTCTGGTTCCGGTCCGTGCTGCCCGCCGATCGTCCCGGCTGATCCCCTGGCGCCCAACGAGCTCGCAGCCCATGTTAGACCGGGAGCGCCAAAGGGCCGCCAAGCACCGCCAAACCGCTGCGAACCAATGACTTACTAGCGACCGCGAATGATCCGACTCACCACCCTCGGCCCACCGTCCTTGACCAGGGACGACGAGCCGGCCCTGGCCCGGCGGCGGAAGGAGCTGGGGCTGCTGACCTACCTGGCGCGACGATCGCCGCGCCCCGTCTCCCGAAGCCGGCTCGCCGCGATGCTCTGGGGCGAGACCGACGAAACCCGCTCCCGGCGCTCGCTCCGACAGGCGCTCTCCGACCTCCGGGACGTCATCGGTGGCGCTCTCGTGGCCGATCAGGAAACCGTGCGGGTCGGTCCCGGTGTCCACCTCGACGTCGCCGAGTTCGAGGCGGATGTGTCCGCCGAGCGCTGGGAGGACGCGATCGCTCGC
The DNA here is from genome assembly GCA_046160105.1 of Gemmatimonadales bacterium. GTDB lineage: Bacteria > Gemmatimonadota > Gemmatimonadetes > Gemmatimonadales > GWC2-71-9 > SHZU01. The sequence continues at coordinate 362,170 of JBJXGT010000014.1, read as the reverse complement.
TGGGGAGGGCCGTTCCTCGACGCTTTCGAGGACCTCGGCGACGAGGAGTGGCGGTCGTGGATCGAATCCGAGCGGGCAGCGCTCGAAGCCAAGCTGGTCGCTTGCTACCGATCGGCGGTGGCGGCGGCAGCGGCCGCCGGCTTGCATCGGGCGGTGATCGACCACGCCACCCAGTGGCTGGAGCGGTTCCCCCACGACGAAGAGGCCATCGCCCGGTTGATCAGCGCCCTCCTCGCCACCCATCGGCGCACCGAAGCCGAATCCCGACTCGCCGCCTTCGCCGAACGGCTCCGCCGCGACCTGGCAACCGAGCCGTCGCCCAAGCTCGCGGCGCTACTTCCGGCGGGCCTCGGCCCGATCGGACGTCCCGGCATTCGCGGTCTGGTCTCGGCGGATTTCGTCGGGCGGGCCGAGCCAATGGGCCGGCTGGTCGGGCGCTGGGAGGATGCCCGCCAGGGCCGGGGACGCTCGATCGTCCTCGAGGGCGACGAGGCAACCGGTAAGAGCCGGTTGCTGAGCGAATTCGCCCGAACGCTCCGAGAGCAGCCCGGGAAGGCGGCGGTGATCGAGGCGCGCGCCCACGGCGGGTCGGATCTGCTCCGAACCCTCGTCGGTCGATTGATCGAGACCCCCGGCGCCTCGGCGACCCCGCCGGCGGTGCTCGCCGAGTTGGGGCAGCTCGTGCCGGAGGTCCGCGAGCGATATCCCGCGCTGCCGGCGCCCACCGGGGACGCCCGATTGGGCGATCACCTCCGTCGCTTGGCCGCCGAAGTGGGGAGTGAGCAGCCGGTGGCGCTCCTCATCGACGACGCCCCGCTCGCTGATCCGGCCAGCCGGTCGGCCGTGGCGGCGCTCCTCCGGGATCCGCCCGCGGGTTGCCTAACGGTCGCCGCCGGGCGCCGCCCACACTGGAGCGCCGCGATCGGCGCGGCCGGTTCCGACGACCTCGAGCGGATCCGGCTCGCCCCCCTCGGTCTGGCCGAAACCAAAGCCATGGTGGCCTCGATGGCGCCGTTCGGCGAGGCGTCGCTCGAAACGCTCGGGGCGATGGCGCACCAGCAGACCAACGGAATCCCGGGTCAGGTCACCCAGGTGGTCACCACCCTGGCCGAACGAGGCGCGATCGCGCCCGACGCCACGGGACGGTGGGAGCTGGCCGGCCCGATCGGCGCCCCGCCGGTCCCCAGCGGGGTCCGAGAGATGATGGAGCTCCGGCTCGGCGAGCTGACCGCGACCGCCCGAGCGTTGGTCGAAATGGCGGCGGTGCTCGGACCCGAGACGGACCCGGGCACTCTCGAGGCGGCGAGCGGCCTCGACTCGGCGGCGTTCCAGCAGTCGTTGGGCGAGGCGCTCGGCCGGCGGCTCCTGCGTGACGCGGGCGGCCGGCTTGGGTTCGCGAGCGAGGCCAATCGGCGGGCGGTCTACGACGCCTTGGCGCCGAGCCGGCGAGCGACGCTCCACCGGCTCGCGGGGCGAACCCTGGCCACCCAGGGGGCCGCCGCCGAGATCGTGGCGGGGCACCGCCGGCTTGGCGGCCGCGACCCGGCGCGGATCCGGCGGATCCGCTGGGTCGTCGCGGCGGGAGGAGTCGGGGTCGCGACGTTAGGCGCCCTCTGGTGGGGGACCCGACCGCGAACCGAGATCGCTCCCGGCGCCGGAATCCTCCTCGCCGACGTTCGCAACGAGACCGCCGACTCGACCCTCCATCGGCCGCTCTACACCGCCGCGCTCGTCTCCCTCCAGCAGTCGGGGCGGTTTTGGGTCTTCGGGCGGAGTCAGTTCGGCCCGGTCCTCGAGCGGATGCGCCGAGGCGACACCACGGTCAGCGAGGCCCTCGCGGTGGAGGTGGCCCGTCGGGAGAACCTGCCGGTGGTCGCCCAGCTCACGGTGAGCGGGCTCGATTCCGCCTACCTGCTGACCGGGCGGCTGATCGAAACCCGATCGGGCCGCGATCTCCGAGCCGTCACCACCCAAGCGGCGGGCCGGGGCGCGCTGCTCGACGCCGTCGACCGGGTGGCCGGGTCCCTCCGCCGCGCGTTAGGCGATCTCCGCACTTCCGTGAGCACCGCCGATTCGCTCCCCCAGGTCAGCACCCGTTCGCTCGACGCGGTCCTGGCCTTCACCGAGGGCGAGTGGGCCTGGACCCGGGGCGATTGGGTCCGAGCCCGTGACAGCTGGCTCCGGGCCGTCGAGCTCGACTCCACCTTCGCGATGGGATACGTGTCCCTGGCCAACTACGCGTTCGTGATGGCCAATAATCCCGACATGGGCCAGCGATACCTCGCCACCGCTCAGCGACTCGGCGACCGCCTGTCGGAGCGGGAGCGGCTCCGCCTCGAGTACGAGGTCGCCACCCGAGCGGGAATCATCGACCGGCGGCTGGCGATCGCCCGGAGCATGGCCGATCGGTTTCCCAGCCCGAACACGCTCTATCAGCTGGCGACGGCGTACCTCCAGACCGACCGCTGCTCGGAGGCGATCCCACTCCTCCGCCGCGTCGGGACGATGGCGCCCCGCTTCACCAATGCCTGGATCAACCTGGCCACCTGCCATAACGCCCTCGGCGCCCTCGACTCGGCCCTGGCCAACTACGCCCAAGCCGAACGGGTCGACTCGACCGCCTTGATTCGTGACAACATCAACCATGAGTGGGGCCAGATCTTCCTCAAGGCCGACCGACCGGCGGCGGCCGAGTCGGCGTTCCGGCGGATCCTGACTCGACCCGAACCGAATCAACGGGCCCGGGGCTATCGGTCGCTCGGATATCTGGCGCTGTTTCGCGGGCGCCCGGCCGACGCGATCGGGTTGCTCGACCAAGCGATCATCTTGTCGCGGGGAGCCGGTGCGGTCGTCTCGACGGAGCGGAACCTGGTGATCGCCGCCAATGCCGCGATCACCGCGGGTGACACCGCCGGGGCCCTCCGACGATTGGAGGAGGCCAGTCAACTGGTCCGCGCCGGGAGCTTCGAGTCGTCCTACCTGGAGCATCTCGCCGCCGCCTATCTCCGAGTCGGCCGATTGGGGCCGGCCCGCACCCTGCACCGGCAACTCGCGGCCCGGCTCGACTCGGGTACACCCATCGACCGAGCCCACCATCGGCGGCTCGCCGCCCGCCTCGCGCTCGCTACCGGCAACCCTCGGCAGGCCCTTGGGCTCCTGATGGAAGTCCCCCCACCGACCTCGACCGGCGTGGCCCTCTGGGAATCACTCAAGGGCGACGCCTATGAGGCCCTGGACCGGCCCGACTCGGCGCTGACGGCGTTCCAGAAGGCCCGACAGGCGTGGAACTGGGGGTTCGAAGGGCAGGAGGAGTGGGTTCGCGCCTCCCACCGAATCGGTCTCCTGGCCGAGCAGCTGAACGACTCAGCCCTGGCGCGATCGGCGTACGGCGAGCTGGTCGAACGGTGGCGGAGCGGCGACTCGACGCTCCCCGAGCTCCGGTGGGCTCGTCGCCGCCTTGCCCAACTGCAGCCGGCAGAGCGTTAGGCCTCCGTCGCCCCAGGGCAGCCCCGATCGCCGGCCGACTCAGATCTCCCAATTCGAGAGCACCACCGAACCGGCCTGGACCGCGCCGTGGCCGGCCCGCTCCATCCTGAGATCGGTCCAATGGACCCGGAATCCCAGATCCAACAAGTCCCCATACGCGCTGGCGTTTCCGCTCTGACACCGGACCGCCACCCGCTCCACGCCGCGCCGCGCGCCCTCCGCCAATACCGCCTCGACGACGCGGCGGAACGCCGCCGAGTCCTCGGCGACCAGCTTGAGAACCCGGAGCTCCGTCGCCGACCGCCCCACCGACAGCGGGGCGTGGTGCCAGAGCGCGAACGCGGACCAGTCGCCCCCGCGCGGCCCGACCGCCACCAGATCGCCGAGACCGTGAGCGATGGTGAGCTCGATCTCCCGGCGAAGGTCGACGCCAGGCGCGATCCGGTCGGCCAGTCGCTGTGCCCGCGCCACCCCGCCGGATATCGGGACCACCTTGGAAAGACGCTCCACCTGCTGCGGAGCCGCGCCGGCCGGGTTGCGGACCATCGAGATCGTCAGATGGCCGGGTCGAAACCCGAGCCGGCTGTAGAAGCCGATGTTCTCGACGGTGCGAGGCATCGTCTCGAGGCCGATCCGCCGGCACCCGGCTCGCTCGAGGTACTCGACCCCCGCCATCACGATCTCCCGGCCCAGCCCCCGACCCTGCCGGTCCGGCCGGACCGCGAGCGGCCCCATCCATCCTTCGACGCCGTTGGCATGGGCCAAATTGAACGCGGCGACGCCACTCTCGTCGCGCCACAGCATGGCGCCTTCGCCGGCGGTGCCGATGGCGTAACGCCAGATGGTGGGGTGAAGCTCGGGGACCCGAACACCGGACATTCCGTCGCGGAGGTAGCGGTCGGTGAAGGCCTCGGAGAAGACCCGGTTGACCTCGTCGATGTCGGCGACGGTCATCGGGACCATGACCGCCCGCGGCCCGTCAGGCGGCGACATGCGGCTCGTCGAGGCGGTCGATCCGTTCCTCGCGGGCGGTGGCGACCCCCCGCTCGACGTCGTAGTCGATCCGGATGATCCGGTCGAAGCTGTCGCGGACCGACTCGATGTGAGTGATGAGAATCACCTGCGGGAACCGGTCGGCCAGGCTCCGGAGCAGATCCATCACCGCGTTCCGGCGCTCCTCGTCGAGCGAGCCGAACACCTCGTCGAGCACCAGGAGCGAGAACGGCTGCCCGGCGCGGTCGGCGATCATCTGGCTGATGGCGAGGCGAAGGGCGAGGTTGGCGACGTCTTCCTCGCCGCCGGAGAGCACCGTCTTGGGCTCGCCGTCGTCGATCAGCGAGGCCTCGTAGTCCTCGGTGATGTCGAGGTCGGTGTAGCGGCCGTTGGTGAGATCGCGGATCAGGACCGAGGCGGCGTCGGCCAGGTCGGGCCGGAGGGCGGCGTTCAGGTCGTCGCGGAGATCGGTGAAGGCCCGGTCGAGCTCCTGGTTGAACAGTAGCTCGGACTTGAGCCTGTCGATCTCGACCATCCGGGCTTCCCGCTCTTCCCGGCGGCGGGCCACCGCGGCCCGGTGTTCTTCGGCCGCCTTCCGCTCCACCTCGGTGCGGGCCAGCGTGACGTGGCAACTCTGTCGAGCCCGCTCGGCCTCCTGATACGCGGAACGGGCCGCGTCGTGGATCGCCTCCGACCAACCCAACTCGGCGAGGCGCGCCTCGAGGACCAGCACCTGGGCTTCGAGCCGAGAGAGGGTCTGTTCGGCCTCGGCGGCCTTGGGAATCAGGGTCGCCGCTCGGTCGGCGACGGCGGCGAGCCGGACCAACTGGTGCTTGATCGGCTCGAGCGCCGCGAGCCGTTCCCGTACCGCGCGATGGGCGGCCTCGTCGTACGTGGTCGGGGTCGCGGCGAGCTGGGCCCCGAGTTGGTCGGCGCGCCTGATCGCTTCCTCGCGCTGGCCGGCGAGACGGCGCCGCTCGGCGATGGCGGACTCGGTGCGGACCACCGCGTCCTGGTCCGCCTGCCGTGCCTTGGTGGCCAGGTCGGCCGCGGCCTTCGCGGCGACCAGCTCGGCCGGTTCCGGGGTGAGTTGGTCGACCCGTTGGCGGTAGAAACGGCCCTCTTGGAGTACCTCGGCCATGGTGGTCTCCAGCTCGTCGACCACCTTGTCGTACTCTTTGCCGAGCGGTTTGCCGCAGGTCGGGCAGACCATGGTGGGGCCGGCCTCGTGGTAACGGGCCAGCCGCTTTTCCAAGTCCTTGTGCTGCTGGAGCAAGGTGGTCCGCTTGGTGGCGGCATCCTGCTTCTCGCGGACCCACTCGGTGTGGAGCTGCTCGACCACGGCCGCCGCCGCCGCCGCTGCCTCGGCCGACTCCTCGACCTTCGCCTTGACCGCCAAGATCTGTTCTTTGCCCGGAAGCTCGGTGAGCCTTCGATCGAGCTCCGCGATGCTCGCGACGACTTCGGCGCGCTGGGCTTCGACCGCCCGGCGCCCGGAGAAGGCGAGGGCCGCGGCGTCGAGCCGGTCGCGCTCCGCGACGAGCGGATCCCACTCGACCAGCTGGGGCAGCAGCTCGTCGCGGCGGGCGTTGGCCGTCATCGCCTCGGCCAGGTCGCGGTCCAGCTCCTGGAACGCCTTCCGCGCCTCGACCGCGCCGTGTCGGCCGATCTGGAGGTCGGTGTCGATGGTCTGGACCAGGACCCGGCGGCGCTCCCATTCCTCCCAAATCGGCTTGCGCTCGAGGAGTTGCCGGTTGGCCACGGCCAAACCGGCCCGCGCCTCGCCGAGCGCGCGTTCGGCGCCGCCGATCCGAATGGTGGCCGCTTTCTCTTCTTGCTCCAGGACCTCCTTGTCGATCAGGCCGGTCTCGGCGGTGCCGAGGGACGCTTTGAGGGCGGAGCGGTCTTCCTTGAGCTTGAGCTGGACGGTGGCCAGGCGCTCGTAGCCGAGGACCCGGCTCAGGAACCGAGCCCGGTCGGGGCCGGACATCCCGGCCATGAAGGCGAGCTCTTTCTGGCCGGTAAAGTAGGTGTTGAAGAACTCTTCCCGGGTCATCCCAAACAGGCGGGTGACCTTGTCGGTGACGGCCCCGCCGCTGTTGGCGATCGGGGCGGCCTCGCCGTCCTGATAGAGGGCCGCGGTCTGGAGCGAGCGGACCACCCGGTAGCGGTGGACGCCTAACGTGAAGTCCAGCTCGACCTCGACCCGAGACCGGGCCGGGGCCGAGCGGCGGCGGATGGTGTCACGGGTGCCGCGGGCGGCCGAAGTGCCGTACATGGCCCAGGCGACGGCCTCGAGCAGGGTGGACTTCCCCGCCCCGTTGGGCCCGATGATCCCGGTGAGCCCCGGGGTCAGCGTGATGGTGGTGTCCGCGTGTTGGCGGAAGTTCTGAAGCCGGAGCCGGTCGATCAGCATCAGCCCCCCGGTCCCGGCTCGTAGCCAACCGCGTCGAGCAGGGCGACCCCGCGCTCGACGAATCGGTCGCGATCGACTTTCTCCGGCAGCGGCCGGCGGGCCAGGAAGACTCGGAGCACGTCGCTGAGGGTCTGGCGGGGCCCGGGGGCGCCGACCCCGATGGTTCGGGCGGCGTCGGGCCGGCGGAGATCGAGGTGGAAGTGGAGGGCCGAGGCCTTCGCGGCGCGGATGGCGGCGTGGTCGACCTCTCGGGCCACGTGGCGGGGCACGTCGTGGACCACCAGTCGGATGATCTGATCGGCGATCCCGCCGGGCACCGCGGCGAGCCGCTGGGCGATCTGGGCATCAAGCTCGGCGGCGGTGAGGTCGCGGCCGGAGATCGCCTTCAAGTCGTAAATGCCCCGCGCGGCGGCGACATACTGGGGGATCGGGGTCACCGGCGCCTGGTCGAGGTCGGCCAGTAACCAGCCCTTGCCCTTGACCCCGGTCTTCTGCTGCTCGGTCAGCTCACCCCAGGGATTCAGGGTGACGTAGTCGAGCGCGCCCGAGTACCAGACCCCCGGGCGGACCTCGCGGATGACATGGTAGTGCCCGAGCGCGACGTAGGTCCAGCCGCCCTCGGCGAGCTCGCCGGGGTCGATCAGGGCGCCGCCGGGTTCGGCCCACCATTTCTCCAGCGGCCAGAGACCCTCCACCTCGCCGTGGGCCACCAGCACTTCGTAGCGGTGTTTCCGCGGTGCCCGGAGGTTGGGTCGCTCGCCGCTGGCCAGCGCCTGGTGGGGGAGGGCGCGGAGCAGGAGGTCGTGCTCGGGAAAGACCAAGTCCTGGGCGCCCTCGGCGAGCACCTCGATCCCGAGCTCGGCGAAGAGGCGGAGAATGGAGCCCGTCTCGGTGGCCCGCGGGGTGTCGTGGTTGCCGGCAATGAGGAGGACCTTGGCATTCGGGAGGGCGACTTTGAGCCGCTGGAACTCCCGGAAACAGAAGACGATGGACTGGTTGCTGGGGCGAACGGCGTGGAAGAGGTCGCCGGCGACGAGAACCAGGTCGGGGGCGGCGAGGATGACGCCGTCGATGGCTCGGCGGAAGGCATTGGCGACGTCGGCCTCCCGCTGGTTGATGCCGGAGGCGGTCTGGCGGTAGTACTGCCGGAAGCCGAGGTGGATATCGGCAAGATGGGCCAGGCGCACGCCGGAAGATTGAGGGAGAGAGAGCCGAGGGCAAGCGTCCCCCGCCATGACGACGGGGGCCGCTCGCTCCCGCTCCGCTCCTAGTTCTGACCCGTGCGCGCCGCGGTGACCAGCCGGCCCCCGGCGCTACAGGCCGAGGTCAAGTTCGACCCGGAGCCAGCCGCGTTCCACATCACGGTGGCTGCCGAGGCTGGGGCCCAGGCGTTGTCCCAGCCGCTGACACCGCTCAAATCCGGCACCGAGAGATTGACGGCCTGACCGCCGAGATACCCCGCAACGGTGGCGATGAGGACCACGTCGTTGCCCGATCCGGATTCGCTGTAGGCCACGGTCACCGACTGTGAGTACTCGGCGGGAAGGGTGAACTGGAACTGGAGCCGCTTGTAGGGGCCCGCGAGTACGGCGACCGTCGGGACCGGCATGGCCGCCGGAAGGGCGAAATTCCGGTTTCCAAGGGCCGCGAAGTACTCGATCGCGGACCGGGTTGAGGTACCCGCCCCATCGGCGGCCAGCACCGACAGGCTGTGGAGATCGGACGCCCGTTGTTGAGCCCCGGGAATCCCGTACGCCGTGAAGGTGGTGCCGGACACCGGGCCGATCGCGTACAAGGCTGCCGCGGTGCAGTTGCCGACGAGGTACCCCATGATATGGTTGATCATGTCCGTGCCCGCGTTGGTCAGGGTGATCGACCCCGAGGCGGGCGCGAACGACGATCCACCGGTGAAGTCGATCGTCCCCACCGACCCGTCGGCCGCCGGATTCAGGTCACGCTGGATCACCACCCGGTCGCTCGCCGAGGGGCCGAGCAAGGACCCCGCGTATCCGACCAAGTCCTGATTGCCGGACGCCACATTGGAGAGAGTGAAGTTGGGCGCCCCGAGGGTGGCGCCAGCGAATGCGCCGCCGAGCGAGATCGACGCGGTCTGCAGCGCGGTAAGATTGGCCGTCGACCCGGTGACGGTCTTGCCGCCGGGCGCGGCTGGGCAACTTGCCGCCCCGGACAACCCGGTCAACTCGGCTTGGCTGAAGTATTGGATGGACAGGGTGTTCGACCCACTGACGGCGAAGACGGCGGCAACCCCACCCTTCGACTGGGTGATGTTGAAGGTGAAGACGTTGTTGGCCGGGGTCACCCTAGTCCAGGGACCACTCGTTCCGTCCTGGAAGGCGAGCCAGATCGGCCGCTCGGACAGGGAGCAAGCGGAGTAGTCGAGCGACACGTTGCCGCTCCCGCCAGAGCCGCTGGTGATGGTCACGGTGAGGTTGACGGACTGGTTCGCGACCCCGGCGGCGGTCCCCAGGATGGTCAGCTGATAGTTGCCGGTGGCCAGAGACGCCGACGCGGTCACCGTCAGGGCGGAGCTGTTGCCGGTGGTGCTGGTCGGATTGAGGGTCGCGGTCAACCCGACGGGGGCGCCGGTCACGGTGAGACTCACCGATCCCGTGAAGCCGCCGGTCCGGTTGATGTTCACCGCCGGAGAGGTACTGGCACCCTGCTGGAGGGTGACCGTTCCGCCCGGCGTCGTCGCCAGGGTGTAGCTGCCCGTGACCACCGCGGTCACCGTCAACGCCAGGGGCGCGGTTTTGTCGGTCACTCCCTGGCCGGCTGCCCGGACGACAAGGTTGTAACTGCCGGCGACAACGCTCGCACCGACTTGGAGGGTCAACGTCGACGCAGTCCCCGTCGCCGCCGCGGGGGCGAAGGTCCCGGTGACACCCTGAGGCGCGCCCTCGAGCGTCAAGTTGATGTTCGCGGTGAAGTTGGTCCGGGTCAGCGTGACGGCGACGTCGCCCGACGCGCCCTGCGCCAGGCTGATCGTGGGCGGGTTGAGGCTCAGGCCGATGTCCTGCGGCATCAAGGTGACGGTCAGCGCGAGGGCCGCGGTCTGGGCGGCAACCCCTTGGCCCGCTGCCCGAACCGTGAGGTTGTAGCTGCCCGCGGCTACCGACGCGGCGACCTGGATGGTGAGAGTGGACGTCGTCCCCGACACCTCCGCGGGGTTGAACGTTCCGGTGACGCCCGGCGGGGCCCCCTCGACCGTCAGGTTCACGCTGCCGGGGAAGTTGGTCCGGGTGAGGTTGACCGTGACGCTGCCCGAAGCGCCCTGAACGACGGCAAGGGGCGAACCAGTCAGAGTGATTCCGATGGCCGGGAGGGCGGTGACCGTCAGGGTCAGCGCCTTGGTGACCGCGTCCACCCCAGAGCCGCTGGCCCGAACGGTGAGGTTGTAGGTCCCCGGTGCCACGCTGGCAGCGACCGACACGGTGACGGTTCCCGTGGTCGTCGTTCCGGTGGTGGTCACGTTCGATGCGGCAGCGGTGACCCCGGGTGGGGCCCCCTCCGTCGCGATCGTGACCGTTCCGGTGAACCCGCCGGACCGGGCGATCGTCGCGGTCAGGTTGTCGCTGCCGCCCTGGACGATGGTCAGGGCCGACTTGGAAATTTCGATGACGATCGATCCGCCGGGGCCGGTTCCCGGCCCGTCGATTTTGCCGCAACCAGCGACAATGGCCAGCCCGGACACCCAGGCCAGGAATCGGATTGAAGTCGCAACTCGTGAACGCATACTGATGCTCCCCTTGTCGGAGTGGGCGGTGTCGTGAGGCGCCCGGCGGGCGGTGCCCGGCCCGGGGCGGGAAACAGCCCCTCACGCCGCTCAGTCTAGGGAAGCCACTTCAGGTCGGAGTCAGGAACTGATCAACCGGGCATCAGGGACGCGGAATCACCCGCAGAATCGACTGGGATCCACCACTCGCGGAAAACTCTGCCGACCCCACCGGGCCGACCGCTCAGGTTGCAACGTTTTGGGGGGTTCCAACGTCGGATGGTAATCATGGCCACCCCGCCCCTCCGACGATCCTGGCCCGTCGCTCTCCCCGCCGTTCAGTGGGCCGGGCTGCTCGGCCTCGCCGCCCTGGCGGGATTCATCATGGTCAGCGCCCTCCCGGGGGCCCTCGGTCAACTGGCCTTTGACCCGTCGGAACTGACCCTCCGCCCGTGGACAGCGCTCAGTTACCCGTTCGTCCACACCGGTCTGCTCCCCCTGTCCCTCGACCTCGCGGCGCTGCTTTTGTTGGCCCCCGGTCTCGAGCGCGGAGTCGGCGGGGCTCGGCTGCTGGGTTGGTTCACGGTCGGCACCCTTGCCGGCGCGGCGCTTGCGCTGCTCCTCCAATCGGGGCCGCTGGTGGGGAGCGGGCCTGCACTGGTAGGGATGGCGGTCGGATTGGCGTGGCGAGGGCCGGAGCAGGTGGCACTCTCGCCCCTAGGCCTCAAGGGTCGCTGGCTAGGGACGGCCCTCGCGGTCGCGGCGTTGTTGCCACCGGTCACCCCAAGCCTGGATGGCCCAGTCCGCGTGGCGCTGATCGGCGCGCTGGTGGCGGCCGCGCTTGGGATGGGCCGGACCAAGCCGCCGATGGTCGAGCGACGGGTCGAACTGCCCAACTCGCATTTCAGTCCACCGGGCGTTCACCACGAGGTCACCATGAAGACCCCGTGGGACGTCATCGATCTGGATGCGCTCCATGAGGTGAATCGCGGGGGCGTCGAGGCCCTGCTGGTCCGGGCTCGGGAACTAGGACCGACCTACCTCTCCGCGGCGGATCGAGAGCTGCTCGATCGGATGGCCACCGCTGCCAGACTTGCGGCCGAGCGGTCCCGATCGGGTTAGTCGCTCGACCGACCCCACGGCCGGCGTGGGACAGGACGTCGCAGACGTCAACGCGCCACGACTTCCTTGCCGTCAAACCCCTCGATCAGCAACCGCCGGATCCGCGGATCATCGATCATCCGTTCGAAGTCACGCCGCCAGTCGGCGTGGGCCCACTGGTACTCCGAAACGCCGCGACCGAGGGCCTCGGTCAACAGGGCCACTGCCAGGTCCGCGTCTCCCATGATGGCGGCGATCCTCGCCCGCGACGCGAGATGGTACCCCCGCTGCTGGGTCGGGGGATCGCCGAGAACCCGGGTGGCGCGGGCGGTGTCGCCTAACCGGGCTGCGATGAGGGCCGACATTGTAGGGTAATACGGCCTATCAGGGAACTCCACGACCAGCGAGTCCGCGATCGGACGCGCCGCCTCCCACTTGGCAGCCTGATAGAGCGCTGTGGCCAGCCACTCTCGGTAATAACGGTTGCCGGAGTCGGTACGTCGCTGGGTCTCGAGCCATTCGATCGCGCGGGTGAAGTACCGGTTTGCCCCTTCGAGGTGTCCGTGCGCGATCAGCTCTTCTCCCGCCGTCACCAAGGCCGCGCCCACGGACCAGTAGGTGTTGGGAGTCGATCGGTCGGCCGCGAGGACCGAGTCGATCGTTCCAGTCTTATTGAGAGCGGCGAGCCCCGAGACCAACAGCACGAGCCCCGCCGACCGATTGGGAAAACGGGTCCGCAGCTCCCGAACCGCGTCGAGTTCCGGCTGGTGTCGACCCACCAGATGATTGGCGTGGGCGAGGAACATCCAGTACGGGGCCCAGGTGTTGACCAGCGCCGCCGATGGGTCCATCCGCTCGAGTGTTCGGAGGGCCTCCCTCGGCAGGTTCATGTTTATCGCTTGCAACGCCAGGTTGTAGCTCAACGTCGAGTTGGGCGCCACGATGGCGCCTCGCCGCAGCGTCTCCAGCGCGGCCCGGCCGTCGTCTCGCATCACCGCTTCGAGGCGCGCCAGTTGAAGCCCCTGATATTCGTTCAACCCCTCTCGGCGGGCGGCTAGCAGGCGGATCATAGACTCCGCTTGCGGGTACCGTCGCTGGTTCCGGTACGCCGCCGCCGCCTCGAGCGCAGGCGTAACGAACCCGGAATCGAGGGCAAATGCCCGCTCGAACTCGACGGCGGCCGCGGCGTAGTCCGACGCGAGGTAGAGCGCTTGGCCGTGTTCGTAGCGAGCAAACGCCGCGAAGCGCGGCGGCTGCCGTCCGAAGCGGGGATCGTTGGCAAAGCGGGCGACAGACGCCAACCCGACTCCCCCCATCAGACGGTCGCCGAGCTCGCGAATTGCCGCCTCGATCGAATCCCGTGAAACGGTGATCCCCGAAAGCCCGAATATCGGCCTCCCGGCTCGCGCGTCGGTGACCTCGGCCCGGAAGCGAAGCGAGTCGTTGATGAGGTAATAGGACCCAGTGACGACGGTGTTCGCGCCCGTCTCCCGTCGGAGCATGGCGACCGGGTCGGCGTCGCCCGCGCCCAGGGCAGAGTCGACGAACTCAGAGGCCCGGAGCGCCGACGTCCACGGCACCACCGGTAGGCGGTCCACGTTCTGCAATCCCTGGGTGATCCAGTCTCCCGCATAACGCCCCCAGCTCGAGAGGGCGGTGTCCCCGGTCTCGTTCCGAAAGGCCGCCACCATCACCGGCCCTTCCACCGAAACGCGCGGGGGATCCTCGCGGCGAATCAAGGCGGCCACCACCGCCACGAGCAGTATCGCGAAAGCGAATCCAGCGGCGACGGGTCCGCGGCGGGAGGGCTTCGCTGGAGGCAACGGGCGGACGGCCGGGGGCGCGGCATCCACCATCGTCCGGCCGGTGGTCGCTGGATGGGAGGCCGGGGATGATACCCGGGCGCGCCGGTTCCGAACCCGCTGAACCAAGGCCTGGGTGACCGGGTCAGGTTCCGCCCTGAGATCAGTCTCGAGTCGACCGGCAAACTCGTCGTAGGCGCGGATCGCACCTCCAGGATCGCCGGACCGATCCAGCAACTCCATCAGGCGGCGCAGCGACGTCTCGTCGTCGGCTTCGATGTCGTGTGCCCGTCGGCCCCAATGGGCCGCCCCGACCTGGTTCCGATCCCGCTCGGCCTGCTCCGCCATCGTCCACGCCAACTGGGCGGCCCGACGCCGCAGGTCGACCCGGGTGTGGCTCATCCACTGGTCGAGATCGGGCGAGCTGTCCGGGATGTGGAACCCGGCCAGGAGTTCGCCGCGATAGAGCGCCAGGGCAGACTCGGCCTGATGACCATCCGCGGCGCGGACGAATGACCCCGTATCGGTCCAAAGTGCGGCGGTGCTAACCCCCACCTCCTCCGCGCCGCGACTTGTTACCACCTGATCGCCGAGGTGTTGGCGAAGGAAGTAGAGGGCCGACCGCAACGACTGGCGGGCCTGGGCCTGGTCGAGCTCGGGCCAAAAGAGGGCGAGGAGGGTGTCCCGGCGGATGAATCGGTCGGGCGCTTCGACGGCCAGGTATGCCAAAAGGCCGAGTCGTTTTGGCTGGGCGAGGACCGATCGAAGATCCTCCCCCGACTCGGTTCGAAGCTCAATCGAGCCCAGGAGGCTGAGGCGGAGCATGTCGGTCCCGTGGAAGCTCTCGTTCGGGCCGTGATCTGGCAAGTCACGTCCCGGCGACCCCCCGGTCACGGCCCAAGGTGACCTTGGTCTTGCGACCTTACTCACGGGAGGCTCGTCATGGCCCAACTTCAGGCTAGCTCCGTACTTGCGTTGGTTCTCTGGAGTGCGTTTGGCGTCGTCGGGTGCACCGGCCCCAGCAATACCATCCAGGTTAAGGTCGAGCTGGTCCGGCTGCCTGGCACCGCAGGGCCGTCGCCGGCCTTCGCGCCTGGGCCGGCTTCAGCGGCAGTGGTCCGCCCGTGGTCGAGCCTTCTTTCGATCACATCCCTGCGAGGCCCGATCATGGAAGTCTCGCTCAACGGGCCCGGACAAGACAGGATCGGGGTCTACGATTGCCCCGGTCCCCTGGCAGACGACTGCCTCGTTGACCTGAACGGACCCGCGCTGCAGAACCTGCTCAACACCGCTCCCATCGTGGTGGCGCCGGGTACTTACGACCGAATCACGATCGCTTACTGCCGCACCGAGGTGAGTTATCGCGCCTACCTCGCGGGATCCGTCTCTATTGGTGGGACCACCTACTTCACCAAAGCCCCCGGAGACCTGCGCACCGTCGGCCCTGCCGACCCGGTGTCGCTCCCCTATCAGGGCTGCCAAACCGAGTACCCGGTCTCGCCGCCGCTGGTCGTCCCGGACACCGTCACCATCCCGATCGTGCTCCGGATGTATTTCGACATCCGCGATATCGGATATGCGGCACTCGGCGATCCGACCACGAACCGGGTCCACGGCTTCGGCTGTTCTCCGGTTGTCACCCTCGGGGTGACACCGTTCGCCTGTGCCGCCTATCCCGGGGTCGCCGCAGTCGAGGGCACCGTGCCTCCGGTCGTGGAGCGTTACCGGGTGAACGGGGGTGCCACGATCGGGCTCTTGTTCGATCCGTCGACGGGCGGGTTCGCCGGCGGCTACTTCCGCCGCTATTTGACAGAAGATCAGCTTTGGGACCCCGGGTTCGGTCCCGACTCATTCGTCCTGAGTTTCACGGACAATGGGGGCGGCTCCTACACGCTTCGTCAGGCCGGCGGCGGACCTGGGGGCTCGGGGCCGGGTGGAGCGGTGTTTCCAGCGTTTCAGCGATCGACCCACTCGGGAACGGCGACGAACGGAGAAGGAGCGTCGTTCGGATATACCGCGGTCCGCCTGCCGTAAGCGGCGTCTACTCGCCGATCGCCCGGAGAATTTCGCCCGCGCCACGGGCGGATTTCGCACCCGGCCGAACCGTGGCCGGCTGACAACTCGTGATGGCGGTGCCGGGTCGCGCTGCCTAACGTGGCGGCACCACCGTCAGGGTGATCGACGACGGGTTGCTCGGTCCGTGGTGGATCACGTTGTGCGCGACCACCGGATCCTTCTCGTTGTAGTTGGGCCCTCCGGTGTTCAAGTTCCGCTCGTAGACCGGAAACGAGCTGCTCGCCACCGAAATCCGGATCCGGTGCCCGGCCTGGAAGGTGTTGCTGGTGACGAGCGGGGGAAGCGTCACCTTGTACACCTTGCCCCGCTCCATCAGCACCGGCGCATCCCACCCCTCCCGCCACCGGACCCGGAGTGCCTGCTCGTCGAGATTGTAGGCTTTGCCGTCGGGGTAGACGTCGACCAGCTTCACCATCAGGTCGGTGTCCTTGACGTCGGATGACAGGTGGAGGGTCACCGCGATCGGGCCGGTGACGTTGACCGGCGCGCGAAGGGGCTCGGTCGTGTAGACCAGCACGTCGGGGCGGGCCTGCATCGCCGACTGATCGAACGACCCCGGCGCCGCCGCGTTGAAGCAGCACACCTGCCCGCCGAGGCTGGGCGTGGGATTCATCGGATCGTAGGTATAGGCGTCCTGGCCGTCTTTCTTGGGCCGAGCGAGCACCAGGCGGCCATTCCCGGCGGCGGTGTTGGCCCCACCGTCGCTGTCGAGGAAGTAGGTCACCGGGCGGGCGCCGGCCGGCGGCCAGGTATCGAAGGTCCGCCAGGCCTTGTCGCCCAGATCGTAGACCCGGACCCTGGGCTCCTTCTCGATCCCGTTGTCGATCCCCTTGAGCCATCGGTCGTACCAGCGGATCACGAAGCCGGTGTAATCGAACCGGGCATCGCCCACCTCGCGCTCGCCGATGACGTACCGCTCGCTTTCGACCCTCCCCATCTGGCAGTGCGCCGTGGGAGCCACGATCATGAAGGTATTGTCCCGCGCCGTCTGGGTGGCGGCGTGCTTGGTCTGATACTCGAACAGCGCCAGGTTCGGACCGGTCGACACATCGTACCACGAGTTGATGTAGAGCGCCGGGGCCCCGTTCCGATCGCCCTCGTTGCCGAACTCGATGTTCTTCCAACGGGGGTCGCTGAGCGGCCAGGTCATGAAATCGTCGAGGTCGCTCGGGGCCGAGCCGATCCGGCGGGGGATGTCGCTCAGCGGCAGGGTGTTGATCACGCTGTCGAAGCTCACCCGCGGAATCGACTGGGGATCGAGGCTCCAGTACTTGTTGAGCCGAAGCAGCTGCTCCCGCGTCAACTCCGCCGGGAACGACGGTTTGTATTTGTAGCCGGCCCCGTGATACCACGAGAGCCAGAAGTTCTGGAACACCCCGCCCCGATAGTGATTCCCCATCTCGTTATAGGGCCCGATCCGGCCGATCCCCGCGCCGGACCCCCGCGGAACCGCCGCCGCGAAGGCGGGGTGGTGCATCGCGTTCATCCGGTGCTGCTCTTCGGCGCTCGAGGAACAGCCGTAGGCCCCGACCTTGCCGTTGGACCACGGCTGTTTCGACAGCCAATCGATGACGTCGTACGAGTCGGGCCCGGAGCCACCGAGGTAGGTATAGACCCCTTCGGAGAAGTAGCGGCCCCGGACGTTGACGTAGGCGAGGGCGTAGCCGTTCTCCAGGAACCGCTGGTTCTCCGGCCACGCGGCCGGGGTGATCAGGTACGGGAAGAAGACCAGCACCGTCGGCAGATTCTGGCGGGGCCGGTTCTTCGGGAAGAGGAGCGAGGCGTTGAGGCGCTTGCCGTCGCGCATCGGGATCCGGACCATGTCCTCCTGGTCCACTTGGGTCGCGAAGTATCGGGCGACGGCGTTGGGTGCGGCCTGGGCCTCCACCGAGCGGGTCGGAACCAGGGCGGCGGCCAGGAGCAACCCGAGCAACGTGACGGTGGCGGCTGGCGCGATGGCGACCTGCCGTGAGCGCGGATCCATGAGCGGGGCCTGTGGGGAAGTGCTTTCAACCTAGCCTCCCCGGCCGGGCTTGCGCGACCGGCAGGCCCGCCCGTCTATTACCCGAGCGAACCATTCGCGCTCCCTCCGCAGGCCACCACGTTCCTACCCAACGGAGTCTCGCCATGCCGCATACCCGCCGTGATTTCATCAAGACCGGAGCCGCCGTCGGCGCCATGGCGATGGGCCTCCAGGGCTGCGCCAAAGGCGACGAGGCCCCCGCGGCCGACGCCACCCCCGCGGCCGAGACGCCGCCGAAGCCGCTTCGGATCCTGGTCCTCGGCGGGACCGGCTTCATCGGACCCCACATGGTCCGCCGAGCCCGCGAACGCGGCCACACGATCACCCTGTTCAATCGGGGGAAAAGCAACGACGACCTCTTCCCCGATCTCGAGACCCTGATCGGCGACCGCGACGGCAAGCTCGACGCGCTCAAAGGCCATCAGTGGGACGCCGTGATCGACACCTCCGGCTACGTCCCCCGGCACGTCCGCGACTCGGCCACTCTCCTCAAGAGCGCGGCCCAACAGTACCTCTTCATCTCCTCCGTCTCGGCCTACGCCAAGCTCGACGTCCCGGGCATCACCGAGGACGCTCCCGGTGGCACGCTCGCGGATCCCACGGTCGAGGACATCACCGAGGAGACCTACGGGCCCCTCAAGGTGCTCTGTGAGAAAGCGGTCCAGGAAGCGTTTCCGACCGGCGCCATCGTGGTCCGCCCCGGCTATATCGTCGGCCCGGGAGACAGCACCGACCGATGGACCTACTGGCCGGTCCGGGTCGCGGCCGGCGGCGAAGTGCTCGCTCCGGGCGAGCCAGCCTACCCGATGGAGATCATCGACGCGCGCGACCTGGCCCGGTTCGTGGTCCACCTGATCGAGCAGCGCACCACCGGCATCTTCAACGCGGTCGGGCCGGCCAAGCCGATGCCGATGAGCGAGGTGCTCGACCGACTCAAGGCGGCCACCGCCTCCGCCGCCACGTTCACCTGGGTGGAGGCGGCGTGGCTCGAGCAGCAGAAGGCGCAGTTCCCGATCTGGAACGGGCCGACCGGCGCCTACGCGCAGGTTCACACGGTGAGCAACGCGCGCTCGGTGGCGGCGGGGCTCACCTACCGGCCGTTCGAGGAGACCACTCGAGACACCCTGGCATGGTGGAATGGGCTGCCCCAGGAACGGCGGGACGCGATGCGGTCGGGGCTGCGGCATCCGCCGGCACTCACGACTCCGACGGCGTCGATGGCGCAGCAGATGGAGGCGGAGGCCAAACTGCTGTCGGCGTGGAAGGCGCGAAAGTAGCCGAACGGAATCAGCCTAAGGGGTCGCGAAGCCTTCGCGCCGCGCGGCCTCATTGAGCCGGTCGTCGAACGAAACGAGCCCCCCCGACGGAGCGGGTCCACTCCAGTCGAGTGCGGCGGCCAGTTGAAGGGCGTCGGCCGCCCGAAGCGGGTGGATTCTGAGGAGACGAACGGCCTGGTCGCGCAGGTGGGTGCCGGGCTGAACCTCGTACCACGTCTCCGCCAAGCGCCCGAGAATCGCACGGGCGTCGGCTTCGCCCCCTTCGTCGATCACCGCTTCCCGACGGAGACGGGCGAGGGCGGAGGCGCATTCGACCGGCGAGCCCCACCAGACCACGAGTTCCGGGTCTTCGTCGTAGAGCTTCCTGGCCCGGTCACTGATCCGCTGAGCAAGACACAGGGGTACCAAGGCGGAGGAATCCCAGAACCTCATCGACCCACCCGCCGTTCCTCGAGAAGGACCTCGAGACCGCGGCCGGTCGGGTCCTTCGGGCGGGGCAATTTCCAGAACCCCTTGTCGGGGGCCTTGAGCGGCGGCCGAAGCCGGCCGGTTCGCACCAACTCATCTCGCCGGCTCTCCTCTCCTTCGGCACCCCGGATCGGGGAGATCCGGGCGATCGGCCGCCCCCGATCGGTGACGACGATCTCCTGGCCGTGGCGGACCCGGTCCAAGTAGTAGCTCAACCTGGCCTTCAACTCGGCGATCGGGGCTCGGGTCATGTGTCTAGTATGGTGTTTTCAAGATGACTAGTCAAGTCAGACACGGATCTGAATGACGGCTTTCGGGCTCAGGCTACGCATGGAGGACGAGGAGACCACATGGGCAACAGGGTGACCAAGACGGAGCACGCGGGGCCCAAGAAAGGTGTGGGGGCCTTTTACGGGCGGAAACGCTGGGCCAAGCAGACCGCTGCCGTGAAGCGACGCCAGGCGGCCCGAGCCGTGATCGAAGAGCAGCGCCGCGACGCGGATTCCGCCCGTAAGTGTCGCTAAGTGAAAGGCCTCTTGCCTCGGGAGGGGCATGGTCGGTTAACCGAACGGCGACGAGGGGAGGGGCACCAATGGCTCATCACAAGCGGCACCGCCCCAAGAACCGCCGAGCCGGGTGCCTGTTGTGCAAGCCATGGAAGGCAAACGGGTTCGCTCGGCGCACCCGAGCGGACGGGGAACGGTTCGCCGATCACCGGCGCCGCCTGAGCGCGGACACCGAACGCTGCACGGCCCTGGGTCGGGCCGCGGGCGATCGATGAGCCGAGCCGACTCAGGAGGGATCTACAACGGCCCGGACCGCCACGGCCCCCAGAGAGCGTAGCTGACGCTCGCCACGGTCCCCGCAGCGGTCGCCGAGCCCTGAACATTGAAGAACAGGACCTCGCCATCGGGGCTCAGGCACGCGCCGGCAAACTCGCCGGGGGTCGGCTGCCCCGGGTGGTGGCGGTGGCGGACCAAGTCGACGATCCGCCCCTGGCGGTCGAGGCCCCGAACGTACTGATCCCCACCGCCGTCTTCGCACAACAGTAGGCCGCCCCGCGGCGTCGCGCAGATGTTGTCGGGCGCATCGAGAACCTCCCGAGACGGCGACTCGAACACCAGGGTCAACTGTCCCGCCTCGGCGGAGGTGGGTCGGTAGAAGAAGACCTGCCCCGCCCCGGCGTCACCCCCATTGGTGGAAACCAAGTAGATCCCGCCGTCCGCGGCCCAGGCGCCCTCGAGCCGCGCGAAGATGGCCGCCCCTTTCGACAGTCCCTCCCGGAACAGCGCGCTCGGATCGGTCTCGGCCGCGGCCGGATCGGGGTCCTCGAGGTCGCGCCAGCCGACCGTTAGGCTCGCTCCGGGCCGCTGCCCCCGGGTGGTGACGTACCTGGGTTGGCCCCTGACCACCATGATCTGGAGCCGGCCGCCCTCGGCCAGTCGACCCCGTCGTCTGGGGCGGAACCGATAGCAGCCGGACCCTGGCTGGCGGTCGAGATGGTCCGGGTTGTACCAGGCGTCCTCGGTCTGGTAGACGATCCCGGTGGCCGGATCGACCGCGACCGCCTCGTGAACGAACCGCCCCATGGCCCGCAGCGGCACCGGCGTGACGGCGCTGGTGGCCGCGGCCGGCACCTCGAAGACGTAGCCGTGGGGGCGGTCGAAACCCTGGGTGCGCCCGAAGCAGTTCTCCTCGCAGCTGAGCCAGGAGCCCCACGGGGTCGGGCCACCGGCGCAATTGACCCGGGTTCCGGCGAGGGAGACGAACTCGTCGACCACCTCGACCCTCCGATTGCCCCCGCGGCCGGCGATCCGCACCTCGAGCGAGGTGGTGCCGCCGCTGCCCTTGGCGTCGTAGTACGGCGACCCAATCGGGCGTGCCGTGCCGGCTTCGTCGATCATCTCGTGATTCCGGATCAGCCGGACGTTGCCGTTAGGCAGACGGAAGGCCGCCATCCCGTCGAACGCGTTGGGAACCCGGAGGTCGGGATGGCCGACGGCGGGCCGGAGCGCCTGGCTGATCCGGACGCAGCGGAAATTGGCGGGGATCTCGAGCTCCGGCGCGTCCGGGCTCGGGGTCAACGGTCCGTACCCGAACGCCTGGAGCAGCCGGTCCCGCCCCGCGGCGGCGATCCGGGCCTCGGCCGGCGTGGCGTGGTTCCAAGCCGCGAGGCCGGCGAGCGAAGGCGCGACCAAGGCACCGCTACCCAGCCCAGCGATTCGCCCCAGGAATTGGCGCCGGGGCAGCGTCATCGACGCAAGCCGCCCGGTACCACCGGCAGCACCAGACGGGAGCCGCCGGTCCCGCCGCTGGTGACGGTCAGGGTCGCGTTCCCGTCGGCGGGCACGGGATCGAAGCTGCTCTGATCCGCGCCCGCGATGGCGAGCCGAATCCGGTGGCCCTGCTTGATCAGCGCCGCGATCGGCCACAGCTGGAAGGTGACTTCCTCCGCCTTCCCCGGGGTCATCGGCCTGGCGTCCTTCCGCGCGAACGTGTGGTAGGGCAGGTCCGTTGTGGCGTAGGGATTGGTCCCGAGCTTCCGATGAATGAGCCGGAGCCCGCCTTCGGTGAGATAGCGGCTCCGCCCGTCCGGCGCCACGTCCTCCAGGTAGACGAGCACGGCGCCGTCTTCGCGATCCGAGGCGAGCCGGAGGGTCACCACGGGATGCCCGGCGATCTGGAGATCCCCTCCCAACGGCTCGGAGGTGTAGGCGAGCATCCGGGCATCCATCTCGCCCCGGTTGTCGAGCCCGACGATCGGTTCGCCGAGTTGGGCCATCCATCGGTTGAACTTGCCGGTGGTGACGGTCGGATCGACGCCGTAGGGGTCCGAGCCCGCGGTCACCGCCTTGGCGTCGCTCTCGATACCACCGCCCTTGCTCAGGTGCCATACCTGATTAGTGGTACCCGCCGGCGGCCAGACGTCGGAGTCGTGAAACGCCTCCTCGCCCAGGTTGAAGAACCGGAGCGCCGGCCACGAATCGACGTCGTTCCGCTCGCCCTTGAGGTGGCGGTCGAAGAACTTCCGCCGGAGCGTGAACTGCTCGGCCTCGCTCGGAATCGGCGGGAGCGGCTCGGCGCTCACTCGATAGGGACTCGCGTGACCCCGACCGCCGTGCATCCCCGCCATGACCAGCACCTTCTGCGGGTTGCTGAAATGGCGGAACCGAAACAGGGTCCCGTCGGCGGTGCCGGCGTCGAGCCAACTCACGAAGACCAGCATCGGTACCTTCGACCGTTCGATCTCGGCCTGATACTCGATGGTGCCGATCTTGGCCCAGGTGACCCCGCCGCCCAAGTCATCGTCGCGGTACTCGGCCGGGGCCAGGGTCTGGAACACGTCGGGGTTCTTGGCGTGGTCCCCGAGCGCCTGCTTGAGCAGCGACCCGTCCTTGTCCTCGTCGACCGGCCGCACGGTCGAGCCGAGCACCACACCATCGTTGCGGTCCATCGCGCCGACCAGGTCGCTCCAGGCCTTCATCAACCCCGTGGCGATGAGACCGTAGGGTCGCATCGGGCTCGGATAGGAGTCGAAATCCGACCAACCCGGGATCACCGCCTTCACCGCGGGATGGTTCACCGCCGCGAGCAACTCGGCCGTGGTGCCAGTGTAGGAGGTCCCGTAGCCGCCGACGTTGCCGTCGGACCACGCCTGCTTGACGACCCAATCGACCACGTCGTAGCCGTCCCGCACCTCCTCCGGCCCGTACTC
This sequence comes from Gemmatimonadales bacterium, assembly GCA_046160105.1. GTDB lineage: Bacteria > Gemmatimonadota > Gemmatimonadetes > Gemmatimonadales > GWC2-71-9 > SHZU01. Next base: position 339,080 of record JBJXGT010000014.1, on the reverse strand, counting down.
GACGGGCCGGGTCCCGAACGAGGCGCCGCTGCCGCGGGCGTCGACCTTGACCACCGCGTAGCCGTGGGCGATGAACTCGAGGTCCACGGGGTTGAGCGGTGGGTTGGCCTGCCCGGTCTTGGCGTCGAGGGTGGCGCGGCGGTACCGGGTCAGCTCGAGCAGCGCGGGGAGGCGGTCGTTCGGTCCGCGACCGGCCGGGAGGTGCACCTCGACCGCGAGGCGGACGCCGTCGCGCATCGGGGCGTAAAAGGATGCGGTGGTGTGTTGGGGAGCGGCGGTGGCCGGCACCTCGGGGGCGGCATCGGCGGGCGGTTTCGAACAGGCCTGGACGGGCCCCAGGAGCGCCAGCGCCAGGACCATTCGCGCCCAGAATTGGGACATGGACTATCCGACCTTTCTCTGGGAACGACCGGGCCCCCAACCTACCCGCCGTCGACTGAACCGAAAACGCACTGCCGACGCGTCGACCGCCGAAGGTACGAATATGGCACCAAGGCGTCAACGCGGCGCGGCCAATCCCACGCGAATTGATTGCGCGTTGAAATGGCCCTCGTTTGCTGCATTCTGGTTACCAGGAACACGGGACCGCTGGGCATGATGCAGGGTGCGGACAACGACCTACTTCCGGGAACAGGTGCTGCGGAAGGGCCCGTATCTGCGCGTCGAATGGATCGAGGCCGTACTGGCGGCGCCGGCCTTCCTCGAGCGGCAACCCGACGGCCGGATCCGGCTCTGGGGCTATATTTCGGAGATTAGGCGGCACCTCCGGGTGGTGACCCTGGCCGATGGTACCGGCCACAACGCGTCTCCTGATCGTGACTTCGGAGGTCCGGAGCGATGAAGGTCTACTACTACGCGGAGACCGACTCCCTCTACATCGATCTCGCCGATCGGCCGAGCACCGCTTCGAGGGAGGTGCTGCCGGGGGTGGTCCTCGACCTCGACGCCGCCGGGCACCTGGTCGGGATCGACATCGATCACGCCAGTCGGCAGCTCGACTTGCCCGCCATCGACGCCAGCCAAGTACCGTTCGAGGCGCTACCGCGACCCGCCTGAGGGTGACCTAGAGATAAGGATCGTCGACCGGCTTCAGGGTGGCGATCCCAGCCCGGGGCACCACCGTTCGGCTCGGCACCTCCCGCCCCAGACACTTGATGAAGAACGCGACCACATCGTCGGGCCGAGCCCGAATGGTGGCGTGGAGCGCGCGAACCACGTCGGTCGAATCGCGGCCGGCGATCAGGTCCTTGAGCCGATTGGTCGGCAGGCCGGGCTCGAGGGCCCGAAGCCGCCGCAGCACCGCCTCCTCGAACGGCACCTCCGGCTCCGGAGGGAACTGATCGACCCCTTCCCGCCCTGACAGCACCGATGGCCGGGGGAACCGCACGAAGATCGGCTGGGTGAAGTGGGGATGGCGGATCATCAGCTCGCCCTTGGGCAGCGCGGCGAGCTTGGCTTTGATCGCCGGCGACAGAATCCCGTAACCCGGCGTGGCCAACTCATCCGCGTCGAGACGGCCGAACACCGATGTACCAGCATTGCCGACCACCCGTTTGTGCACCTGCGAGCGGAACTGCTGCGCCGAGAACAACACCAGGCCGAGATAGCGGCCCCGCTCCGAAAGGTCGAGCAGCATCTTCCGGACGTAGGTGTCCGGCCCCTCCTGCGGGGCGTACTTGTTCAACTCGTCGACGAACGCCACGATGTGCTCGACGCCCAAGTCGCGCCGCTCGAGGTGCTCACGAAGCTTGGAGACGATCCGCGCGAAGACGAGGTCCTGGGCCAGCGGGTCGAGCCCGGCCACGTCCACGACGTAGACGGTCCGATCCTCGAAGTTGCCCCAAGGAAGATCGTTGACGTCGCCGGAATCGGTGACCAGCCCCTTCGACCGGGTGCTGATGTTGCCGAGTCGGTTGCGGATCTTGCGAATCGTGGCGACGTGATGGGTTCGCCAAATCTCGGCCCCGCGGCTCGACATCTCGAGGAGGTTGAAGATCGCCCGGAAGAACTCGTCGAGATCGGCGAAGCTCCGGACCGTGAAGGTCTTGCCGAGGGTCTCGTCGTAGTACTCCTTGCCGACCACCCGCTCGGCGAGGAAATCGATCAGCGCGTCCGCCTTGGCATCGACATCATCCCGATTGAGCAGCACCTCGGCGTAGTCGAGCACCTCGCGGAGTCCCCAGACCAAGGGCTCGGTCGGGGCGAGCGCCGGATTGGTCCGGAGGGTGTTGAGGTTGACGCCGTCGGCCTTGAAGGGGGCGAAGTACCTAACCTTGTCGAACACCTTCGGCTCGATGCCGAGTCGGTGGTAGAGGCGGAGATCCTCGGCGGAGAGCTTCCCGGGCTGATCGAGGAAGCAGAGATCGGGACCCTTGACGTTGAAGCAGACCGCCGCGATCCGACCCTTGTGGGCCGGGAAAGTCTGGAAGATCGAGGTCAGTAGAAACTCGGCCGCCGAGGTCTTGGTGGCGAGGCCGGAGACGCCGGTAATGTTGAGGTGCGCGGCCTCGGGGCCCAGGAGAAAATCGGCGTCGACCGAGATCGGCGCCTCGAGGCCGCCCGCCGCGTAGAGCCCAACCGGGATGTTGGTGGGCCGGTCGCCGACCGAGTAGGCGTCCATCCGAAGCGCGAACGACACGTCGGCGTCGGAGGCGAGGTGGACCTCGCCGATCGGCACCGGTTGGAGCGGCTCCTCGGGGTCGTGGCGGAGGACGGCGGTCTGATAGAGGCGGATCTCGCTCCGGCTGCTCGGCTCGACCGCGGCAGCGGGATCGCCGTCGGCGCCGTAGACGGCGTCCATCGGGGTGGCGAGGTCCGAATACGCGAACGCGTCGGTGACTACCCCGTACACGGTGCGATGCGGCGACTCGACCCGGACGATGGAGCCGATCCCGACGCTCGACTCCCGCGCGGTCCAGAAAAGAAACTGGTGCGGGGTAGTCGGCTTGAGCTCGGTGGCGACGACCCGGCCGATCATCGCGCCCTCAGGTGGCGTTCGACGGCCGCCACACCGTAGAGGAGCCGATCCCAGCGCGGATCGGGTCGCGCCAGCGGAACCCGCTCGGCCAGGAGCCACCGAGACACCAGATCGGCGACCTCGGTGGGACAGTGGCCGGCGGCCATCTCGACTCTGACCAGACCATGGAGCAGATCCTTGTCCCGGTAGTCCCAGAGCCGGAGCCCCCATGAGTGGGCCGGGAGGAACCGCCACGTCGTCGGCTCGAACACCGAGCTGCGGTGGCCGGGCTCGAGGGTCAGGTAGCGAAGCAGGTCGTCACCCTCGAACGGGAGGGTGGCGTGGCTCTTGGAGACGCCGATGGCCCGGGGATCGTTGGCCCACACCTCGCTGTCGGAAAGCACCCCGTCGACCACCAGCCAGCCATCGTGCCGTTGCCGGAAACGGGCGCCTAACGTTCGCTCCAGGGCGGTTCGCGCCGAGTCGATGGCCCGCTGGGCGTGCTCGAGGGCCTTGAGGGGGTGGAGCGGCTCGTCGACCTCGAGCGGCTTGGCCTCGAGACCAGAAGGCACGGCGCCGAAGGCCTCGAGCGCTTCGGGCCGGCCCAACAGCAGGCGGCGATCGGCCCGCTCGACGGTCCGGAAGTGGCCGCCCTCCCGAAGCCGGACCGCCGCCGAGATCGAGGCGGCCACCAGCGGCATGGTGGCGACGTAGCCGATCACCTCGTAGCGCTGGGTGCCGTCGACGAACGCGATCGGCTCGTCGCAGACGAGCGGTGAGCCGACCTCGCGGGCCCGAAGCTCCGGATCTTCGATCAGCCGGGAGCGGGACAGCCGAAAGTCGTCGGGCCGTCCTTCCGCGGCCGGCGGGGCACCGCTCGCCCCGATCACCCCTCGATCGGTGGCGGTCCGCCGGAGGCGCTGAAAGAACAGCGGCCCGGTCACGCCGTGCCGGCCCCGAACTCCGCGAAGCACTTCATCATCCGGTCGACACCCTTGTCGATGTCCTTGTCCGAGGCGGCGTAGGACAGCCGGACCCAGCGGTCATCGCCAAACGCCGCTCCAGGCACCAGGGCCACGCCATGCTCGGTCAGAAGCCGCTCGCAGAACTTCGAGCCGGTGACGCCCTCGTTGACCCCGTCGACTCGGAAGAACAGATAGAACGCGCCCACCGGCTCGACGAACTCGACCCCGGGCGCCTCTTTCCGGAACCGTTCCACCAACCGATCCCGTCGGCGGCGGAACGCGGCCGTCATCTTGACGACCTCCTGCTCGACCTTGGGGTCGCTGAACGCCACCGCGGCCGCGAGCTGGGCCGGATGGTTGGCCCCGGTGGTAGTGTGCGACTGCAGGTTGGCCATCGCCTTGGCAATCGGCGCCGGCGCGTAGGCGGCCCCGATCCGCCAGCCGGTCATCGCGTAGGCCTTGCTGGCCCCGTAAATGATCACGGCGCGCTCGAGATACTCGTCGGGCAAGTCGAAGAACGACGGCGCCGGCCCGGACCCGTAGTGGATCCGTCGATAGATCTCGTCGCTCACGATCCAGATCCCGTGCTTCCGAGCCCAGTCGCCAATCGCCTGCAACTCGGCGAGGGTGTACACCGCGCCGGTCGGGTTGCAGGGCGAGCAGAGGACCAGACCCTTGACCAGCTTGTCGGTGTGCCGCTCCAGGTCCTTGACGCTCACCTTGAGCCCCCACTCGACCTCGCCGGGCACCATGATCGGCTCGGCGCGGGCGAGGTGAACGATCTGGGGATACGACACCCAGGCGGGCGACGGGATCAGGACGCGATCCTTGGGCCCGAAGAGCGTGAAGCAGGTGTTGAAGAGCGACTGCTTCGAGCCGGTGCTCACCACCAGCCGGTCCGGATCGACTGGGCGGCCACCCGACAGCTGACTCAAGTGGGTGGCCATCGCGGTGCGGAGGTCCGCCACCCCAATGTTGGGCGGGTAGCGGGTGTAGCCCTTCTGGATTGCCTGGACCCCCGCCTGCGAGGCGGCCGATGGGGTGTCGAAATCCGGTTCACCCACGCTCAAGTCCACCACGTCCTTGCCCAAGGCCCGAAGCCGGCGCGCCTCGGCGTTGATGGCGATCGTCTCGGAGCCTTTGAGGTACTGGAGGTTGCTGGAGAGCGGATCCGGCAGGCGGAGCACTTTGGTCACGGTTGGGAGCCCAGGGGTGAGGACCGGGCGGAAGGTTCATGGGTTGCGGGAGCGAAGTCAATGCTTTTTCTTGCGTCCGGTAGTGAGCGTACTCTTTTCCAATTGAGGGTCCCGTGTCTGACCTTGGTCGCACCACCCCGCCGGTGAGCGGGAAGCCGTTCACGTTCGGCGCCGCCGACGCCATTCCGCTCGCCCAGCGGGGCAATTCGGTCGTTTTCGCCGCGCCCCCCTCGCCGGCCTACTCGGTGCCATTGATCGCCGCATCCTTGGCGGCCACCCCAGACACGGACCCCCGCCCAGTCCTCCTGATCGCCCCCGACGCCGCCTGGTCGGCCTGGATCGACGCCGGCCACCGGGCTGCCCGGTCGGTGGGGAAACGGTCGGCGGCCGGCTCTTCGGCGGCCCGAGCCAAGCACCATCTCCAGGGCGGAGAGGTCGCCCTGGTGGTGACCAACCTGGCGGTGGTCGACCAGCTCCTCCAGCAGAGCGCTCTGGTGGCCGATCGGCTCGGGGCGATCATCCTCGCCTGGCCCGAGCTCGAAGCCAACCCCGACGCCTTCACCGCCCTCTTCGCCGAGGTCCCGAAGGAGACCCCTCGGGTCCTCCTCACGGCCGACCCCGCCCGGAGCGCCCCGTTGGCCGAGCGCTACGCCTGGCGGGCGCCCCTGATGGGATCGTTAGGCGAGCCCACCGAGATGGCCCCGCCCCGGTTTCGGATCGCGGCCACCGGCTGGCGGTCGCGGCCCGCGGCGCTGGCCGCGCTCGCCGACCTGTCCGACAAGGACGAAGTCACGGTCTGGACCGCCGACGACTCCGACCACGCCGCGATCGAACAAGCCCTCGCGGCGCACGGCACCGGCGTCGTCTTCACCCGCGCCGTCGCCATGGAGCGCACCGCGGTCTGGTGCTACGATGCGCCCCCGGCCGCCCTCCTGGCCGCGGTCGATCCGGCTGGTTCGGTGCTGCTGGTCCCGCCGGGGGTCGAGTCGTATGTGGCGCGCTTCATCAAACGCGCCGACCCGGTGCCGTTGCCGACCCCGGCCGAGGTCGCCGGTCAGGCCATCGTCGCCGACCGCAAGGCCATCAAGGCCCGGCTCGCGGCAGGCCCCGACCGCGGTGCCTTCGCGACCGTGGCTCCCCTGCTCGACCAGTTCAGCGCCGCCGAGGTGGCCGTGGCCCTCCAGGCGCTGTGGACCGAGGCCCGAACTCGGGCGGTCGTGGCCGCGACCCCGGCGATCCCGGAGCCTCGCAAGGGCAAGACCAGTCGGGTCTGGGCCGGCGCGGGCAAGAAGGATGGGGTGACCCTCAGCGACTGGATCGGGCTCCTCACCTCCGAGCTCAAGATCCCCCGCCAGAGTGTCGGTCGGGTCGAGATTCGCGATACCTTCACGATTCTCGAGTTCGGCTCGGAGGACGACGCCAAGGTGGCGGTGTCGAAGCTCGCCGGGCAGACCCTCAAGCGCCGGCGGCTCACCGTGCGGATCGATCAGGGACCAGGAGGCCGGAGCGCTGGTCCCAGATAGTGGCCACGCCGTCGGCTTGACCCAGCGGAGCGTGAGGCGCTAAGCTCGACGCGTCCCCACTTCAACCATTCAGGCCCGCGATGTTCCCAAGCACTCGCACCGGTTCGATCGAAGTCATCGCCGGCGTCATGTTCAGCGGCAAGAGCGAGGAGCTGATCCGGCGAATCCGGCGGGCCCTGATCGCCAGGCGGCGGGTGCAGGTGTTCAAGTCGCACCTCGACGACCGCTACGCCGGCCTCGCCCAGATCTCGAGCCACACCGGCGTCACCATCGAAGGGGTGCCGATCGACAACTCGGCCGAGATCTTCCGCCGGGTCCACCCGAACACCGAGGTAGTAGCGATCGACGAGGCGCAGTTCCTCGATGAAGGGGTCGTCACCGCGGCCACCACGCTCGCCGACCGCGGCGTCCGAGTGATCGTCGCCGGCACCGACACCGACTTTCGCGGCCTGCCGTTCGGCAAGATGGGCGAGCTGATGGCGTTGGCCGAGGAGGTCACCAAGCTTCAGGCCATCTGCGTGGTCTGCGGCGACCTGGCCTGCCGCAACCAGCGGCTGATCAACGGACGCCCCGCCACCTTCGACTCCCCGATCATCATGGTCGGCGGCAGTGAGAGCTACGAGGCCCGCTGCCGGCGATGTCACCGGGTCCCGCGCCACGACGAAGACCAGACCAGGATCCTCTGACGATGCTCAACGTCGCGCTCACTGGCAACATCGCCTCGGGAAAGTCTACGGTGGCCCGACTGTTCGCCGAGTGGGGCGCGACCGTCATCGACGCCGACCAGATCGTCCACGAATTGCAGCGGCCCGGCACGCCCACCCTGGCGGCGATCGCCGAGCGGTTCGGCGACCGGATGATCCGGCCGGACGGCTCCCTCGACCGCGCTCGGCTCCGTGGGGCGGTCTTTGGCGACCCCGACGCATTGGCGGCGCTCAACGCGATCATGCATCCGGCGGTGGCCCGGGAGCGGGAGCGCCGACTGGCGGCGGCCAGCGCCCATGGCGCGGCGGTGGTGGTGTCCGACATTCCGCTCCTGTTCGAGGTGGCGGATCCCGAGGCGTTTGACGCCGTGGTGCTCGTCGACGCCCCGGTGGACGTCCGTCGGGGCCGATTGATGAAGATTCGGCAGCTCGATCGCACCGCGGCGGACGCGATGATCGCCGCCCAGATGCCCGCCGAGGAGAAGCGGAAGCGGAGTCACCATGTCATCGTGAACGACGGGGATTTCGAGCAGCTCCGGGGGCGGGCGCGAGCGGTCTGGGAAGCGCTGACACTGATTCCTTGACCCTGACATACCCCGGCGGTATCCTGTACCCGTCTCACGCCAACAGGACACACCGGTGGCCAACGTCCCGGACGATCTCCGCTACACCGCCGAGCACGAGTGGGCCCGGCAAACGGCACCCGGTCTGATCGAAATCGGGGTCACCGATTACGCCCAGGGCGAGCTCGGCGACGTGGTATTCGTCAACCTGCCCAAGCCGGGCGAGCGGTTCACCGCCCATCAGCCATTCGGCACCATCGAGGCGGTCAAGGCGGTCTCCGACCTGTACTGCCCGCTCGCGGGCGAGGTCGTCGAGGTCAACACCGGGCTCGACGCCGATCCGGCGCTGGTCAACAAGTCGCCGTACACCGACGGCTGGATGATCCGTCTCAAGCTCGACGATGCGGCTCAGTTCGGTTCGCTGCTCGGCGCCGCGGAGTACCGGTCACACATCGGCGGGTAACCGTCCCCCTGGGACACCTCGTCACGACACGATGCCCCGGGGAGTCTCCCTCCGGGGCATTTGCATACACACCTTGCGGAGTCGAAGTGGAATCATGACCAAAGCCGCCACCACCTTCCTCGATCGCCACCTCGGTCCTCGCGATCACGACGTGCGGTCGATGCTCGCGACCCTCGGCTATGACAGCCTCGACGGCCTGATCGACGCGATCGTGCCGAAGGACATCCGGCTCGGTCGGCGGCTCGACTTGCCGGCCGCGATCTCGGAGCCGGAGACGCTGGCCGAACTCCGAGCCCGGGCCACCGAGAACCAGGTGTACCGCTCCTACCTGGGAATGGGCTACGCCAACTGCCACGTGCCCGGCGTGATCCAGCGCAACATCCTGGAGAATCCCGGCTGGTACACCGCCTACACGCCGTATCAGCCGGAGATCGCCCAGGGCCGGCTCGAGGCGTTGCTCAACTTCCAGACGATGGTGTGCGACCTGACCGGACTCCAGGTCGCCAACGCCTCGCTCCTCGACGAAGGGACCGCGGCCGCGGAGGCGATGGCGCTGTCGCTGCACTCGGCGGCGGCGGGCGAGGGCAAGCGGTACCTGATCGACGCCCGCTGCCATCCCCAGACGATCGCGGTGGTGGCGACCCGGGCCGAGGCCCGGGGCGTGGCCACCGAGGTGGGCGACCCGGCGAGCTGGACGTTCGACGGCACCGTGATCGGGTGCCTGCTCCAGTATCCCTGCACCGAAGGCAGCGTCCGGGATCTCGCCGCGGTGGCCGACCGCGCTCACGCGGTCAAGGCGGTGGTCACCGCGGCGACCGATCTGCTCGCCCTCACCGTGCTCACGCCGCCCGGCGAGTGGGGCGCCGACATCGCGGTCGGCAACTCGCAGCGGTTCGGGGTACCGTTAGGTTACGGCGGCCCCCACGCCGCCTTCCTGGCGGCCAAGGACGCCTTCAAGCGGCAGCTCCCGGGGCGGATCATCGGGGTCTCCAAGGATCGGGACGGCCGACCGGCCCTCCGAATGGCGCTCCAGACCCGCGAGCAACACATCCGCCGCGAAAAGGCCACTAGCAACATCTGCACCGCCCAAGTGCTCCTGGCGGTGATGGCCAGCATGTACGCGGTCTACCACGGGCCGGAAGGTCTGACCACCATCGCCCGACGAGTCCACCATCGGACCCGGCTCCTCGCGGCGGCGCTCGAGCGGGCGGGCTTCACCGTCGCCTATCGCGACTTCTTCGACACCATCGCGGTCGACGCGCCGGCGCCGAAAGTCGCCCAAGTGCTGGAAGCCGGTATCGAGAACGCGATCAATCTCCGGGCCCTTTCACCGACCCGGATCGGCATCGCGCTCGATGAGACGACCAGCCCCACCGATCTCGCCGACATTCTGGCCTGCTTCGACCACGCGGCGCGCCTGACGCCGGCCGATCTCGCCAAAGACGGCGAGGGGTTCGGTGGGCCCCTGGCGCGCACCTCGCCGTTCTTGACCCATCCGGTGTTCCACCGCTACCGGTCGGAAACCGAGATGTTGCGCTATATCCACCGCCTCGAAGCGCGGGACCTGTCGCTCACCAGCGCGATGATCCCGCTCGGCTCCTGCACCATGAAGCTGAACGCGACCACCGAGATGGTGGGCGTGTCGTGGCCCGAGTTCGGCGGCATTCACCCGTTCGCCCCGCTCGACCAGACCATGGGGTACCAACGGATGATGCAGGAGCTGGAGGAGTGGCTCGCCGAGATCACCGGGTTCGCCAAGGTCTCGCTCCAGCCGAACGCCGGATCGCAGGGTGAGTTCGCCGGGCTGATGGTCATTCGCGCCTACCACCGAGCCCGGGGGGATCACCATCGCACCGTCTGCCTGATTCCCCAGTCAGCCCACGGCACCAACCCGGCCAGCGCGGTGATGGCGGGCTTCGAGGTGGTGGTGGTGAAGACCGACCCACGGGGCAACATCGACATCGCCGATCTGACCCGACTCGCGGCGGCCCATGCCGACCGACTCGGCGCGCTGATGGTGACCTATCCCTCGACCCACGGCGTGTTCGAGGATGGGATCAAGGAGGTCTGCGCGATCATCCATCGGCACGGCGGCCAGGTCTACATGGACGGCGCCAACATGAACGCCCAGGTCGGGCTCACCTCGCCCGGGATCATCGGGGCGGACGTCTGCCACCTGAACCTCCACAAGACCTTCTGCATCCCCCATGGCGGCGGCGGCCCGGGCATGGGCCCGATCGGCGTCGGAGAGCATCTGGTGCCCTACCTGCCCGGCCACCCGGTGGTGCCGGTTGGTGGCGACAAACACTGCGGGACGATTTCGGCGGCGCCCTGGGGTAGCCCGTCGATTCTTCCGATCTCGTGGACCTACATTCGGATGATGGGCCCCGAAGGGCTCGCCGAGGCGACCAAGATCGCGATCCTCAACGCGAACTACGTCGCCAAGCGCCTCGCGCCGTACTATCAGATCCTCTACAGCGGCAAGGGTGGCCTGGTGGCCCACGAGTGCATCGTCGACTTCCGGGCCTTCAAGCAGTCGGCCGGGCTCGAGGTGGAGGATGTCGCCAAGCGGCTGATCGACTACAGCTTCCACCCGCCGACGGTCTCCTTCCCGGTGGCCGGCACCCTGATGATCGAGCCGACCGAGAGCGAGTCGAAGGAGGAGCTCGACCGGTTCTGCGATGCCTTGATCGCGATTCACGCCGAGATCAAGGAGATCGAGCTGGGGATCGCCGACCGGGGCGACAACGTCCTCTTCAATGCGCCTCACACCCTCCAGCAGGTCACCGCCGACGACTGGAAGCGGCCCTATCCGCGGGAGAAGGCCGGGTTCCCTTCCCCGGAAACCCGCGCCCACAAGGTCTGGCCCACGGTGTGCCGGATCGACGGCGCGTTCGGCGATCGGAATCTGGTGTGCACCTGCCCGCCGATCGAGGCCTACGCCTAACGGGGTACTGGATCGACCCGACGCCCCGGCCCGGCTGGGAGAACATGGCCCTGGACCACGCCATGTTCGACCTCGCCGAGGAGACCGGGGCGTTGATTTGGCGGCTCTATCGGTGGGCCCCGTGGTGCCTCTCGTTCGGCCGTCACGAACCGGCCTCACGCCGGTACGATCGGGCTCGGCTCGCGGCCCTGGGCATTGACTGCGTCCGCCGGCCGACCGGGGGGCGTGCGGTCTGGCATGCTCGAGAGCTGACCTACGCCGTGGCCGGCCCGACCGAACGGCTCGGCTCTCTCCGGGCGGCCTATCTCGCCATTCACGAGTTGTTCGCCGGCGCCGTCCGGGAATTGGGCCTCGCGGCGACCCTCGCGCCGAAGCGAACCACCCCGGGGCTCGGCGACGGGGCCTGTTTCGCGGTACCGGTGGGAGGCGAGCTCGTCGTCGGCGGGAAGAAGCTGCTCGGCAGCGCCCAACGGCGGGGACTCCGAGCCCTCCTCCAGCACGGTTCACTGCTGCTCGAGGACGATCAGGCCCTGGTCCGTTCCGTTCAGCTGACCGGTGGTGAGGTGGGGGTGGCGGAGACCACGGTGTCGGCGCTGCTCGGCCGCCGGCTGGAATTCGAGGAAGCGGTGGCGGCCGTGCGACGCGCCCTGCAGGCGGCCGGGGTCCCCCCGCTGCCGGCCGAAGGGCCTAACGAGGTACTGCGCCGAGCCCAAACCCATTACGATACATACCGATCCGAAGCCAATACCTGGGAGCGGTAGCCGGCCACCGAAGGGGTGCTCAATGGTGCGGATGCGACTGATCGGAGGGCTCCTCCTGGCGGGGGCGGCCCACTCCGTGGCGGCGCAGACCAACGACACCGGGACGATCACCATCGTCATCGGGGGCGAGCCGACCCGACCGGTGCCGATCATCGCGGCCGGCAAGGCCGACTTCGACGTGGCCAGCATGCTGTTCCTGCCCCTGGCCTGGCTCGGCAAGAAGATGGCCACCGCCGACGAGAACAGCTTCGAACCGGCCCTCGCGCGACGGTGGAGTCGGCGCGACTCACTCACGCTGGTGTTCGACCTCGATCCCCGAGCAAAATGGCACGACGGCGTCCCGGTCACTTCCCGCGACGTGGTCTGGAGCCTCACCCAGGCCAAGGATTCAGCCGCCTTCCCGACCCACGCCCTGCTCCTCCGTGAAATCGCCTCGGTCGCCGCCGAGGGACCCGCGCGGGTGGTGGTCAAGTTCAAACGGGCCTACGCCGAGCAAATGTACGACGCGGTCTTTCACGCCCCGCCCCTGCCGGCCCATCTGCTCGACACGATTCCGCCCAAGGCACTCGATACCTCGGCCTTCGGATCCCGGCCGGTGGGAAACGGTCCCTATGTCTGGGGCCGGCGCGAACCCGGCCGTCAGGTCGAGTTGGTCGCGAATCCCGCCTTCTTCCTCGGCCCGGTCAAGCTGAGACGGGTCGTGTTCCTCATCGTTCGCAACGCCGAGGCCCAACTCAACCTGTTGCTCGACGGCTCGGCCGATGCGTTCGAGTCGGCGGTGTTGGCGCGGCAAATCAGCCCAGTGGTCGGCAAGCCCAACCTCCGGATCATCACTCAACCGTGGCTCTCGGTCGGGTACCTGCTCTTCAATCGTAAGGCGTACGGCGACCGTGCCGCGCCTCATCCGATCCTCGCCGACCAGGTGGTGCGGCAAGCGATCGTGCACGGACTCGATCGACCCACTTTGGTGCGTTCGGTATTCGGTCCCTACGCGACCGTCGCCGAGGGCCCGATGGGACAGGCCAGCTGGATCCGCCGGGTCGCCCCGAAACAGCCGGGCTACGATCCGAGTCGGGCTCGGCGGCTCCTTCGCGAGCGGGGTTGGATCGACAGCGACAACGACGGCGTCCTCGACAAGGACGGCCGGCCCCTCACCCTCCGAATGATGTACCCCGGCTCGAACATTCCCCGGGTAGCGCTCGCCGAGCCGATCCAGGAGATGCTCCGCCGGATCGGCATCAAGCTCGAGCTCCAGCGCCTCGACCCGCCGGTTTGGGTCGAGCGACGAGGGCGAGGAGAGTTCGACATCGACTTCGCGCAGGTAACCCTCGACCCCTCCCCGACTGGCCTGGTCCAGAGTTGGTCCTGCGCCGGGATCGGCGGCAGCAACGTCGCCTCGGTGTGCGACCAGAATTTCGACCAGGCCCTCGGCCGGGCGATGGCCGCCCGGGGCGAGTCGGCCGGGCTGTGGCACGAGACCATCGCGACCCTCCACGCCAACGCCCCCGCCGCGTTCGTCTTCGCGCCGACCCGGACCGCGATCGTGTCGACCCGGTATCGGAACGTCGAGTTCCGGCCGGAGGCGCCGTGGGCCTATTTGTGGCGCTGGTCGGTCCATCCCGGCCAGCGGCTCGCCCGCGATGACCGTTAGGCGGCCGTGATCGGCTGGCTGGCGGGGCGCCTGGCGCAGGCGCTCGCGACCTTCGCGGTCGTGACGGTGCTGCTGTTCGCCCTGATGCGGCTCACCCCGGGCGACCCCCTCCAGCGGCTCACCGACGATCGTCCGATGGCCGCCGCCGAACAGGCCCGGCTCCGGGCCATCTTCGGCCTCGACCAACCGATCGGCACCCAACTGGCCCGGTTCGCGGCCGGCGCCGTCCAGGGCGACCTCGGCGTCTCGATCGAGTACTACCCGACTCGAGTCGGCACCCTGGTGGCTGGCCGGCTCGGCCCTTCGCTCCTGCTCGGCACCGCCGTCCTCCTCGTCAACCTGACGTTAGGCATCTGGCTCGGCGTCCTCCAGGCCCGACGGAGAGGGTCCCGGCTCGATCGCTGGCTCGGCCGGCTGGCGCTGGCCGGCTACGCGGCGCCGAGCTTCTGGCTCGCCCTGGTGCTGGTGTCGCTGTTCGCGATCAAGTGGCAGCTCCTCCCGGCGGCCCAGATGACCGACCCGCTGTTGCCCCGCGACGCCGGCCCGTTCACCCGGGCCGCCGACGTGCTCCGCCACCTGGTGCTCCCCACGGTCACCCTCTCGATCGTCACCATCGCGGCCACCATGCGCTATCAGCGGAGCGCGATGCTCGAGGTGCTCCGCCTCGACTTCGTCCGGGCGGCCCGGGCGCGGGGCCTGCCGGAGTCGCGGGTGATCTGGGGCCACGCCTGGCGCAACGCGTTGTTTCCGATCCTGACCTTGTTCGGCCTCTGGCTGCCGATCCTGGTGTCAGGCTCGGTGTTCGTCGAGTCGGTCTTCAACTGGCCGGGGTTGGGCTCGCTCGCCTATGGCGCGGTGACCGCGCGTGACTACCCCGTCTTGATGGCCACCGCGATGCTGGTATCGGGCGCGGTGCTCGTCGGGGGGATCGTGACCGACCTCGGCTATTACCTCCTCGACCCGCGGACCCGGCCGGCATGACCGGATCGCTCTGGGCCACCCTCCGCCGCGCTTGGGCCTACCCCGGCGCCCGCGCCGCCGCCGTCGTCATCGCGGGGCTCGTCGTGTTCGCCCTGCTCGGACCGATCGCGATGCCCGACTGGCGCGCGATGCCCGATCTCGGGGCCAGCGCCGAGCCGCCCAGCCTGGCGCATCCGTTCGGCACCGACGCCTTGAATCGCGACGTCATGGCCCGGGTCGCCTACGGCGGCCGAATCTCGCTGTCGATCGCGACCTTGGCCGCGTTGCTGTCGCTGACCATCGGAACCGCCGTGGGATTGGCGGCCGGCTATGCCGGCGGGCTCGTCGACACCCTGCTGATGCGCTTCGTCGATGCCGCCCTGGCGATTCCTCGGCTCTTCGTGCTCCTCCTCCTCCTCGCCGTCTGGGACCGGGTGCCGCTCGGCGCGTTCATCGCGGTGCTCGGGCTGACCGGATGGTTCGGGACCAGTCGGTTGGTGCGGGGCGAAGTACTCCGGGTCAAGGCGGAGCCGTTCGTGCAGGCGTCGTTCGGTCTGGGCGCGACCGCCGAACGGACTATCTTTCGACACCTTCTCCCCAACGTCGTCGGTGTCGTGCTGGTGAGCGCGGCACTCGCCATCGGCGAGGTGATCTTGCTCGAAGCGGGTTTGTCGTATCTCGGCGTCGGCGTCCAGCCACCCACCCCGTCCTGGGGCGCCATGGTGCTCGATGCCCGCGATGCCCTGACGACGACGCCGTGGACCATTCTCTTCCCTGGGGCCGCCATCCTGGTCACCGTGCTCGCCGTCAACGTCCTGAGCGACGCGCTCCGGGCCGCCTTCGATCCGAGAGGCGCGTGACCGCGCCCCTGCTGGTGGTCGAGAACCTCCGGGTCGAGTTCCCCCGCGCCGGCGGGCCGATCCATCCGGTCGACGGAGTGAGCTTCACGATCGCTCGCGGCGAGACCGTGGCGCTGGTCGGCGAGTCAGGATCGGGAAAGAGCCTAACGAGCCTCGCCCTGCTCCGACTGGTGCCGCCCCCGGGGCGGGTAGCCCAGGGAAGCAGCATCCGGCTCGACGGTGAAGAGGTCCTGGCCCTCGAGGGCGAAGCCCTCCGCCGGATTCGGGGCGGCCGGATCGGGCTCGTTTTTCAGGATCCGAACACCAGTCTCAACCCGGTGTTGACCGTCGGCTACCAGGTCCAGGAGGCGGTCACCGCCCATCAGCGGCTCGGCCGAGCCGAGGCCAAAGACCGGGTCATCGCCCTGCTCGACGAGGTGGGCGTGCCCGACGCCCGGGCTCGGTTCGGCGCCTACCCGCACGAACTCTCCGGCGGGCTCAAGCAGCGGATCATGATCGCGATCGCGCTGGCGGGCGAGCCCGACCTGTTGATCGCCGACGAGCCCACCACCGCGCTCGACGTGACGATTCAGGCGCAAATTCTCGAGCTGCTCGATCGGCTCCGGACGGCCCGAGGCATGGCGGTCCTCCTGATCACCCACGACCTCGGCGTGGTGGCCGGTCGTGCCGATCGGGTCATGGTGATGTACGCGGGCAAGCTGGTGGAAACCGCCTCCACCGATGCCCTCTTCGCTCGACCGAGCCATCCCTACACCCAGGCGTTGCTCCGCTCGATTCCCCGACTCACCGGCCCGCTCGAGCGGCTCGCCCCCATCGGCGGAACCGTTCCGCTCCCGACCGCGTGGCCGGCGGGGTGCCGATTCCATCCCCGCTGCCCGATTCGCCTCGCCGCCTGCCTGACCGAGCCTCCGCCCTGGCGCTCCAACGGCCCCGGCCACGAAGCCGCCTGCTGGGCCGTCGAGGGTCACGCCCCATGACGCCGCTCCTCGAAGCGGTCGACCTCGTCAAGCATTTCGAGGCCGGCGGCGGGCTGTTCCGTGCCAAGAGGCGAATCCACGCGCTCAACGGCGTGTCGTTCTCGCTCGAGCCGGGCGAGACCCTCGCGCTGGTCGGCGAGTCCGGGTCCGGCAAGACCACCATCGGCAAGACGGTCCTCCGGCTCCACCAGCCCACCAGCGGATCGGTCCGCTTCGAAGGCGTCGACCTCCTCGCCGCCGATCGGGCCAGTCTCCGGGCGCTCCGGCGGCGGATGCAGATCGTCTTCCAGGACCCCTACGGCTCCCTCGATCCGCGAATGACCGTGGGCCAGTCGGTGGCCGAGGGCATCGAGATCCATCGGCTGGTGCCCCGCCGGGAGATCGGCGATCGGGTCCGCCAGCTCCTCACCGAGGTTGGGCTCGACGGCGATCTCGCCGCCAAGTATCCCCACGAGTTCTCCGGCGGGCAGCGCCAACGGATCGGGATCGCCCGAGCCTTGGCGGTCGACCCCCGGTTCATCGTGCTCGACGAGCCGGTGTCGGCCCTCGACGTCTCGGTCCAGGCCCAGGTCGTCAATCTGCTCCTCGACCTCCAGCGCGACCGAGGGCTCGCTTACCTGTTCATCGGCCACGACCTGAGCGTGGTGCGGCAGATGGCCCAGCGGATCGCGGTGCTCTACTTCGGATTGATCGTCGAGATCGGCCCTCGCGACGAAGTCCTCGACCGGCCCCGCCATCCGTACACCCGAGCGTTGATCTCCGCAGTGCCCGAGCCCGATCCGAAGGCGCAGCGGACCCGCATCGTGCTCCCGGGCGACCCGCCCAGCCCGAACGAGATGCCCCCGGGATGCCCGTTCGCGTCCCGGTGCTTCCACCCCGCCAAGAACGCCCGCTGCGTCACCGACCTGCCCGCCCTGCGAATCGTGGGCGGCGCCGAGGTGGCCTGTCATCACGCGGAGTAGCCATGGCTGAACTGGACTTGTGGCTGATCGACGCCTTCACCGACGTCCCCTTCCGGGGCAACCCGGCCGGGGTCTGCTACCTCGACCGCCCGGTGCCCGATGCCTGGCGGCAGTCCCTCGCGATGGAAATGAACCAGGCCGAGACCGCGTTCGTCGCTCCCGAAGGGGACGGGTATCGGCTCCGCTGGTTCACCCCGGTGGCCGAGGTCGACCTCTGCGGCCACGCCACCCTCGCGACGGCGCACTTCCTCTGGGTCACCGAGCGACTCCCCCGCACCGAGGCGGCCCGGTTTCAGACCCGAAGCGGCCTCCTCACCGCGCGCTCGAGCCCGACCGGGGCGATCACCCTCGACTTCCCCGCCACCCCGCCAAGCCCCGCGGCACCGCCGGCGGGCCTGCTCGCGACGTTAGGCGTGGCCGAGGCGGTCGTCCTCGACAACCGGAAACCCCAGCCGGATTGTCTGGTGGTGGTGGAGTCCGCCGCCACGGTCCGGCGGCTCACGCCCGATCTCGCGGCCCTGAAACGGTTGCCGGTGCGAGGGGTGATCGTCACCGCGCCAGCCGACGAGCCCGGGATCGACTTCGTGTCCCGGTTCTTCGCCCCGGCCTTCGGCGTCGACGAAGACCCGGTGACCGGCTCGGCCCATTGCACCCTGGCGCCGTACTGGGCCGAGCGATTGGGCCGAACCGAGCTGACCGGCTATCAGGCCTCCCCCCGGGGCGGCCGGGTCGAGGTGCGAGTCCGCGGCGATCGGGTCGATCTCGCCGGCCGGGCGGTCACTGTGCTTCGGGGACGGGTCGCCGCCCCGTAGCGAGGCGGGCCCACGGGCTGCCGTTAGGCACCCGCCAGTGACAGCACCTTCCGGCGCTGCACCCACGGATTGCCCTGCCCCGGCAACAGATAGTCGATCCAGCCGGGGCGGGACACCGCGAGCCCTCGGACCGCCACTTCGCGCCCGACGGCGAACTGGAACTCGCGCTCGAGCTCACCGCCGGGCGGCAGCGTCTCGGCGATCATCCCGTCGGCCGGCGTCCACCGGCGCCCGTCCACGCCCACCACCTCGAATCGAAGGAAACCGGGATACTCCTCGGCCCGCTTGGCATCGCTTCGGAGCCGGACCACCACCGCGAGGGAGTTGCCTCGGTGAACCCGGGCCACCGACACGTGGAGATGGCAGTCGACCCCGCAGAACGCGACCTCCGCCCCGGGCGCCATCGGCCGTTCCCGACCGAGCGGAACGGTCGTCAGCCAGAGCAGCCCGTAGGCCCCGACGACCCCGCCGGCGAGGACTCCGCCGAGTCGCGACCACCCCCGCTGCTCCCGGAGCCGGCCGATCAACCAGATGCCCAATCCCAGGCCGACGCCGAGCAACGTGGCCAGCAACACGAGGGTCCCCATCAATGGCGAAATCATTCCAGCCTCCGGTCCAAGGGGTTCCAGCTGCTCAGGCTCCGTGGGCCACGGTGAGGCCCGGGCTGACTCCGCCGAAGCGCCGCTCCCGACCGCGATACTCACGGAGAATCTCGGCCAGGTCGCCCGGGCGGAAGTCGGGCCACATCTCGCGACGGAAGGACAACTCGGCGTAGGCGGCCTCCCAGAGCAGGAAGTCGCTGAGCCGCTGCTCGCCGCCGGTCCTGATCAACAGATCGAGCGGCGCCGCCGGACGGCCGGCCCCATCCACGGCGCTCACCAGGGCCCCGAACGCTTCCTGGTCCGGCTCGGCGACCGGGGCGGCGGCGAAGCGTAGCGCGGCTCGACGAATGGCGTCGCGACCGGAGTAATCGATGGCGATCCGGAGGTCGAGACGATCACCCTGTGCGGTGGCTCGCTGCGCCTCGTCGATCGCGGTGACGAGCGGCTTGGGAAGCCGATCCCGTCGGCCGATGACGGTGAGGGCGACCCCCGCGTCGATCAGCGCCGCCGTCTCGTCATGGAGGAACCGTCGGAACAGTTGGAGGAGGGCCGCGACCTCGGGCAGGGGCCGGCGCCAATTGTCGGACGAGAAGGCATAAAGGCTCAAGGTGCCGACCCCGAGACCCGGGGCGGTCTCGACGATCCGCCTCACCACGGTCACCCCGGCTCGGTGGCCGACCGGCCGGGGGAGCCCCCGGCGCTCCGCCCAGCGTCCGTTGCCGTCCATGATGATGCCGACATGCACCTGCGAATTACTTTGTATCACAAAGCATCCTCTCACGAAAAACCCGGGTCCGGACGGCTACCGAGCCGATCACCGACCGCGGGTGGTGCGAATCAGTCCTTCCATGTGCCCGAGGTAGCGTTCCAACGCCGAGCGACCGGCCGCGGTGAGGCGGTACTCGCTCTTCGGCATCCGGGCTTCGAACGACTTGTCGCAGCGGAGGTACCCCGCATCCTCGAGCTTGCGGGCGTGGACGCTGAGATTGCCATCGGTGGTGCCGAGCAGCCGCTTCAGCTCGTTGAAGGTGAGCGAATCGTTGACCGCCAGCGCGCTGACGATCGCCAGCCGGACCCGTTCGTGAATCAGCCGATCGAGTTCGAGGGAGTGTTTCGCCGCGCCCGCGCTCGCGCTCGAACCCGTCAACTTCGGGCCGGACGGGGCCGCGACCTCGATGACCCGCGCCGCTTGTCGTTTACCCACCGTGCCGCCTCGCGATCAGGATGCCGAAACCAATCTGGAGCCCCCCGAAGCCGATCGCCATCATCAGGTCGGCCATCGCCGGCGGGGCGAAAAATGCCGCGGTGCCGACCACCATGAAACACCCACCCATGATCGGGACGGCCCGGACCGAGAACATCCCGGCCGCCGTCACCGCGGTGCCGTACAGGAGCAGCCAGGCGCCCGGCAACATCCCGGTGAGGCCCCGATCGTAGAGCACGGCGGTCAGGATGGCCCCGGCCAGGATCGGCGGCACGAAGGCCCCGGCAAACAGCCGGCCGGCGCGAGCCCGTAGCGGAGTGCCCTGTGCCTCGGCCTTGCGGACCATGGTCATCCCGCCGATCCCCAAGGCGATGACCGCCTCGCCAAGCCACACGGCCAGCCACTCCGCCGCCGTGGCCTGGCGGGAGGCAATCCAGGCCGCGAGGAGGGCGGTGAGGCCCATCGCGGCCCCACCCCAGCCCGGCACGGACGTCACCGCGGCCGCCCGCTCCATCGTGTCTCGAATGAACGAGAGATCCTCCAGGGCCCGATCGTGGAGCGGGATCGGGTCGTCAGGCGCGACACGGCGAATCGGGCGGGTCATCGTGCTCCCACGATAGCGACAGCCGGAGCTACTGTCAAGTACTCTGTGTTACAAAGCCACCCCGCCAGTCGGCCGATTACTTTGTCCCGCATGCAGCGTGACTTGGTCCTTCGGTGGCTCGAGCAGCTCCGGCTGGTCATCGCCCGCCTCCTTCGAGGCGAGCGCGACGCCAGCACCGAGCTGGTCGAAATCGAGCTGGACCGCGCCATCGAACAGCTCCTCGGCGGCTCGTCCGCCCTGGTCGAACGGCTCGACGCGACCTCCGCCGCGGCACTCCTGGCCGATTCGACCCGGATCTTCGGATACGCCGAGGCCCTTGCCCTCAAGAGTGCCCTGGCCCAGGCGCGCGGCGCGGCCATGCTGGCCGCCAGCCTGGCGAGGCGGGCGCTCGACCTCGGCCGGGAGGCGATTCGTCGCGAGCCGCTGCCGCCCAAGGAGTGGACCGACTGGATCGCCGCCCTGGAGCGTGACGTGCCCTCGATTCCCGGCTAACTTCTTTCCATGCTCCCGCAGTTCCGCTCCGTCTCGTTCACCGCCTTGGTCACCCTCGGCTTGACCGCCGGTTGCGCCAAGACCATCCCGCCGGTCGAGCCTCGGTTCGTGGCCGAGCTGATGCAGAATCAGTACGGCCTGATTCGCTCCGAGCGGATCTCGCCACCGGTGGCCTCGCGGATCACGGCGTACGCTTCCGTGGCGTTGTTCGAAGGTGTCGCCGCCGGTTCGGCCACGCTGCGCAGCCTCGCCGGGCAACTCGCCGGGTTCGACTCGCTCCCGACCCCGGAGACCATCGCCAGGCACGACCCGCAGTTGGTTGGCTTGGCGGCCCAGCGCACCGTCCTCGACTCCCTGTATCGCGAGGGCCTGCCTCAGACCAAGGCGGCGATCGCGTCGCTGTTCGACTCTTTGTGGACGAACCGGGCCGGCCAGGGGATCGACGCCGCCACGGCGGAGCGTTCCCGGGCCTACGGACTTCGGATCGGGCTCGCGGTGGTGGCCTGGGCCGGCACCGACGGCTTCGACACGACCCGAACCAAGCCGTGGACGCCGCCGGTGGGCCCGCAGTATTGGGTGAACAGCAGTGGCGCCGATGAATTCGTCTCTCAGAATCAGTCCGCCGCACGGGACTTCGTCGCGCTCGATAACCCGTCAGCGAGCCTCCGGCCGGGCCAGGCGAGCGAGCGCTCGTTGCTGGTGACCCGACCCAAGCCGGCATCGACCACGACCGTCCGCGGGATCAACCCGGTCGGTGCCACCGAGCCCTGGTGGGGTAGCCTCCGCACCTTCGGTCTCACTCGGGGGGACGAGTGCCCGATCGAGGCCCCCGCCCCGTACTCGGTGGAGCGCAACTCCGCCTTTTACCGCGAGGCGATGGCGACCTACGACGCTGGCAAGAACCTCGACGACGAGAAACACCAGATCGTGCTCTATTGGGCCGACAACCCGGGCCAGAGCGGGACGCCGACCGGTCACTGGCTCAGCATCGGGAGTCAAATGGTCTCCCAGCTCGGCCTCGACGCGGATCGGGCCGCCGAGCTGTTCGTGCTGGCGAGCCTGGCCCAAGCCGACGCCTTCATCGCCGCCTGGCGAGTGAAGTACGAGACGATGGTGGTCCGGCCCAACACCTACATCAACCGGCTCATCGATCCGAAGTGGGAGACCGACATCATCACCCCGCCGTTCCCGGAATACCCGTCGGGCCATTCGGTTCAGTCGGGCGCGGCCTCCGCGGTGATGACCAAGCTTCTGGGCGACAAGGTGGCGTTCGACGACAGCACCAACCTCGCCATCGGCCACCCGGTTCGGCGGTTCGACTCGTTCTTCGACGCGGCCGACGAGGCGGCGATGTCCCGGCTCTATGGCGGGATTCACTACCCGATGGCGATCACCCATGGCAACGCCATGGGGCGTTGCATCGGCGAACGGGTCGTGACCCGGCTCCAGACCCGACGCGGATCGTGATCGCCGCGTGGCGGCGGGCCGTCGGCGCCGCAATCCTGGCCGGGCCGTTGGCATGCCGCGCGGCGCCGACGGTCGACACGAGTTGGCACGACGAGCCGGGATATCGCTGGCGCGAGCTGGAGCGGTCCACGGAAACCACCACGCCGGGATTCACCTCCCTCGATTCGACCAGCACCGGGATCGCGTTTCGGAACACCCTCTCGCTCGAGAAGTCATTGGCCAACCGGATCCTCGCCCAAGGCGGGGGTGCGGCGGTCGGCGACGTGAACGGGGATGATCGGCCCGATATCTTCCTCGCTCGGACCGACGGGCCGAGTGCCCTGTACCTGAACCAGGGAGGGCTCCGCTTCGGGGAGGGCGCGGTGGCCGCCGGGGTCGCCTTCGGGGATCGGGCCGTCACCGGCGTGGCGTTGGTCGACCTCGACGGCGACGGCGACCTCGACCTCCTGGTCAACGCCTTGGGCGGGCCCAACGCCCTGTTCCTGAACGACGGCCGCGGCCGGTTCACCGAGGACACCGCCTTTGCCGATCGCGGCTCCCGGCTCGGAAGCACCACCTCGACCATCGCCGACATCGATGGCGACGGCGACCTCGACCTCTACACCGCCAACTACAAGGCCTACACCACCCTCGATCGGCTGAGCCCGCAGGAACGGGCCTTCGATCAGATCGTTCGTCGCCACGGGCCCCGCGACTTCTCCGTCCACCCGCGGTATCGCCAGGACTATCGGGTCTACCTCCGCGACGATCTCCGCGGGGTGAGTCTGGTTCAGCGAGCCGATCCGGATCGGCTCCTTCTCAACGACGGGTCCGGACGCTTCGCGGCGGCGCCGATGTCGGGCACGCTTCGCTTCCAGGACGAGGACGGCCGCCCGCTCGCCGAACCCAGGGAGGATTTTGGGCTCACCGCTCGTTTCTACGATATCGACGGCGATGGCGACCCCGATCTCTTCGTCGCCAACGACTTCGAGGACCCCGACCAGTTCTGGATCAACGACGGCCAGGGCCAGTTCCGGCTGATCGCTCGGACCGCGTTGCGGACCACCAGCAACTCGGGCATGGCCATCGACTTCGCCGACATCGACCGGGACGGGGCGGTCGACTTCTTCGAGGTCGACATGCTCAGTCGCGACAGCCGCCGACTCAAGACCCAGATCCCGACCCAGACGGTGTTGCCCAAGATGCCCGGGGTCATCGATGATCGGCCCCAACTGCAGCGCAACACCCTGTTCTGGAACCGGGGCGATGGCACCTTCGCCCAGATCGCCGAGTATGCCGGCGTCGACGCCTCAGGATGGACCTGGGGGACCATGTTTCTCGACGTCGATCTCGACGGCTTCGAAGACATCTTGGTGGCCAACGGCCATCGCTGGGATGTCCTCGATGCCGACGTGCTGGAGCGGCTCAGGAACCGCCTCTCGGCGACGGCCTGGCAACGGGAGCTGACCCTGTTTCCGCCGCTCGAACTCCCCAACTACGCCTTCCGGAATCGCGGCGACCTGACGTTCGAGGACATGACGCCGGCCTGGCGCTTCGGTGTCGAAGCCGACATCTCCCACGGGATGGCCGGCGGCGATCTCGACGGCGATGGCGATCTCGACGTCGTCATCAATCGGCTCGACCGCCCGGCGTTGGTCCTCCGCAACGACGCCGCCGCCAACCGCGTCGCGGTCCGGCTCGAGGGTGCCGGCGCGAACCGCCACGGCATCGGGGCCACCGTCCGAGTCTTGGGCGGCGCGGTGCCCCTGCAGTCGCGCGAGGTGACGGCAGGCGGCCTCTATCTGTCCCACTCCGACTATCAGTTGGCGTTCGCGGCCGGCCGGAGCGACTCCCTGCTGATCGAGGTCCGTTGGCGGAGCGGGCAACGATCGGTCGTCGCCCGCGCCCGCCCCAATCGGCTCTACCAGATCGCCGAGCCCGCCGGCCCCCCGGTGGCGCCCGCCGCCCCGGCACCCGACAGCGCCCTGTTCGCCGACGCCACCGACAGCCTCGGCCACCTCCACCACGAAACCTGGTACGACGACGCCGCGCGCCAACTGCTGCTTCCTAACCTGTTCTCCCAGCTGGGCCCCGGGGCGACCTGGTACGACCTCGACGGCGACGGCGACGACGACCTCCTGATCGGCACCGGCCAAGGCGGCCGGCCGGCCTGGTATCGAAACGACCGGGGTCGATTCGTGGCGGTGCCGTTCGGGGGGACTCCGCCGGGCGATCTGACCACGCTGCTCGTCGTTCCCGGATCGAGCGGCCCCACCATCGTCGCCGGGGTGTCGAGCTACGAGGCCGTCTCGCCGGCCGCCGCGCTTGCCCTCTCGTCGGTGGTGGCCTTTCCGGTCGGGCCTAACGCCCGCGACGGGGTGGCGATCGTGCCGGGCGATTCCGCCAGTGTCGGACCGCTCGCGGCCGCGGATTACGATGGCGACGGCGACCTCGATCTCTTCATCGGGGGGCGGATCATCCCCGGCATGTATCCCCTGTCGCCCCGAAGCCGGCTGTTCCGGAACGAAGGGGCCCGCGGGTTCCAGCCGGACCCGACCAACTCCGCGGCCGTGGGCAATCCGGGGATGGTGAGCTCGGCCCTCTTCACCGACCTGGATGACGACGGGGATCCCGATCTGGTCCTCGCCATCGAGTGGGGGCCAATCAAGGTGTTCCAGAACGACGCCGGACGGTTCTCCCCGGCTCCTGACGGGCTCGGCTTCGGAACCCGGTTCAGCCGGTGGCTCGGCCTGGCGACCGGCGACTTCAACGAGGATGGCCGCGTCGATCTGGTGACGACCAGTTGGGGCCGGAACCTTCGCCAGCAAGCCGACAGCGTCCATCCGCTCGTCCTGTACGCGGGCCATTTCAACCAGGACGACGTGCTCGACCTCCTGCCGGCCCGCTACGATGCCCGGCTCGACGCCATGGCGCCACTGGCGAGCTTTGCCCGATTGAGTCGGGCGGTTCCCGAGATCGCCCAACGGGTCCGGACCTTCGCGGCGTATGCCGACGCCAATATCGCCGCGGTTTTGGGCCCCGCCGAGCCGACGGCGTTTCGGCTCGGCGCCACCGGCTTCGACCACGTCGTCTGGTTCAATCGAGGCGGCCGGTTCGAACCGGTGACCCTGCCCGCCGAAGCGCAGCTGGCCCCGGCGTTCGGGCCGGTGGTCGCCGACTTCGATGGCGACGGCCATGACGATCTGATCCTGAGCCAGAACTTCTTCCCGACCGACCTCAACAGCCCGCGCTACGACGCCGGTCGCGGCCTGTTGTTGCTCGGCGACGGCCGGGGCGGATTCCGCCCGGTGTCCGGACAACGATCGGGACTCGCCGGCTATGGCGATCAGCGGGGGGCGGCCGCGGCGGACTACGATGGGGATGGTCGCATGGACGTGGTGATCACCCAGAACGGCGGACCGACCCGCCTGTACCGGAATGCCCGGGGAGCCCCCGGCATCCGGGTGCGACTCCAAGGCCCGGCCGGCAACCCGTTCGGGTTCGGGGCGACGATGCGGCTCCGGGTCGGGTCGACGCCGACGGGCCCGCGACGAGAAATCCACGCCGGCAGCGGGTACTGGTCGCAGAACAGCCCGGTGGTCGTGTTCGGCCGGCCGGGCGAGGGCCCACTAACCCTGGATGTGCGCTGGCCGGGCGGGCGCCGGTCGGAGGTGGCCATTGCCCCCGGTCAGCCCGAGGTGGTGGTCACTCCTCCACGTTGACAACCCTCCCCAGCCCGCCGTAATTGGGGTCACGATGCTCTATTTTTCGCCCGAAACCGTATTGCCGATCGCCTCGGTCGCCGCTGCGGCCGTTGGCGCGGTGCTGTTGTTCTTCCGACGCGGCCTGGCCCTCTGGAAGGCTCTGCTCGCGCGGATGTTCCGCCGTAGCCCCCCTCCGTCCAGCAGCTAGGTCCGCCCGGTGACCACCTCAGGCGATGCTCCCCCGGGGTGGCGGCGACTGGCCATCCTCGGGATCTGGGCCGGCCTGGCAACCGGCCTCGCCGAAATCGTGCTGGTTCAGATAGCCCTACGGACCGGAGCCCAGGTTCGTCTCAGCGGCGACTACGTCTGGATGGCTCCGGTCGCCGATGTGTCCTACGCGCTGGCCGCCCTCGGCGCCCTGCTGGTCATCGCCCGGTGGCGCAGGCAATGGGACCCCACTCCGACGGTTCTGGCCACCCTGGCGGCGCTGTTCGTGGTGAGTGTGGCCTTCTACCTCGAAAACCTCCATCGTGGGGCCGTACTCCTGCTCGCGGCCGGCATCGGCGCGCAGGTTGGCCGGCTCGCGCGTTATCCCCGTGCACGACGACTCTACCGGCTGGTCCCGATTACCGGGCTCCTGATGATCGGCCTGATCGGGTATCAAGGGGCCAGGCTGCGGCTCGGCGCAGCGCGTCACGAAGCTACCCAGTTGGCCACCCTGCCGGCGTCGCCAACGGGCCCCAACGTCCTGCTGCTGATCCTGGACACGGCTCGACGGAACACCAACTGGGCCACAGGTGCCCGATCGACCACCCCCACGATCGACTCGTTGGCCCGGCGGGGCGTCTCGTTCGAGCGGGCCGTGGCGCCGGCCCCATGGACACTCCCGTCGCACGCCAGCTTCTTCACCGGCCGGCTGCCGAACGAGCTGTCCGCGAGCCTGTCGGCCCCACTCGATGATCGGTACCCTACCCTGGCCGAGTACCTCGCCGGCCGCGGATACCTCACGGCGGGGTTCGTAGCCAACCTGGCCTTCGCCACTCGGGCGAGTGGGCTGGGCCGGGGATTCGTCCACTATTCGGACTACCCGACCAGTACGGGACAGATCCTGATCAGCTCGAGCATCGGTCGCGCCGTCCTTGGCGCCGGATGGATCCGCCGGCTGGTGAGCGACCACGACCTGCCTAACCGACGGAAAGCCGGCGAAGTCGCGGCCGACTTCCTGGCCTGGCAGCGGGACCACCCAGGCCAGCCGTTCTTCGCTTTCGTGAATTTCTTCGAGGCCCATGAGCCCCACTTCCCCCCGGGACGGCCCGGTTCCCTGCCCTACGAACACGTGGTGGGCCTCTTTGCCGGGGCCAACGCTGAGGTCTTCGAGAAGTGGAACCTCTCACCCGAACAGGTGAAGGTGCATGCCGAAGGGTACTTCCACGCGGTCTCCGAGGCCGACGCCGCGGCGGGCCGTCTCTTCGCCGAGATGGAGCGCCGGGGAATCCTCGCCAACACGGTGGTCATCATCGCGGCCGACCATGGGGAGCTGCTCGGGGAACACCAGCGTTTTGGCCACCTGAACAGCCTCTACCTTCCCGCCCTGCACGTCCCGCTGGCGATGTTCGGGCCGGGGGTCCCCGCCGGGCGCCAAGTCGCCGAGGCGGTGACCTTGCGCGACCTCCCAGCCACCGTCGTCGACCTCCTCGGACAGGCCGTTGGGGCCCCTTTCCCGGGGCGATCCCTCGCGAGTCGGTGGACCGACACCGCCACGACCGACACGGTGTTCTCGATGCTCCAGGGCGGCTACGAACGGCAGGCCCGTTACCCGATCGGGCGCGGGAAGGCGATGTACTCGCTCACGACCACCGAGCATCAGTACATCCGGAACGCCGACCAGAGCGAAGAGCTCTACGATCTCGGGCGGGACCCGAACCAGGCCGTGAACCTGGCCCGGGCGGCCGTTGGCGTCCCCGAATTGGCCGTCTTGCGCCAAGGCCTCGACCGGCTCCTCGCCACCACTCCTGCCGCTTCCGGCGGGCGGCACGCCATCCGGTAGGCACGACCCTCGAGCCCGAGGCGCCCACCCAAAAAGCACGGGGGCGCACCATCAGCGGTGCGCCCCCGTGTTTGCTCGGTTCCTGCCGGCGACTACTGCCGGCGGCGGGCCTTGCCCATGGCCCGATTCTCTCTTTCGTAATCAGCCCAGATGTCCCGCACTGACCGCACCTTGCCAACGGACTCGAATCCGGGCGCGACCCCGCCGGGGTTCGTGGGACCACCGAAGGTGTAGATCTCCGCCAGCAGCAACTGGAGGTCCTTCGCGGGCACCGGCATGTGACGCGGGGTATCCGGCCAGAGTCGATTGTACGCCTCGGGCAGCGCCACCTGCGCCGAGGAGGTGTAGCGGCGCCGGTTGTAGAACGGCCCGGGCGCGGAACTGAACCCCTCGACCTCCTGCTCGTACACCATCGCCTTGAGCAGGTTGGCGGTCCCTTCCCCGCCGGTCAGCGCCGGCAAGGCGCCACGACCCACTCGGGAGTTGTTGATGAGGGTGGCCGCCTGGGTGGCCGACCCGTTGGTCCGGAGCAGCCCCTCGGCCCACAGCAGGTCGTTGAACGCCTTGGTATACATCGGAATCGTTCCGGCGCCGGTCGGGCAATCGGGATAGACGGCCGTCACACAGTGATACCGGGTCAAACCGATGTTGCTCTGGTGGAACGAACCGCGGCCCGGAATGAAGATCGCGATCGGCGACCAGGCGAAGTCCGTCCCTGAGTTCGCAGTGGCTTGGCACTCGCCCAGTCCGAGGAAGTCAGGCTCGTCCCCGAAACAGCCGTCACCCAGCCTGGCATCGAGGCCGTAAATACCAGCGTTCGGCCGCGGATTGCCGGTTCCGCCCGGCCACGGATCAACTTGGTTGGTCGCGATCAACCGCGCCACCCGAGTATCGACCCGCGTGGTGCTGTAGTCGTTGGCCCAGGCATGGAAGCCACTGAAGAAGTCGAAGTTCTCGTCCTGATACGCTTCGAAGTCGAACCCCGCCCCGTTCACCGCCGAGCTAACGCCCTGCGATGCATATGTCGTGACCTGACCCCAGTTCACCTGGGCATTCTCCTCGGAGTTCCGCGGATAGTGCGCCAGGAGCTCGGCCTGCATGGTGCGGACGACCTTGGCCAGTTGCTTGCTGGTATAGACCGGGCTGTTGACCGTTCCGAACCAGGTGGCGCCGGTGCTGAATGTCTTGGTATTGGCGATGACGTATGCCTTCTCGAGAAGCGCAATCGCCTTGTCCCGAATGGCGGCCCGCCCCGAGAGCGTCAACGCGGCCAACTCCTCCGGGGTGTCGACATCCTCTTCGACGATGAACCCCTGGTCGTAGTTCAGGGCGATGAACGCATGCGCCATACCCTGGGCCATCTGGGCAATCGCCTCGACGGCATCGCGCTGGGCCCCGAGGTTCGCCGGGACCGCCGCAAGACGAAGGGCGAACAACGCGTCATTCGCTGACGACAAGACCGAGTACATCCCGTACCAGTACGGCTCGACCTGTGAGCCGAGCTGAGTCGACGTGCTGTTGACCCAACCGCACCGGTTCCCGCAGTCGACCCCGTAGGACGAGTAATACCGTCCGTTGAAGTTGTTCCACGAGAAGGTGGTGTGATCCGCCATGACCGCGAGGGTCAAGGACGGGCTGTACGCGTAGCGGGTGTTCATGTACGTCTTCATCGTGCCGGCCGCCGACGCAATGATCGTCGCCGGGTCGGAGAACGCCCGTTCCCGCTCGGGCGCGTTCGGGTTGGTAACCTCGAGTTCGCCGCAGGCGGCGAGGGGGCCCGTGAGGGCCACCGCCGCCAGCGCGATCCACCACTGTTTGCGATTCTTCATGTCTGCTCCGTTTCGGTTCGAGATCGCGTTAGAACGCGATTTCGACGCTCGCCGTGAAGGTGCGGAACTGGGGGTACTGGAACCAGTCCATCCGGGTCCGGAACGCCGCCTGGCCACCATTGAGCTCGGTAAGCGGCGCGACTTCCGGATCGAGACCCGTGTACGGCGTCCAGGTGAAGAGATTCCGCCCGATCACGCCGAGACGGACTTCACCGAGCCACCGGCCCAGCCCGACCTTGTTCAGGTCGTTCTTGTTGAGGGTGTAGTTCACCGACAACTCCCGCAGCTTCAGGTAGGTGGCATCTTCGACGAACGCTTCGTTGGCCGAGGCGCCGTTGTAGAGGCCGACCTGATAGAAACCCTCGGCGATCCGCTCGTCGGCCGGCTTGGCGAACTGGTCGCAGAGGTAGGAGGCGCAGTCCTGATTGCCCCAGTGCGCGGTGCCGTTGTAGATCTCGCCGCCCTGGCTCCAATCGAGCAGGCCGGTCACCGCGAACCGCCGGAAGGCGAACGTGGTGTTCATCCCGACCCGGAAGTCCGGTGCCGCGATGCCGATGTCGTGAATGTTGGTGGTCGCGGTGCAAACGCCCGACCCGTCGGTCTTCGTGCAGGTCACCAGCGCAATTGGCCGCTCGCCGTTGGCGCCGCGGACCGACTTCCGGACCGCGTAGCCGTCGCCGTTAATCACCACGCTGTCCGCCGACCACGTCTGCCCCGCGCCCGACAACCGCTGCTTGGCCGGATCGAGGTAGAGGTCTTCGAGGGTGCGGGCCCATTTCTGACCGCGCATTGTCCCGAGGCGAACCCCGGGCGCGAACTTGAACGGGCTGAAGCTGTCATCCGGACCGTACCCGGCATCCGGCAACGGCCAGTCGGTAATGGTTTCCCGGGTCCGGTCGCCGGTGAGGGTCATCTGCAGCGCGACGTCGCGCGAGTTGATGACCTGCGCGCCGATCGCGACCTCATGGGTCTTCGAGTTCAAGGCGCCCACGTTCTGCCACTGGCTGATAAAGCCGCTGGTCGCCAGAAGCGGCGCCTGAATGATCTGGTCCTTGGTGTTCTTGTTCGAGTAGTTGTATTCGAACGTCAACCGTCCCTGGGCCAGTTCGATGTTGGTCCCGATCTCCAGCTCCGACGACTTCGCCGGCCGGAGGTTGCGGTTGCCCAGCTGATCCTTGACGAAAACGCCCGCCGACGGCAAGAGGATCTCGTACTGCGCTTGATACGGCGGCCGGAGACCCGCAGTGCCATAAGAGGCTCGGAGCCGGAACTCCTCGGGGCCGCTCTCCATCCCGAGCAGCTGAGGCACCCGAACCGCGCCGGAGGCACGCCAGTAGGTGGCGAACCGCGCTTCCGGGCCGAACAGCGAGGAACCATCGCGCCGGATCAACCCGTCGAGCATGACCTTGTCGTTGAAGTCCAAGGTCCCGATGGCGAAGACGTTCCGATTCCGGATCACCTCGGTGCGCGAAAACGCCCGCTGGTTCTGAGGCTCAGTGCCCGGGAACTCGGGGACGTCCTTCACGATGAATTTCTGGGCCGACGCGAACAGTCGGCGATCTTCCTGGTCCTCGTAGAGGTAGGCGCCCTTGACGGTCACACCGAGGTTGTTGAAGAGCCCGCCCCCGTTGATCCGCCAGATGCCGGTCAGCTGGGCACCGGCGTTGTAGGTCCGGTTGTTGTCCGCCTGGCGCCGGAACTCGCCCGGGCGGGTGCTGCCCGAGGCCTGGTACAACGCCACCGGCTCCCGATAGGTGAAGTCCTCGTTCACCTGATCGAAGTTGTAGTTACCCTCGGCCGACAACCACGACAGCGGCCGCCACCGAAGCCGACCGCCACCGGTGAACCGGCTCCGACCCCGCTCCTGCCGAATCGCGTAGAGGTTGTAGAGCGGATTCGCCGCATTGGAGCGCTTGTCGCGGATGAACGAGTTGAACGGCGACCCATCGGTGTTGCCGCCGATCCGCTGCGACCCGATGTCCTGGATGGCCGGGCAGGTGAAGCCGTCGCCCGCTTTGACGCAGCCGGCGGTCGGATCGATATGCGGCTCCAAGAAGGCGATCCCGAAGAACGCGCCACCCTCGCCAGTGCCCTGCGGCTCTTCGTTCGTCGAGCGGCCGTAGAAGGCGTTGAACGAGATGTCGATGTTGTCGGTCAGTACCTGGTCGATGTTGACCCGGTAGTTCTGCCGCTTGAACCCGTTGATGTTGAAGACGGAGCCCTCGTTCTGGGTGTTCTGGAACGAGGCGTTGAAATTGGTCCGGCCCCGGCGCTGACCCAGCGACACGTACTGGGTGTAGAAGGCGCCGGGATCGAAGAGGGCGTCTTGGGCGCCGGCGTACTGGGGATAGACGCCATCCTGAATGTCGACAGCCACGCTACGACCCAGCGCATCCGTTCGCCTCGGGCAGGGAGCGCCGAGGTTCGCGGCATCGGTCGCGCCGCAGAGGGACGGCAAGACGCGAGACTGGTCGGCCCGGCGAAGGAAGCTTCCATCCGCCTTCAGGATGTAACCGTGGTGCTGAGTCACCGGGTAGGACCCCGGAATCGACGAGCGCCCGAATTCACCCCGGGCGGTCACCTGGATCTTCCCGTCGGCCAGGTTGGCGCCGCGGCGGGTAAAGATCTGGATGACGCCGTTGGCGGCGTTCGAGCCGTACAGCGACGAGGCCGCGGCCCCCTTGATGACCTCGACCCGCTCGATGTCTTCCGACGCGATGTCGGCGAGCGAGTAGCGGGTAATGGTGCCGTCGATGATGATCAGCGGATCCGACGTGCCGGTGATGCTGGTGGCCCCACGGAGCTTGATCTGAGGAGCCGCTCCGGGCATGCCCGTCGATGACTGAATCGAGACACCAGCCACCTTGCCCTGGAGAGCACCGAGCGCGGTAACCGCTGGCGCCTGTTGCAGTTCAGCCTCGGAG
Organism: Gemmatimonadales bacterium; assembly: GCA_046160105.1. Taxonomy (GTDB): domain Bacteria; phylum Gemmatimonadota; class Gemmatimonadetes; order Gemmatimonadales; family GWC2-71-9; genus SHZU01. The sequence continues at coordinate 305,928 of JBJXGT010000014.1, read as the reverse complement.
ACCTTCCCGACGGAGAACGTCAACTTCTTGGTCGAGGTCGCCTCCGAGACGCCGGTGACCACCAACTCGTCGAGTCGGAGCGGGTCGGCGGCGAGCTCAAAGTTCAACTCCTGGGTCCCCAGGGTCAGCTTGATTGGGGCCGACTTCGGCCGGAACCCGAGCATCCGGGCCGTCAGGGTCACGGTCCGGCCGTCGGCGGCCGCCTGACCGCCAATGACGATCTGGAAGGTGCCGTTCGGGGCGGTGGAAGCCCCTAGGTTCGTTTGATTGACGACGACGGTGGCGCCGGCGAGCGGCTGCCCCTTGTCCGACGTAACCCGACCGGTAATGATCGCCTGCTGCTGTGCCTGTGCCAGGGTCGCCCCCGTGCTCAGCACCGCGCCTGCGACAAGTCCCGCCCGAAGCCACGGACCGAATCGTTGCTTTGTCATCATGCTCCCTCGGTGGTGGTGGTAATACGCTGAAGCAACGGCAATTTCAATCACAAACCCGTCTGGTCTCGAAACGCCGCCCTGGCCCAGCTCGAACGGCCGATCTCGGGATCCAACATTCCAGCAAAAGGGATGGGGCGCCTGGGATCAAATTGTCGCTGGTGTCGCCCAGCCCATGTGCACGATCCGAACCGCATCGGCAGCTGCCGGTTAACTCTTTGTCAAACAACAACTTTGCCGGTTGAGCACCGTCGTCAATATGTGTCGAAAAGACACTCGGCGGCCGACTCCTGTCGTGTCACTCGGACACGACGAATCCCGGAAACGCGACTAGTGGATTTTCGCTGAGAATTCGAGGCTGCGCGCCCGATTCGGACCTTCCCGCCCGGTCGACTGGCCGCCGAGATGATATCGCCGGGGGGCCCGAGCCGCAATCGGTTCGGCGTCCCCGGCCCCTCCCGCCGAAAAACAATGCTAGATTCGGTTCCGTACGATCTGGAGTACCCGCGCCCAGGAGGGCCCTCCCATGACCCGAAAGCACCTCGCGTGGCTCGCCGGCATCACGCTCGCCGTCGCTGCCCTCGATTCCGCTCCCGTCGCCGCACAAACCGGGGCCGTCCGACTCGTGCTCGTCGATGACGAAACCGGCGACCCGGTGGTAGGCGCCGTCCTCAAGATCAAGGACCGACCCGACGCCACCACCGATGACGCCGGCAAGGCGTTCCTCGAGGGCCTCCCCGCCGGCCGGGTCGAAATCGAGGTCCGGGCCATCGGGTTCCTGACCCGCAAAGACTATCTGAACATTTCGGCGGGATCGACCCGCGATCTGCGGTTCGGGATGTCATTCACCGGCGAGCAGCTCCCCGAGGTGGTCGTCAACGCCCGCCGCGACAAGCTGATGGGCCGCTATTCAGACTACCATCGGCGCCAGGCCACCGGTAACGGCGTGTTCATCGGCTGGGAAGAGATCAAGCAAAAGAACTACTCCCGACTCGGCGACGCCGTCCGCAACGTCCGCGGGGTGCGGGTCAGCTGCCGGACCCACGACTGCACCATCGTCATGGCCCGCTCGACCTCCTGCGCGCCCACCATCTGGGTCGACGGGACCGAAAGCAGCTACTTCGGGGCGAACATGCCGATCGGTGACATCTACGGAATCGAAGTCTATCGAGGCGCTGGAGAGATCCCCGCGGAGTACGCGGGAACCTCCGGCTGCGGGGCGATCGTGCTCTGGTCGAAGAATCGACCGTACAAGTAGACCGCTCAGGCGGACTTGGCCATCATCCTCTTGATCGGCCCGACCAACAGAGCGAGCACCACGGCGAAGACCAGCACGAACAGGGCATTGGCGGTGAACAGGGTCGGCAGCGCGAACGATTCATAGAGCCCGCCGACCCGACCCGCCACCTTGTTGCCGATCGACGTCGCCAGAAACCAAACCCCCATCATCATGCCCTGCGCCCGCGCCGGCGCCAGAGTCGACATCGCCGACATGCCGACCGGGCTCAGGCACAGCTCGCCGAACGTCTGGAGGAGGTAGCAGCCCACCAGCCACATCGGGCTGACCCGACCGCCCTCGCCCGCGGCGAACGCGGCCGCCGTCATCAGGACGTACCCCGCCCCCAAGAACAGCAGCCCGAGCGAGAACTTGGCCGGGCTCGACGGGTTCCGATGGCCCAGCTTGAGCCAGATGATCCCGAACACCGGCGCGAACACGATGATGAAGAACGAATTCACCGACTGAAGCCAACTCGCCGGATACCCCAGGCCGAACACCGTGTTGGCAGTGTTCCGGTCGGCGAAGAGATTGAGGGTCGACGCCGCCTGCTCGAACCCGGCCCAGAAGACCGCCGCCCCGAGGAACAGCACCACGATGACGATGAGCCGCTTCCGCTCGGCCGGGGTCCACTTCGCCACCGTGAACAACCACCCGAAGAAGCCGACGGTCAGCACCACCAGGAACGCGTCGACCCCGGCCGCCACCCCGGTCGGCGTGATGGTGATCGCGCCCGACCGCTGCAGGCCAGCCGCCGCGAGCACCGCGACCACGGCCGCGCCGACCGCGGTCCCCAGCTGGCGCCGCGCCTGGGAGGCCTCGCTCGGGTTGGCCACCCCGAGCGGCCGCTCCACGGTCGCCGGGAACCGCGCCTTGCCTAACGTGTACTGGATCAGCCCGAAGAACATCCCCACCGCGGCCCCCGCGAATCCGAAGTGCCACGCCGAGTTGGGCGACATCCCCCAGCCCGCGAGCATCTCCCGAAACGCCGGCTGCTGGGCGAACCACCCGCAGAACAGCGGTCCCAGCATCCCGCCGAGGTTGACGCCCATGTAATACAACGAATACCCGGCATCGCGCCGGGTATCGTTCTCCTCGTAAAGCTGGCCGACCATCACCGAGACATTGCCCTTGAGAAGCCCCGTCCCGAAGACCACCATCAGGAGGCCCAAGTAGAAAGTGGCCAGGCCCGGGAACGCCAGGCTGATGTGCCCGCACATGATCAGGACGCCACCCCAGAACACCGACCGGCGCAACCCGATGAGCCGATCGGCGAACCACCCGCCGACCATCGTCATCATGTAGACCATCGCCGTGTAGGTGCCCTGGATCGCCCCCGCCTCCGGCACCGGCAGCCCGAGCCCGCCCTCGGTGACCGGGGCCACCATGAACAGGATCAAGATGGCCCGCATCCCGTAGTAGCTGAACCGCTCCCACATCTCGGTGAAGAACAGGGTCGAGAGGCCCCGCGGGTGCCCGAAGAACGAGCGGTCGGTCATGGGGCCTTTCCCATTTTGCGTTTGAGCATCTCGAGCTGGGCCTGGGCGGCCGCCTCGGCCGACTGCCGATCGATCTTGGCCCGGACGAAGTCCGGATCCTCGGTGTCGACCGACACCCGAGGGGCGTCGGCACCGGGAACGCCCTGTTTCGCCGACCGGTAGCGGTCCGACAACGTCTGGTAGTCCTGTTCGGCGATCATCTGCTCGTCCTGCTGAACGGCGAGCTTCCGCTCGAGCAGCTCGACCCGCTGGCGATGTTTCTCGATGAACTGCCGGGCGACCTCGGTAGTCTCCGCGTCGTTGATCTCGGTCGCCATCCGACCACGTCGTTCCGCCGTGACCAACTGCTCGCGCTCGGCGGCAAGCTCACGCTCGGTCTTGGCCAGCGCGTCTTGCAATTCCTTCAAGCCGACCTTGAGGTCGACGAGGGCGTCGTGAATGGCTCCCGCCTCCCGCCGCGTCGAACCCAGCCCGTGCCGGGAGAGCAGCGCGTCGAGCCGCGCGTTGAGATCGTCGATCCCCATATGGCGACGAATGTTAGCCCTCGATGATATCTTTGGGAACCATGAAATGGCTCGGCTCGATCCTGTTGGCGGCGGCCCTGACCGGGTGCGGGGTCACCGGTCGCGGCACTCGGTGTGGCATCACCGCCCTCGCGGGTCCCACCCTGCTGCTCGAAGAGTTCACCAAGCCGGGCACCACCCTCGCCGCCGTCCCCGATGGGATGCCCCCGAGCTTGGTGGTCCGGCTCGTGGCCGGTGAGGCGCAGCGGGCGGTCGTCGGCCGGACTGACACCGGCTGGATCATCGGGGTGGACGGCCCCCTCCCCAGCACCGGTAAACCCGGCTTCGGCGTCCTCCTCGTCGATCGGGTCGCCGGGCCGCAAGGAGTCCTGATCTACGACGGACTGCCCATTCCCGGCGCTCCGCTGCTCGGCTCCGTCAACCTCGGCACGGCCGATATTCCCTTGATCGGCCTTACCACCCAAACGGCCGGCTTTCAAGACGGCCGGTGTCCCTTCTTTCCCGATTCGCTGAGGCAGTGACCGAGCCGGCGCTGCCCCTCGACCGCGTGGTCCACGTGGCGTCGGGGCGCGAGTGGCGCGGCGGCGAACGGCAGGTCCTGCTACTGGCCAAGGGGCTCCGCGAGCGGGGGCTCGACCAGGTCGTCGTCACTCGCCGAAACGGTCGCCTTGCCGCGGAGCTGACCGAGGCCGGGATCCCGGTTCATCCGGTGGCCTGGCGGATGGCGGTCTCTCCGGGTGCCGCGCTCGCGACCATCGCCGAGGCCCGGCGCGGACGCACCCTGCTCCACGCGCACGACGCCCACAGCCTGACCGTCGCGGCGGTGGCCGCTCGGCTCAGCCATCGGCCGTTCGTGGTGACCCGGCGCATCGATCTCCCGCTCCGCCGACTCGGGTTCTGGCCCGGGGCCGCTCGAATCATCGCAATCTCCGGCGCGGTGCGATCTCACCTCGAGGCCAGCGGCATCGGGCCCGACCGAATCGTGGTGGTACCGTCGGGAATCGCACCGCCAATCGCGGCTCCCCGGGCCGAGCCCACCGGAATCGCGCCGGTCAGGCCAGCCCCGGTTGCGCTGACCATCGGCGCGCTCACGGCGGAAAAGGGCCACGCTCTCCTGCTCGAAACGGCGGCCCGCCTGAAGCCACTGCATCCCGATCTCCGCTGGATCTTCGCCGGCGACGGCCCCCTTCGCGCCGCCCTCGAAGCCCGAACCCGGGAGCTCGGGCTGACGGCGGTGGTCGAGTTCCGCGGTGATCTTCCCGATCCCCGAATCCTGCTCGCCGAGGCGACCGTCTTCGTCAGCGCCTCGGCTCACGAGGGATTGGGCACCTCGATCCTCGACGCGATGGCAGCCGACGTGGCGGTGGTCGCCACCGCGGTCGGCGGGGTCGTGGAGGTCCTTGGCGACGGGGCCGGCGTGTTGGTCGACCGAGCACACCCCGAAGCTCTGGCGGCGGCGATTACCGGACTGTTATGCAACGAAACCGCCCGGCGGAACGTCACTCAGAAGGCAGCCGATCGGGTTCGGTCCTACACCGTGGAGCGGATGGCGACCGGGGTCCTGAGCGTGTATCGTTCGGTCCTCTTATCGCCTTGACCAAGAATGATTTACGTCTGCATTCCGAGTCGCGACGAAGCCGAGACGATCGGGCTCCTGCTGTGGCGGATCCGGAAGACCTTCGAAGGCCTCTCCCGCGAATACCACGTCCTGGTCGGCAACGACGGCTCGCGCGACCATACCAATGAGGTCCTCGACCTCTACGCCAAGGTGGCGCCCTTGACCATTCAGTCGGGTCGGGAGCCCCGGGGATACGCCGCGACGGTGGAGGCCTTGCTTCGCCAAGCCGTCGAGCTGTCGGATCGCCCCAAGCGCGACGGCGCCATCGTCATGCATGGCGACTTCACCCACGGCCCCGAGTTCCTCGGCGACTTCGTCAAGAAGCTCGACAGCGGGGCCGACATCGTGGTCGGCGAAGGGGCGATCGACCCGGCCTGGTCCCGGGGGTACCGGTGGACCCGGCGCTGGTCGGCGTATCTCTTGAGGCGGAGCGCGGCCGTGCCCGGCGTGAAAGACCCCACCTCGGGCTACCTCGGCTTTCGGCTCGCCACCCTCAAACCGCTCTTCGAAGGCACCGAGCGGGTGCTGGAAACCGACGGCTGGGCAGCGAACGCCGAGCTGGTCGGGCGAGCCGCCGTCCATGCCCGGCGGGTCGAAACCGTCTCCTTCACCGAGCGCCACGAGTTCAAGACCCGACCCTCGCGGGTCCTGCCGTGGCCGATGGCCAAATCGCTGTGGCGATCGAGCGCCGTCGTCAGACGGGCCGTCCGGGGCGAACAGGCGGAACATGCCGGCGCGGGAACGACCGGTGGCACCGCCCGACGGCGGGGTCGGAAAGGGAGCTGAGAAGATGAACGTCCTGGTCTCGCTGTCCATCGCCATCGCCGCGGCCTCGGGGGCGGGGCGGGATGATGCCAAGTACCCGTTCGCGGTCGGCGAGCGGTTTCAATACACCGCCAAGCTCGGGATGCTCAAGCTGGGCAACGCTTCGATGCAGGTGGTCGGGATCGACACGGTGCGGGGGGCGGAGACCTTCAACTTCCGGTTCCAGCTCAACGGCGGGAACTTCCTCTTCCGGATCGAGAGTGTCCTCGATTCGTGGACCACGGTCGCCGACTTCAAGTCGCTCCGCTATCGGAACGACAACAAGGAGAACGACAAGGTCCGCCTGGCCGAATACGACATCTACCCGGATTCCGGCTTCTTCCGGCAGCGCGGGAAGCCAACCACCGAGGCCACCCCGGACCACCCGCTCGACGATGCCGCCTTCCTCTACTTCGTCCGGTCGACGCCCCTCGAGGTCGGCAAACAGTATCGGTTCGAGAAGTACTTCAGGAACGACAAGAACCCGCTCCTGATTCGGGTCCTCAAGACCGAAACGATGAGCTTGCCCGATGGCACCTCGATCGAGTGCTTGGTGCTCAATCCGGTGATCGACGACCGGGGTATGTTCGCCGATCGGGCCGAGGCCCGGCTCTGGCTCACCAACGATGTGCGGCGGATTCCGGTACAGATCCGATCGAAATATTCGTTCGGAACGGTGACCTTGCGGCTGGAGAACATGCAGTTGGTCGGCAACTGAGCGGAACGAGAACGCGGCGCCCCGGGGGAGGGAGCGCCGCGTTCGACCTGCGGTGATGGCGGCTGGAGGCTTATGCCTCGCGCGGCTTCCCGCGGATGACTTCGCGAATCCGATCCGCCGTCGACGGCGAGAGGATTCGGATGATGGTGAAGATCATCCAGCCCAGGAAGGCGAACCAGACCAGCTTGAGCACGATGCCCAAGAGTCCGCCGATCAAGAAGCCGATGACCTTCATCCCGAACACGAACAGAATGAAGAACCCAGCGAACCCCGCGACGCCCCGGACCATGATAAGTTCCTCCAACAGTGGGATTTACCTAGTGCAAGGTAGCATACGGGGTACGTTTCAGAAAGTTTCGTTGGTCCTCTAAGTGGCTAATTCACAAGACGTTGTCATCATCGGTGGCGGCGCGGTCGGGGCCGCGGGCGCCCGCGAGCTCGCGGGCGCCGGGCGCTCCGTGTTGGTCATCGATCCGACCGAGCGCTCCGGTGAGGCGTGGCGCGCCTCGGCCGGACTGATCGCGCCCCAGATCGGGGCTCGGGAAGACAACGCCATGTTCGAGCTCGGGATCGCGGGGCGGGAGTACTACCGAACCCAGGCGGGTCCGCTCAACGAGGAAACCGGGGTCGACATCGACCTCTTCGACGGCGGGATTCTCCAGCTCGCGCGCGGTGGTGAAGAGGAGGACGCCTTGAAGGCCGCCGTCGCCTGGCAACGCCAGCACGGCCATCGGGCCGATTGGCTCGACCCCGCCGAGGTGCGCAGCGAGTTCCCGTGGGCCGGTTCGAACGATGGCGCGCTCTTCGCCGCCCACGACGGGTCGGTCAACCCCGTCCGTCTGGTCGAGGCGCTCCGGGAGAGTGCCCGCCGCCGCGGCGCTCGGTTCGTGACCGGCATCGGCGCCGGGTTGGTGATCGAGGGTCAGCGGGTCACCGGCGTGCGGACCGATGGCGACACGTACCCGGCCGGCGACGTGATCGTCGCGGCGGGGGCCTGGAGCGGGCGGCTCGAAGGGTTGCCGCGGCCGGTCTCGGTGGAGCCGGTTCGCGGACAGATGGTGGCCAAGCCGTGGCCCGCCAAGGTTCCCCGTTCGATCGTCTATGGTGGCCATGGGTACGTCCTCGAGCGGGACGGCCAAGCGCTCTGCGGGGCCACCGTGGAGCACGCTGGATTCGATTCGACCACCACCGCGGCCGGCGAGCGCGAGGTGGTCGAGATCGGCAACTCGTTGGTTCCGAGCCTGGCTGCGTTGGCGGTGGTTCGACGATGGGCCGGGCTTCGGCCGGGCACGCCCGACGGGCTTCCGATCGTGGGCCGCGAGCCGACCGTGCCGAACCTCTGGTATATGACCGGCTACGGCCGCAACGGCATTCTCCTCGCCGGCATCACCGCGGTGGCCCTTACCCACCTGATGGGCAACGAGGCCACCTTCGACGGAATCGACGCGCTCCGCCCCGAGCGATTCTGGTCCTGGTAGGCTCACCACTCCATCCGAAGGCCCAGCTCGAACCGCCTGGGTGCCCCCGGGGTGTAGTGAAGCTCGGTCACCGCCGCGGCCTCCCCCCGAAGCCGCGAGGTGGTCGCAAACTGGGCTTCGTTCCATCGGACGTCGAACAGATTGTCGACCACCGCTGAGAGTGTCATCCGGCCCAGCCGCACCGAGGCGGTCAGCTCGGCCAGGGTCGCGCCGAGCGCGGTGATCGCGCCGGTTTCGTCGGCCGGCCGGTCGCCGATGTGCCGGAGGCGAAACCCGGCGGCGAGGGGTCCCTCGCCTCGAGCCACCAACCCAACCATCGCGGTCCGGCCCGGAGCCAACGGGATGAACGCGGCGCCGGGCGGTTCGTCCCGAAGACGACCTCGAACCAGGTTGAGATCGCCGTCCGCCCAGAGCCACCCGAGAAGTCGAGCCCGGGCCTCGAGGTCGAGGCCGAGTCGACGGGTGCGACCGCTCGGCTCGGTGACGCCCTCGTCGCCGACGAACACCAGCTCGCTCTCCAGGTCAGTCCGCCAGGCCGAGAGGGCGATGGTGCCGGTGGACCAGCCGGCGCGGAGGCCGGCCTCCACGGTGACCGCTCGGGGCAGCGTTTCCACCGAATCGGCCGCGAGCACCACGTCGCGAGCGTCGTTCGAGTGAAAGCTGGCGCTCGCCGCCGCGAAGGCCGTCATGCCTCGGGCGACCTCGGCGCTCAGGGACACCTTCGGAGACACCCGGCCGGCCCACTCGCGTCCTCGCGGAGCCGGCTCGCCCTCGCCGCCGCGGTGAGCGACGTCGAATCGAAACAGGTCAGCTCGAACCCCAAGATCGATCCCCACTGAGGTGGTCGGGCGGAACTGGTGGCGGACCCAGAGGCCGCCGTTCTGCTCCGAGATGGCGCTCGCCAGCCGCGTGGTGGTGAGCCGCCGAGCCGTTTGACCGGCCAACTCGACCTCGGCAACGTCGCTTCGTACCGAGAAGCCGGCGGCCGATCGTCCCGGCACGCCGAGGAGTGAGGTCGCTCGCCGCCACTCGCCGTTGGCTCCGAGCACGGTGCGGTCGTCGAACTGGGCGATCCCGTCGCCTCGGACCGAGTCGGCCAGGAAGAAGGTGAAGTTCGAATAGAGGTCGAGCCGGTATCGGGTGGCATAGGCCCGAAGCTGCCAGTCGGCGGCCTCGCCGCCCCAGGACCGGAGGCCCAGGACGAGGTCGGCCCGCCCGGTGATGCCTCCCTCGGTGGGGTCGATCGCGCCGAACCGGTCGATCAGGCCTGCCCGCACCGCGCGGTCGGGCACCTGCCCCGACGCATCCCAGCGGGCTCGGTAGCCCGAGACGGCCACCACGGCCTCGACGTCCTCGGACACGGGCCGGGTCCACTTCCCGTACCCGTTCAGCCGTCGATGACCCTGAGATCGCTGGAACGGACCATCGGCGTACTGGCCCGACAGCCCCAGGAAACCGCCGCCGGCCTCGCGGCCCCCGCCGAACGGGACGAGCCCGCCTAACGTCGCCATCCCGAAGCTACCGCCCCGCCCCCATGCCACCGCCCGGTCGATCCGGTCCTTGGTCACCAGCCGTACCGCGCCCGCCGTCGCCAGGTTGCCATCGGCCGGGTCGTGGCCGCCTTTGCGAACCTCGACCTGCTCGACGACTTCGGGCATCACGAAATGGAGATCGGCGTATCCGTGGCCGTGGGCGTGGGAGACCAGATTGACGGGGACCTGATCGACCGACACGGCGACGTCGGTGCCGTGATCGGCGTCGAACCCCCGGAGAAAGATCTGCTCGGCCTTGCCCCCGCCGGCGTGCTGGGCGATGACCAACCCGGGCGCCAACCGGAGCAGTTCCTGGGAGGACGAGGGCGCTTTGAGGGCGAGCTCGAGATCTCTCACCACGATCACCGCGAGGTCCGCACCGATCGAGCGCGCCGCCGCCACGACCAGCGGGGCGAGGGTCAGGGGGGCCGGCTCGAGCTCTGCGGTGACGGGTTCGTCACCACGAAGAGGGATGGTATCGGGCCGATACCCGATCGCCATCACGACGAGACGCGCTCCGGCCGCGATCCGTGCCACCCGGAAGCGGCCGTCCGACCCGGTCAAGGCACCCGACCCAGGGGCGCCCTCCCAAGCAACGACCGCGTGGCCGATCGGCGTCCCGGAGCCACGCTGGCGGACCACGCCGCGCAAGGCTGGGTCCTGTGCCGCCAGTCCGCCCGCGATGAACAGCCCAACCAACGACAGCGGAAAGGCGCGAGGTTGCATGGGTCCCGGGCTTGGAGGATGACCTCCCGCTACGACCGTGACCCCCCATTTGGATCTCTCGGCGGCGAGCAATCCGTTTCTCGGCGGCCGGCGTAATCAGAGTGAAGCACCGACCGGCACCGCAGTTCCCTATTCACTCTGGATTCTGGAGGTCGTATGTCCCAACTCCGCTTCGGTAGTCGCCGATTGATCGTCGGCGGACTCGCGGCGGTGGCCGCCGTCGTGACCGCCGTCACGATCAAGGCCGCCGATCACCGAGACACCACCCTGCTGACCAACAACCCGGGGGTCGACATCAACGACGTGTACGCGTTCGTCAGTCCCTCGAATCCCAACAACGTGGTCTTGGCGATGACGGTATCGCCGTTCGTGGCGCCGCCCGAAAACGGCACCCGATTCTTCGAACCTGATGTGCTCTACCAGTTCAAGATTGACACCAACGCCGACGCCGTCGAAGATCTGGTCATTCAGGCGGTGGCCAGCAAGCCGGTCGGGCAGCGCCAGACGATGTCCTTCTACGGCCCCGCCAAGCCGGAGAAGACGGGCGCGGTGACCTCGTTGGTCAAGCGCAACCCGGACTTTTCGGTCCGGGTGTCCGAGAACATCGAGCAACGGATTGGCCGCCAGGGACCGATCCAGGTCTTCGCGGGGCTCCGTGACGATCCGTTCTTTTTCGATCTGACCCAGTTCCGCGCCGTGGTCGGCGGTCAGGCCAGCTCTTTCCGCAACCCTGGCATCGACACCTTCGCCGGCTTCAACACCCTCTCGATCGTCGTGGAGCTTCCGGCCCACCTGCTCGGCTCCAACCCGAACGTCGGGATCTGGGCGACGACCAGCCGGGTTCGCGGCGCCCTCTAACTCACTCTTCGAACCAACACGAGGATTCCATCATGCGATCCACCTTGCTCCGCCGTTTGCTGATCGCGCCCGTCGCGGCGCTCGCGCTGGCGGCTTGCGACGAAACCGACACCACGGCACCGTCGATCACCGACGGGCCTGACCTCCGGCTGAACGGGCGCCCGTTCGTCCAGATCGATCGAATGGGACTGCCCGCGATCGCGACGGTCTTCATCCCGACCGCCAAGAAGGACGGGTATAACATGGCCGCGCCGGCCGGCGACCGGGCCACCTACGGGGTGGACGTCGACGCCACCCTGGCCGCGTTCGGGGTCCCGAACCCCGCCCTCAAGAACGTGCTGCTCCCCGACATCATCCCGTTCAACACCACCTCCACCGCGGGGTTTCTCAACGGACGGCGCCTGGCCGACGATGTGATCACGGCCGAGCTGGGAATCATCTTCGGGACCATCGCGGCGCTGAACGATGATCACGTCGACGCCAACGATAAGGCGTTCTTGGGTGAGTTCCCCTACCTCGCGGCTCCGCACCGATGAGCCGCCGCTTCGTCGTGGGAAGCGTCCTCCTCGCGGCGATCGCGGGACTTGGCGGGCTGATCATCGCCCGCCAAGTCCGGCCCCGATTCTCGGAGGAGCAGCTCGACGCCAGTCGCCGGGACCGCGCGATCGAGTACTTCGAACAGGCCCTGGCCCGGGATCCCGACAGCCCCGCCCTCAAGGGGCAGCTGATCAGTCGGCTGATCATCCGGTTCGGGCGGACCGCGCAGCTGTCCGACGTAGCGCGAGCGGAGGACCTCGCGGCAAGCGCCGTGACGCTCGCAAGCGATCGAAGCGCCGCCCTGGCCCGGCTGTCGGGGATCCATCTGATGCAACACCAGTTCGGGCCCGCCTTCGAAACGGCCCAGGCGGCACTCGCGGCCGACACCGGCTCGGTCGAGGCGCGGGGAACCCTGCTCGAGGCCGCGTTGGCGAGCGGGCGGTACCAGGTCGCCGATAGCCTGGCGTCGCGCCTCGACCAATCCTCGGTGAGCAGCACCGTCCGCCGGGCGCTCTGGCTCGACACCCAGGGGCACACCGAACAAGCCGTCACCCTGATGAGCCACGCCTGCGAAGAGCTGGAGCGTTCCGCGGCGGGGATCGAGGGGACCGCCTGGTGCCTGACCCAGGTCGCGGTGATGACCCACGCTCTGTCGGGCCCGGGAGAGGCGGCCCGCCGTCTCGAACGAATTCTCGCGGCGGCACCGGGCTATCGGGGCGCCGTCGAGGGGCTCGCCAACCTGGCCTTGGCCGACGGGCGGCCAACCGAGGCCCTGAAGCGATTCCAGTCGATTCTATCCGAGGCTCACCCCGACTTGTACTTGCGGGTCGCCGAGGCTTATCGGTTACTGAACCAGCCGGAACAGGCCGCGGTGGCAGAGGCGCAATTCCTCCGGATCGCGACCGCGCCAGGCCTCGAAGCGCTGTTCGGTCATCCGTTGGCGCTGTTCCTCGCGGAGCGGCGTGATCCGGCGTCCCTCGACTCGGCCTTGGCGATCGCGACCCGCGAAGTGGTTCGGCGGCCGACCAGCGAGTCGTTCGATCTGCTCGGGTGGGTTCACTTCCGGCGCGGGGAGTATCGGGCGGCACTCGAGGCGAGCGATCGGGCGGCCGGCTGGGGATCGCCCGGCCCGACCATGCAGTACCATCGGGCCCGGATTCTGGCCGCCCTGGGTCGCACCGAGGAGGCCAACCGCCTCGCTGCCGCCGCGGCCGCGACACCGACACTACTCGCCCCCCACGCCCGGCGAGAGCTCGATGGATCCGGTGGGTAAACCGGGGCGTCGTAGGGAGATGCCCCCGAGACCCGCGTCCCCAATGGGAAACGCGCCGGCCGGGATGGACGGGGCCGGGTCTCGACGGTAAGATGCTGACACCTTCATATGCGATTGACATGCCGTTCGTGATCAGTGCCCTGACCCCGGAGCGCGCTGGCGACAGATTGTCGCCAGCGAGCGACGATCGGGCGCTTCTCGGCCAGATCGCCGGTGGAGACGAACGGGCCCTCGGGCTCCTCTACGATCGCTATTCGGCCTTGCTGTATGCCGTAGCGTACCGGATCGTCGGTGAGCGGGCCGACGCCGAGGAGATCGTTCTCGAGGCCTTCTCCCAGGTCTGGCGAACGGCGGGGAGATTCCAAGGTGAAAAGGGCTCGGTCGTTGCCTGGTTGACGATGATCGGCCGGAGCCGGGCCCTCGACCTGGTGCGGGCCCGCGGGCGCCGGGCTCGGGTGGTCGACACGGCCGCGCACGCCGAGCCGGACGTCGCCCTCGCAATGGGCCGGGGCCCCGAGCAACCGGGGGCTCAGGTGGCTGACAAAGAACGAGCCGCCCGGGTGGCCGAAGCGATGGACGGTTTGTCGGCGCCGCAGCGGCAGGCCATCGAATTGGCGTTCTTCGAGGGGCTCTCGCATTCGGAAATCGCCGAACGCCTCGACCAGCCGCTCGGCACCATAAAAACTCGGGTCCGGCTCGCGATGGAGAAGCTGCGCGACGCTCTCCGACCCTATTACTTCGAGGCGGCCTCGTGAGCGCGACCATTCCTGAGTCGATCCGCGAGATGGCCGCGGGTTACGCGCTCGGCGCGCTCTCCCCGGAGGAGACGCGTGTCTTCGAGGCCGCCCTGGCCCAGTCCGGCGAGCTCCAGCGCGAGGTGGCCGAATACCGCGAAGTGAACGCGCTCCTCGCGCTGAGCGGCGGTGCCCAGCCCGATGCAGCGGTGAAGGATCGGCTGATGGCCCGAATCAGCGAGGCCAAAGCGGTGCCCCTCGGCAGGGCAGCCAGCCGTCGGATCCCGTGGATGGCGATGGCGCTCGCGGCCACCGGTCTCCTCGCCGTCGGGCTGGGCGGTCGGATGCGCTGGCTCGAACGCCAGCTTCTCGACCGCGACGCCACGCTCGCCGCGACCGCCGCGAAGCTGGCCAAGCGGGAAGAGACCCTGAATACGCTCTTGATGGCCGAAGCCGGGCTCACGGTCGTGCATCTCACCACCTCCGGCGACCAGGCACCCGGCATGCAGCTGTTCTGGAATCGGCTCCAGAATCGGGCGGTGCTCCACGCCTTCCGCCTGCCGCCGGCCACGGCGGGCAAGGTCTATCAACTGTGGCTGATTCCCCGTGATGGCAAACCGATTCCGTCCACCACCTTCAACTCGGAGTCGGATGGGCATGCGTTGGTCGAGGCGTTCCAGCTTCCGACCGACGGCGGGTTCGACGCGGCCGCAATCACGATCGAGCCAGCGGGCGGTTCGACGGCGCCGACGATGCCGATCATTTTGGTGGGGCGGGTGACCGGTCCGTAATCTCCGGTGGGGCCGGGGCGAGCCGGCGCGGGGCGGCCCAGTGGGAAGTCAACTGTGACCGAGGCCCGCGAGGCCTTCACCCGACCCGCGTCCACAACAAGAGCACTCCACAACCGGCCGCTGGGCCGGCATACTCGATCGGCAACTCGGCGACGCTCCGATAGATCTCCACCGTCTCGTAGTGAAGCGGATTGAAGGTGCTCAGATCCGGGGGCTGGCGAATGTCGCCCATGTCGGGCGACCAGTACAGCGCCCCGTCGACGTAGACGGCCATGAAACAGTCCCTCAGCTTGTAGTCTCCGCAGTTGACCTTGACCGGCGGCTCACCGCGCGTCGACGAGGCCGCACCGTAGCCTTTTCCACCGCACAACGGCGCCACCAGCATTCGGCCGATGGTGCGGAGCTGCATGTTGAGCCCGCCAAGCAGTGGATCTTGTAGTTGCGCCCTGGTGAGAAACCGCCCGAAACCCGAGGCGCGGCGTCGCTCGACGTCGATCATCTTGCCCGCCACAAAACCGGGCGCCTTGGCCGTCACCACCACCGAATCGAGCAGTTGGGCGGCTCGCTGTAGCACGATCGTGGTGTCCACCAGCCGCCGCCCGCTCCCGAGCGTGAACACCGCGCCGAGGGGCCGGAACCCGATCGCCCGGATTCGAACGCTCAGCCGGCCCACCGGCAGCTGGGTGACCTCGAACCGCCCCTCGTCGTTGGTGGCGAGCACCGTGTCGGTCTCGGCGACGGCCACGAGGGCCCCAGGGATCGGCGTCCCGTCGGGCGCCACGACCCGTCCGCGGAAATCGCCGGCCACGGTGGTGGCCGCCTGGACTCGGCCGGCGGCCTCGCCTAACGCGATCGTCAGGTCGCCCACCGGCCGAGCTACCCCGCCCTCGTCGACGTAGCCCACTACGCTGTCTCGCACCGTCCGGTCGGTCCGCCGGCCGCCGCGCCGCTCGATCCCGATCCGGTCCGGCGCCCGGAGATACCAATCCCGAACGATCCACGCCCCGGTCGCCAGTCGCGCGAACTCGACCCGTCCCCCGATTCCCGGGGCCCGCACCGCGCTGGGCGCGTTGACGAACTCGAAGTCGAGCCGCTGGAGCTCGCCGGTGGCTCGGTCGACCCAGAGCACGCCCCGGACGTCGGGCAGTTTGACGTCCTTGGTGGGCCGGAAACCCAAGCCGATCGCGTTCGGCAGCTCCCTGGAGGGCCGGGCCAGCTCGAAACAGTGACTCTCGAGGAAGTCGGTCGACAACAAGGTCGGCGCATCGGGGCCGTGGAACTGGTAGCCCCCGCCCACCTCACGGACGTACCCCTCCGAGCGAAGCGAAGCTGGGGCAGGACTCACGAACGGTGACGCCCGGGTCCGGTATTCGCGGAGGGTACTGTCGGCGCGGACGGCGCCGTGGAGGGTGCGATAGCGCCGAAACCGCCGCACCGACAGCTCCACGCTCTGGGTAGCGGCGGTGATCTCGCCGGCCGAGAGGGCCTTGCGGATCTCTTCCCAGAGGCCGGCCGTCTCCGCTCCGTCGGCGCGCGGCTCGCACGCGCTCGACGCCCGCACGGTGAGCTCGGGCAGGGTCACCCGCTCGAGTGGCATCGCCACCTCGATGGTCACCGTGTCGCGAAGCTCGAAGAACTCGCTCCAGATTCCCGGGTGGCCGATCCGATCCGCGCGGAGACGGAAGGTTCCCGGCGCGACCGCCTTGAGCACCAGGCGACCGGACTCGTTGGTCAGGCCTTGCACGACGCGACGCTCGGCCTGGTCGACGAGACTCACGATCGCGCCGCCGATCGGCCGTTTGCTGTCGACCTCGACGGTTCGGACGATGACCGTCTGCGCTCGGCCGTCGGCCGAGCCAACCGCCATCAACCCCATGACGACGAGCGCAATCAGCCGCCGTTTCGGCGGATCCGTGGGCGGTCGTGCCAGCGCGGATACCATGGGTCAGGGCACGATCGGGAGGACGATTCGCGACGGATGCTGGGACGAGCGATGCACCGTGAGGCGAGGCGGCGTGGCCGCCACCAGGGTTTCGAAGGTGCCTTGGTCGGCCCCCGTCAGGCTGACCCGGATCCGATGACCGGCCCGAAAGATCTTCGACGTCGGGTGAAGGTCGAACACCAGCTCAGCCGGACCGCCGCCAAGCGGGGCGACATCCGCCTGGTTGCTTCGATGATAGGGGAGGCCGAACCGGTCGTACGGGGCGGGATGAAGGGCCCGATGGGACGCCCGGAGCCGTCCCTCGGTCACGTATTCGACCCGTCCGCTTGGCGACACCTCGGAGAGCACCGCGTGGAGGTCCACGTCCGGCGCATCCGCCGAGATCCAGACATGGGCCACCGGATGGCCGGTCACCTCGACCGCGGCCGGCAACGGCGGGCTGGTGTAGGTCAACGCTTTTCGATCGGTGGCGGCCAGGTCGGCATAGTCGGTGACCGGCCCCGCCGACCCACCGGCCGTGGCGGTCCACCGGTTCTGCCGGCCTAACGACGTCGTCAGATCTACCTGGTAGCGATCCGCGCCGGTCTGGGTCGACGCCGCCAAGGTGCCATCGCCGGCGAAGAAGTAGTCGGTGGCTCGCGCGGCGGGGAGCGGCCACACCTTGGTCGACCGCCATTCCTTGCCGGCCGGCGCATCGATGGTCCAGTAGTGGATCGGGTCGTCGTTCATCACCCCGGTGTCGACCCCCTTGAGCCAGTGATCGAACCACCGGAGCGCCTCGGCGACCCGATCGACCCCGAACTGATCGGGATGAAACCACGGCCCGACGACCAGTTTGCGGGGGCCGGCGATGTTCTGATAGCCGAGGAACGCCGACGAAGTGAATCCGTCGTACCAGCCACCGAGGTGGTAGATGGCGATCCCAGACCGAGCGATCGCCGCGGCAAGGTCCGCCAAGCCGCGCTCCCGATACATCTCCACCCCGCTCGCCGTCCGGCTGTCGCGGTACGGCAGCGCCTGATAGACCCCGAACACGTTGCGTCCCGCGAGGTGCTCGGCCTGGGCCGCGGCCACCAGGTTGCCGGTGGTGTCTTCGTCGACCGGGGTCACCGGCCCCCCGCCCATCGACGCGCAGGGCAATCGCTGGCACTTGCTCCGGACGAACGGCCCCGCCGGCGACCGGGCGCCTCCCGCCACGATGGCCCGGAAATCCGTCGGCAGCGGACCGTAAATGCTGTTTCGCTGGGTCGAGGCACCCCAGTTGAACATCGCCCAGTACTGGAAGATCCCGCCCTGGTGGACGAAGTCGTAGAGATCGAAGTAGGCCATCTCGGGCATGATGGCCTTCAAGCTCGGGGGCGCCTGTCCCGCCGCGAACAGCTGAGTGATGCCGAGGTAGGAGAGCCCGAACATCCCGATCTGCCCGCTGCTCCACGGCTGGGCGGCGAGCCACTCGGTGATCTCGTACGCGTCGCCCGCCTCGGCGGGTTGGAAGATCCCGTCGACCACGCCGAACGACGCGCCGGTGCCGCGGACGTCGACCGCGGCCACGACGTAGCCATGCCGGAGAATCTCGCCGATCCAGGGGAGATAGTCCGGCATCGAGGCGAGACGCCGGCCCACGATGGTGCTGCGATAGTATGGCGTGTGGGTCCACAGCACCGGGAGCGCGGTGGTCTCGACTTGCCCCTTCTTGGTGGGCCGATAGAGGTCGATCGCGATCCGGACGCCATCGCGCATCGTCAGGTACTGGGAGCTGCGGACCCAACCGTCGTACGCCAGGCTCGAGTAGCCGCGATAGGTCGCGAACTTCGACTCCTTCCGCGCGGCCGGCTGGGCCACGACGGCAGCCGCCAGCCCCACCAGGAACGCGCCTAACAGAGCAGCTCGCCTCATTTCAATCCTCGATTCCATGGTGTCCATCGTACCGGGCGACCGGCGGTGATCGCCAACCGGCCAAGAGGTCTGGGTCGACATCGAAGACCTCGATCGCGATCGGCCGGCAGATCGACGACACGTCGGCCACCGCGTGCTCGCCCCAGATCGGCAGCGACATGTCTCCGTGGGGGCAGGTCGACACCGCGCAGAGCAGATCGATCTCGGCGAAGAACTCGAAGTAGTCCCCCGCCTTGGCCGGGCACGGCTTCACGAAGTAGCCGTGCCCCTCGGTGGTGAGCCCGGTGACCTGGAACACGTTGAGCACATCGTGCACGTCGGATTCCGCGAGCCCATGCGGCTTCACGGCCCGATAGAGGTTCGAGTGACAACAGTAGTCGAAGTCCTCGCCGGTGAGCATCCGGTGGACGTAAGGGTCGCAGCGGGTGCCGAGCAAGTCGTGGCAGCCCGCGCCGTCGGCGTCGATGCCGTAACGGATGCTGTCCCCGATGACCGTCGCCATCGGGCGAAGGTATGGGAGACAGGACCAGAGCCGGTCGAGGACGTTCACGTGGGCGCCGTGGAGCTGCTTGGTGCGAGCCGCCCAGAACCGTTCCCTGGGATCGTGGCGATTCCAGGCGTTGAAGTCGACGACTTGGGGGCCGTCGGTGGTCACCAGCCGCGCCACCTGGCCGGCCCGCATCGTCCAGGCCCGTCCCGAGCGGATCGGGACCACGAATCGCTCCACCGACCGACGAGCCGATGACGCGCCAAGGCGGCCATACCGGACCTGGTCGGGGGCCAAGAGGGCGGCGGAGGTGGCTTGATAGAGCGGTTTCGGCACGGGCACGAAGGCGGTCGAGACCAGCAATGGATAGCGTCCAAGCAGGAGCCCCGCCAGGCCGGGTGCGTTCGATCGATGACGCCGAGCGGCGGAATGGTTACCTCTCGGCGCGACCGTGCGCCGATGTTGTGGGATGGCTTGCCAGGAAATCGCCGAGGAGGCTACCGTATGGCCATGCCCGCAGCCGTGCATCGGTGGACCCGCGAAGAGGTTCTCGCCCTCCCGGACGACGGGAAGCGCTACGAGTTGGTGGCTGGCGAGCTGCTGGTGAGCCCATCGCCTCGCCGGGTCCACCAAGACGCGGTCCGGGACCTGTTTCGATTGGTTGATTCGTACGTCCGGGCCAACGGTATCGGCGAGGTCTCGTTCTCCCCGGCAGACCTCGAGATTCGGACGGGTGAGATGTACCAGCCCGACCTCTTCGTGGTGCCGCTGGTGGCCGGATGCCGCCCACGAGAATGGTCCGACACCCCGACGCCCTTCCTGGTGGTCGAGGTATCCTCTCCGTCCACCGCACGCTACGACCGCGTGGTGAAGCGACCGGCGTTTCAGGACGCCGGTATCGCCGAGTTCTGGATCGTCGACCTCGACGCTCGGCTGGTGGAACGATGGCGGCCGGCTGACTCCCGACCAGAGATCGTGATTGATCGGCTGAGGTGGAAGGCGGCCGGCGCCGACACGCCGCTCGAGATCGACCTCGTTGCGTTCTTCGCCGAGCTGTTGGATTGACCCTCGGTAGCCGCCCACCGCGGTTGAGCGATGTAAGTGGCTGCCAATACATCGCTTAGTCTCAGCCCGCCTCAGCTTTCCCCCGGCCCCAACCGATAGTATTCTTGTGAGCTTGGCCGGGCAGTCGTCCCAGTCCGATTTTCCTCTATGCGGAGCCGTCCCGAGTGGCCTTGCCGTTGGTTCAGCTGACCCGTTCGTCGACCCCCTCCGCCGAGCCCCAGGCTCCGGCGGCGGTCATCGAGCGCAAACCGCCCTGGCTCAAGGTCAAGTCGCCGGGCGGGGCCAACTACGTCCGGATCAAGGCGCTGATGCGGGAGCTCAACCTCCACACCGTGTGCGAGGAAGCCCGCTGCCCCAACATCGGCGAATGCTGGGAGCACAAGGCCGCCACCTTCATGATCCTGGGCGACGTCTGCACCCGGAACTGCGCCTACTGCGCGGTCGCCCATGGCACCCCGGCGCCGTTCGATCCGGTCGAGCCGTTTCGCCTGGCCGAGGCGGTGGCCACCATGGGACTGGCCCACGTGGTGATCACCTCCGTCGACCGGGATGATCTCGACAACGGTGGCGCCGAGGCGTTCGCCGGCTGCATCGTCGAGATCAAGAAGCGGCTCCCGGACACGTCGGTGGAAGTCCTGATCCCCGACTTCAAGGGTTCCGAGCGCGCCCTCCAGATCGTGATGGATGCCCGGCCCGACATCTTGAACCACAATCTCGAGACGGTCGACCGGCTCTATCGGCTGGCCCGGCCCGGCGGCCGATACCAGCGGGCCCTCGACCTGCTCGCCAGCGCCCGCCGGATGGTGCCCGACGGCCTCACCAAATCGGGGATCATCCTCGGGATGGGCGAGGAGTGGGACGAGCTGGTCCAGGCGATGCGCGATCTCCGTCGGTCCGACGTCAACATCCTCACCTTGGGTCAATACCTCCGGCCCTCGGCAGGCCACCTCCCCATCGCTCGGTACTACACCCCGGCCGAGTTCGCCGAGCTGAAGGCGATCGGGATGGCGCTGGGCTTCGATCACGTCGAGGCCAGTCCACTGACCCGGTCGAGTTATCACGCCTGGGAGCAGGTCGATCACGCCAAAGCGACGAGGGCGACCGCATGACCACCACCGCGCCAGGCGCGAAGACCGCAGGCCCCGACGCCGCCACCAAGGCGCTCCATCGGTCCTACCTCCGCCAGATGCTGCTGATCCGCCGGTTCGAGGAAAAGGCCGGCGAGGCCTATTCGTTAGGCAAGATCGGCGGGTTCTGCCACCTCTACATCGGCCAGGAGGCGATCGCCGTCGGGGTGATGGCCGCGCTCCGTCCCGACGACCACGTCGTCAGCGCCTACCGGGAGCACGGCCACGCCCTGGCCCGGGGAATCACCTCCCGCGCGGCGATGGCCGAGCTGTATGGCAAGGCCACCGGCTGCTCGGGTGGCAAGGGCGGCTCGATGCACCTGTTCGACGCCGCCGCCGGTTTCCTGGGCGGGCACGGGATCGTCGGGAGCCACATTCCGCTCGCGGCCGGGGTCGCCTTCGCTCACAAGTATCGGGGCGGCGACCAGCTCGCGGTCTGCTTCTTCGGCGAGGCGGCCGCCAACATCGGCGCTTTCCACGAGACCCTCAACATGGCCTCGCTGTGGGACCTGCCCGCCGTCTTCATCGTCGAGAACAACGGCTACGGGATGGGCACCTCGGTGGCCCGGGCCGCCGCGGTGACCGACCTCGCCGTTCGCGGCAACGCCTACGGGATGCCGGCCGAGCAGGTCGACGGCCAGAACGTGCTCACGGTGCGCGAGGCGATGGACCGCGCCGTGAGCCGGGCCCGGACCGAGTCGAAGCCCACCCTGCTCGAAATCAAGACCTATCGCTACGTCGGCCACTCGATGTCGGACGCGGCCCACGGCACCTATCGGACCAAGGACGAGGTCGAGGAATACCGGCGCCGCGATCCGATCGTGCTCCTCGGCGACCTGATGCGCGCCGGTGGCTATTGGGACGACGCCCAGCACGAAGCCCTCGGCGCCGAGGTGATGGCCGAGGTGGAGGACGCGATTCGCTTCGCGGAGGAGTCGCCCGACCCCGAGCCGGCCGCGCTGTTCCGAGACGTCTACGCGCCGGAGGACCGCTGACCATGGCGACCGTTACTTATCGCGACGCCCTCAATCAGGCCCTTCGCGAAGAGATGAGCCGCGACGACCGGGTCTTCCTGATGGGCGAAGAGGTTGCCGAGTACGACGGCGCCTACAAGGTGAGCCGCGGGCTCCTGAAGGAATTCGGACCGAAGCGGGTGGTCGACACGCCGATCGCTGAGTTGGGCTTCACTGGAATCGGGGTCGGCGCCGCGATGGTGGGGCTTCGGCCGGTGATCGAGATGATGACCTGGAACTTCGCGCTGCTGGCGATCGACCAAATCGTCAACTCGGCGGCCAAGATGCGCTACATGTCGGGTGGCCAGATCGGGGTCCCGATCGTGTTCCGCGGGCCCGGCGGCGCGGCCCTGCAATTGGGCGCCCAGCACTCCCAGGCCTTCGAGAGTTACTACGCTCACGTTCCCGGCTTGAAGGTGATCGCCCCGGCCACCGCCGCCGACGCCAAGGGCCTCCTCAAGGCCGCGATCCGCGACGACGACCCGGTCGTCTTCATCGAAGGCGAGATGCTCTACAACCTGAAGGGCGAGGTGCCCGATGGCGAGCACCTCACCCCGATCGGCAAGGCGGACATCAAGCGGGCCGGCAAGGACGTCACCATCGTCTGCCACTCGAAGACCGTGGGTCCCGCGTTGAAGGCGGCCGAGCAGCTGGCCGCCGAGGGGATCGACGCCGAGGTGCTCGACCTCCGCACCATCCGGCCGCTCGACACCGAGGCGATCCTGACCTCGGTGGGCAAGACCAATCGCTGCGTGGTGGCCGAAGAGGGTTGGGCGTTCGCGGGCGTCGGCGCTCAGGTGGTCGACGTGATCCAACGCGACGGCTTCGATTCCCTCGACGCTCCGATCCTCCGGGTCACCGGCGCGGACGTGCCGATGCCCTACAACAAACATCTGGAGCGGGCCGCCAAGGTCGACGCGACCAAGATCCACGCCGCCGCCAAGAAAGTGCTCTACCGCTAATGGCCACCCAGATCGTGATGGAGGCGCTTTCGCCGACGATGGAAGAGGGCCGCCTGGTCGAATGGAAGAAGCGGGAGGGCGAGGCCGTCGCGGTGGGCGACGTGCTGGCCGAGGTGGAGACCGACAAGGCGGTGATGGAGTTGGTGGCTCGGGCGCCGGGCACCCTGCTCAAACAAATGATCGCCGCCGGAGCGACCGTGCCGGTGTCGTCGCTGGTGGGCTGGATCGGGGCCCCCGGGGAAAACGTCGGAGACGGGGCGGCGGCCGGCCCCGCGGCGACAGCGCCAGCGGTGGCGGCACCGCCGGCAGCAACGGCTCCGACCGCACCGAAGGCGCCGGTCACCGCTGGCCCCAGCGCGGAACGACCACTCGCGGACGCGCCGGGACCTAACGCGGGTCCAGCGGGCGAAGCGAACGTCGCCGCTGGATCGGCACCAGCCCCGGGTCCCACCGGGCGCGTCAAGGCCTCGCCGCTGGCGCGGAAGATCGCGTTCGAGAAAGGTGTCGACTTGAACCGCGTGGCCGGCTCCGGCCCGGAAGGCCGAGTCATCAAGCGCGACATCGAAAGCGCCGCCGCATCCACCGGCGCTCGCCGGACGGCCCCGGCCAAGAAAGCCGGCCCACCGTTCACCGACGTGCCGCTCACCCAGATCCGGAAGACCATCGCCAAGCGCCTCGCCCAGTCGATCGGCCCGATCCCGACGTTCTATCTGACGACCGAGATCGACATGGAGCGCGCCGCCGACCTTCGGGAGCAGATCAAGGCGACCCAGGGCGAGCAGGCCAAGGTCTCCTTCAACGATCTGGTGGTCCGCGCGGTGGCGCTGACGCTGGTGGAACACCCCGCCTGCAACGCCTGGTGGCAGGACGACCACATCCGCTACTGGAACGAGATCCACGTCGGGATGGCGGTGGCGATCCCCGATGGGTTGATCACGCCAGTTATCCGCAACGCCGATCAGAAATCGCTCTTGGAGATCGGGGTCGAGTCGAAGGACATGGCCGCTCGGGCCCGGGCCCGGAAGCTGATGCCCGAGGAGTACACCGGGGCGACCTTCTCGATCTCCAACCTCGGGATGTTCGACATCGAGCACTTCACCGCGGTGATCAATCCGCCCGAAGCGGGGATCCTCGCGGTCGGGTCGATCGCCCAGGTGCCGGCGGTGGTCGGCGGGGCGGTGGTGCCCCGGCGGCGGATGCGGGTCACCATGTCGTGCGATCATCGTGTCATCGACGGCGCCACCGGCGCCGAGTTCCTGAAGACCCTCAAACAATTGCTGGAAAACCCCGTATCCCTCGTGTGGTGAGCACCGAGGGACCGCACATCTGATCGAGGCTAACTTGGCAACTTACGACGTCATCGTTCTGGGCGGCGGGCCGGCGGGCTACGTCGCCGCGATTCGCGCCGCGCAGCTCGGCCTGTCCACCGCGGTCGTCGAGAAGGAGAAGCTCGGCGGCGTCTGCGTCAACATCGGCTGCATCCCGACCAAAGCGCTGCTCCACAGCGCCTGGGTTGCCAACGTGATCGCCCACGACGCCAAAGGGCTCGGCATCGAGGTGGGCGCCATCAAGACCGATTATGGCGTCGCGATGAAGCGGTCCCGCCAGGTCGCCGATCAGAACTCGCGCGGGGTCGAGTTCCTGATGAAGAAGAACAAGATCACCGTCATCAAGGGCACCGGTTCCCTGGTGGCCGGCAGGAAGGTGAAAGTCGGTGACGAGACCCACGCGGCCACCAAGGCGGTCATCATCGCCACCGGCTCGCGGGTGAAAGGGATTCCTCAGATCGGTCTCGAGATCAACAAGACCACGGTGATCAGTTCCGACGAGGCGCTGTTCCTCGACAAGGTCCCCGCCTCGATCGCGATCGTGGGGGCCGGCGCGGTGGGATCCGAGTTCGCCGACATCTTCAACGCGTTCGGTTCCAAGGTCACCCTGATCGAGGCGCTCCCCCGGATCATCCCGATCGAGGACGCCGAGTGCTCCGACGTGCTGACCAAGTCTTATAAGAAGCGCGGGATCGCGGTGATGGCGGGGGCGACGGTGCTCAAGGCCACCGTCGGTGCGAGCGAAGTCACGCTTGAACTCGAGGTTGGTGGCAAGGCGGAGAAGGTCACGGCGGAGAAGGTGCTGATGGCCGCGGGCCGCGCGGTCAACACCGAGAACATGGGCTTCAAGGAGGCCGGCGTCGAGCTGACCGACCGCGGCTTCGTGAAGGTCAACCTGGCCACCCTCGAAACCACCGCCAAGGGGATCTACTGTATCGGCGACGTGGCCGGGCCGCCGATGTTGGCCCACAAGGGGAGCCGGGAAGGCGTCTTCGTCGCCGAGCTGATCGCGGGACAGCATCCCCACCCGATCAAGTACGACAACGTCCCCAGCGTCACCTACTGTCATCCGGAAGTCGCCGCCATCGGCCTTACCGAGGAGCAGTGCAAGGAGAAGAAGCTCGACTACCAAGTGGGTCGCTTCCCGTTCAGCGCCAACGGCCGGGGGCGGGCGTCGAACCAGACCGAGGGCTTCGTCAAGATCATCCGCGACAAGAAGTACGGCGAGATCTTGGGCGCGCACATCGTGGGGGGGCACGCGTCGGAGATGATTCACGAGCTGGCGGTGGCCCGGGAGAACGAGTACACGGTGGAGGAGGTGGATCTGGCGATCCACGCCCATCCGACGTTGTCGGAGGCGGTGGCGGAGGCGTGCTTGGACTCGATGGGGCGGGTCCTGCACACCTAGAGAGCATCGCGGTGGGCGGAGTTTGTCACTCGAGTGACAAACTCCTAAGTGCGGCGCGAGCGGCCCTCGCCTGCATCATCGTTTCAACGCAGGCTGGCCAGACGATCCGGAAGGAGGATCTGGCGCGGGCGCTCGAGGCGGCTGTCAGTTCCCCGCGGGGCCGGCCGGTTGGCCCCATGGCTGGGTGGACCGACCGCCGAGCGACCCTTCGCAAGGTGGCCCTCAGAACGGCGATCGCGCGAGCGGTCACAGGAAGGTCACACTCCGCGCGAGCCAGCGCCGGCGCTGACGCCGCGACCGCCGGCGTCCCACGCGGGACCCGGCGGTCCATCGAGTCAGGTGTTCCAGGCCACTCAGGGCACCGTGAACGTCTTCGAGAGGGTTCCTGTCTTGCCGCCGTTGTCCGTCACGGTCAGAGTCCAAGTAAGGGTCATGGGCCGTTCGAAGGTACGGGTGAACCTCGCCAGCGTCGACACCGTCTTCTTTCCCGCGTTGGTCCACAGATAACCGACAATGGTGCCGTCGGGATCGCGCGAGCTGGTGCCGTCGAAGGTGCAGGCATGGGCCGGCGCCGGCTGGCAGGTGACGGTCCAAGCCGCGATCGGAGGTCGGTTGGTCGCCGCGCCGAGGGTCACGGTTCTGGTGAGTGAGTTCGTCAGCCCGCCGCCGTCGGTGACCGTGAGTGTCACCTGGTATGAGCCGGCCACGGCGTAGGTGTGGGACGGCGTCGGGCCAGTGCCGGTCGTGCCATCACCGAAGGTCCAACTGTAGGAAACGATGCCCGCGTCGTCGGTGGAGCCGGTGCCGCTGAAGCTGCAGACCCGAGTGGCGTTGCTGCAACTGGAGGTGAAGCTCGCCACCGGCGGCTGGTTGGTCGTCGCCGAGGGGATCACCCAGTTGCTGAGGACGCCCCGCGTCCGATCGAAGGTCCTGGAGCCGAGCGTCGCCTGCTCGACCAGGAAAGCGATCGCGCCCACGCCGCAGAGGCCCTGATAGGTCCAGGTCACGACGCCGGAGGCGTTGGAAGTACCGGTGACGGGGTTGTTGGTCCAATAGTCATCCAGGAACCGTCCCCGCACCACCACGTTGGCCAGCGGGGCGCCGGTCTCGTCGACGATCGTCACCCTCGCCGTGCTTCGGTTATACATCTTCCCGCCCTGGAAGCAGCTGCCCGGGAAGGCCGGGTCCTGGACGAACAGCCCGGTCATCACCAGCGAGCTCGACACCAGGCAGTTGGCACCGCAAGCGGAGACCGGCGTCATTTTCATCAACCGCTGGCTGCGGCCGATCATGACCTTCGTCAAGATCTGGCCGGCATTGTTCATCGGGCCGCCCTCGCCCACGGTAGCCCCGGGATACGCGGGCGAAAGGAGGGCGGCCAGCGGCTGCCCGACGCCCGACGGACCGGCGGCGATCAACCCAGTGCTGCCCGCGGTGAACGTCACGTCGTTCGCCAGGTTGATGGACCCCAGCCCCGCTCGGCTCAGGCGGCCGGTCGGGATCCCGGAGAGTTGCTGCCAAACACCGTTGGACAGGCGGAAGGGGTAGATCAGGCCTTGGGTGCCGGTGCCCAGGAAGTGGGCCTGGTCACCGTTGTCATTGATGATTCCGCGCCCGAACCCGAAGAACGATGGCGGTGGAGCCGGCATCGCCACGACGCTGGCCGGATTGCCCAGCTGGTACCAATGGCTACTAGTGGTCACCACCTTGCCGCCCGGGCTCATGCCCCCGGGGACCTCATTGGGGTACCCCTGGGCCGCGAGGTCCACGAAGCCACCGGCCCGGGTCCACATGAACGGCACGGCGAACGTCGGGATCGCCCCGCCCTTGGTGGACCACCCGACCATCCGACCCTGGTCGTCGAGACCAAAGACCTCAGCACTGGTGGCACCGGGGAACACGCCGAGGTCCTGGGCGGTGTAGCCGGTGCCATTCGGGGTCCACACCGCGGCGTCGGTGGTGCTCCCGATGAGCCCCACCTCGCCCCCGATGAGACCCTGGTTGTTGAGGAAGAAGGGAAATTGGTAGCTGCTGGAGAATCCTGGAACCAGGGGCAGCGGGATCCGCTGGCCGCCCTTCCATACGACGATATCCTCCGGCGGCAGGCAGAAGGAGCCGCAGCCGTTGTCGCGATAGGACCTGCCGACGACGTCGCCGGCGTCGTTCATATCCCAGCCGGTCGCCGCCGTGGAAACGAAGTCAACCGCGTACCTGTTGGCCACCGCGGTTGCCCCGATCGCCGGGGATGGTTTGATCGCAGTCGTCGGTTCCACCAATTCGTCACTGCACCCGGCCAGCCAGATGCCGGCAACCACCATCGCCGCGAGTGCCCCATTTCGCATGATCCGCATCGATGCCCCCTTCTCGCTCTCTCGAATACTGTTGGGTGCTGCAACTGAGGCCTGAACGTTGTCAGGGGGAGTCGGAGAAAACCGTGAAACCGCGACGAAAATAGGTTGCTACGTCTCTTGTATCGCCGCGCTACAGCGGCAGCAGGTGGCGGCCACGGGTGGTGAAGCACGTCTCAATGGAACCTGGAGCGAAACGATACAGCGGAGGAAGCCATCGACGACAGCCGAAGACCGTTGGAATCGATGCCTTGCCGACGCAGCGGAGGCGTGCCCGGACTCGATGGGGCGGGTCCTGCACACCTGACGGCGCGGTAGACGGAGTTTGTCACCGGAGTGACAAACTCCCAGTTTGCGTCGAGGTCAGACCGGCCGCTCGGGATCCACCCAATACCACGCCGCGGCTCCGAGGGCGCAGCACGCCGCGGCCACGATGAACGACGCGTTCCACCCGAGCCGCTCGGCGATCCACGGTGATAGCGACGCCGTCACCGCTCCCGCGAGTTGGTTACCCATGTTCATCACCCCCGACACCGAGCCCGCCGAGGCCCCGCCGATGTCCGCGCTGACCGCCCAGAACGAACTCAGCGACAGGTAGAGCGCCCCCGCGCCGCCAGCCAGAATCACGCTGGCGAGTTCGGGGCTGTCGACCTGAACCCCGAGCGCGATGAAGACCGCCGCGAACCCCATGCCGGCGACGGCGACCGTGCGGCGCCCCACCGTCCGCCCCCGCCGTTCGCTCAGCCGATCCCCGAGCCACCCGCCGAGCGGGGAGGCCACCGCCATCGCCAGGAACGGCAGCATCGCGTAGTAACCGCTGGCGCGAAGGTTGAGTCCGCGAACCGTGTTGAGATAGATGAAGAACCAACTGAAGAAGATGTAGGCGGCGTACCCGAAGCCGACGTAGCTCGCCGTGAGGGCCAGCACGCTGCGATTCCGGAGGATCGTCCGCCAATCGACCTGGGTGGCGTCGGGGCGGCCAGGCGGCAAGCCGGCACGGATGTACGCCGCCTCGTCCGAGGCGACCCAGGGATGCTCGTCGGGGGAGTCCCGCCCGACGAGATACCAGATCGCCGCGGCCACCATCCCCAACCCGGCGCAGACGACGAAGGCGACCCGCCAGCCGTGGGCCGCGAGTAGCCAGGTGACCAACGGCGGCGTCACCCCGGCCCCCACGCCGACACCGGCGAAGATCACCCCGTTGGCGAGGCCCCGCTCGCGGCTCGGGATCCACCGGGAGACGAGGCGGTTCGACGCGGGGTACATCACCGCCTCGCCCACCCCGAGCAGGAACCGGACGAGAAGGAGCATCGTCAGCGCCCACACCGCGCCGGTCGGTACGGCGCCGGTGAGCGCGGTGAACACACCCCACCAGATCACCCCGACCGTGAGGACCCGTCGCGGGCCGAAGCGATCCGCCAGCCGGCCGCCCGGCGCCTGGAACAGTGCGTAGCCGAGGATGAAGGCACTGAACACGTTGCCGAGCCGCACGTTGTCGAGGCCCAATTCCTCGGCGAGGAACCGACCGGCGATCGAGATGTTGACGCGATCGAGGTAGGATACCGCGCTCAAGACGAAGAGCCACCCCACCAGCATCCACCGAACGTTGCCGCGGCCGGACTGAGACATTGACCCCCCGATCAAGGACTGCTAGAGATACCGGCCGAGGATCGATCTGTCCAACCCTGGCGAGGGCACCAGCGCCGGGGTATCGTCCGAGTCCCATTTCTGGCGACCCCACACCATGCTCAAGCGCCGCGACTTTCTCGATCGGGGAACCCGGGCCTTGGCAGGCCTCGGACTGGTCGGCCCTCACGCGCTTCCAACCGAAACCGCCGGCACGGAGCCGGACGGCGGACCGGTCGACTACTACGAGCGGCTCGGCGTCGCCAAGATCATCAACGCGGCCGGGACCTACACCTACCTCACGGCGTCCACCATGCCGCGCGCGGTGCAAGACGCGGTGGCCCAGGCGGCGAAGTCGCCGGTGCGGCTCCGCGATCTCCAGCTCGCGGCGGGCAGGTACTTGGCGAATCGACTCCACTGCGAAGCGGCGATGGTCACCTGCGGCGCGGCCTCCGCCCTGTCGATCGGCACCGCGGCGGCGATGACGTTAGGCCGCGACCCGGCCGCCGCCGGCGACGTCCCGGCCCGGGTGGCCAACTTCAAGCGGGAGGTGATCATTCAGCACGGTCACCATCTCACCCACGAGCACGCCCTGGAGATGGCCGGCGCCGTGCTCGTGGAGGTGGAGACGCTGGCGGACTACCAGCGCGCGTTCACCGACCGGACCGCGGTGGCCTTCTACTTCAACGCGGCCGAGAGCGGGCTGATCGGGCGCGAGGAATGGATCGAGGTGGCGCATCGCCACGGGGTTCCCTGCTTCAACGACGCCGCCGCCGACGTCCCCCCGATCGCCAACCTCTGGAACTACACCAAGATGGGGTTCGACTTGGTGGCCTTCTCCGGCGGCAAGGGACTTCGCGGCCCCCAGAACGCGGGCCTGCTCCTCGGGCGCCGAGATCTGATCGAAGCGGCCCATGCCAACAACGTCCCCAACGACCGCGCCATCGGACGGGGCATGAAGGTGGCGAAAGAGCAGATCGTCGGCATGGTGGCCGCGGTCGACTGGCTGTTGTCGCAAGACGAGGACGCGCTCCGGCGGGAGTGGCACGCCCGGGCGACGCGGATCGCCGCCGAGCTGGCCGGTTTGCCCACGGTCACCCACGACGTGGTGGTGCCGCCGGTCGCGAACAACGTGCCCCATCTGACCGTTCGCTACGATCAGTCGCGGATCCGGATCGCGCCGATCGAGGTGGCCCGGGCGCTACGCGACGGGACGCCGAGCATCGAGCTCAACCCCGGCACCGGGCGCCCGTCCGGCGCCGCGGGGCTCGGCTCCGACGAGGGGACCATCGTCGTGGGGGTCTGGATGCTCGAGCCCGGCGAGGAGCTGATCGTGGCCCGCCGACTCAAGGACGTGCTGAGCCGGGCGCTGGGCGCCTAACGGTGATCGCGATCGACTGGGGCACCTCGTCGTGCCGGGCCTATCGGCTCGACCCGGCCGGCGCCATCCTTGAACGACGGGACAGCCCCCACGGCATCGACCGGATCGAGGGGACGTTCGCCGCGCGGCTCGACCTCATGGTGGGCGACTGGCTCTCGGCCGGGGTCGGGCCGGTCGTGATGAGCGGGATGATCGGGAGTCGTAACGGCTGGGTGGAAGTGCCCTACCTGCCCTGCCCCGCCGGGGTCGAGGAGATCGCGACCGGCTTCCGGGAAGTCCGCTGGAGCGGTCATCGCGGGTGGATCGCCCCCGGTCTTTCATGCCGAGACCGCGACGGCGTCCCCGAGGTGATGCGCGGCGAGGAGACCCAGCTCGTCGGGGTCCTCGATCAGCTTCCGGCGGCGGCCACCGTATGTTTGCCGGGCACCCACAGCAAGTGGGTGGAAGTCCGCGACGGCCGGATCGTCCGGTTCACGACCTACCTGACCGGTGAGGTCTTCGCGACCCTCCGGGACCACAGCATCCTCCGCCATGGGATCACCGCGGCGGCGCCCCATCCGGAGTGGTTCGCCGAGGGGCTGGCTCGGGCCGCCACGGTCGGGGGCCTGCTCCACCACCTCTTCGGGGTCCGGACCCGAGCCCTGTTCGCCGAAGTGCCGCCGGAGGGCGTGGCGAGTTACCTGTCCGGGATCCTGATCGGGCACGAGTTGGCGACCGTGGTGTTAGGCGTTGGTCCCCTCTTCCTTCTTGGAGCGGCCCCGCTGACCGACCTCTATCGACAAGGTCTGGCGTCCCTCGGCCGGCCGGCCGAGGTGCTCGACCCCGACGCCGCGGCGCGAGGCCTCAGTCGACTCGCTCGCCACTTGCCGGAGCGATGATGCCGCTCGACTTCGCCGACGCCCGGGCTCGGTGCCCACTGATCGCCATCCTGCGCGGCATTCGCCCCGACGAGTGTGTCGCGGTCGGCACGGTGCTGGTCGAGGCCGGGTTCACCATGTTCGAGGTGCCGCTCAATTCGCCGACTCCTTTCGGAAGCATCACCCGGCTCGCCGGCGAGTTTGGCGATCGGGCGTTGATCGGGGCCGGCACCGTGCTCACGATCGGGGACGTCGACCGGGTCGCCGAGGCCGGCGGGCGCCTGGTGGTGGCGCCGAACACCAACGTCGAGGTGATCGCTCGAGCCAAGGGACACGGCTTGGTGACGATGCCCGGGTTCGCCACCGCCACGGAGGGGTTCGCGGCGCTCGAGGCCGGAGCGGACGGCCTCAAGTTGTTCCCAGCGGAGGCCCATCCTCCGGCGGCGCTGAAGGCGCTGAGGGCGGTGCTTCCCGCCACGGTACCGGTGTTTCCGGTGGGATCGATCACGCCGGACAACATGGGCGGGTATTGGACCGCGGGGGCATCCGGGTTCGGGATCGGGTCGGCGCTCTACCGGCCGGGCGCCACCGTCACCGAAGTGGCGGCGGCGGCGCGGAGGTTCCGGTCGGCGATCGTCTCGGCGATGGCCTCACAACGAAATCGATCGGCAGATTCGTCCCACGGGCCGTGACCCCTTTTGAGCGGTCCTCGGCCCGAGGGTCTCCGGCGGTTATTGGCCGCCGGGCGTGTAGCTCAGATCCGGCCGCCGCACCGTGACGAAGCTGCTGGTCCGCCGAACCACGTCGTCGAGCACGTTGAGCAGTCGGTCCGCCTCGAGCTCGCCGTAGGCTTTCACCAGCACGTCCCGGTTCTGGGCCGGGGTGAAATCCGCCCACTTGTCGGCCGGCCGCACCGTCGCGTACGCCGGGGTATCGCCGCCGAGGATCACGTTGAGCACGAAGTAGCGGTACGGGGAGTTGGCCTTGTCGTGCGCTTCCCGGAGTCGGCGCAGGTAGTTGGCGTACTCGGCGGTCTTGCCGGCTCGCACGTAGGTATAGGTGACCCAGTTCATGTTCTTGGCGGGCTCGGTGGCCGGAATGCGGCTCAGGCTGTCCATCCGGAAGCTGACCAGTGATCGGGTCGACTCAAGGAAGGGCGCCACGTTCTGGCCGACGTCAGCGAAGTCGGCCGGGGTGAACGGGGCGGCCCGGTCCTGGTCCTCCCAGCGGAGGTTGCCGTAGACGACGCGGTACTGGCCCACCCCGTCGCCGGCGACCACCGCGGAAACCCCGATGGAGCGGGCGTCCTTCTGGGCCGCATGCCAGAGCTGGTGCTTCTTCATCGCTTCCTCGAATTGCTTGACCATGCCCTGCTTCGGGCTGAGGATGTAGATGAAGTTGATCCGGCCACCAGCGTCTTGCTGCGCGCTGAGGGCGGACGCGAACAGGGTCATCGCAACGAAGGCAGCCACCGAGGGGCGCGGATTCATTGGGGCTCCGGCTGTGAGGGAAGCCAAGATACTACCGCCAACGGGGACGGCTGGTTAGAGGACCGACTCCTTGGCTTCCGAGGTCGGCGTACCAGTTCGGTTTCGAGGTCGATTTCTCCTTCGTAACAGCCTCTTTGCGAACTGACGCCGGGAACGCGGTGCCGCCGTGTTTGGAGTGGATCCCTGGCGGCGGTCCCCCTAAGTTGAACTGGCGCCGGAACGTCCGCCCGGTTCCCGCGGTGCCTGAATCGTCCCGCGGGCCTCTGGCCATTGAATGGGGGGATTGATGAACGTCGTCGTCGAGCCCATCACTGATCGCGCCGAGAGTGTCCTCGCCGCCGCCGCTCAAGACGCGAAGCGGCGGGGGCACCGGTCGCTCCGCCCCGAGCACATCCTGCTCGCCATGATCGCTGAAGGCGATGGCGTCGCCTGCCGGGTGCTCCGGACCCTCGACGTCGACCTGACGGCGCTGGCGGCGGACCTCCAGGAGCGAATCCGCCCCGCACCGCCGGTCGACTGGCCTGACGGCAAGGATGGCACGGATCAGCCGCCGCCCGGACTGCTGAACGCCGCCGCCGCCGAGGCGCGCGACTTGGGTCATTGTTATGTCGGCACCGAGCACCTGCTGGTCGCGATGGCCCGGGGCGAAGGCCCGGCCGCCGAGGCTCTCGTCGCTCATGGGGTGACGCCGGTCGCCGCGGCCACGATGGTCGCCCGCCTGCTCGGCCGGCAACTCAACTACTAGCAAACACCGCGAGCCCACATGACCATCCGGATCTGTCTGGCCGGCGCCACTGGATGGGCCGGCTCCGAGCTGGCCCGAGCAATCCCGAAAGCCGCCGACCTCCACCTCGTCGCCGCGGTCTCGCGGAACCACGCGGGACAAACCCTGAGT
Source organism: Gemmatimonadales bacterium (assembly GCA_046160105.1). Classification (GTDB taxonomy): domain Bacteria; phylum Gemmatimonadota; class Gemmatimonadetes; order Gemmatimonadales; family GWC2-71-9; genus SHZU01. Next base: position 271,304 of record JBJXGT010000014.1, on the reverse strand, counting down.
GAGGTGCTGGCCGAACCGTCGCTCGGGGCGCCGATCTTCCGATCGGTCGCCGAGGCCCTCGCCGCGACGCCTTGCGACGTCGTCGTCGAGTACACTTCGCCCGAGAGCGCCAAGGCCAACATCCTCGCGGCCCTCGATCGCGGCGTTCCCGTCGTCGTCGGCACCTCCGGGCTCACCGATCAGGACTTCGGCGAGATCGATGCCGTCGCCCGGGACCGGGGGCTCGGGGTCCTGGCGTGCGGCAACTTCGCGCTCACGGTGGTGCTGTTGCAGAAGTTCGCCGAGACCGCGGCCAAGCTGATCCCTCAGTGGGAGATCATCGACTACGCGAGCGACGCCAAGGTCGACGCGCCGAGCGGGACCGCGCGGGAGTTGGCGGCTCGATTGTCACGGGTGAGAGCTCCGGAACCCACGGTGCCGATCGATCAGACCGTCGGGCCCCGGGAGACCAGAGGGGCGACGCTGGCGGGCTCGCAGGTCCATTCCATCCGATTGCCCGGGTACGTGATCAGCGCCGAGATCATCTTCGGAATGCCGGATCAGAAGCTCACGATCCGGCACGACTCGGGGAACAGCGCTCGTCCGTACGTCGATGGCGCGCTCCTCGCCATCCGGAAGGTGGCGACCCTGGTGGGCGTCCATCGCGGGCTCGACTCGGTGCTCGATCTCTAGCGGGTGACCCGTCGACGGAGGACCAACGGCCCTCCTGAAGGCCTCGCGCTAGAGTTCCTGCCGATCGAAGACGCGGGTCGCGACCGCCGCGATCAACACCGCGGCCACGAGCGCCGTCCCAACCGGCCAACCCGCTCCGACCGGCTGCGAGCCGAGCGCCTTCGCCGCAGCCCCACCCAATCCGACGAACGAGTAGCTGACGGCGGGAGGCCAGATCGACACCAACAACGCCAGGAAGCTGTAGCCGAGCCCCGCGCCGGCCGCCCCGCCCCGCGAGGAGAACACCACCGAGCAGAGCAGCATCACGGTCACCAGCAGCATCGCCGAGACGAGCCAGATGCCGATCGCCGCGAACAGCGGACCCGCGGCCACCGGGGGGAACACCAGCCGCGACACGCCGAGGCAGACGGCGGTTGCCACCACGGTGGACACCGCGAGGAGGAGCAGCTCGGCGACCAGCTTGGCGAGCAGGAACGCGGCTCGCGAAATCGGTTTAGTGAGCACCAGCAGCGCGGTGCCCGACGATCGCTCGGTCGACACCAGCCCCGCGCCCGCGATGATGATCGCGAGGGTCACCAGCTGGCTCAGGTTCTTCAAGAACTGGCCGTAGCCGTCCATCCCGGTCGGATCGGGGATCTGGATCACCATCCCGGGCTGTGAGCCAGCGAGCGATTCGACCAACGCCGGCGTCACCAACGCGACGATGGGACTGGTGATCCCGAAGAAGAGCAGCATGCCGGGGATGACCCAGATCCGCCAGGTGCGGCGAATCTCCTGGATCTCCTTGCCCAGGAACGCGCCGAATCCCATCATCGCCCACCTCCGACGATGGTGACGAAGACCTCTTCCAAGGTCACCTCGTCCGACTCGAACCGCCGGAGTCCCAGTCCAAGGGCCGCGATGGCCTCGGGTACCCCGCGCGACGCGGCCGCGAGATCGGTCACCGTGAGCCGGAGCGTCGGCCCGTCGTGGGTGAGCGAATGGAGCCAGGGCGCCCCGGCGATTCGTCCGGCCAACAGGGCGGCGTCGCCGTCCAGCTCTACCGTTAGGCGATCCGCGGTGGCCCGCTTCTTCAACTCGGCGACCGTGGCGCTGACCGCCACCCGGCCGCGGTCGAGGATCGCGACTGTGTCGCAGACCCGCTCGACGTCGGCGAGAATGTGGGTCGAGAAGAACACCGTGGTCCGGCCCCGGAGCGAGGCGATCATCTCGAGCACCTCGCGCCGGCCGATCGGATCGAGCGCGCTGGTCGGCTCGTCGAGGAGGAGCAGCTCGGGGGCGTTGATCAGCGCCTGGGCCACGCCAAGCCGCTGCTTCATCCCTCGGGAGAAACCGCCGACTTTGGTCCGGACCCCGGCCAAGCCGGCGAGCTCGAGGAGCGAGGTCACCCGGTCGGTCAGGGTGGCGCCATCGAGACCGAACAGGCCGCCGGCAAACCGGAGGAATTCCTCGGCGGTCATCCACGGATAGAAACCCGGCACGTCGGGGAGGAACCCGAGCCGGCGGCGGAGCGTCGGGTCGACGGCCGCGAGGTCGGCGCCGAGGATGGTGGCGGTGCCGGCGGTGGGGCGGGCCAAGCCGGTGAGGATCCGAAGCAGGGTCGTCTTGCCGGCGCCGTTGGGACCGAGGAAGCCGAAGACCGAGCCGGCCGGCACCGTCAAGGACACCCGATCGAGCGCGGTGGCCGTCCCGAACTTCTTGGTGAGGTCACGAATCTCGACGGCCGGCGCGGTCATCGGCGGTCGCGGTCTCCGTAGAGTCGGTCGAGGGCCTGCTTGCGGGCCTCGGCCGTCCCTGCCCCTTGGTCGGTGATGGTCAGGGGGCCCGATCGGCCGATCGCGAGATAGGCGATCGCGCCGAGCAGATTCCCGGCGACGATCAGCACCGCCCACGGCCACTTCTGGCCACCGGGCACCGGGTGCCGTTTCGCCAGATCCAGCAAGCTGTAGATCTGGAGCGCGACCTGGATCACGAGAATCACCAGGAGCAGGATCACCACGGCGGTCGGAAGCCCGAGGCGGTCGGCCAGGAGTTTCAGCATGGAGTTACCTCTCCCCCAGCGCTCCGGGAGCACCACCGGTGGGCCCGGTGCCCGTCCCGGCAACCCGGAGGACGTGTTCGACTTGGGCGACGAGGCTGGCGCTCGGCACGAAGGCGCGCTCGAAGATGGCCGAGCCCACCGTAAATCCCCACGCCCCGGATGCCACCACGGTCGCGATCCGATCATTCCGATCGATGCTGCCAGCCACGACCACCGGCCTATCGGACTCGCGGACGACGGAGGCCATGACCGCCCGAGCGTCGCCGGCGTGGCGGTATGCCAGCAGATCGAGACCGTCCACTCCAGGCGTCTCGGCCAAGCGACGCGCGTGAGCGCCAATCTCGTCCGGCGTCCCGGACAACACGCTCGGGTGACCGCTGACCCGACCGCAAAACGGGAGAAATTTCAGCCCGGCCCCGATGATCCGGGGAACAACCGAGCCTGGGTGAGTGCCGCCCATCAGGAGGTCGACACCGAGTTCCAGACCGACGTCGACGGCTCTGAGTTCGTCGTCGGGGGCCTGGCTGACGATCTCCATGGCCACGGCCCGCCCGTCCGCGCGGATTCGATCGGTGAGGCGCCGAAGGGTGTCGAACGACGCGCCCAGGTCCTTGAACCCGACCCAACGGACCTCGGTGGGCCGGATGTGTTCGTAAACCGCGACCGGGTCGGCGACCGTCACGTCCGAGTGGGTGAGCATGACGATGACCTCCGTCACAGCTTCGCGGCCGCCTCCTCGATCAGCTTGGCGGCGGCCCCAAGCCGCTCGGCGACGCGGCCGATTTCCCGCTCGGCCTCGTCCCAGTACCCTTGCTCCAGCCCCTCTCGAATGCCCGGCAACGTCTTCACGCCGTACCCGGTGTAGTAACCTGGAGCGTAGACGAGATGCCGGTACCACGATCGCCGCGGCAACCCCGATTCGCTGGTGAGGGCCGCTTCTACCTGGCGGAGCAATCGGTTCACCTCGGCCCGGGGTCCGCCGGCCCGCGGTTTCGCCAACGCCGACTCGTATCGATCGGCCGCCTGGTCCAGCGCCGTCATCGCGTTCTCGAGCGGGGCGAAATTGAAAAAGCCCGGAACCGGCTGATGAGCCGGCGGCCGGCGCGGCGTCCGTGGATCGGTAGTCGCCGCGAACAGGCCCTCCTCGATCTGCCGATTCCGCTCGCCGATCTCGATCCGGCGGCTGGCCGCGAGCGCCTTGACCTCCTCGAGGTAGATCCGGTACGTATCGGCCATGTTGGTGAACTGAAACGGGAGGACCTCGGCGCTGGCCAACCGGATGATCGCGGTGCCGATCGTTTGGGCCAGCGCTTTGGCATAGACGAACGAGGTGTCGTTGAACCGGATGAAGCGCTCGAAGGTGTCGTACATCGAGTGATAGAGGCCGTCGCCGCCTTCGCCGCCGAAGCCGATGTTCATCGCCGCCAGGCCGGCGTGCTGGAGAAACGGCGAGTAGTCCGACCCACTACCCAAGGCTCCGATCCGGAGGTCGCGGCGCCGGCGGGCTTCCTCGCGCTGATCCGGACTCCCCTCGGCGATCCGCCGGAACTGGGCCCGCTTCCACGCCGACAGGCCGGTCTCCGGGTCGACGATCTCCCTGGCGACCTCATTGATGAATCGTTCGAGCGAGTGGGAGCCGTCCATGCCCAGATAACCGCGCCCGTTGGTGTCGGTATTGATGTAGACGACGGCTTTCCGCTTCAGCTCATCCAGGTGCGTCTCGACCCACTCGGTACTGCCGATGATGCCTTCCTCTTCGCCATCCCACGCCATATAGATGATGGTCCGGCGGGGGCGCCAGCCCTGCTTGACGAGCTCCGCCATGCCCCGGAGTTCCTCCATCTCGGCCACCAGGCTCGAGAGCGGGTCGGAGGCGCCGTGGACCCAGCCGTCGCGGTGATTGCCGCGGAGGATCCACTCGTCGGGGGCACCCTCCCCGGGAATGGTGGTGATCACGTTGTGGAGCGGGACCCTAGTCCAGTTGAAGGCCAGTTTGAGGTGGACCCGGGCCGGGCCGGGCAGGCCGGTCTTGTAGGTGATCGGCAACGCGCCCCGCCATGACGGCGGGACGGTTTCGCCGCCTAACGCCGAGAGCAGCGGCAACGCGTCGCCGTAGGAGATCGGCAGGACCGGGATCTTGGTGAGGGTCACCATCTGGTCGATGGGGACCGGGGTGACGCCCGGGACCGAACCGCGACCCGGGGTCGAGGGATCGCCGGGGTAGACCGGGATGTCGACCACCGAACCCATCTGGACGCCATCCGCCGGACGGTAGGGCCCCTTGGGATAGACGTCGCCCTGCGCGTAGCCGTCGTCGGCCGGGTCCGAATAGATCAGGCACCCGATTGCGCCGTGCTCGGCGGCGACCTTGGGCTTGGTCCCCCGCCAGCCACCACCGTACCTGGCGATGACGATCGCCCCCTTGACCGAAATGCCGCGGCGCTCGAGTTCCTCGTAGTCGGCCGGGACCCCGTAGTTGACGTAGACCAGGGGGCCGGTGACGTCGCCATCGATCGAGTAGACGTTGTACGGGGGCAGCCGTTCGCTCTGTTGGGCGGACGACGCGTCGCCCGCCACCGGGGGCTCCGCCAGCTTGGCCACGAAACGGGTCGGAGCCACCAGCTCGACCAGCCGAACTTTGGGCGTCGGGAAGAGCACGTCGAAGGTCTCGATCCTCGCGTCGAGTCCCCAACTCCGGTACACGGCGACCAACCATTCGGCGTTGGCCTTGCCGTAGGGCGAGCCGAGATGCTGGGGCCGGGCCGTGAGCCGCTTGAGGTACGACCGCATGCTGTCGGGGACCGGGATCGCCCTGAGCTTGTTCTCCCAGACTCGTTGGATCTTCGCCGCCTCGGGCGAGAAACCCCGGATCGGGACCGGTTCGTCCTGAGACGGGGCCGCGAGGAGCAGGATGGGAACGAGCCAGAGCGTGGGTTGACGCATCGTCGATGAATTCCTCAGGTCGGATGGCGCGAATTGGTGGGCAGAATTCCCTTTAGAGCGTCATGGTGAAGCCGCCGTCGGGCGTCAGGGTGGTGCCCGTGATATAGCTCGCGTCATCCGAGCAGAGGAAGACGATCGACGCGGCGATCTCCTCCGACCGGCCGACCCGCTTCAGGTGAACCCGCCCTTGAATGAAGTCGTCGACCACTTGGTCGGTTGCCACACCCCGGATTCGGTGATGCATGGGCGTATCGATCAGCCCGGGGCAGATGATGTTGACCCGGATCCCCTGGGGCGCAAGCTCGGCGGACGCGCTCGTGGTGAGCCCGACCTGGCCATGCTTCGAGGTCGCATAGCCGGTTCCGCCTCCAAACCCGAGGAACGAGTTCACCGAGCCGACGTTCACGATCGCACCGCCCCGGCCGCCCTTCAGCATCGCTCTCGCCTGGTATTTCATGCCGAGGAAGGTGCCCTTCAGGTTGATGGCGATGACTTGGTCCCACGCGGCTTCGTCGAAATCGACGATCGGCGCGAAGGCGCCCTCGATTCCGGCGTTGTTGATGCCGAAATCGAGGCGTTCGTACGTCCGGACGGCATGATCGACCAGCCGTTCCACGTCGCTCGCGACGGAAACGTCCGTCCTGAGGTAGCTCGCGTGACCCCCGCTCGCCGTGATCTCAGCGGCGAGGGTGGCCAACTCGTCCTCCCGGCGGGCGCCGAGGACCACGTGGACCCCTTTGGCCGAAAAGGCCTGGGCGGTTGCCCGTCCGATGCCGCTGCTGGCCCCGGTGATCAGGGCGACCTTGCCGTTCATGTCGGACATGGCATTCCTCGTCGTCTTGGGAACCTGCGAGATCAACGGGCGATTTGGCGGGCCATTGACCAAATTGGTGGCTATCGGATCCCGACGACCTCCACGGTGAACACCAGGATCGCGTTAGGGGGAATCGGGCCGTTGCCCGCCGCCCCGTACCCCAACCCCGGCGGCAGAATCAACTGCCGCTTCCCCCCGAGCCGCATCCCGAGGGCGCCCTCCTCCCAACCCGGAATCACTCCCCCCGCTCCGGGCGAAAAGGTGAGCGGCGGTTGGCCCGCTACACTCTGGTCGAACAGGGTGCCATCGATGAGCCAGCCCGAGTAGTGGACCGACACCTGCTGGCCGTTGGCCACCTCGGGGCCGCCGCCCACGGTGAGGTCACGGTAGTAGAGGCCGGAGGCGGTCTTGGTGGACGCCTTGAGATCGACGTTCAGCGCGGGGGCGAACGTCACCGACTCGATCGCGGCCGAGCCGGCCGACCCGCCCCCCGACCCGGCCGGAGTGGATTGGTCGGCCGGCCGACATCCGGCGAGGAGAAAGGCGATCACCAACGGCAGTTGACGCATCGTGTCCACCGGAAGCATTCGTCCGGCAAAATAGCCGGGACCACTCGGGGACGCGATCCCGCTACGCCGTCAGAACCGGATCCGACCCCGAACGCTGACCGACTGGTACCGATAGACCGACCCGACGGCCACCCCGATCGTGCCCGCCGCCGCCACGTTGGAGAACAGGTAATCGAGACCCACCTCGGTGCCCGGACTCGGCCGATGGACGATCCCGGCGCCGAATCGCTGGGTGCCCTTGGTGTCACCGGGGGCGGCGAAGCGCACGTACTGCCGGCCGAGGCCGGCCTCGAGGTATCCGGTCCAGCCCAAGTCGCGGCGGGGCTCGAAGCGGCCCGATAACTCGGCGTGCCGGTACCGCTCCGGCGAGAAGTAACCGTCGCGCGGCGACTCGTCGTACCCGATGACCCGCCCGCCGAGTCCGACCACAACCTTCCGATGGGCCCGCCACCGGAGCGATCCGAATCCCGCGGTGCGCTCGTTGGGAACCGAGCCCCCGGTCAGCCGGGCCCGATGCCCGCCCATGGCGAGCGAGAGGCGGGACCCGAGCTCGATCTCGCCCTCCAGGTTCACGGTCGATACCGCGATCGCCGAGAGGAGCAGCGGAGCGGTTTCGTCGACGACGTCCCGACTCACCCCAGCCCCGATCGAAGCCCGGGCGCCGACCTTGAGGGTCGCTTGCGCGCCGCCCACCGCCCGAGTCCGATCGACCACCTCGACGCCCCGCTCGCCGTGCGTCCGGGTGAGGCCCGCTTCGCCGGTTAGCGTTAGGCGGCGGTGAGCGAGCCACCGGGCCGACAGCCGGGCTCCGTCGGAGCGGCCCGTGAGGCGGTCGAGTTCGGCGTCGCGATGGAAGGCGCCGAGGGTGCCGGTTACCCGGCGGAGTGGCCGGAACGAGGTTCGCACCGAAGCGACCCAAATGCGATTGCCGTCGCTGTCCCAGCCATACACCGCCCCAGGGGTGACGGCCGGGGCGAGATCGGCGGCGATCCAGCGCCGTTGGGACCGAGCGTCCGCATGGGCCGGCGCGACCGCCAGGGCCCGATCGATCGCGTCGCCCGCCTCTTCAGCCCGGCCCGACCACCGGAGCACCTGGGCGAGCCCGACCCAGGGCTCGGGGTCCTTCGGGTAGCCGCGGACCAGGGCGCGCCAGAGTGCTTCGCTCCGGAACAGGTCGCCCCGCCAGGCCGTGATCAACGCGACGCCCTTGCTGCCTTCGAGCACTTCACCATCGGCCACGATCAGGTCGTAGGCGACCTCCGCCTCCCGGAGCCGCCCAGCCCACGCCAGGGTCCGGGCCCGGGCCAACGCGGCCTCGACGTCCTTGCCGTTCTCGGCGATCCACCGGTCGTAGCGACCCACCGCCTCGGCGAAGCGACCCGCCCAAGCCAGTGCCTGAGCCGCGCCTAACGCCGCGTCGCGGTAGGTCCGGTCCCGTCCCAGAATCGAGTCGTAGACCAGGACCGCGTTACCGGTCTGGCCCGCCCACGCGTACGCCTTGGCGAGGGCGATCCGTCCCTCTTCGTCCCGCGGCTCCATCCGGATGTACCGGGCGAACAGCCCGATGGCCCGAGGCAGCTCGCCATCCCACGACGCCAACACCGCCAGTCGATACACCGCCCGGCTCGAGGCGATCGAATCGAGCCCGAACGCCTCGGCGTAGGCCGCCTTCGCGTCCGGAAACCGACCCACCGCCCAGGTGCTGTCTCCGGCCCGAATCAGGGCGGCGACCGGTTCCTGGGCCTCGGCCCGAACAGGTGCCAACGACACCGCCAGCCAACAGGCGACCGCGGCCCGGAGGCGTCCCAGTGTCAGCCCCTGCCGGGGTGGCGTAACTTCCGATGGCTCATTTGCTTTCACGCGTGCGAACCCGCCTCGAAAATGGCGCGAAACTGGCCTGCTTGGTTGCCTTGGCCGCCCTCTGGACCGGCTGGGAGCGGTCGAGCGCGGCCCAGATTCGGCCTCAATCCGCACGATGTATGCCCCTCGCCGACAGCCTCGCCGGGCTGATCGCCGAGGGATGGAGCCGCTACCGGGCCAACCAGATCCCCGCCGCCGACTCGGCCTTTCAGCGGGTCCGTCGGGCCTGCCCGCGCAATGTCGACGCCCTCAACGGCGCCGCCTACGTCGCCCTTCGACGCGGCGAGCTCGATCGAGCCCGCGCCGACTTCGCCACGGCACTCAGCCTCGCCCCCAACGACTACGATGCCGTCACCGGCATCGGCATCACCGCCTATCGCCAAGGCGACTCCAAGGCGGCCCGCGGTCACTTCGAACGAGCCGCCGTGCTGTTCCCCCGCGACTCCCTGACCCGCGCCTATCTCGACCGGCTGCCGCCCACCGTGGCCCCGGTGCGATTCGGACCGGTGGTCCGTCCGGCACGGCTCAGGATCGATGCCCGGACCGGCCCGCGACGGTTCGAGATACCCCGCGCGGGCGGCGGTTGGGCGCCGTTCTGGATCAAGGGCGTCAACATCGGCGCGGCGCTTCCCGGCAAACATCCCTCCGAGTTCCCCGCCGACGATGGGACCTACCGGTCCTGGTTCGATCTGATCGCGCGGATGGGCGGCAACACGCTCCGAGTGTACACCATTCACCCGCCCCATTTCTATCGGGCCCTGCGGGAATGGAACCTGGCGCACCCCACCGCTCCGCTCTGGCTGATCCACGGGGTGTGGACCGAGTTGCCGCCGGGGAAACTCGAGGAACAGTACGACGACGAGGTGTGGCGCGGTGAGTTCCGCGCCGAAGCCCGTCGGGTGGTCGACCTGCTCCACGGCCGGGCCGCGCTCGAGCACCGTGCGGGCCACGCCTCCGGCGTCTATCGCGCCGATGTGTCGCGGTGGGTGCTGGCGTACATCACCGGGCGGGAGTGGGAGCCGTACTCGGTGGTCGCCTATTCCGATCTCCATCCCGATCGGACCAGCTTCCGTGGCCGCTACGTAGAGTTGGCCCAGGGCAACGCCACCGAGGTCTGGCTGGCCGAGGAGTCGGACGCCCTGGTGGGTTATGAAGTGGCCACCTACAACACGATTCGACCGATCGCCTACACCAACTGGCCCACGCTCGACCCGCTCCATCACCCCACCGAGAGCACCCAGGAGGAGGAGAACCGGCTCCGCCGGTGGGCCTTGGCGGAGGCTTCCCGCGAGTTCGACAACGACGCGATCGGGCTCGACGCCACCCGGATGCGGGCCACCGTGGCGAACCCGGCCGGCACCTTCGCGTCGTATCACGCCTATCCCTACTACCCCGACTTCATGGTCCTCGACTCCGGGTATCGCGAGGCGCGCTCGCCGGAGGGCCCGAGCGCGTACTTCGGCTACCTCGAGGAGTTGGTCCGCCATCACGGCGAGATGCCGGTGGTGATCTCGGAGTACGGGGTACCGTCGTCCCGAGGCAACGCCCATCACCAGCCCCAGGGTTGGCACCACGGGGGCCATTCCGAGACTGAGCAAGCGGCCATCAACGCCCGGCTCACCCGCGACATCCACGCCTCGGGCGCGGCGGGGGCGGTGCTGTTCGCGATCATCGATGAGTGGTTCAAGAAGAACTGGGTGGTGATCGACTTCGAGCAGCCCCTTGAGCGAAACCGCCTCTGGCTCAACGTGCTCGACGCCGAGCAGAACTACGGGATCCTCGCGATGCGGGCGGGAACGGCGGACTCGGCGCTGGTGCTCGACGGCCAGGCCGACGACTGGGGCGACCGGGGCCGGACCTGGCCCCGCTTGCCGCCACCGCCCGCCGGCGACGGGCCGCTCGCGATTCGCGACTTCCGGGTCTGGTCGGACGAAGCGTACGTCCATCTTCGGCTCGACGTCGGCGCCATCGACTGGAGTCGGGGCCGTTACCTGATCGCGATCGACACCTATCGACCCGAGCTAGGGGGCCGGACCCTGCCCCGGTCCGGAGCAACCTGCGCCACCGGCTTCGAGTTCGTGGTCGACCTGGTGGGGCCGAAGGACAGTCAGCTGCTGGTCGATCGGCCCTACAATCTCTACCGGTCGGTGCCACTGCCCGGCAGTGACCCGCCGCAGGTGATGCAGGTGTACAATCGCCCCTGGCGGAGCATCGCTCACGACGATCCGCAGTGGGATACCCTGCTCGTCGAGACCAATCGTACCCGGGTGGGTCGCGACGGCACGGTCTACCCGCGGGTCGTCTACCCGCGCAATCAGCTCCGCCACGCGCGCGAGACGGATCACAGCCTCGCGGATTGGTACGCCGACCCGGCCACTGGGGTCATCGAGCTCCGGCTGGGCTGGGGCATGCTCCAGGTGCTCGATCCCTCGTCCCATTGGGTCCTTCAGAGCACCGATGCCGATGGTCGCTCGCCCGCGGGGGCCACCACCGACGGCTTTCGGTTTGCGCTCGCGAGCTACGACCCGGCCGCGCCGACCGCGAGCGGCGTTCGGATCGGCTGCGGGACCGGGGTGGACCGGCCTCATCATTTCCAGTGGCTCCCCTGGGAGACCCCCCGGTGGCATCAGCGGATCAAACCCCTTTTCGGCACAATGCAGGCCACCTTCCGCGGCCTGGCGCCACTCCGATCCGGCGCGGCGACCGCGCCGCACCGGTAGGCGAAGATGGCTGCCGAGTCCACCGGCGACGTCGTCAAGACGCTGTCGACCTACGTCGACGCGGTCGATGCGGCCCGACAGGCGCTCAAGACGGATGTGACGTCGGGCGGGTCGATTCGCCGACTGGCCGCGTCACTCGAGCGGCTCGGGCAGCAGCACGGCTACCCGACGATCGCGACCACCGCGGCCGCGCTGACCCAGGCCTCGGACGCCGATTTGGGGCTCGCTTCGGAACGGCTCCTGATGGCGTTGCTCAAGGCGGTTACCGAGCCCGCCTCGCGAGAGCAAGCCGTCCTGATCGTGGACGACGACGTGGTCCTGACCCGGCTCTTGTCCAAGGTGCTCGGCCACGACCGCCGCGCGGTGCTGACGGCCGGCAGCGGCGCCGAGATGTTGACGGTGCTCAAGGACCGGTGGATCGACCTGATCATCCTCGACGTGGGGTTGCCCGACCTCGATGGGCGGGAGATCCTCACCGCGCTCAAGCGCAATCCGCTGACCGCGATGATTCCGGTGGTGGTCCTCACCGCGGGCACCGAGGCCTGGCTGGAAGCCGAGTGCCGAGCGTTAGGCGCGACCGCGTTCCTCCGCAAGCCGATCGACCCGCTGGCGTTGGCGGCGACCGTCGCCCTGGAGCTGACTCGCCCCCGACAGCCCGCCTCGGCCCCCGCGCCCGCCTCGGAGCCCACCCCGCCGCCACCGCCCCCGCGGCCGGATTCGCCCCGGACCGGCGAAGTGCTCCTCGCCGAGCATGATCCGCTGGTGGCTCAGATCATCCGCCACCGGCTCGGTCGCGAGGGGATGACCGTCCGCCACTTCTCGAGCGGCACCGCCGCGCTCCAGGCGGCCAAGGGCCTGACCCCGGTGCTGGTGGTCCTCGACGCGATGACGCCCGGCATCGACGGGATCGAGCTGCTCCGCCAGCTCCGGCGGATGGAGCACTACCAGAAGGTCCCGGTCCTGGTCCTCTCCGACATCGGCAGCGAGCGCGAGGTAGTCCGGGCCCTCGAGGCCGGCGCCGACGACTGCATCCGGAAGCCCTTCTCGCCAACCGAGCTGGTCGCTCGGATCGATCGACTGCTCCGGCGCGGATGAACTGGTCTCGGATCTGGGAGTTCTACCTGGCGGAGCCGGAGCTCGCCGTCCTCTTGGTGGGCAATCTGGTCTTTGCGCTTGGCACGGTAGGGCTGATCGCGACCGCGCTGGTCCTCCGGGTCCGCAACGATCGTAAAGCCGCGGGATGGGTCGCGCTCGAGGCGCGGTGGTCGGCGACCGCGCTCGACGTCGTCGGCGGCAGCCAGCCGGCCACCCAGCTCTGGGCGCTCGTCCCCGACCGCGATCGGATCCGGTTCATCAACTTCCTCCTCCGCTTCGCTCGCCGCCTGGTCGGGCCGGAGCGCCGGATCGTCGACGACTTGGCGGCGCCCTACCTCGACCTGCTGCTCCCGCAGCTGGCCGATCGCCGTCCCGAACGGCGAGCCCGCGCCGTCCAGACGCTGAGCACGTTAGGCCGCCGCCGCTACGCGCGCAATCTGGTCGGGGCCCTCGACGACCCCTCCCCGCTGGTCGCGATGGTCGCTGCCCGAGCCCTGGCCCGGCGGGAAAGCCCCGACTTCGCGATGGCGATTCTCCGACGGATGCACCGCTTCGACACCTGGCGGGCGAGCTTTCTCTCCTCGATGCTGGCCGCGATCGGACCCGCCGTGGCCCCGGCGCTCCGCCAGGCCTTGGGCGACCCGGAGTTCCATCCCCGGGTTCGGGCGGTGGCCGCCGACGCGCTCCGCGAGCTCAACGACTACCCCAGCGCCGAGCTGGCCGCTCGCCTGCTCCTCACGGAGACCGACCGGGACTTGATCGCGGCGTCGCTGAACCTGATCGCCCACATGGGACAGCCCAAGCACGTCGAGGCGGTCCGCCACCACACCCGGTCCCCCGAGGCAATCATCCGCGCCCGCGCCATCCAGGCGCTCGGCCAAGTCGCTCGAGCGGAGGATATCCCGACTTTGACCGCCGCGCTCGAGGATCCCTCGCCCTGGGTGGCGCTCCGCGCCGCCGAGGCCCTTCGGGATGCCCGCGCGCTGCCGGCGGTCTCGATCCTCGATCAGACCAACCATCCCCGGGCCGAACTGGTTCGCCAACTGCTCGCCGGGAACCTCGACTGATGTATTCACTTCTGCTCTGGTTCCTCGACGCCTTCAACATCGTCGTGTTGAGCTACTTCTTCGTGCTCAACATCGGTTACTTCGTCACCGGGTTGTTCGCCTTCTACTCACTTCGCCGCTATGTGCGCCGGCTCCGCTCGCTCGAGATCGAAGACCTCCTTGGCAGTGCCGGGATGCCGCCGATCACCCTGATCGCCCCGGCATACAACGAGGAGCCCACCTGCGTCGAGGCGACCCGGTCCCTCCTGACCCTGCGATACTCTGACTTCGAGATCATCGTGGTCAATGACGGGTCCAAGGACCAGACCCTGGCCCGGCTCACCGAAGCCTTCGACCTGGAGCCCGGCTACCGCCTGCCGGTCGGCGACATCCCCACCAAGGCGATTCGGGGCATCTACCGAAGCAAGCACCACGACAAGCTCTGGGTGATCGACAAGGAGAACGGCGGCAAGGCCGACACCCTCAACGCCGGGCTCAACTACTGCCGGACCCCGATCTTTTGCGGGATGGACGCGGACAGTCTCCTCGAGCGAGAGGCGCTCACTCGGATCGTTCGCCCCTTCGTCGAAGACGCCCGCACGGTCGCGGCGGGAGGGATCATCCGGATCGTCAACGGCTGCACGGTCAACGAGGGAACCGTCACCAATGTCCAGCTTCCCAAGGAGTTGGTGCCCCGGTTCCAGGTGCTCGAATACCTCCGCGCCTTCCTCGCCGGCCGGATGGGCTGGCACGAGATGGAAGCGACCCTGATCATCTCCGGCGCGTTCGGCGTCTTTCGCCGCGACATGGTCATCGCGGTGGGCGGCTACGCGACCGACACGGTGGGTGAGGACATGGAGCTTGTCGTTAGGCTCCATCGCCACTGCCTGGAGAACGGTATTCCCTATACCATCGGCTTCGTCCCCGACCCGGTGGCCTGGACCGAGTGTCCGGCAACCCTCAAGGTGCTCGGCCGCCAGCGCGATCGCTGGCAACGGGGGCTGATCGAGACCCTCACCCGGCACCGGGTCATGCTGTTCAATCCGAAGTACGGCCGGATCGGCATGGTGGCGTTTCCCTATTTCGCCTTCCTCGAGGCGCTGGCGCCGCTGGTCGAGATCTCCGGGTACCTGAGCTTCGGCGTCGCCGCGGCGCTCGGGCGGTTGTCGCCGGCGTTCGCCCTCGCCTTTCTCACCCTCGCCATCGGCCTCGGGATCGCGCTGTCGATCACGGCGGTGGCGCTCGAGGAGATGGGCTTCCGGCGTTACCCGAAGCGGAGCGACCTCTACCGACTCCTCTGGCTCGCGGTGATCGAGAATTTCGGCTACCGGCAGCTCACCATGTTGTGGCGCTTGCGCGGGATGTTCACCGTGTTCAGGAAGACCAAGAGTTGGGGCCGGATGGATCGGCAAGGGTTCGGTCCGGCGGCGACCAAGCCAACGCCCTGACGCCCCCCCGACCGATTTTGGTGGTAGTTTTCTGCCCGTGACGAGCCCCGAATCACTCCACCCGATGGGCCCCGATGCCCCCCAGGAAGACTACCTCGGCCTGGCCATCGGAGGCCTGGCGCTCGGCGTCCTCCTGGGGATCGGCTGCAACGCGGTGGTCGGCCTCGGGGTACGGACCCTCCAGGCCAGCCAGCCGCCGGCCACCGCGCTCAGTGTCGACGATCCGGTCGCCTTGACCTTGTTCTTCGGCACCCTGGCGTCCTGTCTGGTCGCGGCGATCACGATCTGGCGGGTCATGGCGCCGGTCAAGAACGCCTTTCGCCAGGGCATGTTCGCGATGGTCGGGTTCTTCGCGAGCTTCATGGCCTCGCTCCTCGCGATGGGCGCCGACCGCCTGGCCGGCCGGCTCGGGACCGCCGCCCTCGCGGTGATCGCCTTCGGGCTCGCGGCCTGGGTCGGCCGGCGGCTCGCCGCGCCAACGTGAGCCCGCGGCCCGGCCCGATCCGCGCCGTCGAGCTCGGCCGGGTGCCCTACGGCGAGACGCTCGAGCTCCAGCGGCGGCTCTGCCGCGAGCGGATCGACGGTCGCCAGCCGGACGACCTCCTCCTCCTCCTCGAGCACGACCCCGTCGTCACGTTAGGCAGGAGTACCCAGGCCAGCAGCCTGCCGCTCGGACCCGACCAGCTCCGCGAGCGGGGCATCGAGGTATTCGAGGTCGAGCGCGGCGGCGACGTCACCCTCCACGCCCCGGGCCAGTTGGTCGGCTACCCGATCTTCCATCTCGAGGGCCACCGACCCGACCTCCACTGGTACCTCCGCCAGCTCGAGGAGGCGCTGATCGTCGCGCTGGAGCGGTTCGGGATCCCCGCCGAGCGCAACGTCGGCCGCACCGGGGTGTGGACCCGGGGCCGGAAGATCGCGAGCATCGGCATCCACGTGAAGCAGTGGGTCACCTTCCACGGCTTCGCCCTCAACGTGACCACGGCCCTCGATCTGTTCGACCTGATCGTGCCCTGCGGGCTCCACGGGGTCTCGATGACCAGCGTCCGGCAGGAGGCCACCGAAGCTGGCGAGGCCGACCTCGATCGCCGGGTCAAAGTCGAGGTGGCCGAGGCGATCGGTCGGGTGTTCGATCGGCCCATCGCCTGGACTGACCCTCGCCATGTCCTCGGGGAACCGGCGTAGCTCCGCCGGCGTTATTCTGGCTTGGCCCGCCGCGGAGACGACTCTTGACCGATCCCATCGACGTTCGCACCGCCGCCGACCGGCTGCCACCCGGCCAGATCATCACCAAGAAGTGGCCGGTGCTGCATTACAGCCACGTTCCGCACATCACGCCGGACCGGTGGCGGTTCCGGGTCTTCGGTGAGGTAGACAACCCGTTCGAGATCGGTTGGACCGACCTCGACCGATGGCCGCGCCAGGCGGTGCTCTGCGACATCCACTGCGTCACCCGGTGGAGTCGGTTCGACAACACCTTCACCGGGGTCCCGGTCTCTGCGCTGCTGGCCGAGGCTCGAGTTCGGCCGGGCGCCAGCCATGCCTTGATTCACGCCGCGCCGGACTACACCACCAACCTCCCGGTGGCCGACCTCGATCGCCCCGGCAATCTCCTGGCGACCGATCACAATGGGGAGTCCCTTACTCCCGAACACGGCGGACCGGTCCGGCTCGTCGTTCCCCATCTCTATCTGTGGAAGAGCGCCAAGTGGGTGACCGGCATCGAGATACTGCGCGAGGATGAGCCCGGGTTCTGGGAGGAGAACGGGTACCACATGCGGGGCGATCCCTGGAGCGAGGAGCGCTACGGCAGCGACGACTACCTCCGAATGCGCCGGGGACCGAGGCGCTAGCGGGGGGACCGCCTTATCTTACGGCCGCTATGGTCGATCCAGGGCAGCGCCGCAAGATTGACGAGGACGTCGACACGAAGGTTCGCGACATCATGCGAGCCGCGTCGAGTTGGTCCAAGGAAGCCCCCCTGGCGCTCACCCCGCCGATTCGCGCCGTCTGCGTTCGCCTCGCCGAGATGGTCGCCGACCAACGCCATTACCTCGCCCCGTTGCCCGAGCCGCAGGAAAGCGAACGCGGCGAACTGTTGACCGGCATCGCCGAGCGGCTGCGTTCCACCGCCGCGATCGAGGGAATCGAGCCGTTTCTCGAGGAACTGAGCGAGCTCGAGTTGCGCGCCACCGCGTCGTGGTCGCTCAACGCCGCGGCCCAGAGCGAGTGGATCGCCACCGCGATTCAGTTCCTGGAACGAAAAGCGGCCGAGCTTCCGGCCGCGGACCGACCCGATCCCTACTGGGCCGACGACATGGTGGCGGGGGTCATCGCCAGCGTCCGGGCCCTGATCGGCGTCGATGAGCTCCACGCCCGCACCGAGGCCCGCTACTCCGGGGCCCACAAACGCCCCTAGTTACTTCGCCTCGGCGAGCTTCTCGTAGAACCGCGCGAAGACCTGGATTCCCTCCCACAACTGTTGCAGATCGAGCTTTTCGTTAGGCGAGTGCAAACAGTCGTCGGGGAGACCGATGCCCGACAGAATGATCGGCGAGCCGCTCTTGGCCAGCTCGGTGACCACCGGAATCGAGCCACCGGCCCGAATCGGCACCGTGCCCCGCCCGATCACCTCGGTGAAGGCGGCATCGAGCACCGCGAACGCCGGCGCCGACACGTCGACCTGCACCGGGTCACCGCCATGGAGAATCCGGACCTCGACCTCGGCGTACTCGGGCGCCAGTTCGGCCACGGTCTTGGTGAGCCACTTGGCCACCTTCGCGAACGGCAGCCCCGGCACCAGGCGGAGACTCACCTTGGCCATCGCGGCGGCCGGGATCACCGTCTTGGCGCCTTCGCCCACAAAGCCGCCCTTGATCCCGTGGATCTCGAGAGTAGGCAGCGCCCAGGTCCGCTCCATGATGGAGAACTTTTCCAGGCCAGTGGCGGCGCTGGCGGTCAGCTCTTCCTTGAGGTATCGCTCCTCATCGAACGGCAACTGGCCCCAGACCTTGAGTTCCCGCTTCGACGGCTTCTCGACCGCCTTGTACAGCTTCGGTATGTTGATCTTGCCGGACCGGCTCTTCAACCGGGAGAGGAGCCGAACCAGGGTCTCCATCGCGTTGGGCGCGACCCCGCCGTAGGTCCCCGAATGGAGGTCGCGCTGCAGGGTGCGGACGTGAATCTCCGCGTAGCAAAGCCCCCGCAGCGCGGTATACACGGCGGGCCAGCCGACGTCGTAGTACGACATGTCGCAGATCAGCACCGCATCGGCCCGGGCCCGGTCCGGCTCTTTGGCGAGCAGGTCGGCGAGCACGTGACCGCCGCACTCTTCTTCGCCCTCGATCAGGAAGCGGATGTTGATCGGCGGCTTCCCGTTGACCAGGACGGCCTCGTACGCCTTGAGCAGGCAATAGACCTGGCCCTTGTCGTCGGCAGCGCCGCGGGCATAGAGGCGCCCGTCGCGGACCGTCGGCTCGAACGGCGGGGTCTTCCACTCGTTGAGCGGATCGACCGGCTGGACGTCGTAGTGGCCGTAGACGAGCAGGGTCGGGGCCCCTGGTACGGCGGGTCCCTCCGCCCAGACCACCGGATGGCCGTCACCCTCCAGCAAGCTCGGCGTGCAGCCGAGCCGGCGGAACTGGTCCACCAGCCACTGGGCGGCGCGGCGGCAGTCCCCGGCGTGAGCCGGCAGGGTGCTGACGCTCGGAATCGCGAGAAACTCGGTGAGCTCGCGAAGGAGGCGGTCTTTTTCTCGGGTGACGAAGGCGGTATCCATTGGAAATCGATGCGGGAATCGGGCCCCGATAGTAGCACCTGAGTCCCGGTTTGGCCACTCGCCCGTTACACAACACTTGTTATATTCCGTCGACCTTTCGCCCTCGGCCGCCCTATGCTCCAGCCCGCCATCGCCCGGCTTCGGTCCCAAGTGGGCCAGCCGATCGGCACCTCGTCCTGGATGGTTATCGATCAAGCCCGGATCGACGCCTTCGCCAAAGCGACCGACGACCCCGACCCGATGCACGTCGATCCGGAGTGGTGCCGGCGGCAGAGTCCGTTCGGGACGACCATCGCGTTCGGGTTCCTGACCGCGTCGCTCTTGACCCATTTGAGCCACCACGCGTTAGGCTGGCTCAACAGCACCGGGGCGGACGACGGCGGCTACGCCTTGAACTACGGCTTCGACCGGCTTCGGCTGGTGGAGCCGGTCCCGGTCAACAGCCGGATTCGGGCCCATTTCACCCTGCTCGCTTTCGACGAGGTGCGGCCCGACGAGTTCAAGACGAAGTACGGCGTCACGGTGGAGATCGAGGGTCGGGAGCGGCCGGCCCTGGTGGCCGAGTGGTTGGGGTTGTGGGTGAGCGGCGCCGGCCATCGTCGGATCGCCGCGAAACAGGGCTCGGCGCCACGCCCCAACGGATGAGCTTCGTTCGCCCGGCCCGCCCGCTCCCGGAGTCGAGCCGGGCGCCCAAGCTCACCCGGTTGGTCGACTACCCCCGGCATTGGGCGGGTCGGGCCCCGGAGCGAGAAGCGGTGGTCTTCGGCGACCTCCGCTGGACCTACGGCGAGTTGGCCCCGCGGATCGATGCCTGTGCGGCGGGGCTGTTGGCCGCCGGGGTCCGTCCCGGCGATCGAGTCGCCACCCTGTCATCGCCCCATCCGGACTACTACGTCACCTTTCTCGCCACCACCTCGATCGGCGCCATCTGGCTCGGACTGAACCCCCGCTATCAGCGCCGCGAGCTCGACTACGCGGTGACGGACGCGACGCCGACGCTGGTGTTCGCTCGGACCACCATTGAGGGTCGGGACTACCGGGACGAGCTTGCGGGGCTCGCGGTCCACGAATGTGTCGGCCAGATCGTCCTCCTCGACACCGCGGGCGCCGGCGGTCTGGTCAAGGCCATGTCGATGGCCGACTTCCTGGCGGGGGGGAAGACCGTTTCGGACGACCGGCTCGAGGCGGCCCGGCAGGCGATCGACCCCGACGCTCCCGCCCTGATCGTCTACACCAGCGGCACCACCGGCCGTCCCAAAGGGGCCCTGATCAACCAGACCAGTCTGGTCCACGTCGCCCGGGTCCAGCACGCGATCTGGCCAGTCGACCCGCTCCGGGTCATCAACAACATGCCCATCAACCACATCGGTTGCGTCGGCGACATCACCGTCGACACCTTGGTCCCGGGCGGCACCATCGTGTTCCAGGAGCGGTTCGACCCCGAGGCCATGCTGGAGGCGGTCGAGCGAGAGCGGATCACCTTCTTCGGCCACGTCCCGACCGCGTTGCAGCTGATCACCTCGTCGCCTCGATGGGCGACCACGGATTTCTCCACGGTTCAGCTCATCATCTGGGAGGGCGCCGCCGCGCCGGTGGATCTGATCCATCGGTTACGAGCCAAGTGCCCCGCCCTGGCCAACGCCTACGGGATGACGGAGACGGTCGGTTCGGTGACGTTCACCTTCGACGCCGATGAGATGGAAACCCTCGCCGACTCGGTGGGCTGGCCGGTGCCGGACTACCGGCTCCGGATCGCCAACGAGGACGCCCCGGTTGCCAAGGGAGAGCCTGGCGAAATCCAGGTCAAGGGGTCGTTCGTCACTCTGGGATACTGGAACAAGCCCGAGGCCACCCGCGAGCTGTTCACCGCCAGCGGCTGGCTGCGGACCGGCGATCTCGCCGTGGAGCGACCCAACGGCAGCTACCAGTTGATCGGCCGGCTCAAGGAGATGTTCAAGTCCGGGGGCTACAACGTCTACCCGCGGGAGATCGAGCTGGTCCTGGAAAGCCATCCCGACGTGGCGATGGCTGCGGTGATCGGCGTCGCCGACCCACTCTACCAGGAAGTGGGCCACGCGTTCGTCCTGGTTCCCGCTGGCAAGACCGTCAGTGCGGAGGACCTCGCCGCTCATTGCCGCGAGCGACTGGCGAACTACAAGGTGCCGAAGCGGTTCATCGTCGCCGCCGAGTTTCCGATGCTGCCGATCGGAAAGATCGACAAGCAAGCGCTTCGAGCCCAGACGGGATAAATTCGCGGGATGACGAGCGCCCCGGCCTACTCACTCGACGATAAGTATCTGCTCGACCAAGGGGCCGTGGTGCTCTCCGGAGTGCAGGCCCTGGTCCGGCTCCCGATCGACCAGCACAAAGCCGACCGGGCGGCGGGGCTCAGGACCGCCACCTTGGTCTCCGGCTACCGGGGCTCGCCGCTGGGTGGTTTCGACTTCTTGCTCCAGGCCAACCACCGGATCATGACCGAGCACCACGTTCGGTTCGTCCCGGGCGTCAACGAGGATCTCGGCGCCACCGCCGTCTTTGGCAGTCAACTGGCCAACTCCTTTCCGAATCCCAAGTACGACGGCGTCCTCGGGATGTGGTACGGCAAGGGCCCCGGCGTCGACCGCTCGGGCGACGCGTTCAAGCACGCCAACCTGACCGGCGTCGGCCGGAACGGTGGGGTCCTCGCCATCGCGGGCGACGATCCGGCCTCGAAGTCCTCGACCATTCCGTCGGCCTCGGAGGTGGCGCTGTTCGATGCCCAGATGCCGGTCCTCTTTCCCGCCGACGTGCAGGACGTGCTGGACCTGGGTTCGGCCGGATTCGCGCTGTCGCGCTACTCGGGCCTGTGGGTCGGCTTCAAGGTGATGACCAACGTGGCCGACGAGTTCTCCAGCGCGCTGGTGGGACCCGACCGGTGGCGGTGGCAGCTGCCCGAGTGGAGCTACCGCGGCAAACCATGGCAACCGGTCCAGAGCCACAACCTGTTCGCGCCGTACAACCTGATGACGGAGCAGGAGGTCTGGGAGGGTCGGCTCGAGGCCGCTCGCCGCTTCTCGGCCGCCAACCGCCTCAACCGCACCACCCTCGACGCGCCTAACGCCTGGCTCGGCGTGATCGCCGCCGGGAAGACCTACCTCGACGTCCGGGAAGCGTTTCACCGGCTGGGACTCTCCGAAGCCGACCTGGCCGGGTACGGGATTCGGCTCTACCGGGTCGGGATGCTGTATCCGCTCGAGCCCGACTCGGTGCGTGAGTTCGCCCGCGGGCTCGAAGAGGTCGTCGTGATCGAGGAGAAGCGCTCCTTCCTCGAGCTCCTGGTCAAAGACGCGCTCTACTCGATGGCCGACCACCCCCGGGTGGTGGGCAAACAGGACGAGCGCGGCGCGCTCCTGGTGCCGGGCCACGGTGAGCTCGAGGCCGACCTGATCGCCCCGATCCTCGCGGCTCGGCTGGCCCAACGGCTACCGGCCGAGTTGCTGAGGGAGCGGCTCGAGCGGCTCCGGCCGTCCACGCCGGCGTCGATCCAGCCGTTAGGCCCCGGCGGGCAACGGCTGTCCTACTTCTGCTCCGGGTGTCCGCACAACCGCTCGACGGTGGTGCCCGAGGGCTCGATCGCCGCGGCGGGGATCGGGTGCCACGGGATGGCGGTGATGATGGACCGGATCGGCGCCGGCTTCACCCACATGGGTGGCGAGGGCGCCCAGTGGGTCGGCGCCTCGTACTTCACCGAGACGCCGCACCTCTTCCAGAACCTGGGTGACGGGACCCTGTTCCACTCCGGCAGCTTGGCGATCCGGCAGGCCGTGTCGGCGGGGGTGAACCTCACCTACAAGATCCTCTACAACGGCGCCGTCGCGATGACCGGGGGCCAGCACGTCGACGGGGGCCTGACGGTGCCCGATCTGACCCGCGAACTGGCCGCCGAAGGAGTCAAGCGCACCCTGGTGCTCACCGACGAGACCTCTCGCTACGACGGGGTCCACCTCGCCCCTGGGGTCGAGGTCTGGTCGCGCGATCGGCTCGACGAGGCCCAGCGCGTACTTCGCGACATTCCCGGCGTCACCGCGCTGATTTACGACCAGCACTGCGCCGCCGACCTCCGCCGCCAGCGCAAACGCGGCAAGGCGCCAGTTCGCCCCAAGCGCGTCTTCATCAATGAACGGATCTGCGAGGGCTGCGGCGACTGCGGCGTCAAGTCGAACTGCCTCAGCGTCATCCCGGTGGAAACCGAACTCGGGCGAAAGACCCAGATCCACCAGTCGTCCTGCAACACCGACTACTCCTGCCTCGATGGCGACTGCCCGTCATTCGTCACGGTGATCCCGCAGACCGGGGCCGTCAAGCAGCGGTCGCGGCCCGCGGTCCAGATCGGGGCCGACCTGCCGGCGCCGACTCCCCTCGTCTCCGGCGATCACACCAACCTCTACTGCATGGGCATCGGGGGCACCGGGGTCGTCACGGTGAACCAGATTCTCGCCACCGCGGCGGTTCTCGAGGGCAAGTCGGTCCGCTGCCTCGACCAGACGGGCTTGAGCCAGAAGGGTGGCGCGGTCGTCTCCCACCTTAAGATCTTCGGCGCCACGGAGGAGGTCTCGAACAAGGTCGCGGTCGGCGAGGCTGACGCCTACCTCGGTTTCGACGTCCTCACCGCGAGCGATCCGCGCCACCTGAGCCGGGCCCGTCCCGACCGCACCGTCGCGGTGATCTCGTCGAGCCACGTGCCGACCGGGTTGATGGTCCGCAACACCGCGGTGGACTTCCCCGCCGACTCGACGCTCCATGCCCGGATCGACGCGGTGACACGGGCGGGGGACAACGTCTATCTCGACGCCGAGCGGATCGCCGAGTCGTTGTTCGGATCGCACCTCCCGGCCAACCTGATCGTGGTGGGGGCCGCGTTCCAGCGGGGCCTCATCCCCCTCGCCGCCGCCAGCATCGAGCAGGCCATCACCCTGAACGGCACCGGTGCCGAGGCGAACGTTCAGGCGTTTCGGGTCGGCCGCCGAGCGGTGATCGACCCGGCCTGGGTCGGCGGGCTCGCGGCGATTCGCCCGGGTGCGCTGATGGCCCCGCCGACGTCGCCCGCGCCGGCCGAGCGCTCGCTGATCGACGGCATTGGCGCGACCGGCGAGGTGCGCCGGCTCCTCGACAGCCGGGTGCCCGATCTGGTGGCCTATCAGAATCTCCGCTACGCCGCGGATTACGTGACCTTCGTTGGTCGGGTGCTGGAACGGGAGACCCGGCTCGGAAGCGGGACGCCGATCACCGAGGCGGTGGCCCGCTACCTCCACAAGCTGATGGCGTACAAGGACGAGTACGAGGTGGCTCGGTTGGCCCTCGACCCCACCTTCTCGGCCGCGCTCGGCGAGGCGTTCGGGCAAGGCGCCGAGGTCAAGTTCCAACTCCATCCGCCGATCCTTCGGGCTCTCGGCGTCAAGGGCAAGATCGGGTTTGGGGGATGGTTCCGACCGGTCTTCGCGCTGCTCCGCGCGATGCGTCGGCTCCGGGGCACGCCGCTGGATCTCTTCGGCTACGATGGGATTCGCCGGCTGGAACGGACCCTGGTCGGGGAGTACCGCGACCTGATCGACGCCGAGATGGAACGGCTCACCGCCGACCGGCAGGACCGGGTCGCCAAACTAGCTCGGCTTCCCGACATGATCCGCGGGTTCGAGGACGTCAAGCGGAGCAACGTGGCCCGGTATCGAGAAGCGGTGCACGCCGCGCTGGCCGGACCGGCGCAGTCGGCGCCGGCGCCGGTCGCGGGCGCCAGGTCTTCCTCCAAGGAGAAGCTGCATTGAGCACCGCCGAAGCTCCACTCGTCTCGCGAGCGATTCCGACGTTGCGCGTGTCGAGTGCGCGCGGGGCGTTCCCCTTCTACGCGGCGCTCGGCTTCAAGGTGGCTCAGAGCACCAGATGACAGCCGGCGCGCCGTGGCTCATGTGCATTCGCCAGAACGATGTCGAGGTGTTCCTGACCGAGCACCCAGTGACTGAGGCCGGTGCGGTCGTCTACTTCATGACGCGGGATGTCGATGCGATGGTCCGCGCGGCGGGCCAGGCCGGTGTGACGCCGACGTTCGGTCCGGAGAACCAATCGTGGGGCAACCGGGAGGCATACTTTCGGGATCGAGACGGCAACACACTGCGGTTTGGCGAGGTCCGACCGCGGTAGCGGCGAGAGTGTACCCCACGCCGTCTAACGACGCTTGCCGCCGACGGCCGGGCTGCGGTAGCCTTTGAACGGCCGCAGAAGAAGCCAACGTTGACGGAGCAACATCGGTGCTCACGGTGCCCAGATTGCTGGTGAAGACTTGCGTCCTCTGCACGGTCGCACTGGTCGCGCTCGCTCCGCGACTGCTCGACGGTCAGTCGACGGCGCCACGCGACACAACCCCGGAAGCTGTCGTGCGCGGGTTCGTTCAGGCGTTCAACGCGCACAATCTGGACGCCCTGTTGTCGTTCGTCGCACCAGAGATTGTCTGGCTCAGCGTAGCTGGCGACTCGGTCACGATCGAAGCGCGCGGCGTGGGCGTCCTCCGCGAACAGATGGGCGGTTACTTCCGACAGCTTCCCTCGGCCCGTTCGGAGCTCGAGACACTCACGACGCTCGGGCCGTGGGTGTCGGCACGTGAGCGGGTGCACTGGATGGCAGCATCGGGTCCAAGATCCCAAGCGTCCCTCTCCGTGTACGAAATTCGGGCCGGCCTGGTGCGGCGGGTCTGGTACTTTCCGGTGGTGCGCTAGTGCGTCCGCTCGACTGGCCCGTGTAACGATGGTCGGTGCTGACGTTAGGCGACCTGGCTAAGGGGCAAGGATCGATGAGTCGAGAGCCGCAGCCGGAGCTCGCGCTCCGCATCGTGATCGAGGACCCGGTACCCGGGGTCCGAATGTGCCTACAGCGAGGCCGGGCCGACCTCGTCGAGCCGACGGACGTCACGCCGTCGGCCGTTGTATTCGACTTTGCGGTTCGGCTGGGTGCTACCAGACCGGGCGGCGCCCGAACCCTCCTCGGTCCCTTCACCCAAGGCCCACCGGCCGGGCGGTTCGTATACGTTAACTCGGGTCGCCGCGCGGGGCAGGCCGATTCCTGTTGGGACCGCAGGGCAAAGGTGCCGCTTTCGTCGATTCCGCCAAACCAGCTCGAGGCCGCTGTTTCCAGCGGTACGGCGCGGTTGGAGGTGCGCATCCCGGGGCGAGCCCAAGACGGCGGTCCGGTGTGTGCGTCGGTGAAGCTACCGGCGGCTGGGTGGCGCCTGAGCCGACGTTCGGCCGTCTAGCCCAGTCTTGAACTGGACGGCCGCAGCAGGCGCCAGTTGCGAAGTCGCGGCCGCGCCCCAATGTTCTTGGAAGGACGGCCCGGCCGCTCAGTCCCGTACGCCGCCCGCCAGTTAAGACGAAGCCGTTAGCTCGTCCGATTGGTTTCCCGTCTTGGGTTGAGAGTATCCATGCGCAACTCGGTCGACGCGAACGTTCGCCCGTACTCCACTATCGCTCGCGGGAGAGTTGTATGGGCGGCGGTCGGGGCGCTGTTGTGGGTCGCGGCATGCTCGCGCACCAGTCAGTCGGCCGCCTCCCAATCCGGCACACCCCAGGCGCTCAAGGCGATCGTCCGGGACTTTGCGGAGGAACATCGACTGCCCGGGCTTGCCGCCGGGGTCTGGCGGCGCGGCGAGGTAATTCTCCGGATGGGCGTGGGCCATCAGGATGGGCCCGGGTCGCCACCGATCGACGGCGAGACTGTCTTCCACCTCGCGTCGGTCACCAAGCCGTTCGTTGCGACCGCCGTGATGCAGCTCGTGAACGAAGGCAAGATCTGCCTCGACTGCCCACTGCGTCGCTACCTGCCCTATTTCTCCATGCAGGGGCCCGGCGCCGATCGGATCACCATCCGGCAACTGCTGACTCACACGGCTGGCATGGGCGACACGAGCGACTTCGGCTGGACCACCCCGGAGTACGATGATGGGGCGGTCGAGCGATACGTTCGTAGGCTCGCGCCCGTGCACCTCGACTTCGCGCCCGGATCAGATTGGCGCTACAGCAACCGTGGCTTCGACGTGCTCGCGGATGCGATCGCCAAAGCCGACGGCCGGCCCTTCGAAGCCGTCATTCAACAGCGCATCCTGACTCCGCTTGGCATGTTGCGCAGTACGTTGTTGATGAGCGACATCGACTCCGCCCGGATGGCGCTCGGTCACCGGCGCGATGGTAGCGCGGTCGGTTACTATCCCTACAATCGCCGCCACGCTGGCAGCTCTACCCTCCACTCCACGGTCGACGACATGCTCCGATGGGCGGCCGCCAACCTGGGACGCGGCGCCCTCGATCAGCGGCGTATCCTGCCGGCCTCCGCCTACGATGAGCTCTGGCGCCCATACCGGGACATCCGAGCGACTATCGCCGAGCAGACGCGCAGGGCGGGCTACGTATTCCCATACGATAGCATGGCCATCGGGCTCAGCTGGTTCCTTCCGGTGGAGGACGGCCGCGAACTGGTCTATCACAGCGGCAGCGATCCCGGCTTTGCGAGCAGCATTCTGCTCTCTCCTTCGGAACAGATCGGCGTGGTGGTGCTGATCAACGGCAGCGGCGCCGACCCGCGAGCCCTCGGCCGAGCCCTGCTCGACGCGGCTGGTCGATAGGTGTCAGGTATGGACTTGACGTAGAATGACGTCGTCCGCATTACCAGAAGAGAGGTTACCAGAGTTCCACCGCGCCGGGTGCGCGGACTGAGGGGTAGATCGTCGGTTTCCGATATTGTGGGTCGGGCAGCGTTAGGCGTACCGAGGACTCGAACGAGGCTCGCGAATGGCACATCGTCCGCCGCTGTGGCGCTGCCCCGCTTGTCGCCGCGCCTTTGCCAACCGCAATCAGACTCACGCGTGCGGGCGGCATTCCCTCACCCACCATTTCGAAGGGAAACCCCCGGAGATCCGGGTTCTCTTCGACGCGGTCGTCGCCGCCATTCGGCAGATCGGTCCGGTTCGGGTGCTTCCCGAGAAGACTCGGATCGCGTTTCAGGTGCGGATGTCGTTCGCCCAAGTGACGCCTCGTCAACGATGGCTTGACGGCCATGTCGTGCTGTCACGTCGTTTGGAAAACGCCAGGTTTCGGAAGATCGAGACCTTCTCGCCGCGCAATCACCTTCATGCGTTCCGGCTCAGTGGACTCGGCGAGATCGACGATGAGTTTCGGGCGTGGCTGATCGAGGCGTATCGGGTGGGCGAGCAAAAGCACCTTCGAAGCCCAGGCACTGGGTAACTGGGAGCGCTGCCAGTGTCGGAGAGCATGACCAAGCCAACCGACACTAGCCCACCGCTCCTCTAGCCTCTAACGGGCTCCGGGGCCATCTTCACTCGCCATGTCCGAACTCCAAGAACGCCTCGCCACCCGGCTCACCGGCCGCTACACCCTGGAGCGCGAGTTGGGTCAGGGCGGCATGGCGCTGGTCTTTCTGGCCCGCTGGCTACCGCCCGTTGAAAATCGATCCTCGGTACGGCGACATGGTCAAGCGGATCGGGTTGAAGTAGCCTCGGGCTAGTGGACTGGCTTTCGAAGACGGTTCGTCAGGCTTGAAGATCCGGGCGGCGAGCGGTATCGATGAACTGGTGTCCGAGTGCAACCTCGTCGTGACCACGACATCGGCCGGGGAGGCGCTGATTCGGGCTGATCAGGTCAAACCGGGCACCCGCGTCACCGCCATGGGTTCGGAGGATCGCCGCAAGCAGGAGTTGGAAGCCGCCCTGCTCGGCGGGGCCGATCGGGTCGTCGCGGACAGCATTTCCCAGGGCGTCGGTCACGGCGAGTGCTTCCATGCCGTGAACCGGCAAGATACAGAAGAGCTCCATTCTCGAGTTGGGTAACGTCATCAAGAATCCAGGTGTGGGGCGAACGAATGACAAACAGATCGCGGTGGCGGATTTGACCGGCGTGGCGATCCAGGACATTCAAATAGCCACAATGGTGAGTGGCGCGAACAGCAAGGGAGACCTCCGTGTCCGTTGAAGTCCAGCAGCATCTTGACGTACCGAAGCTGGTACAGCAGGCGCACGAGAGAACCAAGGACTACCTCTCTCCCACGCCGCTCGAGTTTTCGCGATTCCTGAGCGACCAAATCGGCGGCGAGGTCTGGCTGAAGTTGGATCTGGTGCAACGAACCGGGTCCTTCAAGTATCGCGGAGCGATCAACAAAATCCTGTCGCTGACAGAAGCCGAGCTGGACCGAGGGGTCGTTTCGGCGTCCACCGGCAACTACGCACTCGCGGTCGCGGAGGCGATGCGGCACCGAGGCCGCCGAGCCACGATCTACGTAGCCCGGGACATGGACGAGTCCCGGCTGAGTATCCTCAGGGCGGCGGGCCTCGACTTGGTCATTTTTGGCGACCTCGCGTGGGACGCCGAGGAAGAGGCCCGCCGGGTGGGAGACGCTGAGGGCAAGATCTATGTGTCGCCCTACAACGATCCGTTGGTGGTGGGAGGCCAAGGCACCTGCGGCTACGAGATCTCGAAGCAACTTCCGGATCTGGACGCGGCCTTCTTTGCCTGCGGTGCCGGAGGACTGCTGACCGGGTCGGCGGGTTGGCTCAAATTCCATAACCCCGCGATCGAGGCGTATGGCGTTTCGCCGTCCAACTCACCCGTCATGCATGAGTCGATGCGAGCCAACAAGATCGTCAGGACGAAGATGTCCCCGACACTGGCGGACACCTGCGCCGGGAGCGTGGATCCCGACAGCATCACCCTCGAACTGTGCCAGCGATCGGTGAGTGAAATCGTACTGCTGTCCGAGGGGGAGATCGAGGCGTCCATCCGGCTGTTGTTCGAGCAGCATCGACTGGTGTCGGAAGGGTCTGGGGCGTTGGGTGTTGGAGGCCTCCTCAAGCGAAAGGAGCGCTTCAAAGGCAAGAAAGTCGTCGCGGTCGTCTGCGGACGGAATATCGACCTGGAAGTGTTCAAGAGAATCATCGCGTAAGGGTCGTTGGCCCCGTTCACCTTGCCCTTGCCACGCCAATAGAACGCCAGGCCGATACCGATCGGCGACAGGCACCCCGAGTCGCGTGGACCGTGATCGTCGGGATCCCAATGCTCCTTGGTCGGCGGCCTAGTCTGGCTCTGGCGCCGGCGGCGCTGACGACGACCCCCTCCTAACAGGCGGTATCCCACCGAATCGCTCGATACCCCTGCCCATCCCACGCGGCGCCGACCATGATGCCACACTGGTTTACACCGTAGACGAATGCCTGGAGGCCAGGCACCTGGGGAACCGGCTGAGGAACCCCGTTGACCCAAATGAAATCCATCAGGGGCGACCCGGGGGTCCCCGCCGCCGCCCACCCGTAGACCGCGCCCCGGGCATCGA
This sequence comes from Gemmatimonadales bacterium, assembly GCA_046160105.1. Classification (GTDB taxonomy): domain Bacteria; phylum Gemmatimonadota; class Gemmatimonadetes; order Gemmatimonadales; family GWC2-71-9; genus SHZU01. The sequence continues at coordinate 240,957 of JBJXGT010000014.1, read as the reverse complement.
TCGAATGCGCGTAGCTGATGGACGTTCCCGCCGGAAGTTGGAGCAGCTGGAGGGGTCGGTTACGGTATCGCACAAACGCTCTCGATGACACAGCATCGTTCCCAATGAACCCGGCGACGTCGCCCCGCCGATTGATCGCCCTGGCAGCGCCGTCGGTATAGGCCTCGGGCATCCGAATCGGCGTAGGAGTGCCATCTGGCGACCAAATCATGGGACCGGCGACCTGGCCCGCCGCCCAACCGAGATCGTTGACGGCAAAGGCCTGGGTGAATGGGTACGACGTGCCGGGCTGCAAGAACTCGACCGCTCCGCCGGGGCGATACCGAAAACCGCGAAACTGGGGCGCGTACGATTCGCCGACGATCCACCCGGTTTCGCTCACGCCGTGGGCCTGGCCGCTGGTGATACCCGGCACCTGTTGCGCCACCCCACCATCACGCCAGTAGACCGGTCGGAACGGCCCGAACGTGGTGGTTTGCGACACGCCGGCGACGAGACCTGCGCTGTTGACGCCGGTCGCGGTGGCGCCGGAATCGCCAACGAGGGGCGTTAGGTAGTGCCAGGTGCCAGTTTCACGGGTGACCGATGGCACCGGTGGCAGACCTGGTCGGTACCCGTACCCCGCGATTCGTCCCGAGCGAGCGATAGCTTCCGGGACGTTACCGGAGTAGGTCGGATCGGACCCGAGGTCAACTGGGGTCCAGGTGCGACCGCTGTTGGCGCGAACAAGGGCCGGCTCCGGTCCAAGGGTTTTTTCATCCGGGGCGCTGCATCCAACGACTAGGGCCAGGGCGGCCGTTCCGCGAAAGGCGGTCCTCATGGGGACTCCAAAGGTTGCAATGGATCCGAAACGGCGACTGGGTCCAAGGTAATATCCGCTTTTCGACCGGGGCCGCTAGCCCGCCGCGCACAACGACGATGGCGCCGACCGCAATCGACCGTTGCATCAGGATCGTCGGGCTCTCGGTTGGATCGAAGAGGAAGGATAGCTGCCTCTCGCTCGACCGACGCCGCCTACTCGTCCCTCGGCCAGGGGCGCCCGGACGAGCCGCCAGGCCGCCGGCCCGAAGCGCTGATTGCGCCGAGAGCGGGCGCGGCGGGCCGTGGCATAGGAGTGGGCTTTCTCGGCGCGATATCGCCCGTCGTGGGTGGTGCAATCGCGCCGGAGCTCTCGCCCAATGAGTGTCGGGTCCCGGCGGCACAGTTCCTTAGGCCATGCCCCACAGCACTTCCCGAGGCGGTGGCCGTCGTAGGCCCGGCGATCCGGCCGTGGTCAGAATCGCCGGGTCCAGCTGACTCCAAGCGAAGGCAGAATCGAGAACCAGGTCTCCGGAGCACTCTCCAGCACCAACGCCCCCGCCGGGTTCCGGACCCGGAACACGTCGTAGCCAAGGACGTTCTCGTGATTCGTCAGATTGATGACCTCGACAAAGAAGCGAAACTCGCCCCGCGGTGAGAGGACCCGTCGGGTGAGCCGGACGTCGGTCCGCAGATAGGAGGGCAACCGGCCGGCATAGAGCGAATCGGGGCGAACCGCCAAGTCGGTGGTACCGTTCCGCCGAGTGACGGTGACACCTTTCTCCGGCGTATAGGGCCAGCCGGTGTGGAAGGTATGCGCCGCCGCCACGGTCCAGGACCGCCCTAGCCGGTAGCTCACGTCGACGTTGAGGGCGTGGCGCTGATCGGTCGGCCCGGGGTGGCTCCGGTTGAAGGGTGGGACGAGCGGATCGTTGACCTGCTCAATCTTGCTGACAAACTCGCGCACTTCCGCGAAGGAATAGGCCGCCCGGAGGCTCAGCTTCCGGCCGATATCGCCCTCGTGGTACAACTCGATTCCCTTGGACCTGGTCGAATCGGGGTAGACGAGGATGCGATCCTCGGCCGATTCCGGAAACACGTTGAGACCGCTCTTCCAGTTTCGCAGAATTGGCCGCAGCCTGGTGCCGGTTTTGTGGTAGGCCTCGGCGCGAAAGGCCCCGCCCCGCGGATACCGGTGCTCAAACCCCACCGTCCACTGCCGTGAGTCCTCCGCGGGGAAATAGCGGTTCAGCCGGTCAAAGGCGTTCTCGTCGGCGATGCCCTGCCGCTGACGATAGACGCCCCAACCAGCCCGCAGGGTATTGGTCTCGGAAAGACGCACCAACCCATGCAGCCGGGGGCTCCAGTCGCGGTCGCCGGTGTAGGTGGCCTTATCATACCGGAGGCCCAGCTCGAGGGTCAGCGGCTCTGCGACTTGGAGCCGATTGCTCAGGTAGGCGCCGAACGTCCGGCCGCTGGTGTTCTTGGCGCGTCGGGTGATCCGCGGATAGTAGCCCGTGGTGTCCGGGGTGGGATCGTCTGGGTTCTGGGTAACCCGGTTGATCCAATCGTAGGTGGCATCGAGCGATCGGACGTCGAATCCCCAGTCGAGGACCAGCCGATTGGACGCTTCCAACCGGTAGTCCTGCTTGATCCCCACCAGCGAGAAGTCTCGCTTGCCCTCGACGCTGTAGAGTTCGAGAGGACGGAGCAGGTGCTGCTCGTTGCCCGACCGCCGAGCCGTCACGGTGCCGACCGACGCCAAGGTGCGAACGGCCAGCTTCGGGCCGAGCAACGACTTGAGCGTCAACCACGCGTAGGTGTTGCCGTAGCTGTTGTTGGCGGCCTCGGTGGTGCGAATGGAGTCGTTGAAACCGGTGGTGCCGCTGATGGCAAAGCGGTATCGGTCGCCGGCATGAAGCAGGCTCAGGGCGAGGTTGTGGTTCGGGCTGACCTGGTAGCGGACCGTGCCAAAGAGGTCTTCGTAGCTCGGCGCCTGGGTTTCCTTCTTGTTGATGATACCGAGGACCAAGTCGACGAACCCGCGGCGGCCGGAGAGGAGCCAAGAGCCCTTTTGGCTGGCAAAGCTCCCTTCGCCTAACGCGTGGATGTTGCTGAAGCTGGCGCCGGCCGTGAGGCGGGTGCCATCCTTGGTCGCGGTGCGGGAGGTGATGTTCATGACGCCGCTACGCTTGTCACCGTAGAGGGCGGGGAAGCCGCCGGTGAGTAGCTCGACGCCGTCGATCGCGTCGACGTCGATAATGCTGAGCGCTCCGCCGTCGAAATCCTTGAGGTGGAATGGCTCATAGATCTCCAGTCCGTCGAGCTGAATCAAGGTCTCGTCCTGTCGGCCGCCCCGGATGGAGAAGTGCGCGCCATAGTCGCCGGAGGCGAGCCCGGGGAGTCGATTCACAGCTCGGAAGACATCCTCGCCAAACGGGGCGGTTTCGATCCGGGCGCGCGACACGGTTTGTCGACTGGTTGCCCCGGCGTCGAGAAAGGAGAACGAGCCCGGTACGACGGTGACATCCGCCAGCCGAACAGCGGCGGCCTGCATCGACAACCGGAGGGACCTGGTTTGACTGTCGGGGACGACCAAGCCGTCCCGAGTAACCGGGGTGAAGCCGATTCGCCGAAGCGTGAGGGTGTGCTGCCCCGCTGGTACCGCCCGGAGGGTAAATCGACCGGCCTGGTCGGTCATCGTGCGCTGCCCGCCCGGGGAGAGGTCGACGGCCACTTGGCTCAAAGGCCTTCCGGATCCGCTGTCGACGACGGTTCCGGCGACGATGCCGGCTGCGCCGGCCCCGCCCCGATCCTGGGCGGCGGCCGCAGTCGCCCCGATGAGTAGGAGGACAAGGGGAACGGCGTGGGCGCGGGTCGGTGTCATGGGCCGTTGGGGCGTCGGTCTCACCAGAGGGAACCCGGCGCGACCCGATCTGTGACACCTGGCCCCGATCGGCAAGCGGCGGTTTCCATCCACCGGTGCTTGTCCCCCGCTCGCGAGGGTCGGATTGGCGGTGCTCAACGGCGGCGGGGTGGCGATGGCGCCGGAAGCCCCGGGCGGACTCAACGTGAGGGGCGGCGCCACTGATGCATTGGCATTCCGACTGGGTGGGATGCCCACCTTCAGTCCCTATCACGGGGTCAGCCTGGGCGGCGGCTGGAATCCCGACCTGCTGGCGCAGGTGTCGCTCTCGTTAGGCACCCCGTCGGACGTGGCCTTTATCGGGGGCGGCGGGCGCCGCCTACTCGCCGACGACCCGCTTCAGTCGAGCGAAGGCGGAATCCCCGGTCGCGCCCCGCATCAGCTCGCGCAACCCCGCCACCGCCGCCTTCACCTCACCGTGACGCTGGAACCACCGCTCGAACCACTCCAGATGAGTGCGATACAGCAGCACGCCGACCAACTGGGCGTTGTTGATCGGCCGCTCGGCGAGGCGGGCCACCCGGTAGGTGCGTAGCCGGGGCCCATAAGTCGACTCCAGCTCCCCCTTGGACCAGACCGCGATCGCCTGGCGCCCGGCCTCGAGCGCCTCCCCGGTCGGTTTGGTCGCGTAGAAGGTCGTCAGGGTATCGATCAGCCGCTGGTAGTAGCCGGCCAACACGATCTCGTCGAGCCAGCGGTCCCGGGCCCGATCGGCCAAGACCGAGTCGCCCCGACCCCGGAGGAACTGCTCGGCCGCCCGGTAACCGACCATTTGAGCCATGCTCTCGTTGAACGGCGTGGCGCTCTTGAGGTACAAAGTGTTGTGGGCGATCTCGTGAAAGACCAGCGCCGCGAGCTCGACCGTGTCCCGAATCAGCGCCGTCGACAAAAGCGGGTCGTTGAACCAGCCTAACGTCGAGTACGCCGAGGCCGGCCGGAGCCAGACGTCGAGGCCCTTGGCCCGGAGCTTGGCCGCCTCCCGCTCCCCCATGGCCGGGTCGAAGAACCCCTTGTAGGGCACCCGGCCCACGATCGGGTACTTCCAGGTGACCGGGCAGATGCAGTCCCGTTTCGACCCGGTCAGGCTGAGCAAGAGGGTGTCCCGGCCAACGTCGGTGTAGGTGGTGTAGGTCTCCTTGGCCTCCAGGCCGAGCAGAGCGGCGTAGCCTCGGGTCTCGAGAACCAGCTCGATGAAGCCCCGATCGGCCGCGGGAATCGAACTGTCCGCGAGAAGCTCGGCCAGGGGGCGACGCTTTTGGAGAATCGCGGTCTGCTCGAGACCGGCCCGAGTCAGATAGCGGACGTCCTCGCTGGCCAGGTACGCCGCGCCATACCCGGCGAACAGGGTCAACGCGACGATCAGAATACCCATGACGATGCCCCTCGATCGCTTCACGGTGTCCAGCGGACCCCGAAGAGATGAACGTTTCGGCCGAGCGGGCTCCGCCGTTGATAGGCGTAGTCGACCCGCGCCTCGCCGAGCACGATGGTGCCGCCGAAGGTCGTCTTCGACAAGGTCCCGCTGATGTCGCCGGCCTGGCCGCCGTGGCCGACCCGTCCGACGACACCGATGCCGTAGAAGACCGCGCCTGCCTCGAGCCCGAGCACCGTGCGGCGCTCTTGTCGCTGCGCCCACACCGTCTCGATGGTAGCCAGCAAGCGACCGTTCGAGTAGGTGTCGAGCAGGTTGAAGCTGAACCCGAGGTGCCAACTCCTCGGCAGGTCCAATCCGCCGTTGGAAACTTCCCAATCACCGAGATTGTGGACCGACACCGCCAGCGCCGCGATGTCGAACAGGGCCACCGTCACCCCCATGTCGGTGGTCATCGCTCGACTGATCACCCCGGCGGAGTCCTCGAGCGAGACGTACTTACCGCTGGTGCCGAGGGCGAGGCCGCCCCGCCGGAACACGCCGGTTCCGACCCAGGTGAGGTTGTCGTAGATGGGGCCGCCGCTCGGAAATCGGAGGTACTGATACCCGCCACCGAGATTGAAGCTGGCCAGACGAATCGCCGCCGAGCCCATCGTATAGGTACTGCGATCAGGGAGTCGCGCGATGGTGCCCTCGAGGCTCAGCGCCCGAATCGGGGCCAAGCCGGAAGGGTTGTTGAACACCGAGCCCGCGTAGCCGGTCATCGCCACGCCGGCTCCGGCCAGCCCGGCCGACCGGACGTTGGCTGGATAGGAGAGGATCGCCGGGGTGCGGCGGGGCTGGGCAACCAGGGGCGTGGCGACCAGAACCGCGAGAAGAGCCGATCGAGCATGCACCCGCGAAATCAAGCGGCCCCCACGAACCGCGTCCAGGCAGGTACGGTCCATCGGCACTGGGTCCGGACCCAGCACCCGGTCCATCCGCCCAGCGGGCCCGGGGTCAGCGAACCCGAACGATCCCGATCCGGGCCGCGAGCGCGGGGTCGATCGCGGTGCCTTGGGCGTCTCGCACCAACTGCAGGTCGATCGCCGCCCCGTTGGCCGCCTGGATCAGCCGAACGTGCCGGCCGCTGCCGCCCCGCAAGGTACCCGAGCGGCTGTAGGTGCCACCGGTGGAGTCCGGCTTGAGCGGGAACCCGCCGGGGAAGAACTGCGCGTTCGCCGGGTTGGTCCAGACGCTCCGGAGGCCCCAGCTCTTGAACCGCAACCGGGGGCTTTGGGCCACGAACCCGGCGCGGTCGTCGAGGTAGCTCGCCAGCAACCACTCGGGCACCAGTTGGGCCATCGTCGATCCGGTCCGCGCCACGATGTTGGCCGCGCCGAGCGCGTTGGTCTGAACCAGGTTAGGGGTGAAGTCGCTCCCGATCAGGCTATCGGCGGCGAACTGATCGATCACCCACCGGAGGAAGTTCCAGCTCGCGCCCCGTTCCTCCAAGGTGCCCGTCGAGCTCCCCGGGTAGATCAGGAAGTGGGCCTCGGGATCCTCGAAGAAGTCGTGGCTGTTGAAGATGTTGCCCGAAGCGTATTGACTCCGGCACGAGCTGAATCCGGGGCACTCCGCGTCGGGCACCAGACGGCCACCCAACTCCTCGGCGAAGTGAGACAGCGCCTCGTTGAGCCAGGCTTCTTCCGAGTTGCCGCCCCGAACGATCACGTGCTGGTTCCAGCTGATCATATGCTGGAGCTCGTGAATCAGCGTCGCCTTGAGGTTACGGACCGCGCTGAGTCGGGTGTAGGCGGTGCAGTTGCCGTTGGCCGGGGCGGGCACCAACGTGAAGAACACTTCGCTCTTGTTCGAGTTGGCCGATTGCGATCCACTGGTGATCAGGTCGAGTCCGAAGAAGTAGCCCACGATCCGCCCCCCGGTGCAATCCGGGGTCAGCGCGTTGACCGCGTCGGTCATCAGGATGATGATCCGCTGGTTGCTGTCGATGTCCGACTCGGAGCCGAACGCGGCCTGGTTGATCGCGTAAAGCCGGTTGTCGAAAGTCTGGCCCAGGTCCTGATAGTCGACCTCCAGCAGGGTGTCGGCGGTGGGAACGGTCTGATCCGCGTAGATCGCCGCCTTAGTGCCGACGTACCGAGCGGTAGCGGCAACGTCGACGAACTGCCCGCAGGTCAGGTTGGCGCAGACCTTGAACGTTCGAACGTCCCCGACGACCGGCGGAACCGCGGCGACCCCCGGCGTTGGGGCCGGCGCCAGCCGGGCCGCCGGGTCCCGCGACAACGCCTGCTCCATTTCCCGAAGCCGGAGGTGGAACGCATCGGCGGCCGAGGTCACCCCGGGTCCGGCCGGCCCATCTCGAACGGCTGCCGCGCTGACCGCGGCCGCGCCAGGGTTGCCGGCCCGGAGGTGGTAGGGGCCGCTGACTCCCGAGGGGGACACCAACCCCGTGGTCGAGGCGGCCACCACGAGGTACTCGGCGCCCTGAGCCCCCGCCGCCGGAACCCGCACACAGCCGCTCGACTGGGCGGGATCGAGGACCCGGTGGTCACCCACGGCCAAGGTTTGCACCGCGACCGAGGCGCAGGCGGCCAGCGTCACCGGGGGAGGCGGAGGTGGGGGGACGACCACGGCCTCACCGCCGCAGCCCGCGCCAACCCCGGCGATTGCCACGGATACCGTGGCCCGCAGGCCCATCATCAGATGTCTATCGAGTCGGCGTTCCATTCGGACCACGCCCCCGCAAATGATTGTGAATCAATGACTTTGACAACCAGAGCACCGGGTGATAGCTTCCCAATTCGTCGCGGGCGTGGCACCCGATATCGGCAAGAAGGACGCCTTGCGTCGGTTCGGTTCCACATCCGACAACTCAACCAGTCACCCACCCTGTCGGGGGGCCGCGCTCGGCACCCTGCGCTGGTGGGAGATCGATACTCAACACGCGGTGGCCCGCTGGCCGCTGCGGGACGCCAGGCTGATGGGCTTCGTACATCTTCACACCCACAGCGAGTACTCCCTCCTCGACGGGGCCAACCAGATCCCCGCCCTGATCGACCAGATCCAGAAGCTCGGCATGAACGCCGTGGCCCTCACCGACCACGGGAACATGCATGGGGCCTGGCATTTCTACGAGGCCGCCAAGGCCAAGAAGGTCCAGCCGATCCTCGGGTTCGAGGCCTATCTCGCGTTCGGCGACCGCCGTTCGTCGCAGAAACCGGCCGAGGCTCCCGCTCACTATAGCCACCTCGTGTTGCTGGCCCGTAACAAGGTCGGCTATCGCAACCTGATCCGGTTGACCTCGATCGGCTACGCCGAAGGATTCTACCGCCGTCCCCGGATCGACAAAGAGGTCCTGGCCCAACATAGCGAGGGCCTCATCTGCCTGGCCGCTTGCCTGTCGGGCGAAGTGGCCTACGGGCTCCGCCAGCAACGCTACGACGAGGCCAAGCGGTCGGCGGAGTGGTTCGCCAAGCTGTTCGGGCCCGACGGCTTCTGGCTCGAGATCCAGGACCACGGCATCGGCGAGGAGAAGCTGGTCGCCGAGGGGATGGTCGCCCTGTCGAAAGACCTCGGCCTGCCCCTGGTCGCCACCAACGACGCTCACTATCTCCGCCGGGAAGATGCCGAGGCGCACGACGTCCTCCTGGCCATCGGCACCGGCGCCGACCTCGACGACCCGAAGCGATTTCGGTTCACCGGCGAGGAGTCGTACGTCAAGAGCGAAGCCGAAATGCGGCAGCTCTTCAAGGAGCACCCCGAGGCGATCGACAATACGACCCGCGTGGCCGAGCTGTGCGAGTTCGACTTCGAGAAGCGCTATTTCCTCCCGAGTTTCCCGCGACCGCGCGAGTTCGCCGACGACAACGAGTTGTTGACCGACCTCGCGGTCCGCGGCACCAAAGCCCGCTACGGCGACCCGCTGCCCGACGCCGTGAAGGAACGGCTCGACTACGAGCTGTCGGTCATCATTACGGCCGGGTACGCCGGCTACTTCCTCATCGTCCATGACTTCATCGCGGCCGCCCGCGACCGGGGCATCCCGGTCGGGCCCGGCCGCGGCTCGGCGGCGGGGTCGTTGGTCGCCTACGGGCTCAGGATCACCGACGTCGATCCGCTCAAGTTCGACCTCCTCTTCGAGCGGTTCCTCAATCCGGAGCGGGTCTCGATGCCGGACATCGACGTCGACTTCTGCTTCGAGCGCCGCGGCGAGGTGATCGAATACGTCCGAGAGCGTTACGGGCGCGACAGCGTTGGCCAGATCGTCACCTTCGGAACGATGAAGGCCAGGGCCGCGGTCAAGGACGTGGCGCGGGTGCTGAAGATCCCCCCGGGCGACGCCGACAAGATCACCAAGCTGATCCCTTCGGGGCCGGCCTACAGCCTGACGATCCCCGAGGCCGTCAAGAAGGTGCCCGAGCTCGCCGAGCTGGTGAAGTCCTCCCCCGTGTACGGTCGGATGGCCGAATTGGCCTCCCGGATCGAGGGCATTTCCCGCCATCTCTCGGTCCACGCGGCCGGGGTGGTCATCGCACCGGGTCCGCTCCCGGAATACGTCCCGGTCTGCACCGCCCCGACTAAGGGCGCCGGCCAGGCCGCCGACGGCGAGAACGCGTTGATCACTCAGTACGACATGGTCGCGCTCGAGAAGGTCGGGATGCTGAAGATGGATCTCCTCGGCCTCAAGACGCTCACCGTGATCCACGACGCGGTCGCGGCGATCAAGGAGCGCCACGACGTCACGGTCGACGTGGGCGGGTTGACCCTCGACGATCCCGAGGTCTACGCCCTGCTCCGGCAGGGCCGCACCGCGGGCGTGTTCCAGTTCGAGTCGCCGCTCGCTACCGACACCTTGCGGCAGATGAAGTGCGATCGATTCGACGATCTGGTCGCCAGCAACGCCCTGCTCCGGCCCGGTCCGCTCGACACTGGGATGCACCTCGTCTTCATCAAGCGGAAACTCGGCCTGGAAGCCGTCAGCTACCCGCATCCGTCGCTCAAGGAGGTGCTCGAGCCGACCTACGGGGTCATCACCTATCAGGAACAGGTGATGCGGATCGCCAACGTGCTCGCCGGCTTTTCGCTCGCCGAAGCCGACGTGCTCCGCAAGGCGGTCGGCAAGAAGGACGCTGAGCTGATCAAGCAGGAGCTCGGCAAGTTCGTCGAGCGGGGCGCCGGGCTCGGGCATCCGAAACGGCTGATGGACGAGTTGGCGGCCCAGATCGAGACGTTCGGCCGCTACGGATTCAACAAGTCGCACTCGGTCGCCTATTCGGTGTTGTCGTACCAGACGGCCTGGCTCAAGACCCACTATCCGGCCGAGTTCATGGCCGCGCTGCTGTCGTCCGAAATCGGCGACACCGACAAAGTGGTCCAGTACATCAACGAGGCCCGCGAGCTCGGCATCGAGGTGTTGCCGCCCGACGTGAACGAGTCCGGGTTCAAGTTCACCGTGGTCGGCGAGAAGCGGATCCGATTCGGGCTCGGCGCGGTCCGTAACGTCGGTCGGGGGGCGATCGACTCGATCATCGCGGCCCGGGCCACCGAGCGGATCGGCACCCTGACCGACCTGGTCGGCCGGGTCGACTTGCGGCTCTGCAACAAGCGGGTCATCGAGTCGCTGATCGCGGCCGGGGCCACCGACACCCTGGGGGGCCACCGGAGCCAGCAGATGGCGGCCCTCGACACAATCCTCGGCGAGGCGCAACTTCTCCAGCAGGAGCGGGAGGCTGGCCAGGGGTCGCTGTTCGGGGAGGCCCCCGGGGCGCCCCCCAAGCCGACCGCGCTGCCCGAGGTCCCGCCGTGGAGCGAGGCGGAGCGCCTCGCCCGGGAGAAGGAGCTGATCGGGTTCTTCATCTCGGGCCACCCGTTGGCGCCGTATCGGCGGGAGGTGGAGTTGTTCGGGACTCGGACCACCGCGACGCTGTTCACCTGGAGCGAAGCCCAGGTGACGATCGGGGTGGTGGTGACCGGGATCAAGCGGCAGATCTCGAAGAAGACCGGGAAGGAGTATGCCCGCCTCGTGCTCGAGGATTTTCACGGAACCGGCGAGGCGATCGTGTTTCCGGAGGCCTGGTCGCAGCTCAATCAGTCGATCACCGAGGACGCCTGCCTCCTCCTGACCGGGGGCTACAGTCAGCGGGACCGGGGCGAGGATCGGGCCCCGTTCGTGATCGAGTCGGTCAAGCCGCTGGCCGAGCTACGCCAGACTGGCGCGGTGGCGGTGGCGCTCCGCTGGGCGACGCCGACCCCGCCGCCCGACGAGGACTTCCAGGCGATCGCCGCCCTGTGCATTCAACACCCCGGCCCGGCGCCGGTCTATATTGAGTGGTCGGACGGCAACGGCGAGTCGGCGCGGCTTCGCTCCCGGCGCCTCCGGGTGACCCCGTCCGAAGATCTGGTTCATGCCTTGCGGACCCTGCTCGGTCCCGAGGCGGTCCGTCTCGTGAGAGCCTAACGCCCATGGCGACATACACCTTGGATTTCGAGAAACCCCTCCTCGAGCTCGAACGCCAAGTCGAGGAGCTCAAACGGGTCGGGGACGAGCGGGAGATCGACGTCGACGCCGAGCTCACCACCCTCCAGGCGAAGCTCGATTCCCTCAAGGAAGAGCTCTACCGCAACCTGACTCCGATGCAGCGGGTCTTCGTCGCCCGTCACTCCAAGCGGCCGACCAGCCTCGACTACCTCGGCTCGATCTTCACCGACTTCGTCGAGCTCCACGGCGATCGGGCGTTTCGTGACGATCCCGCCATCGTCGGCGGCTGGGCCCGGCTGGCCGGCCAGTCGGTGATGGTGATCGGGCATCAGAAGGGCCGCGACACCCGGGAGAACATCAAGCGCAACTTCGGGATGCCCCACCCGGAGGGCTATCGCAAGGCGCTCCGGCTGATGAAGCTGGCGGCTCGGTTCCATGCCCCGGTGGTCACCCTGATCGACACCCCGGGTGCCTATCCCGGCATCGGCGCCGAAGAGCGGGGCCAATCCGAGGCGCTCGCCACCAACCTGCTCGAGATGGCGTCGCTGCCCACCGCGATCGTCGCCTGCGTCATCGGCGAGGGCGGCTCCGGCGGCGCGCTGGCTCTCGGTCTGGCCGACCGGGTGCTGATGTTCGAGCACTCGGTCTACTCGGTGATCACCCCCGAGGGCTGCGCGGCCATCCTCTGGAAGGACGCGACCCAACGGGAACGGGCCGCGGAGGCCCTCAGGCTCACCGCGGTCGACCTCCTTCAGTTCAAGGTCATCGACGAGATCATCCCCGAACCGCTCGGCGGGGCTCACCAGGACCCGGATCAGGCCGGCGAATCGCTCCGAGCCACCTTGGTCCGCCACGTCAACGAGCTGCGGCGGGTCCGCCCCGAAAAGCTGGTCCGCCGCCGGGCCGAGAAATACGCGGCCATGGGCGTCTTCGCCGAAACCTGATGCCCGTCACCATCGAAGTTCGTTTCAAGGGCAACCGCAAGGACTATTTCTTGTGGCCCGAGGACGGCGAGGGACTCTATCGACAGGTCCCCGTCATCGTCGAGGCGGAGCGCGGTCACGATTTTGGCCGGGTCGGCGTGGTCGGGGAAACCGCCGAGAAGAAGTGCGCCGCGGGCTGCAGCGGCTGCGCGGTCGGCGGCAGCGTGCCCACCGCATCGCGGCCGATCGTTCGAATCGCTTCCCAAGACGACATCCGGACGGCCAACGAGCTCCGCCGCTCGGAGGAGGACACCCGGTTCCGCGCCGTCGAACGGGTCCGCCACCATAACCTGGAAATGAAGCTCTCGGACGCAGAGTGGCAATGGGACCGGAAGAAGCTCACCTTCTACTTCACCGCCGAGAAGCGAGTCGACTTTCGCGACTTGGTGCGTGACCTCGCCTCGACCTTCAAGACCCGGATCGAGCTCCGCCAGATCGGCGTCCGGGACGAGGCCGCTCGGCTGGGCGGGGTGGGCCGCTGTGGCAAGGAGTATTGCTGCTCGACCTGGCTTCGCGAGCTCGACCCGATCAGTCTCGGGCTGGCGAAGGATCAACACCTGTCGCTCAACCCGGCCCAGATTTCCGGCGGCTGCGGCCGGTTGCTCTGCTGCCTCAAGTACGAGCATGAGTTCTACGTCGCCTCGCGGAAGCGGTTCCCGAAGGAAGGCAAGACGATTCGGACCGCCGTGGGCGCCGAGAAGGTGGTGGCGGTCGACATCTTCCGGGAACGGGTCTTCCTCCGCAGTGAAGAACACGGCGCCCGGTTCGTGCTGCTCGCCGACCTGAACGAGGAAATCACCAACCTCCCCGAAGCCGGAACCGTGACAGCCCCCCCGCCCCGCGAGGCGCCGCCCCCGAGAACCGAGCGATCCCGAGAGCGAGACCGCCCCGAACGGGCCCCCGATTCCGCCCAACGGAGCCCCGATCGCGGCGACCGAAGCCGCGACCGCATCGAACGGCGCCCGGACCGGCCCGAACGCGACGTCAGCCGCCCCGAAGGAACCCGGGATCGACCCGAGCGACGCGGTGAACGTCCCGACCGATCGGACCGCCGTCGCGAACGCGCCGAGCCGGGCCGGGATCGGCCCGAGCGAACCCCGAGTCGGGCAGAGCCGCCCCCGTCGGCGCCCCAGGGCGGCATGCCTGCTCCCCCCGCCGCCGGGACCCCAGCCGGTGACGGACCGACCTCGCCCGCTGGAGACCCGCAGCGACGCCGCAAGCGACGCCGGCGTCGCGGACGCAAGGGCGGCGGCCCCGGAACCAACGACGGTTCACCACCCGCCTCGTCGGAACCCTGAGTGGGCAAGTTCTATCTCACCACCGCGATCGACTACTCGAACGGTGATCCGCATCTGGGCCATGCCCTGGAGAAGATCGGCGCCGACGCGATCGCCCGTTACCGCCGCCTCCGGGGCGACCAGGTCCACTTCCTCATGGGGATGGACGAGAATTCGCAGGGCGTGCTGCCGATGGCCGAGAAGAACCGGATCACCCCGGCCGAGTGGGTCGAGCAGCTCGCCGAGCGGTTCGCGAACTATTGGCAACGGCTCGAGTGCAGCAACGACGCCTGGATTCGGACCACCGAGCCGCGCCATGTCGACGCCGTCAACGAGCTGCTCCGCCGGATGCTCGAGCGAAGCCCGGACGACATCTACCTCGCGGACTACGAGGGCCTCTACTGCACCGGCTGCGAAGAGTTCAAGTCCGAGAGCCAGATCACCGACGGCAAGTGCGCCGAGCATCCGACCCTCGCCTTGGTGCCCACCAAGGAGCGGAACCATTTCTTCCGGCTCTCGGCGTATACCGACCGCCTCCTCGCGATGATCACGTCGGGCCAGCTGGTGGTCGAGCCGGAGATCCGCCGCAACGAAATCCTTCGCCTCCTCGAAAGCGGCCTCCAGGATATCTCGATCTCCCGGTCTCGGCTGCCGTGGGGGATTCCTTTCCCGGACAGCCCCGGCCACACGGTGTACGTCTGGTTCGACGCGGTGATCAACTACCTCGCCGCGACCGGCTTCCCCGCGGCGGGCTACGACCGGCTCTGGCCGGCGGACCTCCACGTCATCGGGAAAGGCATCACCCGGTTCCATTGCGTGCTGTGGCCCGCGATGTGTCTCTCGGCCGGGATCGCCCCACCCCGGATGGTCTGGGCCCACGGCTACGTCCAGTGGCTCGGCGCCAAGATGTCGAAGACCGCCGGCACCGCGGTCAACCTCGACGACGCGATCAACCGTCACGGCCCGGATGCGCTCCGGTACTTCCTGATGCGGGAAGTCGGTTTCGAGGCCGACGGCGACTTCACCTGGGACCGGTTCGATGCCCGGTACACCGCGGACCTCGCCGACGGGTTCGGCAACCTGGTGGCTCGCTCCATCGCGATGATCGAGAAGTACCGTGCGGGCGTGGTGCCCGCCGGCGCGCCGACCGAGTTGGATCGGGCGGCGACCGAGCGGTTCCTGCCGAGCTACCAATCGGCCATGGACCGGTACGACCTGCGCGGGGCCACCGAGGCGTTCGGGGCCCTGGCCGCCACCGCCGACGGCTTCGTGGCCCAGTCGGCCCCTTGGGCCTTGGCGAAGGCCGACCGGGCCGCCGAACTCGACGTGGTGCTGGCCGCGCTGGCCAGGACCCTGTATCGGCTGACCGTCCTTGCCGCCCCCTTTCTTCCCGGGAAAGCCGCCGAAGTGTGGGCGGCGTTGGGGCAGTCCGGTGGAGTGGACGCAACCGCCTGGAAACAACTCGGTTCGCCTCCAATAGAGGGTCGGACGGTACACCGACCGGCGATTCTCTTCCCCAAATCGGCAACCCCAAAGTGATCGGGTTTAAGTCGTTGTAAAGCAATCGGTTACCGTCAAGACCTTGGACGCTTGACACGCTAGCGCCCGGGCGGCAAATTTGGGCTCGTCATCAGTCCGGCCGCGCTGTTCCGGATTTCGACGGCGGCAGGGGGAGCGACCCGGGGTCACCCGGGATTCCAAACGGGCCGGACGCCCATCATCACAATCAGGGTCGGAGCCTCGGATTCCGACGTTAGGTGCGAGTGGGGCAGATGCCGAAGAGCCGGTGGACCGTCATTGTCGTCCCCCAGGGGTCGAGCACGTCACGAGTGATCGAGGTGTCCCAGACCTCGCTCAAACTCATGGGGAGCTTGCTCGTGGCGGCAACGGTGGTGGCACTCCTTCTCGGTTACGGTACCGTGGCCAAGTCGGTCAACATGGCGCGCGCCAAGGCGGTCGCCGAGGAAAACGCTCGGCTGGCCCGCGAGCTGAGCGTGATCCAGGGCCGGGTGAGCTTGCTCGCCGATTCGGTCGCCTCGCTGGAAGAGCGCGATGCCCGGCTTCGGGTCATGGCCAACCTCGAGCCGATCGATCCTGAAGTCCATGCCGCTGGCATTGGCGGCCCGAGGCCCGCGGCCGAACCGGCGCAGCGAAGTGAGTTGATTGATCGCGCCGGTGAGGTGCGAGTCGACCTCAACGCGCTGATTCGTCGGGCCACCCTGTTGACCCGTTCATTCCGCGAGGCCGGCGACAGCCTGGCCGCCCACACCGCCCGGCTCTCGGCGACCCCATCAATCATGCCGACGCGGGGCTGGCTGACCAGCGCCTTCGCGGCGATGCGGGTCCATCCGATCCTCCACGAATCGCGCCCCCATGAGGGGGTCGACATCACCGCGCCGATGGGAACCCCGATCGAGGCGCCCGCCACCGGCGTCGTCAAGTCGGCCAACTGGGAAGCGGGCTACGGCCACACGGTGGTCATCGACCACGGCTTCGGGATCGTCACCCGGTTTGCCCACGCCTCGCGGCTCCTGGTGTCGGCCGGCACCAAGGTCACCCGTGGTCAGCGGATCGCCCTGGTGGGCAACAGCGGCCTCTCGACGGCGCCACACCTTCACTACGAAGTGCACGTCAACGGCAAGCCGGTCGATCCCCGCAAGTACATCCTCCCCGACGTCATCACCGACTGAGTTCGTCCTCGCGGTTGGTTGGAAGCTCGCTCCACCCTTAAGTTTGGCCGATGCGCCGCTGTCTACTGGTGGGTCTGGTGGCCCTGACGGCCTGTCAGCCACGGGTAGCGGTGGTGCGGGTCACCATTCCCAATCTCGACGGCGTCGAGGTGCCGGTCCCCGGGCTGGTGGTGGCGTTTCTCCCCTACGACCGGGACAGCATCGTCGCGGCCCTGGAAGCGAAGAGCCCGCCCCGGCCGCACACCCGAGCGTTGGACAGCCTCTACGCCGAGTTCCGGGAACCCTACCGAACCCTGGCCCGGCTGGCCGCGGTGACCGAGCGACTGCGGCGGGAGGAGGACAGCCTCGGGAGAGCGTTAGGCGATTCGGTACGGCTCCGAACCATCGCCGACTCTCTGGCGGTGCTGACCGCGACGGAGCGGGCCGCCCGAGCCGCGCTGGAGCGAGCCCGGGAAACGCTCGGCCCCCGGATCGATCAGCTCCGCGCCGAGGTGCGCCGGTGGGAAGACTCCGCTCTGGGGAGCTACCGGCAGATCATCCGGGCGAAACGGGATCGGATCTTCGCCAATCCGGTCGCCGACACCACCTCCGAGGCCGGGTGGGGCGGGGCCCAGCTCACCAATGGACGGTGGTGGGTCACCGCCCAGACGATCGACCCGACCGATCCGAACCGGGATTGGTACTGGAACATTCGGCTTCATCGTGACACCGTTTACCTGAGTCCCCAAACCGGCCGGAACCGGCCGAGGTACTGACATGAGATGGTTGCCTGGCGTGGTGCTGATCGCGACCCTGGCGGGCCCCTTGCTCGCGCAGAACGTGCCGCTGTCGGCTCGAACCAAGGGATCGCCCACCGCGCCCATCGTCGTCTACGAGATGTCGGATTTCCAGTGTCCCTTCTGCCGGCGCCACGCGGTCGAAGTCTTCCCGGCGCTGGAACAGGAGTACGTTCGGACCGGGAAAGTCCGCTGGGTATTCGTCAACTACCCGCTGACCTCGATTCACCCGAACGCGGTGCCGGCCGCCCAGTTCGCGATGTGCGCCGCGCGACACGGCAAGTTCTGGCCGGCGCACGATCTCTTGTTCGTGCACCAGGAGACCTGGGCGCCACTCAAGAACCCCGCCCCGTTTCTGATGACCCTGGTGGATTCGCTCAAGCTTCCCCGCGCGCCGATGACGAGCTGCCTCCAGAAGCAGGAGACCGTGGCCCAGATTCAAAGCGACGCCGAGGGCGCGGTCAAGAGCGGCGCCCAGAGCACCCCGACCTTCTATATCGAGGGCGCTCTCATCGTGGGGGCCCAGCCGCCTCAGCTGTTCCGGATGGTGTTGGACTCGGTGTATCGGGTGAAGACGGCCAAGAAACCCTGATCGATCAGACGAACCCGGGGACCTCGTCCATCAGCTTGGCCCGGAGTTCCTCGGCCGGCATCGCCCGACCGAACCAGTGGCCCTGAAGCTGCGCCACCCCGAGTCGCCGCAACGTCACGGCTTGATCGCGTGACTCGACCCCCTCGGCCGTCACCAACATACCGAGAGCGACCGCCAGACGAACCACCGCGTCGACGATGGCCAGGTCGCCGTCCTGCCACATCCGGGCGATGAAGGTCCGGTCGATCTTGAGATCCGAAATCGGAAAATCCCGCAAATAGGTGAGGGACGAGTAACCGGTCCCGAAATCGTCGATCGCGATCTGGACCCCGGCCGCCCGCAATTCGGCCAGGCCGCTTCGGGTCTTGGGGGTCGCTTGGATGAGAGTCGTTTCGGTGATCTCGAGGCAGATGGCGGTCGGGGGGCACCCCGCCGCCGCCATGGCCTCGGAAACGATGGCGGCGAAGTCGTCGTGATCGACGAATCGGCCCGAGACGTTGCAGGAAAATCTGAGCTCCCGGCCGGGACGTTCCCGGGCCAGCTCGGCAGCCACGGCACAGACCCGCTTCAGGACCCGGAGGTCGATCTCGGCGATCAATCCGGTTTCCTCGGCCACCGACACGAAGGAGGCGGGGCTCAACAACTCCCCGTTTTCCCTCGCGCACCGGACTAGCGCCTCGGCACCCACCATCCGCCCGGTCGCAGAATCGACGATCGGTTGATAGAGCACCACCAAGCGGTCGTTCTGGAGCGTCTGGACCAGCATCTGCTCGGTGGCGATCCGCTGGAGCGCACGCTGGTGCATCGCCTCGTCGAACACCTCGGTTCGATCGCGACCACGTTCCTTCGCCCCGTACATCGCGGTATCGGCTTCGCGAAGGAGATCCTCCGCGGTATGGCGGTTCGGATCCGCGAGGGCAACCCCGACGCTCGCGGTGGTCCGGATCATCTGGCTGCCGACGTCCATCGGCTCGCTGAGCAGCGACCGAATCCGATCGCCGACCCGGCGGGCGTCGCCGGGATCATCGAGCTCTTCGAGGATGATCACGAACTCGTCGCCGCCGAGACGGCCGAGGGTGTCCTCGGGACGAAGAATGCCCTTGAGCCGTCGGGCGGTGATGACCAACATCTCATCGCCGACGGTGTGTCCGAAGCTGTCGTTGATCCGCTTGAATCGGTCGAGATCGAAGAACACGACCGCCACCGGGCGGTTCCGCCGTTTGGCCCTCGCCAAGGCATGGTGTAATCGATCGCGGAGCAGCGAGCGGTTCGGCAGTCCGGTGAGCGGATCGTGGAGCGCCTGGTGGCGGAGCGCGTCCTCCACCCGCCGCTGATTGGTGGTGTCGTGGAGCGCGACGACGGCGCCCAAGACGGTGCCGTTGCCATCGGTCAGCTGATGCCCCCACGCTCGACGAAAGCGAAGATCGCCGGTCGGAGAGAGGACCGAGTACTCGAACGCCTGAAGCACCTCGCCTCGTAAGGCGCGAAGCATCGGAGCGTCGGAGCGCTTCATCGGGGTGGTGCCGTCCCGCTCGAACAAGGTGAACTGCTCGAGCCAGACATCGATGGGCATTTGCCGATCGGGGACCTGATGCTCCATCGCGAACGCCTGGTTGATCAGCACCACCATCCCCTTGGCGTCGCACGCGATGATCGGGACTTCGATCTGATCGATGATCGATCGCAGGAAGCCGACGTGGAGCCCGCTCTCGATGTACGCCTCCGGCTTGGGAAGCCGGTCGGACGCCACCGGAGCAATCGTCTCCGGTGACGAATCGGGAAGGAGGGGAAAGTTCGGCATTTGGGCCTTGAAGAGCAGGTGGTATGCCACGATCGACGGTTGGGGTGGGCTTCGGCCAGAGATTCTAAGTTGTTGAATAGAAAAGGGTTGCGATAGTTAATCCGGGGTGGTCGATCGATCTCTTGTGTTCGGCGTTTATTCGGTATAACGTAGTTCCCCGCTTTCCCTGAGGTCCTCGCACTGTGCCGGTTGCCGCCTTTCGTTCTTTTGCTCCGGCTCCGATCCGTTCGAGGACCGCACCGGTCGCGCTCAAAGCGCTCTTGGCGGAACGGTTTCCGACCGCGATCGCGACGGAACAGCGGGTGCTCGCCCTGGCCACCGGGCTCGACGCGCTGGATGGGATCCTCCCGAACGCGGGACTGCCGCGCGGCCGCGTCACGGTCTGGCACTCGGCGTTGGGGGGGGCCACCGCGGTGCTGCGGTCGGTGGCGGCCCATCTCATCGGCCGGGGCGAGCGGGTCGCCTGGATCGACGGCGGCCGCACCATCGGACCGGAGTGGACCGCGGGCCCGTTGATCATCCGGCCCGCCGATGGCGACCTGGCCCGGAAGGCCGCCGAGATTCTCCTTCGCTGCGGCGGGTTCGGTCTGGTGGTGCTGGCGGGCGTCGAGCTCGATTCGGCGACGATGCTCCGGCTCTCCCGGATGGTCCACGAAGGGGGCGGGGCGTTCGTCGCCGTCTCCGCCGCCACCCACACCGCCATGGTGCGGTTGTCGTCCCGCTATCTCGTCGGCCAGCACCGCGCCGCCCGCAATCCGTTCGGCGAGCCGGCGCTGATCGAGCGGGTCGCTCTCCGGATCGAGGCGCGCTCCCCGGGCTGGAACGCCCATACCATCCTCCACCTTCCCACCCGTCCCCATGACCTTCGTCTGTCTCTCGAGCCCGGCGTGGCCGACCGACGCGGCGACCTCGACTGAGCTCGTCGCCCGCGCCCTCGAGGTGGCCCCCCGGGTCCGCGCGGAACCCGCGTTAGGCATTCTCTGGGCCGACGCCCGGGGGCTCGACGCCGGCCCCATCGCCGGCGGGTTGCTGGCGCTCGCCGATCTGCTCGGCCTCACCGAATCGCGCGCCGGGATCTCCGCGACGCCGATCGCCGCCGACGTCGCCGCTCGAACCGGCCCCGAGCGACTCACCGTGGTCCCGCCGGGCACCGATCGCGCCTTCCTCGCCCACCAGGACATCGGCGTCCTCCGTCCCTTGCCACCGGCCGCGTTGTATCCCCTGCTCGCCAGCGTCGGGATCGAGCGGTGCGGCGATCTGGCTACCCTGGATCGGGAAGCGGTCGAGATCCGCTTCGGCCATCACGGCACCACCCTCTGGCGGCTCGCCCGCGCCGACGACCCGCGGATCCTCTTCCCGCCCCGGCCCCGCGACTTGCCCAGCGCCGAGGTGGAGTGGGTCGACTACGAACTCGATCGCCAGGAGCACCTCCTCTTCATCGTCAACTCGCTGCTCGGCACCGTCGCCGACCAGTTGGTGCGCGATCGCCACGGGGCCCACGCGCTGGCGATCGAGTTCCGCCTCGCCGACCGTTCCAGCGTCGTCGAGCCGATTCGCGCCGCCCAACCCACCGCCGACCGAAAGACCTGGCTTCGGGTCATTCGGGCCCGGTTGGAGCAGGTCACCTTCGCCGCGCCGGTCACCCGGATTCGCCTCGCGGTCGAACGGGTCGCGCCGCTCGACGATCGGCAGGGCGATCTCTTCGATCGGGGGTTCGCCACCGCCCGGGCCACCGAAGCCGCACTTGCCCACCTGCTCGACCTCCAACCCGACGCGATCGCGATTCCCGCCCTCTCGAGTCATCCGCTGCCCGAGCAGCGACTGACCTGGACCGCCGACCCCGCCGGCGACAGCGTGCCGAAGCGCTCCAGCGTCGGCGCGATCGGCCTCGCCACCGACCCGGTGCTCACCATCCAGACGCTCCCGGCGCCCACCGCGATCGACGTCTGGACCATCACCCGGCGCGACGCCGTCCTCCCCGACCGCTACTACGACGGAATCCGCACCTACACCCTGGCCAGCAGTCTGGGGCCGGATCGGATCTCCGGCGGCTTCGGCGCCGAGCGATTTGCCCGCGATTATTTCCAGTGCGTCCGCGACGACGGCGTGATGGTGCTGCTCGCCCACGACCAGCTCGTCGAGCGTTGGCTCCTCGTCGGTTGGTGGGACTGACGTCGTGTCGTTCGTCGAGCTCCGGGCCCACAGCGCGTTCTCCTTCGGCGACGGCGGAGTGTCGCCGGAGGTGTTGGCGCGACGCGCCAAGGAGATGGGCTACTCCACCATCGGTCTCACCGATCATGCCGACTTGGGCGGCATCGTCCGGTTCGCGGTGACCTGCCGGGAACAGAACATCCGGCCGGTGGTGGGCGCGGAGTTCCTGGTCGATGGCCGTCCCCTGGCGCTGCTGGCGCGCGACGCGACCGGCTTTCGTCACTTGGCCTCGCTGGTCACCGCGTCGCGGGTCGGCAACCTCCGCCGCTGGACCAAGAGCACCGCCACCCGAGGCCGTCCCCGGGTGACTTGGGCGGAGGTCGCCGAGCGGAGCGAAGGCCTCCACCTCCTCACCGGGCCGGGGTCGAGCACGCTGGCCACCCTGCTCGGCCAGGGCCGGACCGACGAGGCCGATCAGCTCCTCCGTCGCTATCGCGACGGGTTCGATCGGCGGATCGCGCTCGAGGTCCACCTCCACTACGCCGGTCGGCGCGAGGCCGCGCTCGCGGGCGGGTTGATCGCGCTCGCCAAGCGAGCTGGCTTGCCCTGGGTCGCGACTCAGAATCCGCGCTACGTCGACGACGGCACCCGGTTGGTCCACGACATTCTCACCGCGCTCCGCCACGGCACCGACGTTCCCACCGCCACCCGCACCGGCCTCCTCCTCCCCAACGACCAGTGGCGGCTGCTCTCGGCTGAGGCGATGGCGCTCAAGTGGAAAGGCGCGACGGAAGGGCTCGAGGAGAGCGCCCGGATCGCCGAGGCGTGCCAGTTCAACCTCCGCTGGGTCCGCCCCCCGCTGCCGAAGTTCAAGGTGCCCGAGGGGCACGACGACGAGAGCTTCCTTCGTCACCTCACCTTTGCCGGGGCGCGGACCCGCTGGGGCGAGCCGAGCGAACGGGAGACGGCCCAGCTCGATCACGAGCTTCGGATCATCGGCCGACTCGGGTTCGCGGGGTTCTTTCTGGTGATGTGGGACGCGGTCCGGTTCGCCCATGAGCGGGGGATCCTCGCCCAGGGTCGGGGCAGCGCCGCCAACTCGGCCGTGGCCTATTGCCTCGGGATCACCGCGGTCGATCCGGTCAAGCACGGCCTCCTCTTCGAGCGATTTCTCTCCGAAGCCCGGGTCGACGGCCTCACCGAAGCGCCCGACATCGATGTCGACATCGAGCACGACCGGCGCGAGGAGGTCCTCGACTACGTCTATCGCCGCTACCATCGCTCCCACTCGGCGATCACCGGCGTTACCCAGATCTACAGCGCCTGCACCGCGGTCCAGGACAGCTTCCGGGCCTTCGGGCTGCCCGCCGAGCAGGCCTTCAAGCTCTCGAAGCGGCTTCGGGGCCACGGCTGTCTCTCCGGCGTCGAGGTGCTGAAGGAGGGTCTCGCCGAGGCTCAGGGATTCGCGCTCGACACCCCGGTGGCCCGCACCATCCTCGAGGCGATCACCGCCTTCGACGACCTCCCTCGACTCCGCTCGACCCATCCCGGCGGCTTCGTCCTCTCGTCCGAGCCGTTAGGCGACTACTGCCCGATCGAGTCGACCACGATGGGGCGGACCATCATCCAGTTCGACAAGGACGATCTCGACAGCGTCGGGATCCCCAAGTTCGACTTCCTCGGGCTCGGCGGCCTGGCCCTGGTCCGCCGGGCCTTCGACGCCATCGCGGTTCGGACCGGGCGAAAACTCTCGATCTACCAACTCCCCGACGACGATCCGGTCACCTACCAGATGATCAGCCGGGGCGAGACGATCGGCACCTTCCAGATCGAGAGCCGGGCCCAGATCGCCTCGATCCTCCACACCAAGCCGGAGCGGCTCTACGACCTGGTGGTCCAGGTCGCCCTGATCCGCCCGGGACCAATTCAAGCCAAGTTCGTCCATCCCTACACTCGGCGACGCCGCGGCGAAGAACCGGTCAGCTATCTCCACCCCGCGCTGGAGCCGATCCTGAAGCGGACCCAGGGAATTCCGATCTTCCAGGAACAGGCGATGGCCATCGCGATGACGCTGGCCGGCTACACCGCCGCCGAGGCGGACCTGCTCCGCCGGACGATGGGCTATCAACGCAAACGGCCCCGGCTCATCGCCGCGCTCGCCACCCTCCGGGAGCGATTGGTCGCCACCGGGATCTCGGAAGCGGTGGCCGATCGGATCGAAGAGGATCTGACGAGCTTCGCCAATTACGGCTTTCCGGAGTCGCATGCCTGGAGCTTCGCCTTGATCGCCTACGCCACCGCGTATCTCAAGGCTCACTACCCCACCGAATTTCTCCTCGGGCTCTTGAACGCCCAGCCGATGGGTTTCTATCCGATCGCGACCTTGATCCACGACTCCCGCCGGGCGGGTGTCGTGGTGCTCCCTCCCTGCCTCCAGGTCGGCGACGGCGACTGCACCATCGAGGTCGACGAGCAGGGCAAGCCCGCGATGCGGCTGGGATGGCGTTTCATCCGCGGCGTCGGCGACAAGGCCCTCGAACTGCTCCAGGAAGTGCGGCGGAGGGAAGGACCGTTCGCGAACATCCGCCATGTCGTCAAGGCGGCCGGACTCACCGGCCCCGACGCGATCGCGCTGGCCCGCTCGGGCGCGTTCACCGCCTGGGAGCCCGATCGAAGGAAGGCCGCGTGGGAGGCGCTTCGCCACGTCAGCGACACCCTGCCACTCGCCCCCGCCCATCAGACCCCGCACGCCCCCCGGCCGCTGCGGAAGACCGAGCGGGTGTTCCTCGACTACTTCGCGACGGGGGTGAGTCTGGTGGGCCATCCGGTCGATCACCTTCGATCCCGGTTGGAAGCCGCGGGAGCGATCGACAGTCGCGCGCTGGCCACGGCCCGTCACGGAGCGCAGGTGCTGATCGGCGGATTGGTGGTGGCCCGGCAACGGCCCGAAAGCGCCAACGGGGTGATGTTCATCTTGATGGAGGACGAGCACGGCTTCCTCAACGCGATCGTCCGGCGCGAGGTGGAGACCGCTTATCGCGAAGTCGCTCGCCGGTCGCCGTTTCTCCTCATCCTGGGCACCATCCAGCGCGACGGACCGGTCATCCAGGTGGTTGCCGAAAAACTGAAACCGATCCGGCCCCTGGCCGCGCTGGCCTTCCGCTCTCGCGATTTCCGCTGAAGAACCCTGCCCCGGGCCTTCACGTTGCCTTCATCGATCGCGGGCTAACCTCCCCAGGTCTCCTTCTCGCGACTCACCATGCTCGACTGGCCTCATCTCCACGTCGCCCTCAACCACCTCCCGGTGTTCGGCTTGCCGTTCATCGGGCTGCTGCTCGTCATCGGCCTCGTGCGCCGATCGCGGGAGCTCATCCTGACCGCCTCGGCCCTCGCGGCCCTGTTCGGACCGGCCACCCTGGCGACCAAGTTCGGCGGGGAACAGGCCGAAGAGGCGCTCGAATCCGCGGCCTGGTTCAACGAAGCCACGGTCGAAGAGCACGAAGAGGCGGCCGACCTCGCGACCATCGCGGCGCTCCTCACCGCGGTCGCCGCGGCGGTGATCTGGTGGCGCCAGCGGCAGCTGACCGAGGTGAATCGTTACGGCGCGATCGCCCTGCTCGTCTTGATCGGGATCACCACCCTGCTCCTCGCCAACACCGGCCTCAAGGGCGGCGCGATCCGCCACGACGAGTTCGGTCAACCGGCGTCCGCCCAACCCCGAGAGGACGACGACGACCGAGGGCGCTGAGAGGTTGACGAACCGGCCGAGGGGACGGATCATCTACCTTCCCCAATCGAGAGACCCCATGCGCCCGTTCCTCGCCGTGCTCGTCTTGGCCGCCTGCGCCCCGAAGGCGGAAACGCCTGAGGCCGCCGCGGCCCGCATCCAGCAAGAATCCGCCGACGCAAAGCGGGCCATCGACTCGCTCAACGCCGACTTCGACCGTCATTTCAACCAGGGTCATGGCGAGCAAGTCGCGGCCCAGTACACCGACGACGGCGAGCTCCAGGTGGTCGGCTCGCCCTTGCTCAAAGGCCGGCAAGCCATCAGCGACGCCGTGACCGGTCTCGGTCAGATGAAGGCCGCCATCAAGACCGGCGCCACCCGGGTGGATGCCAGCGGCGATCTGGCCATCGAACGCGGTGAGTACACGCTGTCGATGACACCGCCCGGGGCGCCCGCCGCCGTCTCCGAGACCGGCGTCTACCTGATTCACTGGCATCGGGTCGATGGGAAGTGGCTCCGGGTGTCGGACGTCGCCTCGACGGCCGCGCCGGCGCCGATGGGTCCGCCCAAGTAGCGGATCGCTCCGGGGTCGGCGAGCGGCGCCGACCCCGGACGCTATTTGAGGATCGCGAGCAGCACGTCGTAAAGCGCGTGGCTCCACGCGGCGATCCCGAACCCTCGCGCCAGATACAAGCCGCTGAAGAGTACCCCGGCGATCGCCCGGAAGGTGAACGACTCGATCTGGAAGGGATCGCCGTACGGGCCGATGTAATGGAACCCCGAAAAGACCACCGCCCCGACCACGATGGCGATCGTCGCGCTCACCGCGGCGCCCAACCCGAGGACCTTCCGCGACACCACCGCGATCCCCGAGACGAGCAGGACCCGGAACACCAGCTCCTCGTACAACCCGGCGCCCAGCGAGATCATGATCTGGGTCGGGAACCCGAACTGATCCATCGGGCCGGCCGCGAGCGGGATGGCCAGCCGGCCGAGCACGAGGCTGGTGAGCGTACTGGCGACTCCGCCTAACACCGCGGCGTAGACCAACGACTCGGCCAGCATCCCCCAGAGCAACCGGCTCTCGATCGGACCGGATCGCTTCCGATCGCGCCAGACCAGCACCGCCCCCAGCCCGATCAGCCCCACCCCGAACGCCGCCAACCCCTGACGCCCGCCGAGCGCCGTGAAGGCGCTCTTGAGGAGGACGTCGGCGCCGTTACGAACCCCGGAGATCGCGTCGCCGCTCAGGAGGAAGGCCAGCGCTTCGTACGCCAGTAGCAATGGCAACGCGAACGTGAGGCTGTGGCGGGGCGCCTTGGTCTTGGCCCAATACGACGTCGGGGTAGCTGTCATGGGGCTTACTCTACGGGAAAGATCGGCGGCGGATTCAACCGAGCCAGCACCCGTGGACCGCGCGCTGGAGCACCGGCGCGATCCCGCGGATGTCTTGCCAGCTGCGACCGCTGGTGACGCCCAGATGGCGGAGCACCCAGCCGGCCAGCGCGAGGCTCGTCGCCTCATCGACTTCGTTGAGGGTCTGAGCTCGTTCGTGTCCGGAGGGCGGCACGGTCGCGCCCTCCGCCTCGCGGACCAGCCCGGCGCTCTTCGGAAAACGGGCCTCGAGCCCGGCGAACACCCGGAGCCTGAGCCGGTCGAAGCGACCCATCTCGCCGTGGCAGGCGCGGAGGAGGGGAAACACCGTCAGCGACACCGCGGCGACCGTCGCGGCCCTGAGCCAGGCCTCCCGATTCACCCCGCCGAGCGCCGGGACCGCGGCGACGACCTCGTCCCACTCGGCCTCGAACCGCCGGGCGACCTGCCCGGCCAGTCGATCCGCCCGCTCGCCGAGTTCGTCTCGGTCTCGAAACCATGACATCGAGAGCGCGTCTCCGGAAAGGTGCTCGCGCCGCCTACCGGATCGGTAAGCGGCGCGAGTGAAGTCCACCGAACTCGAGACGATACGCCTTGGGAACGCTTTCCCGACGCCGTCTCGACAGCACGGGAACCTACGCGATCACGCGGCGATCGCTTGCCCAGCTCGAGTTCGAAGGACGTTTGTCACTAGACAATGGATCACCTCCCTTTCAAAAAGAGTTGGACAGAACAGCCACAGGGGCATTTCCAAACTGACGAAGTCCGCGCGAGAAGACAAGGGGGGTCGGGGTGGAACCGACTCTGGGGCCTCCCTACATTGCGGCGTGCTCGAAACGCCTTGGTCGTACCGGCTCCTCGCCACCCTGGCGAATCGGCTCCTGCCGCTGGCCACCCCGTGGTCGGCAAAGCTCGCCATGGGCGACCGCGAGCGCCGGCGGGCGGTGGCTCGGTGGGTAGAATGGGCTCGGGACCATCGCGATCGAGCCCGGCCGCTCCTTTGGGTCCACGCCCCCTCGGTCGGTGAGGGGTTGCAGGCCAACGAGGTGCTCCGGATCCTCCGCGAGCGGCACCCCGAGTGGCAGATCGTCTACTCGTTCTTCAGCCCCTCGGGCGCCTCGCTCGCGGGCCGTCAGCCGGTCGACCACGCCGACTACCTGCCCTACGATACCCGCGCCAACGCCGTGGCGCTCCTCACCGCGCTGGCCCCGCGGGCCGTCGTCTTCACCAAGCTCGACCTGTGGCCCGAGCTCGCCACGACGGCCCGCCGCACCGACGCCCAGGTCGGGATGATCGCCGCCACCGTGAGCCCGGTGAGCGGCCGCCTCAATCCCTTGGTCCGCCCGCTCACCGCCGCCGGCTACCGCGCCATCAGTCGGGCCGGCGCCATCGACGGACCCGACGCGGAGCGTCTCGCGTCGTTAGGCACCGATCCCGGGGTGATCACCATCACCGGCGACCCTCGGTTCGACAGCGCCGATCGGCGGGCCCGCCAGGCCGAGACCGAGCGACCGCTCGGTCGGCTGACCGCCGGAGGCGCGACCCTGGTGGCCGGGTCGACCTGGCCGGCGGACGAGACGGTCCTGCTGGGGGCGTTGGCGATCGTCCGGCGGCGCCATCCGGAGGCGTCACTGGTGGTCGTGCCCCACGAGCCGACCCCGCGGCACCTGGCCCGGCTGGAACGCCGGGCCGCGCAGCGCGGCCTTCCGATCACTCGACTGAGCGCGCTCGGGCCAGGGGCCACCGCGCCACTGGTCGTCGTCGACCAAGTCGGGGTGCTGGCCGGTCTCTATGCCGGGGCGGCGATCGCGTATGTGGGCGGGGGGTTCGGGGCGGCGGGGTTACACTCGGTGCTCGAGCCAGCCGCCTGCGGTATCCCGACGGCGTTCGGGCCCCGGTGGCGTTCGAGTCGCGAGGCCGGGCTCCTCCTCGCGGCCCGCGCCGCCGCCCCGGTCGGCACCGGCCAATCGGACCGGGCCGCCGAGGACCTCGCCGATCGGTGGATCGAGTGGCTCGATCATCCGGCCGATCGGATCGAGCAGGGGCGCCGCGCGGCCGCGGTGGTCCGAAACGAACTCGGCGCCGCCGAGCGCAGCGCCGAGTTGGTGGAACGGATGATGACCGCCTAACGGCCGCCGATCAGCGACCGACGACGACCCCCTCGAACACCACCGTCTTCGGCGCGATCAACCCCAGCGTCAACCCGGTGAAGAGCAAGTCGGTCCACCGACTCTTGGTCCGGATCTTGAGCTGGGCGATCTCTTTCCCGCCGACCAGCTGGTTGGACAGCGCCCGCTCGAGGGTCGCTTTCTTGAGCGGCATCAGCCCCCAGAACGCGTGCACCGTGTGGGTCGAGACCCGAAACGGCTGCCCGGCCGGCGCCTCGCCGGCGGCGCTCGCCATCGTCACCGGAACGCCGACCGCGGTCGCGTCGAATGCTTGGGCACAGCCACCGGCCAGCCCCATGCTCGCGAGGGCAACCACGAGTCTCGCCTGCCGCCACGTCATCACCAGTCATGCTCCTTAGCGAAATTGATAGCTCACGCCGACGCTGACCCCGGTCGCCGACTCCGCCGCCTGATCCCAGCCAAGTCGGCTGTCGTATCCGACCCGGAGGCCCAGGCCGTTGAGCAGCCCGAAGTCGATCCCCGCCGACAAGGCCCCACGCAGCTGGGACCCGCCGGGCTGGTTGCCACGGTACTCCAATCGGGGCCCCAACCAGGGTTTGATCGACACGATTACCGTAGGAATCGTGAGCGAAGCTCCGAGCCCCGCCGTGCCCCGCCAGGGCCGCGGCCCGGTCCCGCCGACTTGCCGCGCGTATCCAGCCTGCCAGAGGAGCCGGAAAGGCACCAGCGGGCCGCCCAGGGTCACCATCTCGGCGGTGACGCCAGCGGTCGTCTGGCTTCGATCCGGGCCGGTGGACGGGTCGATCCACGCCCGTCCGAGCGTGCCCGACAGCCCCAACAGCCCGAACCCAAGCGTCACCGAGCCGGCCACCGCGCGAATCGCGTCGTCGCCGCTCGCTCGATCGATCCGCCCCGCCCCGAAGTCGACCGCCACGGCAACGCCCTGCCCCACCCCGCCGCTCCGAACCGGAAGACCGGTCGCTTGAGCGGCGAGGCGGGAAACTAGGCCCAATCCAGCAAGGGCGAAAGTCAGCCAGATGCGCGGCGAGGTTCCCATCCCACGAAGGACAGCCCGCGCCCGCGGCCGCCCCTACTTGAAGGAGTAGCTCAGACCCAAACCCAGGATCAGCGGCTTGGGACCCAACCCACTGGAGAATACCCGGTCGAAGGCGACGTCGACGCCGAGGCCGTTGAGAAACCCGAGATTGACCCCACCACTCAAGGCGAAGTTCGTGTCGGTCCGCGAGCCCGGCCCGGGCCCGGACACCCGAACCACGTCGGCCCTGGGAGCGAGCCACGGCTTGAGGGCTACGACCGGCTGGGGAAACACCCAGGCGATGCCAAGCCCCACCGGAACCTGCCAGGTCTTGTTCTTGGTGGCCCCGCTCCCGCCGGTCAGGGAATACCCGGGAGCCGAGTATCCCACCCCGGTATGCAGGTTGAGCGAGACCGGCACCAAAGGGCCGCCGAGTACTTTGACGGCGAGGGTCGCGCCGGCCGCCTGGTAGGAGCCGTCGGCACCGCTGGAACCGGACACGGTGGAGACGAACCCGCCCACCGCGACGCGACGCATCCCGTAGTTGCCGCTGACCCCCACGGCGGTTCCACTGCCGGCACCGTCGTTGCCGAATCCGCCCATCCCGGCGAGGGTGAACCCTCGAGAAGTGCCTGAGTTGATCACCGGGAGCCCGGGGGCCTGCGCCACCGCCCCCCCCGCCGTCACCACGATTAGCGCGACCGCGCCGAACAGACGCCCCATGTCACCCTCTGGTCGGGAGAACCGCCCGGCCCGTGAGGCCGGGCGGAAGGATACCTAACGAAGAACCGAGAACCCGATGCTGACGCCCTGAGCGTCGCCGAGCCCGCCGGCGACCCGAATCTCGAACCGCCGGTTGAACCGGACATCGACGCCCAGACCGAGCCGGAAATCGAGGCCACCGTCGATGTCGCCGAAGACGGGGGCGAGGATGGGGTGGATGTACGGCACGAACTGCACGTCGTTGTCTTCCAGCTCGACCAGCCGGCCCAAGCTGACACCGACCGGAATCGACCCGATCGAAGCACCGTCGCCGAACTGGCCGCCAACCCCGATGGTCAGCGCTCCGTCGAACGGAAACTCCAAGCTGTGGTCGACCACCCGAGTCCGGAAGTCGACCCCGGCGAGAAACCTGGTCTCCGATCCCGAGCCTTTCGCGAACCCGCCCCGGAAGCCGATGTCGTACCGCTTGTTTGCGAAACGGTAAAAGCCCTCGAGGGCATACCCCGCGCCGGGATCGGAGATCTGGGCCCCGAATTCGACGCGATTGAAGGGACGATAAGGGGCGAGGAACGTCGGCGTGCCGGTAGACTGCGCCCCGGCCTGGGACGCCACCGAACCCACCAACAGGGCAACCACCAAGAGCGAACGGGACACCGGGATCTCCTCGAAATGGGAAAGCGCCTGATTCAGGCCGGCGCTACCTGTTCCGCGACGACGCGAACCCGGTTAGAGACGACTTGAAGGAAGCCACCCTGCACATTGAAACGGTGCTCGGCGCCACCGTGTTTCACCGTCAGCACACCCCGACCGAGCAGCGTCATGAACGGCGCGTGATTGGGCAGGATGCCCACCTGGCCGTCGTAGGCCGGCGCCATCACGGTGTCGGCCTCGCCCTGGAAGACCGACGCCTCCGGCCCGATGACCGTGACCTGCATCAGGCGCTCGCCAGCCGGGCGGCCTTCTCGACCGCTTCCGCGATTCCGCCGACCATGTAGAAGGCCTGCTCGGGCAGGTGATCGAACTCACCCGCCAAGACCCGCTCGAAGCTCTCGACCGTCTCCTCCAGCTTGACGTACTTGCCGGGGAAGCCGGTGAACTGCTCGGCGACGTGGAATGGCTGCGACAGGAACCGCTGGATCCGCCGGGCCCGCGAGACCACCAACTTGTCCTCTTCCGACAGCTCGTCCATCCCGAGGATCGCGATGATGTCTTGAAGCGCCTTGTACCGCTGGAGGGTCCGCTGGACCCCGATCGCCACGTTGTAGTGCCGAACGCCGACGTACTGTGGATCGAGGATCCGGCTCGAGGAGTCGAGCGGGTCGACCGCCGGGTAGATGCCCAGCTCGGAAATCGCCCGATTGAGCACGACGGTCGCGTCCAAGTGGGCGAAGGCGGTCGCCGGGGCCGGGTCGGTCAAGTCGTCGGCGGGCACGTAGATCGCCTGCACCGAGGTGATCGAACCGTTCTTGGTCGAGGTGATTCGCTCCTGCAGGTCGCCCATCTCGGTCGCCAGGGTCGGCTGGTACCCCACCGCGCTCGGCATCCGGCCCAGGAGCGCCGAGACCTCCGAGCCCGCCTGGGTGAACCGGAAGATGTTGTCGATGAAGAGGAGCACGTCCTGCTTCTCGATGTCGCGGAAGTACTCGGCCACCGTGAGTCCGGTCAGACCGACTCGGAGTCGGGCGCCCGGCGGCTCGTTCATCTGGCCGTAGATCAGGGCGACCTTGTCGAGAATGTTCGCCTCTTTGAACTCGAGATAGAGGTCGTTCCCCTCGCGGGTCCGCTCGCCGACGCCGCAGAACACCGACTTCCCGCCGTGGGCCGAGGCGACGTTGTTGATCAGCTCCTGAATGACGACCGTCTTGCCGACCCCGGCGCCACCGAACAACCCGATCTTGCCGCCCTTCACGAACGGGGCGATCAGGTCGATGACCTTGATGCCGGTCTCGAAGATCTCGGTCTTGGGCTCAAGGTCGACGAACAGCGGGGTGGGTCGGTGAATCGGCCACCGCTCGACACTGGCCGGAATCGCCGCGCCGCCGTCGACCGGCTCGCCGAGCACGTTGAGGATTCGCCCCAACGGCGCGGTGCCGACCGGCACGGTGATGGTGGCGCCGGTGTCGGTCACCTTCATCCCCCGGGTCACCCCGTCGGTCGAGCTCATCGCCACGGCGCGAACCATGTTCTGGCCGATGTGCTGCTGGACCTCGGCGACCAGCCGGATCGGGATCGCGGCCTTGGGATCGTCGAGGGTCAGCGCGTTGTAGATCTCCGGCAGGTGACCAGGCTCGAATTCGATGTCGAGCACCGGGCCGATGACCTGAACGACCGAGCCGAGATTGTGGGTAGCGGTAGCAGTCATGGTATCTCCGTTATCCTCCGAGCGCCGCCGCGCCACCCACGATCTCGGAGATCTCCTGGGTGATTTGCGCCTGACGGCCCTTGTTGTAGACAGTCTTGAGGTTCTTGAGGATCTCACCGGCGTTGTCGGTGGCGTTCTTCATCGCGGTTCGGCGAGCCCCATGCTCACCGGCCGCGGTCTCCACCAGACCCCGATACACGGCGTTGCGGACATAGAGCGGCAGCAGGTTCTCGAGAATCGCGTCGGGTCCCGGCTTCAAGATGTAGTCGGGGCGGACCTTGCTGCCCTTCTTGGGCGTTTCGACCGGCAGCACCCGCGTCACCACCGGCGGCGTCGAGATCGCGCTGTTGAACTTGGCGTGGACCAGGTCGACGCTCGCCAACTGGCCGGCCCCGTAGTCCGTCATCAACCCCTCGACCAGGCTGGCCGCGTGCTCCGCGGTCGGCTTGTCGCCGATATCCTGTCGATCGGTCGCCAGTTTCTTGCCGATGTACTTGAGATACCCCGCGCCCTTCTTGCCGACGCAGTGGAACTCGACCGTGTACCCCAACCCTTCGAGCTCTTCGGCCTTCTTCCGGGCTTCCTTGATCAGGTTGCTGTTGAACGCCCCGCACAGGCCCCGATTGGAGGTGACCAGAACGACCGCGGCCCGCGTCGGTCCACCCTTGGCCGGCAGTTTCGGGCGCCGGAGCAAGGGGAACCGCTCCATCAGCTCGGCGGTGACCAGATCGCCGATGGTCTCCCGCAACGCCTCGGCGTAGGGCCGGGCGGCCACCACCCGATCCTGGGCCCGCTTCAATTTCGAAGTGGCAACCAGCTCCTGGGTCCGGGTGATCCGCCGGGTGTTCTGGACCGAACGGATTCGGCCCCGCAGCTGACGGCTGAGATTCGCCATCGCGCCTTACTCAGCCTTGAACATCGGCTTGAAGGCTTTGATCGCGACTTCGAGCTTGGCCTTGAGATCGTCGTCGAGGGTCTTCTTGGTCCGGATCAGCTCGTACACGACGCCGTGCTGGGCCTCGACGTACGAGAGGAAATCCCGTTCCCACTGGCGGACGTGCTTCACCTCGACATCATCGAGGTGGCCGTTGGTGGCCGCGTAGATGATCGCGACCTGTTTCTCGACCGAGAGCGGCTGATACTGGGGCTGCTTGAAGACTTCGACCAACCGGGCGCCCCGGGCCAGCTGCCGCTGAGTGGCCGCGTCGAGTTCGGAGCCGAACTGAGCGAACGCCTCGAGCTCGCGGAACTGCGCCAACGCCAACCGGAGCGGACCGGCCACCTGCTTCATCGCCTTGATCTGCGCGTTGCCGCCGACCCGGCTGACCGAGATGCCGGCGTCGACCGCGGGACGGACGTTGGAGAAGAAGAGGTCGGTGGTGAGGAAGATCTGACCGTCGGTGATCGAAATCACGTTGGTCGGGATGTAGGCCGAGACGTCGCCGGCCTGGGTCTCGATGATCGGCAACGCGGTCAACGAACCGCCCGGCTTCTTGATCCGGGGGTCGAGCTTCACCGTGGTCGGATCCTCGGAGATCTTCGCGGCCCGTTCGAGGAGGCGGCTGTGGAGGTAGAACACGTCGCCCGGATAGGCCTCACGGCCCGGCGGGCGGCGAAGGATCAACGACAGCTGCCGGTAGGCGGCTGCCTGCTTCGACAAGTCGTCGTAGACGCAGAGGGTCGGTTTGCCGTCCTCGTACATGAAGTACTCGGCGATGGCGCAGCCGGTGTACGGGGCGATGTACTGGAGCGGCGCCGGATCGGAGGCCGAGGCGACGACCACGATCGAGTAGTCCATCGCGCCGGCTTCTCGAAGCCGTTCCACCACCGTCGCGACGGTCGAGCGCTTCTGGCCGATGGCGACGTACACGCAGACGACGCCCTGGCCCTTCTGATTGATGATGGTGTCCACCGCGATGGCCGTCTTCCCGGTGCCCCGGTCGCCGATGATCAGCTCGCGCTGGCCCCGGCCGATCGGAATCATCGAGTCGATCGCCTTGATCCCGGTCTGGAGCGGCTCCTTCACCGGCTGCCGGACGATGATGCCCGGCGCGATCATCTCGACCGGACGGCTCGACGTCGTCTGAATCGGCCCCCGGCCGTCGACCGGCTGGCCTAACGCGTTGACCACCCGACCGAGCATCGCCGGCCCCGAGGGGACCTGGAGCAGCTTGCCGGTGCAGCGAACCTCATCGCCCTCTTTGAGCTTGAGGTAGTCGCCCAAGATCACGGCGCCGACGTTGTCCTGCTCGAGGTTGAGCACCAAGCCAACGACCACCTCGCCGGTCTCGGTCGAGGTGAACTCGAGCATTTCGCCCGAGACGGCCGACTGGAGCCCGTAGACCCGGGCCACCCCGTCGCGCACCTCGAGCGTGGTGCCAACCTCGGCAGTGTCGATCGCCGACAAGTCGGCGGCCGCGATCTCTTTGAGGAGGATGTCCTTGATCTCGCCAGGACGCAGTACGGTATCAGCCATTGGTCCCTGAACCAGTGGTATTTGACGGCAAGTTACGGGGGCGTTTCAAGCTTGTGAAAAATATCACAAGGAGTGTGGTAAGGCAAGTTCAGAATACGACATGGGACCCGCCCCACACCAGGCCCAACCTCAGGTCCGACTCCGGGTTCCCTGGCCGACAAAACGCCGGGCCAGTTCGCCCGAACCGGCTCGCCGGAAGTCGCGGATTGGCATCCTGAGGACCCGTCGGACCACTGCCCGCAGGTGGCTCGGCCCCGCGAATCCGAGCAGGCTCGCGGCCCTGGAAATCGGGTAGCCGGGGCAGGCCATCAGGTCGCGGGCGGCGAGCACCTGGAGCAGATCGATGACCCGTTTCAGGTTGGGAGCGCCGCCGGCGGCAAACTGCCGGGACAGGTGTTCGCGACTGATCCCGAGCAACCGGGCCAGCTTGGCGGTCGCGATCGGCCGACCGACGCCGCCTAGCAGCCGGTCCAGGGCTTGGCGCTGGACTGGCTCGGTCAGCCGGAGCAGTCGGGGCAGATCACTCAGGTCCCGGCGCCGGCGGTGCAGATAACCATGCTGGATCAGGACCTCGCCCACGACCGGGTCGTCGACGCCCTCGATCGCGATGGCCGCGACCCCGCGCTCGTGGAGCCCCCGCATCGCCTCGCCATGGTCCGGCCTGATCGGGCCGAAGACCACGAACGGGACGACCGGGAACGCCCGCCGCAGCGCCTCGAGGTCGAGAGACACCGCCGCTCGGATCCCCACCACGGCGACATCGACCAGGGTGGTCTCGAACAGCCGCGCCAGCGCCCCTGCCGTGCGACACCCGCGCACCGCGCCGAAGGCCTTGGGAACCGCCCGCCGAACGGTGGCCGTGGCGGTCCGGGAATCCAGCATGGCCGCGATGATCGTCATCGGCCCGTGGCCCGCTTACCGCGACAACGTCTCGGTGAGGGTGCCGGCCCGGCGGAGCACCTCGCGGGCGTTTTCATACCCGAGCTGGATCAACGCTTCGTCGAAGGCGAACCATCGGCACTCGGTGATCCCTTCGTCCTGCTGCGGGACCGGCTCGCCGGCGGCCGATTCGAACAGGAAGAAGTGGCAGTACTTGTGAATCAGCTTGCCGCGAAGTCGAAAGTACCAGTCGATGGTGTTGATCGGCCCGTGGAGGTCGAGACCCGCGAGCCCGGTCTCCTCGGTGGTCTCGCGGGCCGCCGCATCGGCCGGCGACTCGCCTTTTTCGAGGTGGCCTTTGGGAAACCCCCAATGACCGTAGCTGTCGCGAATCAGCAGATAGCCGAGCGACAGTTCGGCGCGCCGAAAAACGACCCCGCCCGCGCTCACCTCGCGCTTGGCGCGCCGCTGCTTGCCGCCTCGGCTGGTCGAAGGGTCGTTGGACACGGGCGCGACTAGAAGACCGAGAACCGGAAGTACCGCCGGGGATTCGCCTGGATGTCGGCGAGGAGCTGGCGCATCTGGCCGATGACTCTGGTGGTTTCGAGATAGAGAGTCGAGTCTCGCGCCAGGAGGCCGAGGCTGCCCTGGCCCGACTGGACCTTGGTCAGCAGAGTGTCGGTCGTCTCGAGGATCCGGACCAGGGTCCGCTCGTGCTGTCGGATGGTGGCGACCAGTGCCTTGGCGTCCCGCGAAGCCGCCTGCAGGTCCGCGGTGGTGGCCTGGGCCGAGTTCATGATCGCGGTGACCTGGCCATCCTTGGTGGCGTCCTCCACGCGGGAGAGGAGCGAATTGACCCGCTTCGACGCCGCGCCGACTTCGTCGGAAGTCGCGGCCATGTTCTTCACCACCTGATTGAACGGCCCGGTTTGCTGCCGGGCAAATTCGGCGAGTCGATCGGCCGCCTCGCGAAGGTCGCGGAGGCTGCGGCGAACGTCCTGAATGGCGGTCGAATCGAGGGCGCCGGAAACCCGGTTGGTGATGAGCCCGACGTCGCCGGCGATTCGACTGGCCTGTTGGGTGAGTTGGCCGATGTCCGGCAGGGTGGCCCCAGGCCACTGATCGCCGCCGGGGGCTTTCGCCTCCGCCAGCCGCAGTCGGAGCTCGGGATCCTGGGGGGCGTCGGGCAGACCGACCACGGTGACCTGCCACTCGCCGAACAGGCTCCCGGACGCCGCGATCGCAACCGGGCTGGCGGGGAGGTCGACGTCGAGCCGGATCTTGAGGTCGGCTTCGACCCAGTCGCTCTCGACGAGGCGGATGACGTTGACCCGGCCCACTTTGACGCCCCGCAGGGTCACCGGCGCGCCCACGGTGAGGCCGCCGACTTCCCGAAACCGGGCGGTGTGGACCACGTCGCGATTGCCGATGTCGGTTTCCGAGAGCCAAATGGCGCCAGCGATCACCAGCACGAAGGCGGTGATCACCGAGAGACCCACCAGGAACTCGTTGCGACGCTTCATGGACGTCCTTCGATGAACTGGCGCACCAACGGATCGCGAGTGTTCCGGACTTCGTCGACCGTTCCTTCCAGATGCACCCGGCCCTGGTACAACATCGCGATCCGGTCGCCCACCGCGAACGCGCTCCGCATGTCGTGGGTGACGACGACGCCGGTGACGCCGAGATCTCGCTTGGTCCGCACCATCAGGTCGTCGATGACCGCGGCGGTGACCGGGTCGAGTCCGGTCGTCGGCTCGTCGTATAGAATGTAGCGAGGCGTTCCGGCGATCGCCCGGGCGATCCCGACCCGCTTTCGCATCCCCCCGGAGAGCTCGCTGGGGAACCGATCCGCGCTGTCCTCGAGTCCCACCCGGGCCAGACAGCCGCTCACCCGGCGGGCCACTTCCGCCTCGTCGATCCGTCGGTGGCGGAGCCCCAAGGCGATGTTGTCGAATACCGAGAGCGAGTCGAACAGCGCCGCGAACTGGAAGACGTAACCGATCGAGGCGCGCATCTCGGCGAGATCGTCACGGGACAGCTCGTGGACCACCCTGCCATCGACCGAGACCTCGCCACGGTCGGGTTCGAGCAGCCCGACGATGTGCTTGAGGGCGACACTCTTGCCGGTCCCCGAGTACCCTAACAACACCGTGGTCTGGCCGTCGGGAATCTCCAGCGAGAAACCGTCGAGCACCACCTTCGCGCCAAACGACTTGCCGACGTTGTCGAACCGGATCATCGCCCGGCACCCCGCCTCACAGCAGCACCAACGCCCAGAACGCGTCGAGCACCAGAATCGCTTCGCAGCCAAGCACCACGGCCCGGGTGGTCGACCGCCCGACGCCCTCGGCCCCTCCCTGGGTGCGAAGGCCGGTCAAGGCGCCCATGAGGGCGATCGCGGCTCCGAAGCTCGCGCTCTTCAAGAGCCCGAACCAGATGTCCTTGAACTGGTAGAACTGGCGGACGCCCTTGAAGAACTCCGGCGTCGACAGGTCGAGCAGGCTGGTCGCGGTGATCCACCCCGACACGACACCGACCGCCACCGCCATTGCGGTGACCACCGGGAACATCACCGTGGCCGCGACCACCCGGGGCACCACCAGGTAGGCGTGGACGTCGACCGCGAGCGTCTCCAGGGCGTCGACCTGCTCGGTCACCTTCATCGTCCCGAGCTCGGCCGCGATGTTGGCGCCGACCCGGCCGGCCAGCGCCATCCCGGTCAGCACCGGCCCGAGCTCCATCATGATCGTCTTGGCGACCAGGGCGCCGACGAAATAGAGCGGTACCGCCCCGGTGAAGATATAGGATGCGAGAAGGGCCAGAACGATGCCGGTGAAGACCGCGAGGAACAGCGAGATGGGAATCGAATCGACGCCGAGCCGTCGCATCTGGGGGATGACGAGGGGGAGCCAGATCCGGGGCATCCCCGTCGCTCGGGCCGCGTCGGCCGCCCAACGACCGGTACGGCGAATGAACCCGAGCTGGGCGATGCCGGTGAGGGTGAGCCGATCCGTCACGCCGCGTAGCTCGCGAGGGCCCGGCCGGCTTCGCCCTCGCGGAGCCGTTTGAGCGCTCGGTCGCGCAGCTGACGGACCCGTTCGCGAGTGATCCCGAAGATGGTCCCGATTTCCTCGAGGGTGTGTTCCCGACCCCCGTCGAGCCCGTAATAGAGGCGGAGTACCCGCCCGTCGCGCGGCGGGAGCTTCGAGAGCGCCAGGTCGATCTCCTCGATCAGGAACTGATCGATCGCCTCGGAGTCGGCGTCGGCTTGACCGGCAATCAGGAACCGGTCGATGGTGGCCCGATCCCCTTCCCCGGTAATCGGGGCATCGAGGCGGACCTCGGCGGTATTGAGGGCCGCGAGCGACTGGACCAGCTCGATCGAGAGACCGACCGCCTGGCCGATCTCCTCGGCGGTGGGTTCCCGACCCAGCGTCTGCCTGAGCGACTCCGAACTCTTGATGATCCGGGAGAGATCGGCGGTGCGATTGAGGGGGACCCGAACGGTGCGGCCATGGCGGGCAATCGCGGCGAGGATCGATTGGCGAATCCACCAGACCGCGTAGGAGATGAACTTGACGCCGTGATCGGGATCGAACTTCCGGGCCGCGATCATCAAGCCGAGGTTGCCCTCGCCGATCAGGTCGACCAGCGGCAACCCCCGGTTCTGATACTTCTTCGCGACCGAGATGACGAAACGGAGATTCTTGGTGACCAATTCCGCGGTCGCTTCTTCGTCGCCCCGCTGGATCCGCCGGGCGACGGCGATTTCCTGCTCGGCCGTGAGCAGCTTGGACAGGCTGACGTCGTGGAGATAGAGGTCGAGAATATCGCGCTCCGCCTCATGCACCCCGAGGGATGCGGCGGTGGCGCCTTTCTTGAGCCTCTTCTTGGCCATG
Organism: Gemmatimonadales bacterium; assembly: GCA_046160105.1. Classification (GTDB taxonomy): domain Bacteria; phylum Gemmatimonadota; class Gemmatimonadetes; order Gemmatimonadales; family GWC2-71-9; genus SHZU01. The sequence goes on along the minus strand of JBJXGT010000014.1, from coordinate 200,502 downwards.
AGCGTTATGTGGAGAGAGGAGAACGGCACGAGTTCTGCTTGACACCCCATAGCGCGGCGGCTAGCTTGCCGCGTTGCAATCAAGCACCCCAGCCGACGCCACAAGTATAGCGGGGGCGTAGCTCAGTTGGGAGAGCGCGTGAATGGCATTCACGAGGTCAGGGGTTCGATCCCCCTCGCCTCCATTTGTCGTCTTCGCTGACCGGTGCCGTGGTTGCATAAGCTGGGCGCCAACGCTACAATGGGTGCCCGCTCGGTAAGTGCGGGAATAGCTCAGTTGGTAGAGCACAACCTTGCCAAGGTTGGGGTCGCGGGTTCGAGTCCCGTTTCCCGCTCTCGACGGTAGGACGCAGGACCCGGAGGACGTAGGAACGCAGGACCACCGACGCGGGGTGGAGCAGTCTGGTAGCTCGCCGGGCTCATAACCCGGAGGTCGTGGGTTCAAATCCCACCCCCGCCATAGACCCAACTGATGGACCGGCGGACGGTCGAAGAGGGGGAACCCCCGGGTTGGCGGGTCCCCCGTCAGCCGTCCGCCTCTTGTCTCACGGCGGTTGGAACGGGCGGTTAGCTCAGTTGGTTAGAGCGCTACGTTGACATCGTAGAGGTCACAAGTTCGAATCTTGTACCGCCCACTCGTGTTTCGCCGGCCGTTCTGGGTTCGAGGGCCCGTAGCTCAATTGGATAGAGCGTCTGACTACGGATCAGAAGGTTGGGGGTTCGAGTCCCTCCGGGCCCGTGGCTTTCGATTCGGGGCGTAGCGCAGCCCGGTAGCGCGCTTGCTTCGGGAGCAAGAGGTCCCGGGTTCAAATCCCGGCGCCCCGACTACCAACCGAAGCCCAGGGATTCACTCCCTGGGCTTCGTGTTTACCACCCCCGGCGGCATCGACGGCGAGGTCGCCTGGGTGTCGTAACGACGCCGGTTGCGGAACCGGAGGTCGATGTGCACTTTTCCCCCCCCGACCCATTGGGCTCGTAGCTCAGCTGGATAGAGCGTTTGCCTCCGGAGCAAAAGGTCGCGCGTTCGAATCGCGCCGAGCCCGTATCCACCCGAAGTGTCCTCCAACGAGGACACTTTCTGTTTTTGTCACAAAGCATCGCACCCGGATCTCAGCCATCGTTGAGACTCCGTTGACCGGGCTGGATACAATGGGGGCTTCGGGACCCGCCCCGGCCGCGCTCCGCGGCTCGGTCGCCGGTCGGTTCGGTTCCCCAAAACCACCGCGGGAGGACCATCCATGCGCTTCACCCCATGGGCAATCGCCAGCCTCGCCGCCACGGGGTGGATCGCCGGTTGCGCCACCGTCGTCGACCCGCCCCCGACCGAACCCCGGGTCCCCCTGGTCGAGGCCCTCCTGGTGGCGGGCACGACCGAACCAACCCTTCGGCTCCGCTGGGCCGGCCAGATCGGTCAGGTACCCGAGCCGGTCGCACCGGCCGAGGCGATACTCACCTTGACGGCCGACCCGGGGTCGAGCGCCCCGGTCAGCCCCGTCGACCCCTCAGCCGGGCTCTATCGGGCCGCCGTTCCCATCGTTGCCGGACGGGCCTATCGGCTCGCCGGCACGATCGGGGGCCGAGCGATCTCGGCGAGAACGACGGTCCCGGCGAACCTAACGGTCCTCGCCCCGACCGGTCCGATCGCGTCCTCGGTCCCGGCCGAGCGCTTCGCCTTTCGGTGGCGAAGCGTCGGCGCCTCGGCATACTCGGTCGACCATGCCGTCTTCGTCTCGACCCGGGGCCGTCAGACGCGAGACACCATCGGCGAATTCATCCTCGCGCCGGATGGCGCCGCCCTCCCGAGCGAGCTGACCATCTACGCCCTCAACGCCGACGCCGAGCGGTACCTGTTCTTCGCGGCCTCCGCCCAGGGCAACGTGACGGGCGGCATCGGCGTCCTCGGCGCCGCCATTACGGTTCGACGGCCACTCCAATGGCCCTGATCCCTCGCTGGCTCCCGGCCCTGGGCGTGGCGATGGCATGGGCGGAGCCCGCCCAGGCCCAGACCGTCCGAGGCGCCGTCCTCGCCGAGATCGGCCGAACCCCGATTGCCAACGCCTCCGTCATCGCCCGACGGAGTGGCACCGCCGTCACCACGGACCGGCTCGGACGGTACGCGATCGACCTGCCCGTCACCCCAGACACCATCGTGGTCGCCGCCATCGGCTACCAGCCCGACACCGTGCGGGTCACCTCGCCGGATCTCCTGCTCACCGTGCTCCTGGAACGAGCCCCCGTGGTCATCTCCGATCTGATCGCGACCGCCGCGCGGGAGCAGCCCCTCGACCTGTCGAGTCACGGCCGTTGGCAGATGCCGATACAAGCCGCCCGGACCATTCCGCCGGCGGTGGAGACCGATGTCTACCGAGCCCTGGCGCTGATCCCGGCGGTAAGCTTCACCAGTCCCCTCTCGGCCCGACCGATGATTCGCGGCTACGACGCCCAGGAGGTGGTGACCCGGATCGACGGATTCGAGGTGCTCAACCTCTTCCACCTGGGCCGGATCTTCTCGTCGTTTCCCGCCGACGCCACCGAGGAGATCGGCGTCACCGTGGCGCCCTATACCTCGGCGAACGGCGGCTCGGTGGCCGGGATCATCGACATCGTCGGCCGGACCGGGCCGGTGGGGCGCACCACCGGGGGCGGCGGGTTCAGTTTCGGGTCGTTGTCGGCGGGGGTCGGAAGCGGCTCGGAGCGGATCCGGTACTTCAGCGCGGCGCGGGTGTTCCATGTCGGAGCCCTCCGGCTCATCCCCGGAGTCGACATCCCCTATCACTTCGAGGACGTCTACGGTGGGCTCGTTTTCGGACCGAGCCAGCGGCCCACTGGACGAATCACCCTGTTCGCGACCCAGGACCGGGCCGGTGCCGAGAGCAAGGACCTCTACCTCAACTGGGACAATGTCGTCCTGGGGACCCGGTGGAGGCTCTTCGACCGGGCCCGCACCAGCTTCGAGCTGGCCACCTCGGCCGCCCTGTTTCGCGAGGATGGTGACGACGTCCCCAGCGTCCGGACGTTCGAAGCCGCCGACATTCGGAACCGCTTCGGCCGCCTGTCGGTGACCGGCGACCTGGTCACCGCCCGAGCCACCAGCCGGTTGGCCACCGGGTTCTCGTTAGGCTGGCGGCGGATCGAGAATCGGATCGGCGAGGCCAGCCCGGGTGGGGGCGGCACGCCCCAGTTCCAGCGGGCGGCGCTCGACGTCGGTCGGGTCGAATGGGGTGGGTATCTCGAGGCCACCCGGCGGCTCGGCCCGGTGGCGCTCGAGGCCGCCATTCGGACCGATGGCGCCGGCGGCGAGGTCAGGGTCCAGCCCAGGGTCCACGCTCGCTGGGGGCTCAGCCGCCGAATCGAGCTGTCCACCGGGTTGGGACGGACCAGCCGGCTGTTTCACCTTCTCGGCGAGGCTCGCTCGGAGCCGGATTTCGATTTCCTCGATTTCTGGATGAACGCCGGCGACAGCGTGCCGGCCGCCCGGGTCGACCATGCGACGCTCGACCTCAACATCGACCTCGCCCCGCTGGTGGCCCGGGTCTCGGGGTATCTCTCCCACGGCGACGGCATCGGCGAGGTTCGGCCCGAATACGACGCGCGGCCTCGCCCATTCGACTTCTTCCGGTTCGGGCGGTCGCGGACCCGGGGCCTCGAAGCGCAGCTCGCCTACCGCGGCGACGCGGCCCACCCGCACTCGCTGTCGATAAGCTACGCCTATGCCCGATCGGAGCGCGATTGGGGGGAAGGTTGGCTTCGCTGGGCCCAGGATCGCCGCCATCAGTTCCGGGTGTTCGGCCAGGCGCAGATTGGTCGCCTGACGCTCTTCGGCGCCGTCGACGCGGCCACCGGCATGCCCACCACCGCGGTCGATCGGCGGTACTTCCGGGAGATTCCCGGCCTCACCGATGCCCAGAATCAGGACCTTCCGGCCCGCGCCTTCGGCCCCGAGAACGCGGTGTCCACCTCGGGCACCTTCCGGGTCGACGCCGGATTCCAGTGGACCATTGGCGAGCGTGGCGCCCGACGGCTCGTCCTCGGCGCCGGGGTGATCAACCTGCTCCAAACCGCCGTCGCCCCGATCGCCTCCGACGTCAGCACCGGTCGTCAGGCGGTGGACCGGGCCGGCCGCGCGGCGCCCTATGGCCGGCTCTTCGATCTGCCGGGGATTCCGACCTTTACTCTCCGGCTAGAGTTCTAGGAAGGGAGGCACACGAGGCTCACGATCGAAGAGATAGGGCCATTCGGCCCCTACTCACCTAACGCAGGTTGGCCGAGATTCCGTCACGCATGTCAAAACCGGCCACCGAGTCGCTGGTGTCGTTCCTCGAGTCCGCTTCCGATCCCGCGATCGTGGCGGACGACGACGATCGCATCCTGGTGGTCAACCACTCCGCCGAATCGTTGTTCGGATACCGCCACCTCGAGCTGGTCGGCCGTCCGCTCCGGGAGCTGATGGCCCTCCCCGACCCGACCGGCGACCCGGGCCACACGTTAGGCCACCGGGTCACGGTGGTGGCCCGCCACCGGGACGGCCACCCGATGCGGCTTTCGGTGGCATTTCGGAGCGTTCCCGTCGAGCACGGGCCGCTGACCGCGGCCTACTTTCGCCCCGAGGGGTCCTCGCCGGCCGACCCCGCCGCCACCCTCGATCGGCTTCCGGTACCGGTGACCCGGTTCGACCCCGATGGACACCTCACCTACGCCAACTTCGCCGCCGTCACCGCGCTCGGCGCCAAGGGTGAGGAGTTGGCCGGCCGGCTGCCGACCGAGCTCGGCCTCCCGATCGAAGCGGGCCAGGCCTGGCTCGATTCGGTGATCCAGGCAGCCGCCAGCGGGATGGGCCGCCGGTTCGAGTTCACGGTGCCCGACCCGGCTCCGCCCCGGTCGTTCGCCGCCACCGCCACCCCGGAGCGGGATAGCACCGGCGGCGTCGGCGCGGTGCTCGTCACCCTCCAGAATGTCACCGATCGGCAACGGTTCGCTCACGCCGCCGAGTTGGCCGAACTCAAGTTCCGGCGAGCGACCGAGGGGAGCCAGGACCTCATCTCCCAGCACGATACCGATGGCCGGTTCCGCTATGCATCCCCCGCGGCGCAGCTGATCCTCGAACAACACCCCGAAGCCCTGCTCGGGCGGCCGCTGGTCGACTTCGTCCACCAGGATCACCGGCCAGCCGTCGAGCAGGCGTTCCGAGAGGCGGCGGTCCGCGAGGTGGGCCGACTGATCACCTTCCGGCTTCTCAAGCCGAATGGCGCCCCGGTGTGGTGCGAGATGACCGCCCACTGGAGCGCGGGCTGGCCGGAGCCGACTCCCACGGTCAGCTGCATCATTCGGGACGTGACCGAGCGGATCCGAGGCGACGAGATCCTCCGCGGCGCGTCTCGGATGGAAGCCACCGCCACGCTCGCCGCGGGTGTGGCGCACGACTTCAACAATCTGATGACCACGATCCTGGGGAACGCCGAGCTCCTGCTGACCGACCCCGGTTTCCCCGATGCGTCTTCCCGGCTCGCCCAAGTGGCCGAGGCCGCCAAGCGGGGCGGCGCGCTCGCCCAACAGCTGCTGGCCTACGCCCGGGGCGGGAAGTATCAGACTCAGGTGGTCTCGGTCACCGAGATCGTGACCGAGGCGTTGGCGCTCCAGAAGCACGCCATGCCGCCCCGGATTCAACTGGAGGCGATCCTCGACCCGGCCGCGCCCTGCATCGAGGCGGACCCGGTCCAGATCGGCCAGGTGATCACCAATCTCTTCATCAATGCCGGCGAGGCGATCCCCGCCAGCGGCCGGGTCACGGTCAAGACTCTCGCCGTCGACCTGGGACCGGACGCGATCGCCGACAAACCCGGGCTCGCCCCCGGGCCTCACGTCGTCATCGAGGTCGCCGACACCGGCAAGGGGATCGAGGCGGCCTCGCTCCCCCGGATCTTCGAGCCGTTCTTCAGCACCAAGTTCCAGGGGCGCGGCCTCGGCCTCGCCGCCGCCTACGGCATCGTCAAGAACCATCACGGCTACATCGCGGTCGACAGCACCTTGGGGAAGGGCACCACGATCCGGATCTACCTCCCGACGGTGACCGCGACGGCGAGATCGCCGCATCCGATCGCCGATCCGTTCCCGACCGGTGACGAGACCATCCTCCTGGTCGACGATGACGAGGCGGTGATCGAGGTGACCAAGAGCATCCTCGAACGGCTCAACTACCGCGTCTTGGTGGCCCGGCACGGCATCGAGGCCGTTGAGGTGACCCGCACTCACTCGGGCCCGATCGATCTTACCCTGCTGGACATGGGGATGCCGCTGGCGGGCGGCGCCGAGGCGTTCCCATTCTTGCGGGCCGCTCGCCCCAAGATGCGGATCCTGATCTCGAGCGGGTACGAGATGAATGATGTGGTGCAGGGACTGTTGGCGGCGGGGGCCGACGCGTTCCTCCAGAAGCCATACCGGGTCACCACCCTGGCCCGGGGGATTCGCCGAGTGCTCGATCGGACCGCGGCGAGCGGTCGGCTCGAGGACTGAGCGGGTTCAGGTGCTGCGGAGCAACGAGCGCATCCGAATCGCGAGGGACTCGATTTCCTTGAGAGCCCGAATCGCCTCGGCGGGCAGGATCTGGGGATCCATCAACAGCAACTGGGTCTCGGCCAAGATCGCCGAGAGCGGGTTCGCGAGGTCGTGTCTCAGCTTCGAGAGCCGTTCGGCGTCCGTCACTCAGCACCTCACCGGGCGAAGGGGACTGGAACGAAGGTAGCGACGAACACCGCCAAGCAGGCGACCCCGACCCAGACCCGACTCGGGGGGATCCGTCGGTCGGGAATGGCCACCGGCGGGTGGCCGAGGTGGCCACCACCGATCAGAAACGCCAAGGCCACCCACAGGAACCAACTCCACGAGTATTGCGTCAGATAGAGCAGGCCGATCACCGTCGCGACCGCGACGTTGGTCTGCCGACGTCCAACCAGGCCGTACGCGATGTGGCCGCCGTCGAGCTGACTCAGCGGGAGCAGATTGAGACCGGTCAGAAAGCACCCGACCCACCCGGCGAACGCCGGGAGGGACAGGCGGACGGCGGTGTCGCCGGGGACCAGCCACTCCCGAAGCCAGTGGGTGAGCAGCGAGTCGCCGAGCCAGAGGAGATTGCCGGCGAAAACCACGTAGCTCCCGGTCTCGCCCGGCTCGAAGGGCACCCGTTCGCTGGCGAGGTAGCCCCAGATCAAGGCGGCCACCGCGACCACGAACCCGGCCAGCGGTCCGGCCGCCCCGACGTCGAGCAGCTGTTGGCGGTCGAGAACCGGGCTGCGGACGCGGATATAGGCCCCGAAGCTTCCGATCGGCGACCCCAGGGGCGCGGCCAGCGGCGGCATCGGGATGAAGATCGGGGGCGTCGTATCGATGGCGTACCGGCGGGCGGCCCAGTAGTGACCAAGCTCGTGAACCAGGAGTATTCCCACGGATGGCACCGCGAACGGCCAGCCGACGAGGAACGTTCGCCAATCCCCCTGGACGAAGCCCCGAGCGAATTGGACGATTTCCGGACCGAGTCCCGCCAGGAACCCGGGGTGATCGACCGGGTACCAGACCCCGGCGAGCGCCGCCCCCGCGGCGAGGGAGCACACCAAGGTGAGCGCGAACAGGGCCAGGTACTTGAACCAGCCGACCGGTTCACTGGCGCCGAGTGGCCGGACCAGAACCAGTCGACCGGTGGAACGGTCGGTCCAGTAGTGGGCGCCTCGCCATGCCTCGAGGAACCCGGCCAACGTGCCGGAGGGCGCCCGGTGTTCGGCGCGGACCACGGCGTCGATGACCTCGCGGTTGCCGAACACCACGGTCCGCCAGGCCGAGAAGAACTCCGGATATCGATCCACGAAACCCTTGACGGTAATGGGGATAGGGGCTACAATACCGGGACCATCCGTTTGCCTTCCCCGAGCCCTAGACTCCGAAAGCGCCCGAGCTCCGCGGTCCGGAGCTGCCGCCTAACCAATTCACCTTTGCCACCTGTCGCTACCGCACTCCGACGCCGGCGAACACGAGGTTCCCCCCGTGGACATATCTGAACTCAAGCAAAAATCGGTCGCAGAACTCCATCAGCTCGCGAACGAACTGAACATCTCCAACTACTCGGGCCTTCGCAAGCAGGACCTGATCTTTCGGATCGAGCAGTCGCTCCTCGACAAGGACACCGTCATTCGGGGCGAAGGGGTCCTGGAGATCCTCCCGGAAGGCTATGGATTCCTCCGGAGCCAGGACTGGAACTATCTCTACGGTCCCGACGACATCTACGTCAGCCCGAGCCAGATCAAACGGTTCGACCTCCGCACCGGCGACACCGTGCTCGGCCAGGTCCGCCCGCCCAAAGAAGGTGAACGGTACCTGGCGCTCCTCAAGGTCGAGCAGGTCAACTACGAAGAGCCCGAGAAGACCAAACATCGGATCGCGTTCGACAACCTCAAGCCCCGCTATCCGGACCGGCGGATCAAGCTCGAGACCAAGAAGGGCGACATCGCGATGCGGGTCATCGACCTGCTCGCCCCGATCGGGATGGGGCAACGCGGCCTGATCGTGGCCCAGCCGAAAGCCGGTAAGACGATCCTCCTCCAGAAACTGGCCAACGCGATCAGCGAGAATCACCCCGAGATCGTCCTGATCGTCCTCTTGATCGACGAGCGGCCCGAGGAAGTCACCGACATGCAGGAGAACGTCCAGGCCGAGGTCATCTCCTCGACCTTCGACGAGCCGGCCGACCGCCACGTCCAGGTCGCCGACATGGTAATCGAAAAGTCCAAGCGACTGGTCGAGCACGGTCGCGACGTGGTCATCCTCCTCGACTCGATCACCCGATTGGCCCGCGCCCATAACGTGGTCGTGCCCCACTCCGGGAAAATCCTCTCGGGTGGTGTCGACGCCAACGCCCTGCAGAAACCAAAGCGATTCTTCGGCGCCGCTCGGAACATCGACGGCGGCGGCTCGCTGACCATCATCGCCACGGCGCTGATCGACACCGGCAGCCGGATGGACGAGGTCATCTTCGAAGAGTTCAAAGGCACCGGCAACAGCGAAATGGTCCTCGATCGCCGCCTCGCGGATCGGCGGATCTACCCCGCGCTCGACATCCAGAAGACCAGCACCCGAAAAGAAGAGCTCCTGATGGACAAGGACGAGCTCAACCGGGTCTACCTGCTCCGGAACTTCCTGGCGGACATGCCGCCGGTCGAGGCGATGGAGTTCCTCCTCGAGCGGATGAAACGGACCAAGTCGAACAAGGAGTTCTTCGCGACGATGACCCAGTAGTCGCGACGGCACGCCATGGCGCTGCCAGCAACGGGTCGGCTGCTTGCCGTCGATTGGGGCGAGGTCCGCATCGGGCTCGCGGTCTCCGACGAGACCCAGCTGATCGCCAGCCCCCTCGACACCTTGGTCCGCCGCCCCGGGAAACGGTTCCCGATGCCGGCCTTCCTGGCCCACGTGCAACGACTCACCCCAGGCGGTGTTCTGGTCGGGCTTCCTCTCGACCCGGCGGGCGACGAGACCGAGTCGGCCCATGCCGCCCGAGCGCTCGCCGCCGAAATCGGCGGGCGGACCTACCTGCCGATCGAGTTCTGGGACGAGCGGATGTCCACCGCCCGGGCCCTCGGCGCGATTCAGGAACAAGGCGGATCGACCCGCCACCGGAAGAAGGATGTCGACGCCCTCGCCGCCGCCGTGATGCTTCAGCATTTCCTCGACGCCCGCCGCACCCGAGCATGAGACGCCTGGCTCCCCTCATCGCGCTCGTCGCGATCGGCTGCGGGTCGCCCGCGCCGGATGCCCCGGTGGAAGCCGTCTTCCTGCCGAGCGGCGCCTCCTTTGCCCAGATGACCGACAGCCTGGTCGCCCACCGGATCGTCACCAGCCGGCGCACTTTTTCCTGGTTGGCTCGGATCGGGCGGTTCGATCGCAAGCTCAAAGCCGGCTTCTACGAGATCAAACGAGGCGAGTCGCCCTGGCGGGTGTTGCAGCTGATCGCGGCGGGGAGCGAGAAGACCTTCCGGATCACCATTCCCGAGGGGTTCACCATTCTCGAGATCGCGGCCGCCGCGGAAGCCGCCTTGGGTCTCCCCGCCGACTCCGTCCGCGCCGCCGCCGCCGATTCGAGCCTGCTCCGCGAGTTCGAGATCGAAGGCCCTGATTTCGAAGGGTTCCTGCTTCCCGAGACCTACTTCGTCTCCCGGCTGATCACCCCTCGCGGCCTGATCCGTGAGATGGCGATGGCGTTCCGGAAAGGCTGGGACCCGAGCTGGGACGCCCGGGGCACGGCCGCGGGCCTCAGTCGGCGCGATTTGGTGACCCTGGCCTCGATCGTCGAAGGCGAAGCGAGGGTCGACGAGGATCGCGCCTTGGTCGCGGCGGTGTACCTCAACCGGCTCCGGCTGCGGATGCCGCTCCAGGCCGATCCGACGGTGCAATACGCGATGCAGCGGGTCACCGGCAAGCGAAAAACCCGCCTCTTGGAGCGGGACTACCGGTTCCCGTCGGAGTACAACACCTACCTCCGGGCCGGACTGCCGCCGAGCCCGGTCGGGGCTCCGAGCCTCAAGAGCATCGAGGCGGTCCTCGCTCCGGCGCCGGTTCCCTACCTGTTCTTCGTGGCCGGGCTCGATGGGAAGCACGTGTTCACCCGCACCTACGGTGAGCACCTCCGGGCCATCGCCAAGATCCGGGCGGCCGAGCGGGCGGCACGACGCGCCCGGCCCCCGGAGGCGCAATGATCCGGCTGGTCGAGGTGGGGCCGCGCGACGGCCTCCAGAACGAGAAGGCGATCATTCCGACCGAGGTGAAGGTGGCGTTCGTCGACGCCCTCTCCGCCTGCGGGTTCGCCGAGATCGAGGTGTCGTCGTTCGTCTCGCCGAAGTGGATTCCTCAACTCGCCGACGCCACCGAGGTGTTCCGTCAGATCCGCCGCCGGCCGGGCACGATCTACTCCGCGCTGGTCCCCAACCAGGCCGGTCTGACCCGCGCCATCGACGCCGCGGCTGACAAGATCGCGGTCTTCACCGCGGCCAGCGAGAGCTTCACCCGGAAGAACATCAACGCTACCATCGCCGAGTCGATCGAGCGCTTCGGGCCGGTGGTCGGGTCGGCGCCGGTCCCGGTGCGAGGCTACGTCTCGACCGCGTTTCACTGCCCGTACCAAGGCCGGATCGCCCCCGAGGCGGTGGTGCCGGTTTGCCTCGCGCTCCTCGAGTTGGGTTGCGCCGAGTTATCGATCGGCGACACGATCGGCAAAGCCACCCCTGACGAAGTGGAGGCACTGCTCGACCTCCTGCTGCCCCGGATCCCGGCCACGCGGATCGCGCTCCACTTCCACGACACCTACGGTCGGGCCGTGGCCAACGCGAAGCGCGGCGCCGACCTCGGGATCACGATGTTCGATGCCAGCGCCGGAGGAATCGGCGGCTGCCCCTACGCGCCGGGTGCCAGCGGCAACGTCGCGACCCAGGATCTGATCGAGCTCTTCGGCCCGGCCACCCGCATCGATCGCGACCGGGTCGACACCGCCGCGGCGATCGTCCGGGCGTGGCTTGGCCCCACCTCACCGGCCGCGGCGTAGCGACGGCGCCCCCGCGCCCCTATTTTCGAGCGACCCTTCCCGAGCCAACGAGCCAACTCACCGTGAACAAAGTGTTTCCCAACGCGGCCGCGGCCTGCGCCGACATCTCCGACGGTGCCTCCCTGTTGGTCGGCGGCTTCGGGCTCTGCGGCGTTCCTAACGAGTGCATCGCCGCAGTCCGCGATCTCGGGGTGAAGAACCTGACCGTGGTCAGCAACAACGCCGGCACCAGCACCAGCGGCCTGGTCCACCTGCTCAACAACCGGCAGGTCAAGAAGATGATGGCGAGCTACGTCGGCGAGAACGTGGTCTTCGAGAAGCAGATGCTCTCGGGCGAGCTCGAAGTCGAGCTGATCCCCCAGGGCACCCTGTCCGAACGGATCCGGGCCGGCGGCGCCGGAGTGCCCGCCTTCTTCACCCCGACCGGGGTCGGCACCCTGGTGGCCCAGGGCAAGGAGGTCCGTGAGTTCGACGGCCGGCGCTATGTCATGGAGCGAGGGATTACCGGCGACTTCGCCCTGGTCCGCGCCTTCAAGGGCGACCGGTTCGGCAACCTGATCTTCCGAAAAACGTCCCGGAATTTCAACCCGATGATGGCGACCGCCGGCCGGGTCACCGTCGCGGAGGTCGAGCACCTCGTCGAGCCCGGCGAGATCGATCCGGACCACGTCCACACCCCGGCGATCTTCGTCCAGCGGATCTTCCAGGCGGCTCCCACCGAGAAGCAGATCGAACGCCGCACCGTGAGGAAGCGATGAGCGACGACATCCGGCAGGTCATCGTCCAGCGGGCGGCGCAGGAGCTCCTCTCGCTCAACGACCGGACCGGCTTCTACGTCAACCTCGGGATCGGCATCCCGACCATGGTTGCCGACAACCTCCCGCCTGGCGTCGAGGTCGTCCTTCAGAGCGAAAACGGGATGCTCGGCGTCGGACCGTACCCCTTCGAGGGCGAGGAAGACCCGGACCTGATCAACGCCGGCAAGGAAACCGTCAGCGAGGTGCCTGGCACCAGCTACTTCGACAGCGCGACCTCCTTCGCGATGATCCGCGGCGGCCACGTGGCGATGAGCATTCTTGGGGCGATGCAAGTTTCCGAGAAGGGCGACCTCGCCAACTGGATGATCCCCGGGAAGATGGTCAAGGGCATGGGCGGCGCGATGGACCTCGTCGCCGGCGCCCGCCGGGTCGTCGTCGTCATGGAACACACGGCCAAAGGCAGCCCCAAGATCCTCAGGGAGTGCTCCCTGCCGCTGACCGGGGAGCGATGCGTCCATCGGATCATCACCGAGCGGTGCGTGCTCGACGTGACCCCCGAGGGCCTCCGTGTCGTCGAGGTGCTCCCGGGTTGGACCAAGGAACAGGTCCAGGCATCGACCGAACCCGCTTTGCTGTGGTAGCCGCCGGACGGTGACCGCCGCCGTCCGGGTCACCAAGAAGGGCGCCGAACGGTGGGCGAAGGGCCATCCCTGGATCTTCGCCAGCGACGTGGATGCGGACCACGACGAGCCCGGCATCGTCACCGCGGTCGCGGCCAATGGGCGGCCGCTCGGCCAGGCTCTGTTCTCGCCCCGGTCGGAGATTCGCCTCCGGCTCCTCGACACCCGGTCCGCCGTTCCGATCGACGTCGACTGGTGGCGGACCAGGATCCGCGAGGCGCTCGGGCGTCGGGCCGGCATCGACGCGAACGCCTATCGGGTCGTCTACGGCGAAGGCGATGGGTTGCCCTCCCTGGTCATCGATCGCTATGACCGGTGGGTCGTCGCGCAGCTGCTGAGCGCCGGCTTGGAAACCCGCCGAGCCGACATTCTCGCGGCCATCGACGCCGAGCTCGCTCCCGAGGGTGTCCTCCTCCGCCATGACGTCGGGGTCCGCCGCCAGGAAGGGCTGCCCCACGGCGTCGAGCTCGTCGCGGGCGCGGTCCCCCAGGACATCGAAGTCCGGGAGGGCCCGATCCGGTACCTCGCCGCCCCGTGGACCGGGCAGAAGACCGGCGCCTTTCTCGATCAACGCCACAATCGTCAGGCCATCGCGCGGCTGGTGCCGGCCGGCGGGCGAGCGCTCGACTGTTTCAGCTACCACGGATCCTTCGCGCTCCACCTCGCGGCGCGCGCCACCGCGGTTCTCGCGCTCGACGTCAGCACCGAGGCGCTCGACCGTGGCGCCGTCAACGCCCGACTCAACGGCTTCGATCAGATCACCTTCCGCGAGGCCGATGCCTTCGAGGAGCTCCGCGCCCTGGAGCGCCGCCGGGAACGGTTCGATGTCGTCGCCGTCGACCCGCCGGCGTTCGCCAAGTCGAAGGGCGCGGTCACCCAGGCGCTTCGGGGCTACAAGGAGATCAACCTCCGGGCGATTCGGGTCGTCGCTCCGGGCGGCGCCCTCCTTACGGCCTCCTGCTCGTTCCACGTCCGGTGGCCGGAGTTTCTCGGGGTCATCGCCGCCGCCGCCGCCGACAGTGGCCGTCGGGTCACGGTGATCGGCCACCAGACCCAGCCGCCGGACCACCCCGAAGTCATCACCATCCCCGAAACCGGCTACCTCAAGGCGGTCGTCCTCCGGGTCGACTGACCGTTCCGATCCGGAAACGGCTGCCGGCCCTTGCGCTATGTTAGGCAGGTTGGCTAATTCTTCTGGCATCCACACCATCGCCACCGTGCTGACCGCTGCCCAACTCGAACCTGGCAACGCCCCAGCCGCGACCCATCGGGTCCGGTCGCTCAAATCGCTCGAGCAGCAGTATCGGGCGTACCTGATGCAGCGGATCGAGGATTTCAAGGACGCGCTCACCCGCGAAAACCTGATGAGCCTCGGCGACGACGCCGCCCGCGAGCTCCAGGTCGGCGGGCCCCACGAACAGCTGGTCCTGACCGAGATGCTGATGCAGGAGACCGTCGACCAGCAGATCATCGCCCGCCTCAAGCTGCCCTCGTTCCGGAAGTGGCGATCGAAGATCCTCCCCCTCCGAGAGGCCCAGCGCTCCCCCACCCGCTGGGGGATCGAAGGCACCAATCCCGTCGCGATGGCCCTCAAAGTGCTCGAGCCGGACGACAGCGCCCTGGTAGTCGGGGGTGGCGCCGAGCGGGCGGTGTACCTCCTCGCCGCTCATGACCTCCAAGTCCGCTGCCTGGTCGGCGACACCCATACCGCCACGCGACTGGAAGGGACCCTCGCGACCGAGGCCCTGAGCGGCCAATGCGAAGTCTTCGTCGTCATGCTCGGCACCTGGGCCCCGCCCCAGATCGCCGGCCCGTTCCACCTCGTGGTGGTCGATGCGGCGGCGGTCGCCGCCCTGCCCCGGGATCGGCAGCGGGCCCTGATTCACCAGGCCCAGCAGCGCACCGCGCCCGGGGGCCTTCACGCGGTGGTTTCCTCGGAAGCGGATGTCGCGCCGGAGACCTGCCTGACCCACTATCCCGATTGGCAGCGCGATCCGATCCCGGCGGCGCCATCGACCAAACCGTCCGGCCAGGGGCTCCGCGGACTGCTCCTCTCCCCTCCCCCGATCCTGCCGTCGCCGCTGATGCAGATGCGGTAGTCCGAGGGCGCCCGACCCCGAGCCGGTTGGCCGCTAACAAGGCCGACTCGGCGGTAGTATCTTGAGCGGCCTTCATCCCTGTCCGCTTCCGAATGCGCGCAATCGTCAAAACGGCACCTCGAGTCGGAATGACCGTCGAAGAGGTGCCCGTCCCCGCCTGCGGTCCCGGCGACGTCCTGATCAAGGTCATGGCGGCCGGCGTCTGCGGCACCGACCTGCACATCTGGGAATGGGACCGATGGGCCAGCAACCGGATGAAACCGCCGGTCGTCATCGGACACGAGTTTGCCGGCGAGATCGTCGACTTGGGCGGCGAGGCGAAGCGGGCCGGCATCCTCCAGGTGGGCGAGCTGGTTACCGCCGAGGGGCACATCGTCTGTGGCCACTGTCTTCAATGCCGCACCGGCCATGCCCATCTCTGCAAACGAACCCAGATCATCGGGGTCGACCGCGACGGCGCCTTCGCCGACTTCATCGCGATGCCGGCCTCCAACGTGATCAAACTGCACGGGATCCCGATCGAGGTCGGCGCGATCATGGACCCGGTGGGCAACGCCGTGCATACGGTGCTCGAGGGCGCCGAACTGGCGGGCGCCTCGGTCTTCGTGCTCGGCTGCGGACCGATCGGCTGCTTCGCGGTCGGGGTGGCCAAGGCGGCCGGCGCCTCGATCGTGATCGCCAGTGACTTCAACGACATGCGGCTCGACTTGGCCCGGACCATGGGCGCGGACTTGACCTTGAACCCGAGCCGGGACGAGGTGGTGGCTCGAGTCCTCGATGCGACCCATGGAAACGGGGTCGATCTGGTCTGCGAGATGAGCGGTCACCCCGCTGGTCACGCCCAGGCCTTCAAGGCGGCCCGGCTCGGCGGGCGAGTCAATCTCCTCGGCACCCCGAGCAAGACCACCGAAGTCGATTTCGCCCACGACATCATCTTCAAGGGATTGAGCCTCTACGGCGTCACCGGCCGGAAGATGTACTCGACCTGGAACACCATGGCCCGGTTGATCCGCAGTGGCCAACTTGACCCGCGCCCCGTCGTGACTCACCGCTACCCGCTCGAAGGAATCGCCGACGCCATCGCGGTGATCAAGGACGGCCGGGCCGGAAAGGTCATTCTGGAGATCGCTCAATGAAGAATGCTCTCGACACCCGCCTCGCCACCGATCTCACCGCGTTTCGCCGGGATGGGGTCTACAAGCGGCTCAACTTCCTCGAAGGCCCTCAGGCCGCCCGGGCTCGGATGGAGGGGCGCGGCGAAGTCGTCATCCTGTCCTCCAACAACTATCTCGGCCTCTGCAACGAGCCGGAGGTCGTCGCCGCCGGTAAGGCGGCCTTCGATCGATACGGCGCCGGCTCCGCCTCGGTCCGTTTCATCTGTGGCACCCTGACGATCCACCGGGAGCTCGAAGCCGCCCTGGCGAAACTGGTCGGCACCCCGGCATCGCTCTCGTTCATGAGTTGTTGGAACGCCAACGAGGCCTTTCCCGGTACCTTGCTCACCGAAAACGACCTGGTCCTGTCCGACCAGCTCAACCACGCCTCGATCATCGACGGGCTCCGGCTCGCCAAGGCGATCACTCGGTGCCAGACCGGCGTGTATCAGCACAACGACATGAAGGACCTGGACACCAAGCTGGCCCAGGCGACCGACCGCCAGGTCAAGATGGTGGTGACCGACGGGGTCTTTTCGATGGAGGGCGCGGTCGTCAACCTCCCCGACCTGTTGACCGTCTGCCGAAAACACGGGGCGATCCTGGTCGTCGACGACAGTCATTCGACCGGGGTGCTCGGCACCACCGGCCGGGGCACCGCCGAGCACTTCGGCCTGGTGGGCGAGGTCGACATCATCACGACCACGTTAGGCAAGGCCCTCTCGGGCGGCGCCGGCGGCTTCGTCGCCGGATCGCCCGAGGTCTGTGACTACCTGATCCAGCGGGCGCGGCCCCAGCTGTTCACCAACGCGCTCCCGGCCCCGGTGGCCGCGGCGGGGCTCGCGGCGATCAGGTACCTCGAAGTGCACCCCGAGCGGGTCCGGAAGCTCCAGGACAACACTCGATACTTCCGCGCCGGCCTCAAGGATCTCGGCTTCAAGCCGCTCGACGGGGTCACCCCGATCGTCCCGGTCATCATCGGGGAGACCGCCGCGGCGATTCGGATGAGCGAGTTGCTGCTCGACGAGGGCATCTTCGTCACCGGATTCGGCTTCCCGGTGGTTCCCCAGGGCACCGCCCGGGTCCGCTGTCAGATCTCCGCCGCCCACTCGGTGGACGACCTCGACGAGGCCCTCCGGGCCTTCACCAAGGTCGGGAAACGTCTCAATCTGATCTAGCCGGGGTCTGGCGTTCGGTCGCTAAACGCGGAAAACCCCATCCCAGGGTCCCGATCCGTTGGTGCGACCAGCCAGGCGGCCAATATTCGTACAGCGGCCCCCATTCGCTACTCAGGATCGTATCTGGTTGCTAATAAACGAGTTAGCGACAATATCCCGACGCCTCCCCCGACCGGAATCGTCGGAATAGGGAGGGGGAAATGCAGGAACTCGCCTGAGCACGGGGTTTGCCATAGAGCCGGGCGTCGTTCAATCTCGAATCATTGGCGGGAGGTCGCTCCAATGCGTGTTACCCGTGTTCTTGGCGTCGCCCTTGTCGGGCTGGCGGTCGCGTCGACTCAAGCCAGCGCCCAGCAATGGGATGACCAATTCCGATGGTATGTCGGCGCTCATGGCGGCGTCCTCGGCTTCGAAACGCCGTCCCAGACCCGAGCCTATGTCCCGACCGGCGGCGCTTCCCTGCTGATCCGGGCGAAGCGAACTGGGCTCCTCATCTCCGTCGATGAAGCATTCGGCAACGATGAGTTGACGGGGTACTCTGACGTGAACGTCAGCACCGGCGTTCGGCGGGTGACCTTCGATCGGATCCGGAAGTACTCGGCGATGCTGACCGCGAACCCGCTTCGCGGCCCGACCCAGCCGTACTTCGGGCTCGGGTTCGGGTTGCTGCAGGTCGTCAATCCGACGCCCCAGGACGTCTTCACCTCACCGCAGCAATTCACTTTGGCCCAGCGTTTGGCCCAGAGCAAGTCGACCGACGGCTTCGTGTCGGTCATGGCCGGCATTCAGGCTCGGGTCAGTGGCGTCATCATCTTCGGCCAGTATCAGATGACCTCGTCGCCTTCGCCGGGGAACCTGCTCCGCGGGCCTTCGCACGGACTGACTGGTGGGCTTCGGTTTGGGCTTGGCGGGTCGAAGGAAGGGATCCGGGGCGGCGGCTACTGATCGGGCCGATCTCCGGGCGAACTGAGCGGGGCGACTCCGGTCGCCCCGCTTTCGTTTGGGGCCAGGAACCGGAGCGGCCAGTCCGCCGCCTTGGTGATCCCGATCCGCGGCGTTCGGATCGGAACCACCCGGCGGCGTCGGGGGAACACCTCCAAGTCGGACCCTACCATCGCCAGCCCGTCGACCGATCGATCGATCCCTAGCGCCTGGGTGAGCTTGCCGGGCCCATCCGCGAGTCGGGCCGCGCTGACCGGACCGCGACGCCTCGCGGCGATCTCGAGGCCTTCGACGATATCGACCGCCCGCAGCAGCACCGCCGCGCCGTGCCCGGCCGGCCCCACCACCAGATTGGCACACCAGTGAATGCCATAGGATCGATAGACGTACCAGCAACCCGGCGGGGAGTAGATCGCCGCGTTGCCGGCATGACGCCGACCCCGATAGGCATGGGAGGCGGGATCGTCGAATCCCAAATAGGCCTCCGTCTCCCGAATGAGCGAGACGACGGTGGCGCCGCCGAGCCGGGAAACGAGGATCGCCCCGATGAGCTCCTCGGCGACGAGCTCAGCGGGGCGATCGAAGAACCGGCGAGGAAGCGGTCGGCTCAGCTTGGTTTGCCCTTGCCTCGACCCCGGGGCCGTCTCGGCCGGCCTCGGGCGGCCGCGGCGGCCGGCGGCCCCACCGGTGGCGAGACGGCCGCCAAGACCGGTTCAGCCGCGGCGGCCACTGGGGTCGCCGCCTTCTTGCCCCGGGCTCGGCTGGGCCGGCTCGGTTTGGTCTTTGGAGCGGCTACCTCGACTGGCGCCACCACCGGAGCCGGGTGCTTGACGTCGTCGACTTTGACCATGCCGACGAGTGGAATCGCCACGTTGCGGATCGGGCTGCGCGACCCCCGCCGGAACCGGAGGGTGGCCTGCGATCCAGCGGCTTCGGGCGCCGACTCGGGCGGGGCAAGTCGCTCGCTGCCGCGATTCGGGGTGCCGGTGGCCGGTGGCGCCGCGGAGACGGGCGGCGGCGCGGAGTGCCCCGACCCGTTGACGCTCATCCTGGTTCGTTCGACCCGCGACAGGCTCACCTCGTACTCGTCCTCGCCGGTCTTCTTGACGTCGGCGATCTCGGCGTCGTTGGCTTGGCGAAGGAGGCGGCCAAACCGCTCGGCGTCGAGGAGCTGATCTTCCCGGCCATGGAGGGCGGCCATCCGGGCCCGGACCGCGTCGTGACGGGAGGGACTCGGCAACTCACCTAACGCCCGCTTGAGGAGCTCGAATGCGCCACTCAGGGAGAGTCGATCCGGGGTGGTCGGCGCCACCCGCTCACTCGGGGCGGCCCGTTCGCTCGGGGCGGCGTCGCGGCGACCGCGATCCCGATCCCGTCCCCCGCGGCGGCCCCGGCCTCGGCGCCGTTCCTCGTCCTCGGAGCGGGTCGGTTCGGGGGCGGCCGCGGCGACCGTGGCCGGGGTCGAGCGCGGGGTGCCCCGGGAGGGCCGCGTCATCGGAGCGGGCCGGGCCACCGGGGCGGCCCCGGCCCCGATCGACACCTCGAACTGGCCGTTGTCGAGCTTGGTCAGGGTGACCAAACCGCGATTGGCCGCCTCGGCGACGAACTTGCTGAATCGGTTGAACCCGGCGTTGCGCTCGTCGAAGTTCTGATCGATCTGCTGCATCACCTGCTTGAGCCGATCGGAGCGCATCACGTCGCCGTTGGTGACCATCCGCTGGACCGCCTCGCGGACCAGATCCCACGGGTCGCGCTGCACCGACGGAGTGTCGACTTCCTTGTTGAGCCCGGCGAGTTCGCTGTAGGAGTAGTACTCGTCGCAGTTCTGGATCAGGAGATCGCTGGCCGATTCCCGGATCCCGATGCCGACGACGTACTTCCCGTACTCCTTGAGCTTGAGGACCAAGGAGGAGAAGTCGCTGTCGCCCGACAGAATGATGAAGGTGCCGATCTCCGGCCGGGTGAAGACCAGCTCGATCGCGTCGATCGCGAGCCGGATATCGGTGGCGTTCTTCTTGGTGGATCCGACGGCGGTCGCCCAGATCATGTCGATCGAGCGTTCGGTCAGCGGCATCACGTACTGCGGGTAGCGCCGCCAGTCGGCGTAGGCCCGCTGGACGGTGACCTTACCCTTGA
The DNA here is from genome assembly GCA_046160105.1 of Gemmatimonadales bacterium. Taxonomy (GTDB): domain Bacteria; phylum Gemmatimonadota; class Gemmatimonadetes; order Gemmatimonadales; family GWC2-71-9; genus SHZU01. Next base: position 179,978 of record JBJXGT010000014.1, on the reverse strand, counting down.
TGATGTCGCTGTTGAGGAGGGCTTTCAGCTCCTTGGTCAGATCGGAGCGAACCCCCATGGTCACGTTGTCGAAGTCGATCAGGAGCGCCGCATGGGGCGCGACGAACGGAACGGCATTGGCGGCCGACATCATCATTCGGCCGGCCCGGTAACTGGGGCCTGTCACGAGTCACTCCACGGCACCGATGCGGGGCGCTGGTTCCCGCCGCGTCTCCGCACCACCCTGGGGTGGTCGCGGGAATTCGGTCAGGGAACCCACCGTAGCCCGGTGCCTTCAAGTTGGAGCCAGGCCCCTTCCATTCGGGCCCGGCGTTGGCGGGAGAATAGTAGGACCCACCCCCTCGCGGCGGTAGCCCTCGGGCTAGCCGCGGAGCAGTTCCTCGACGACCCGTTCCCCGGCATGACCGTCCCATCCCTCGGGACGGCGGGGCACGAACGCCCCTCGCGCCTTGGCGGCGACGATCTCCTCGACCGCCGCGGCGATCGCCTGGCGGCTCGACGCCACCAACCGGTTGGTCCCCTCGGTCACGGTGATCGGCCGTTCGGTGTTGGCCCGGGCCGTCAGGCAGGGAACCCCGAGCACCGTGGTCTCTTCCTGGAGGCCGCCCGAGTCGGTGAGCACCAGACCCGCCTGCTCGACGAGGCCGATGGTTTCCAGATAGCCGAGCGGGTCGAGCAACCGCAGCGCGCTGGAGGTGGGCTCGAGGCCACCGTCCCGGAGCCGCTGTCGGGTCCGCGGATGAACCGCGAACAGCACCGGCATCCGCCGACCGAGATCATCGAGCGCGCCCATCAGTTCGGCCAGGGTCCTCGGATTGTCGACGTTCGAGGGGCGATGGAGGGTCACGACTGCGTAGCCGTTGGAAGGGACGCCGAGCCGGGCCGGCATTCCCAGGTTGCGGGCCTTCTCCCGCAGGAACAGCAGGGTGTCGACCATCACGTTGCCGACCAGGCGAACCCGGTCGGCCGGGATCCCTTCGGCCGCGAGGTTGGCGTTGCCGTCCCGACTTGGCGTCAGCAGCAGGTGCGCGAGCCGATCGGTCAGGACCCGATTGACCTCCTCGGGCATGCTCCAGTCGCCGCTCCGCAGCCCGGCCTCGACGTGGGCGATCCGGACGCTTTTCTTGGCGGCGACCAGAGCGCAGGCGATCGTCGAGTTCACGTCGCCGTAGACGACCACCCAGTCAGGTCGGCGCCGATCGACGACCGGCTCGAACCCCAACATGATCCGGGCGGTCTGCTCGGCGTGACTCCCCGACCCGACCCCGAGGTTCTCGTCGGCCGGCGGGAGCCCTAAATCGGCGAAGAAGCTGTCGCTCATCGCGTGGTCGTAGTGTTGGCCGGTGTGGACCAGTACCTGGGCGAGGCCGCGGGCCGCGGCGGCGCGAATCACCGGGGCGGCCTTCATGAAATTGGGCCGGGCGCCGACCACGTGGAGGAGCGTCGTCATCGAGGAGGCAACGTTAGGCGCCCAGGATCGCCCCCGAGTCGACGTGGGGCAGCTCGAGGGTGAAGTAGAACCGGGTCCCGGTCGGGCCGGTCTCGACCTTGAGCTCGCCGCCCATGGCCTCGACCAGCTTGCGGCAGATCGACAACCCGAGGCCGGAGCCCGAGAAGGCGTAGTCACGGTCCTTCTGGCGCCGTCGGAACGGCTCGAACAGCATCGCCATCGAGGCGGGCGGAATCCCCCGCCCCGAGTCGCGAACCGAAACCTCGATGCCGGCGGCCCCGACCTCGGCAGCGCCCACCTCCACGTAGCCCTGATCGGTGAACTTGAGGGCGTTGGTGGTGAGGTTGAGGAGGATCCGAGAGAGTGCCACCGGGTGACCGATCCGGGCACTCTGGATCGGCGGGGTAACCCGGACCTCGAGTCCCTTCTCCTCGGCGATCGGCTGGACGATGTCGCGGACCGATTCGAAGATGTCGGTGACCGAGAACGGGAGCGGCTCGAGGTCGACCAGCCGGTCGCCCCCCCGGGCCAATTCGATCACGTCGCTGGCCACCGAACTCAGCCCGAAAGCCGCGCTGTAGATCAGACCCAGTTGACGTTGCTGGAGCGGGCTGACCGGTCCGCTCCGAGCGCGCTGGAGGGTTTCGGCCAAGAACAGGATCGAGGTCAGCGGCGACCGAAGATCGTGGGCCACCTCGACCACCAGCTCGAGACCGTCAGGACCCGAGAGCCGGTCGGTGAACCGCTGGTCCCAGGCGGGCTCGAGCACCTCAGAGAAATCTTCGAAGGCCGCCAGGTAGGCCACCACCTGGCTCGGGTCCGCCGCGCCGAGGCGGCTCACCGCCGTGCGGACGAAGTGCCGCCGGAGCAGGTCGAGCAGTCGCCGGGCCAGCCGATTCTTCCGGATCTCGGGGATCGGCTCGCCAGAGACTCGAGCTTCCAGGGCCGCCACCAGTTCGGCGGTGACCGTCGCGACCTCTTCGATCGAGTTGGCATCTTCCCGCAAATTCGCCGCTACGGCGACGACGTGCTCCGCGGCATCGAGCAAGATGGACCGGGGATCGGTGGCCACGAGCGCGGGCACCTGCTCAGTCCCCTTCTTCGCCGGTCGAGCCCCGCAGCACGTGGTGCTTGTCCATCAGCCGGTAGAGCGTGGTCCGATCGACACTGGCGAGCCGGGCCGCCTTGGACATGTTGCCGCCGGCTCGGTTGACCAGGCGAACCAAGTAATCCCGCTCGAATTGGGCGATGACCCTCTCCTTGGCCGGATGGTAGGCCTCGTCGGTCACCGGGAGGACCGTCCCGTGGTCCCGAGGCGGTTCGGCCCCATCGTCGTACACCGGAACGTCGTCGGGCCGGAGCGTCTGGTCCGGTTCGGCCAGCACCGCGACATGCTCGATCACGTTCTGGAGCTCGCGCACGTTGCCGCGCCAGGGACGGGACCGGAGAAACGCGATGCACTCCTCACTCAGCCGCGGGGTCCGGTCGGGCATCCCCCGGTGCCGATTCCAGTAGTGGGTCAGGAAGTGGTTGGCCAGGAGCGGGATGTCCTCGAGCCGTTTCCGCAGCGGCGGTAGGGTGATCGGGACGACCCGGAGTCGGTAATACAGGTCCCCGCGCAGCACGCCGCTCTCCACGGCCTGCTGGGGATCCCGGTTCGTGGCCGAGATGAACCGGACGTCGACCACCGCGTCCTGGGTCTCGGATCCGACCCGGCGAACCACTCCGTCCTGAATGACCCGCAGCAACTTGGCCTGGAGCGGCATCGGCATTTCGGTGAGTTCGTCGAGGAAGAGCGTCCCCCCGTTGGCCGTCTCCAAAAGTCCCGGTTTGTCGCGATCCGCGCCAGTAAAGGCCCCCTTGCGATGGCCGAACATCTCCGACTCGAGGAGTGGCTCCGGCAGCGCCGCGCAGTTGATCGGCACCAGGGTCTTCTTGGCCCGGCGGCTGTTCTGATGGATGAACTGGGCGATCACCTCTTTGCCGGTGCCGCTTTCACCGCTGATGAATACCGAGGCATCGGTCGGGGCCACCTTGCGGGCCAGCTCGATCGCCTTCCGGAAGGTCGGCGAGATCCCGATCAGCGCCGGGTTCTCGCTGTGCCCGTGTTGATTGACGAGTTGGGCCCGGAGTTCGCTCGCTTCCCGCGCCACCATCACCGCATGGGAAGCTCGGCCGATGAGCACCTGCAGGTGGGTCGCGGAAAACGGCTTCGGGAGGTAATCCCAGGCACCGGCCCGGAGCGCTTCGATGCTGGTCGTCACGCTCGGATTGCCCGTCATGACGACGACGATGGTGTCCTTGTTGGCTTGGAGCGCGGCGCGGAGAATCTCGAGCCCCGACACCTGCGACATGTAGAGGTCGACTAGAACGATGTCGAAACGCCGGTTGCGAACGAGGTCGAGCGCCTCCTCGCCGCGGCCGGCCAGGGTGACCGAATACCCGTCCATCTGCAGGACGCTGGCGCAGCTCTCCCGCAGCGTCCGCTCATCATCGATGACGACGATGCGAATGCTCGCCTTGACGTGGGCAGGGATCGATAACGGATCCCGAGCGGACCCCGAGTCGCGGGGACCGCTTTCCGACGCCGCTGGGCTGGGTCCACCGGGTGAATCCAAACCGTCCTCGCTGTCGATGCTATTCCACTGGCGCGCCGCGCCGCCACAACGGTTTGGCGAAAACTGTGCCGCGGCCTCAGCACATTTCCCGACCCCAAGTCCGCGGCGCGCCGCATCCCCCGGTAGAATACGTTCAACTGATGCACAAACGCAACAGTAGTGACACTTTCACGCAACACGTCGACCTCTGGCCGGGGTCGCCGAACCCACCAAGCCCGCTGCGCCCTCCCTGGGCCCCCGCCGACCGCCCACCGGCCCGGTATCTTGCTTGCAGAGGACTCTCAGGTCATCATCAGATCTGGCAAACCGAGCGGTCAGGGGTCTCGGGCTGAACCTGGGGAGAGGTAATGGAGCGACTTCCGGCGGGCGATTCACGAAACGAGTTGGTTCCTGGATCGACCGGTGCGATCGAGACGGCCGTCAACTATGGCGGACTCGAGGAGGAGCAGGAACCGGTTCCGGCAGCCTCTCAGGTGGCCCGGCTCATCTCGGCGGTCCTCCGGTACAAATGGCTGGTTCTGGCAATCGCCATTCTGGGCACCGTGGGCTCCGTGGCGGCCACCCGGTTCGTCAAGCCGAGCTATCGCACCGCCGGCACCATCTTCGTCGAAGCCGCGACCAAGAGCCGCGGCGGTCCGATCCGGCCCGACGAGCTCCTCCAACAGGACTCCTGGATCGAACTGATCCGGTCCTACGCGGTGCTCGATTCGGTGGTGCTCAAGACCAAGCTCTACCTTTCGTTTCCGGCCGAAGATTCGGCCGCGTTCGCGAGCTTCGACCTCGCCACCCGACGCCATCTCCGCGGGACTTTCGACCTCCGAATCGACGAGGCCGGTCGCCGCTACTCGCTCGTGTCGAACCAGGGGTCCGTGGTCGACACCGGCATCGTGGGCGACTCGATCGGCGTCGAAGGGGGCTTCAAGTGGGCACCGACCGCCAGCCAACTCGGGAAGAATCGCGAGATCCGGTTTACCATCCGGCCGCCGCGGGAAGCCTCAGCCGACCTGCTCAGCGAGTTGCGAACCGTGATGCCGGGAAAGGACGGCGTATTCATCCAGGTGAGTCTGACCGGCGCCGACCCGACCAAGATCGCCACCGTGCTGAATATGATCCTGGATGAGTTCATGGAGCTGGCCAGCAATCTGAAGCGGGACAAGCTGACCCAGATCCGCCTGGACCTCGAGAGCCAGCTCCGCACGGCCGATTCGACCATGCGATTCGCCGAGACGGCCCTCGAGGCGTATCGAATGAAGACCATCACCGAACCGCGGGAAGACGTCGTGCCGCTGCCCTCTGGATTGGCCTCGACCCAGGCAACGGTCTTGGGCGGCTATTTCGGGAAACGGCAGCTCCTCTCGCAAACTCGCCGGGACCGCAAAGCGATCGAAGAGGTGATTCGGCGGGGTCAGTCCGAAGGCATGGTGCCGGTGGACGCCCTCCATACGATCGCGGCGGTGCGCCAGGCGCCCGGCTTGGTTTCGGCGCTCGGCGATGTGGTGACGACCGAAAACGAGCTGCGCGCCCAGCGGCTCCGGTACACCGATAGCCACAAGACGGTGCAGGATCTCCTCACCAAGCTCGACGAGTTACGGAACAAGACGGTCCCGACCTTTGCTCAGCGGCTCGTGGACCAGCTCCGGACCGACGAAGCCGAGATGGAACGCGACTTGGTGACCCAGGCCGAAGAGCTCAAGCAGGTTCCGGTTCGCTCGCTCACCGAGGAGCGCTATCGGCGCGAGGCCAACTCAGCGATCGGGCTGAGCGGAAACCTCCAGAATCGCCTCACCGACGCGAAACTGGCGGAGCTGAGCGCCACACCCGACGTCAGCATCCTCGACCGGGCCGACATTCCGTCGCGGCCGTCGTCGAACACGGCGCCCCGGATCATTCTGATGGGAGTGGCCGCCAGTATCGGCCTCGCGTTGCTGCTGGCCATACTTCTCGACCGGCTCGACAAGCGGTTCCGGTATCCCGAGCAAGCCACCCACGAGCTGAAGCTGGGGATTCTCGGCGCCGTCCCGGTGATTCCGAGCGAAACTCGCGGGCTCCGTTCGCCGGCCGACACCGCCCAGATCGTCGAGGCGTTTCGGTCGATTCGCCTCAACTTGGCTCACTCGTTTCCCGCCGACCTGCCGATCGTGGTCACCATCACGAGCCCCGGTCCGGGCGACGGCAAATCCTTGATCTCGGCCAATCTCGCGGTCTCGTTCGCGGAGGCCGGCTTCGAAACGCTGCTGATCGACGGCGATACCCGACGGGGCGAGCAGTATCGCACCTTCGGGGTCGAACGCCGACCCGGTTTGCTCGACTACCTGGACCAGCGCCTGGCGGCCGACCGAGTCATCTATCAGACCCAGCACCCGCGGCTCTCGCTGATTCCGGCGGGCACTCGGATGCAGCGGGGTCCCGAGCTCCTCGGCTCGGCCCGTATGCACGATCTCATGGACATCGCCCGCCGGCGTTTCCAGGTGGTGCTGGTCGACAGTCCACCGCTCGGCGCGGGGGTCGATCCGTTCGTGCTCGGCACCGCCACGGGGACGGTGGCGGTCGTGCTCCGGGCCGGCGAGACCGATCGTCAGCTGGCCGAAGCGAAGCTCCAGTTGCTCGACCGACTGCCGATTCGAAAGCTCGGGGCGATTCTCAATCACGTCGAAGTCGGCTTCGGCGCGTATCGTCACTACGCCTATGAGTACAACACCGGCGAGGTCGATGTCGACGAGACGCCGATCCCCGAGCCGACCCAGCCGCCAGCTCGATCGATCCAGGCCTGATCCGGCGAAGCACCACGGCAAACGGCCGGCGTCCCATCGGACGCCGGCCGTTCGTGTTCGTCCCAGGGTGGCGGCCGGCTAGCCGAGGCTCGCGACGGCCACCGGTCCGGAGGTGCGATCGAACGCCTGCACCGATTCGCGGAGCATCGCCTCCAAGTCGACGTCACCCCCCGCCGGTGTCGGGTTCGCGCAGATGACCGAACGGAACTCGAGCGGGCCGTCGGCGGGGCTGAAGGATTCCGCCGCGGCCGCATTCATCCGGGCCACCAACTGGCGCAATTCGGGCTCGCCCACGCCGACCGCGACGACCCCGAAATCGAGCGGCCCGATTCGACCGATGGCATCGGCGGAACGCCCGGAACGCCGGAGCAGCGCCGCCACCCGTCCGGCGACCCGCTCGGCCCCATCGACGGCGCCCTGCAACTGGGGCAGGAACGGCCGGAGGACGGCGCATCCGACTGGTCGCTGGCGCCGACTCGCCTCCGCCGCCATTTCCCGTCCGCGGCGGACCAATCCGGCCTCGTTGTACAAGCCGGTTCGGGCGTCGACGAGGCTCTCCCGCCGAAGCCCGTCCATCACGGCTTTGGCGGCGAGGTACACGTTGAGCTTCGCGACCAGGGCCTCGCCGTCGAGCGGCTGACCGAAGAACTCCCAGGCGCCGGCCCGATAGGCCGCCATCCGCTCTTTGCGCCCTGATGGGCCCGCGGTGGTCACCACGATTGGAGTCGACGGCCCGTGGAGCGAGTCGGCCCGGATCTCCTCGCAGAGTGCCAGCCCGTCTTTGTCCGGCAGTTGGACGTCGAGCACGAAGGCGTCTGGGCGCACCGCCACGGCGCGGGCAAGCGCTTGTTCGGCCGTATAGGCCCGGACCACCGTGTACCCTTCCGACGCCAGAATTGTCTCGATCGACCGCGCGGACCATTCGTGGTCGTTGACGATGAGAATGGTCCGGGTTGGCTCGGGCGTATCGCTCATTCGGAAGATTCGCTCGTCGCGGACCGTTGAAGGAAACGCGAGAAATGTCTCGCACCACACCAATGTTGCGCTAACGCAACACCATAATCTTTGCGTTCAAACCCGGGCGGGGGTTGACTCAAGATCCGTCCGGTTCACGTCTTGACCCTGCTTTCAAGGCGGCCGGGCGCCGATTACTTGAAGGCCCCGTCCGCTCTCGTAAGTCCCACTCACGCAATATTCTGGCCCGCTCGCAGCCGGGTCGAAGGCCGGGTTGGGGTGGCCTTGAGCGTCGCTCATTTCTTCAGGTGTGTGGAGTAGCTGCAACGAGTTGCACGTCGGATCCGTCGCGCTGAGACGGGCTCGGAAACTGCAGACCAAGTGCAACCTCGGGGTTGCCTCCGGGACGGTCAATGGTGAGTGTTGTTTGGACCGGGAGGTCAGTGACGAGCTACCCGGCAAAGCGAGGAGGAGCGGGCGTGATCGACAGCGGTTTTTCGGCCAGGAGCGCAGGGTGGCGCCTTGGTGGAGCCTTGGCGTTGGTGTTGTTGGCCGGTGGCGAGGTCCAGGCTCAGGACGCGCCCATCGATGTTCGGCGGGCGCAGGCCACTCGGGTCGAGCTCGAGGCCGCGCTCAAGGAGCTCGACAAGGTCATCGCCTCGCCCGGATACAGCAAGAACTTCCGAAAGAGCCGCGAAGCCGAAGCACAGTTGGTGAAGGACCGCCTGGCGGAAGGAGACTTCCAGGTCGGCGACGACATCGACATCGCGGTCGTGGGTGAAGCCGCGCTCACTGGGAAGTTCAAGGTCCTGCAGGGCCGAGTCTTGAGCCTCCCGCAGGTCCCGCCGATCGGGCTCCACGGGGTGCTTCGAACCGAGGTTCGCGACCATTTGACCACCGAGATCGGGAAGTACGTGAAAAACCCCCAGGTGACGATCCAGGGCTCCTACATCCGGTTGGCCGTTTTCGGCGCCGTCGGTCAGCCTGGGTATTACACCGTCGCGGCCGACGCGTTGATCAGCGAGGTGATCATGCAGGCCGGGGGGCCGTCGGGCCAGGTGAAGATGGAGAAGTCCTCGGTCCGCCGGCAGGGCCAAGAGGTCATCGCGGGCACCGAAATCCAGCGGGCCATTGAATCGGGCCAGTCGTTGGATCAGATCAACCTTCACGGCGGCGACGAGTTGCTGATCGGTACCGGCGGCCGAAGCGTGATGGGCGGCAACCAAGGCGGGAGCAGTTTTCGAAACTGGTTCTGGCCCTTGCAAGCGGCGATCAGCATCTCGGTACTGTTGACTCGTATCTTCTAGTGCTCAATCGCTCGGGCAAATGAAAAGTACCGTGGGAGAAACACACCGCGTGTTACCCGCTGACGTCAACGGCGTTCCGACCGAGCGGGAGCTCGCGGCCGGAGTCGTGGATATCGCCGAGGGACCCCGCCGGGCGTTGAACGTCGCCGTCGCGACCATCGCATTGATCCTGGCGCTGCCGGTGATGGTGCTCGTCGCCGTGGTGGTGAAGTTGACCTCGCCGGGGCCGGTGTTCTACACCCAGACGCGGATCGGTCTCAACCGCCGGTTTCGGGAAGTGCGACCGAACCCCGCCTCGCGCCACCGGGCCTGTGATCTGGGCGGCGTGCCGTTCGTGATCTACAAGTTCCGGACGATGCGGGTCGACGCCGAACGGGAAAGCGGCGCGGTGTGGGCCACCATGCGGGATCCGCGGGTCACTTTGATCGGCAGGATCCTCCGCCAGACGCGGCTCGACGAACTGCCGCAGCTGCTCAACGTCCTCAGGGGGGACATGAACGTGGTGGGGCCCCGCCCGGAGCGGCCGGGCATCTTCTCCACCTTGGCCGATCGTTTGGAAGACTACCCGCTTCGCCAGCAGGTTCGCCCCGGCATCACCGGCTTGGCCCAGGTCAGCCAACAGTACGACGCCAATCTCGATGACGTCCGCCGCAAACTGGCCTTCGATCTCGAGTACATCCGGAACCAGGGCGTCTGGACCGACGTGATCATCATGCTGAAGACCATCCCGGTCATCCTGTTCCGCAAGGGCGGGTGGTAGGTGGGCGACGTGCAAGCCGTCACGGCGCCGACGGCGCCGCCGCGATCCGCGGTCCTGCCTCGGGTCACTTGGATCCCGCTGGCGGCCGCCGCGGTGGCGTTCGGAGTGCTCTTCGCCCGCCCGTTCCTCTTGCTGCTCGATGACTGGTGGAACAACCCCGACGCGGGACACGGTCTCCTCCTCGCTCCCGTCGCACTATGGCTCGCGTGGAAGAGTCGCCATGACGTCGCCCCGGACCCGAAGCTCGGCCTCGGCCTGACCCTGCTGGTCGGCGCGGTCGCGCTCCGTTTCGCCTCCGGCTTGGCCGCCGAGCAGTTCACGATGCGAATGTCGATGGTGATGGCCCTCGCCGCCTTGGTTGTCTGTTGGTTGGGGTGGCGCCGGGCGATCGCCTGGTGGCTACCGTTCGTGCTGCTCGGCCTCTCGATCCCGCTTCCGGAAGTCATCGTCAATTCGATCGCCATGCCGCTTCAGTTCCAGGCCTCGAAAATGGGCGCGGCGTTGCTCGAGGCCCGCCACGTGCCGGTTCGCCTCGATGGCAACGTGATCGGCTTGCCGGGTCACCGCCTCTTCGTGACCGAGGCGTGCAGCGGACTGCGATCGCTCACCGCGCTGCTCAGTCTCGGGGTGCTGGCCGGTGGGTTATGGCTCAAGGCGCCGTTGTCGCGGATCGCCCTGCTGGCGACGGCGATTCCGGTCGCCGTCCTCCTCAACGGCGTCCGGGTCTTCCTGACCGGCTTCCTGGTGTTCTTCGTGGATCCGAAGCTTGGCGAAGGGTTCATGCACATGACCGAAGGGTGGCTCTTCTTCGTCGTGGCCTTCGCGATTCTTGGCTTGTTCGCTTGGGTTCTTGCCCTCGGGGAGGCACGATGGCTGCGCCGTTCGACCTGACCAACAGCCGGACCTTCTGGCTGCCGACCGCGGTGCTCGCGGTCGGCTGCGCGGCCAATCTCTTCGTCGGCGCGCAGCGGACCATGACCCTCTCCGCACCGCTCACCACCCTGCCGATGGAGGTGGAAGGCCATCAGGGCGTCGACACCCCGATCAGCGAAGAGGAGGCCCGGGTCGCGGGCGCGACGACCTCACTCTTGCGGGCGTTCACTCGCGACAGCAGCAGCGAGTTTCAGATCTACGTCGGGTTCTATGCCAGCCAGAAGCAGGGCAAGACGATCCACTCGCCGAAGAACTGCCTCCCCGGTGCCGGCTGGGAACCCCTCGAATCACGCCGCGAGACCGTGGCGACCGGCACCGGTGCCGAAGTTCGCGTCAACCGGTTCGTGATCGCCAACAAGACCCGCCAGGCCCTGGTGTACTACTGGTACCAAGGCCGGGGCCGGACCGAGTCGAGCGAGTACCAAGTGAAGTTCGACTTGATGCGGGACTCCGCGCTCAGGCGGCGATCGGACGAAGCCCTGGTTCGGTTGGTGATTCCGCTCCGCGGCAACCTGCCCGAAGCCGAAGCGATGGCCCGCCGGATCGTCGCCGAGTTGCATGGCGACCTGACCTCAATCCTCCCAGGATAACGGCCCAGCCGACACCCACGGCTACGGCCGCCTGGTCGGTTCCCAGATCGGATTGAGCTCACCTCGCGCCGCCCGGAGCCACGCCTCGATACCGGCCAGGTGCACGCTGACCGCGAAGCCCGCCAGCCCGAGGAGTCGGGGAACCCGTTTCTCGGGCGGCCAGTAGTACCCGACCGTGCCGAGAACCAGCCCGAGCAGGGCCACGCCGAGCAGGATCAACCCGCCAACCGACGTCGCCGCAACGATCAGCAAGCCCAGCGCCGCGAGCGGCAACGAGAGAAAGACCAACCAGCGAAGCAGCTTGTGGAAGATCAGGAACACGGCGAAGCGGCCGTGTCGAAACGGGTTGAGCAGCTGGCGCTTGTACCACAGCGTCTCCAGGCCCCGGGTCATCGTCCGCACCTTCCGCCGGTACTCGGCTTGGAGGGAGCGGGTCCGGGGCACGAAGCAGATCGCCTCGTCGACCGAGACGGAGCGAAACCCCATTTCCCGGGCGATCAACGGCGACGCGAAATCGCGGCTCAGAGCCTCCGGAAAGATGTTGTCGAACAGGTGGCGCCGGATCGCATAGAGACAGCCGCTGGCGCCCACGATCGAGCCGCAGCGGCTCTCCAGGCGGCGGACCCACATCTCGTAGCCCACATAGCGCGATTCATCGGCATTGGTTTCCTGGGCGACGTCGCCGACGCTGACGTCGCAGCCTGAAGCCACCCCGACGGCGGGGTCCGCGAACGCCCGGACCAACTCCTTGATCGCCTGCGGCGGAATCCGGATCGTCGCATCGAGGTTGATGACGAGGCTGCCTTCGAGGTGGCGGCCGGCCTCGTTCTCGGCGGCGGTCTTCCCGCTCCGTTTCGGCAAGCGCGCCAGGCGGACGCCGCGGTCGGCGTAGCCCGCGACGATCGCGTCGGTTCGATCGGTGGAGGCATCCGAGACCACCAGCACGTGGCGGCGGTCGACCGGATAGTCGATCGCCAGGACGTTGTCGAGGGTCGCCGCGATCGATCGCTCCTCGTTGTAGACCGGAATCGAGACGGTCAACTCCGGCCATTCCTCGGGGTCGGCGGGGCCGATCAATCCCCGCCCCCGACCGAGGGCCATCAAGATCAACGGATACCCCAGGTAGCTCACCAGCATGAGCCCCACCGGGAGGAACACCAGAAGCCAGCCTAACGTGGTCACCGACATGACACGCATCGATAGATCGCTTCGTGGCGGTCGAGCCACGGCCCGATCGAGAATCGCTCGGCCACCCGAGCGCGCGCCGACCGGATCCGCTCCTCGGTGCCGGCCCGGTCGATCAGGCACCGCCGGACCCCGGCGGCGATCGCGGCGGGATCACCGGGCGGCACGAGCACGGCCTCGGCGGGCCCCACCACGTCGGGAATGCCACCCACGTTGGTGACCACCACGGGCACTCCCGCGCTCATCGCCTCGAGGAGGACGATCGGGGTCCCTTCCGTCCATGAGCTCATCACCACCACGTCGAAGGCGGCGAAATAGCGACTCGCCTGCTGGAGCCCCCCGTGCCAGTGGACCTGCTCGGGGCTCAGGTGGCTCGCGGCCCACGCCTGAAGCTCGTCGCCCATCGCGCCCTCGCCGACGATGGACGCCCGCGCCGGGACGTCGAACCGGGCGACCGCGTTGAGAAAGACGTCGGGTCCCTTCTCCGCCGTCAGCCGACCGATCCACCCGACCACCGGGCCCTCGGCCGGGAGGCCAAGCGCCGAGCGGGCCGCCGAGCGGGGCAGCGCGTCCGCGACCGGCTCGAACGCATTGGGCAACAAATGGAGTCGGTCGTCGGGTATCCCCGCCTTCTTCAACGTGACTTCGAGGGGTGCCGAGACGGCGATCACCGCGCCGAAGCCCCGCACCGCCCGACGGCTGGCCCATTCATAGATCCGGTTCTTGAGACCACGCCCGGTGAACCCATGCGCGGTCGAGACCGCGGGCCGCCCCCGATCGCCCGCCGCGAAGGCGGTGACGAGGTCGGCATGATAGCCGTGGCTGTGTGCCACCGAGGTGCCGCCCATCAACTCGCCACCCAACGCCCGCCGCTCCTGGAGGTAGCTCCGGGCCGGAAACCGGAGCTCGCGGAGTTCGACGCCGGCCGCCGCCAAGCCGGCGAAGGACTCGCACCGGTCGGCCGGATCGAGCCCATGGAGGGCGATGACGCGGACCCGGTGGCCTCGGCCAGCCAGCCCTCGGGCCAGGCCGGCGACGACGCTCTCCGCCCCGCCGAAACGACCGGGGGCAATCACGTGGACGATGTCCAGGGTGGGGGATGGCAGCACGGGGTCGGGCGTGGTTCCTTTCCGGAGGACGGGTGTGGATCGACGCTCGCCTTTGCCAGATCCGGGCCCGCGTCTCCGCCCCCGGCGGGAGAAGCGTCCTGGCACCAAACATGCTTGCAAGTCTCTACGTGGCATAAACATAGGCTTCTCGTCGACCGAAACGAAGACAGCCAACCCAACCCCGGGATCTACCGAGACCTGACGGCTGCCATGTCCGGAACCAACGACCGACCAATCCGCCAGCCGCTTACGCCCCTTGCTGCGTCGCTCGCGGACCTGGTGGCCCTCACGCTCGCGGCCGGCTTGGCGGCGGGCTTTCTCGATCGGCTCTCGCTGGCGCTGCGAGCTGTGGTGGTTGAGCCCATCGTGTTCGTCGGCCGCCACGCCTGGTGGACCGGCCCGAGCGCCACCGTCCTGTTCTTCGGGATCGTCCTGGTCGGCCTGGCGGTGGTGGCCGCGCTGGTCCGGCGAGTGGATCGGCTCTGGACCGCCGGCGTCTGGGCCTTCGGATTCCTGGCCGCGTTCGGCGCCCTCTACAGTTTTCCCCAGATTCAGCGAGTGGCCGCCCTGCTGTTGAGCGCCGGGGTCGCCACCGTGCTCGCCCGCCGGATCGGCGAGCCGACCCCGGCCCGGCGCCGCGGGGTCCGCCGGATCGGGGCGGTGCTCTGCCTATCGACGATCGGAGTCGCCGCGGCGAGCCTCACCCGCGATGCCCTCCGGGAACGGCGGCTCACCCCGGCCGCCGGGACGGCCGCCGCGGCGCCTAACGTGCTGCTGCTCGTCCTCGACACGGTGCGGGCGATCAATCTGAGCCTCTACGGCTATCACCGGGAGACGACCCCGGAGCTGACCCGTTGGGCGGCCAAGGGCGTCGCCTTCACCCGGGCCTACTCGACCGCTCCGTGGACCTTACCCAGTCACGCCTCGATGATGACCGGGCGGTGGATGCACGAGCTCTCCACCGACTGGATGGTGCCCCTCGATCGGACCGATCCGACCATCGCCGAGGTGCTCGGGGCGCGGGGCTACCGGACCGGCGGATTCGTCGCCAACACCGACTACTGCTCGGCCGAGGTCGGCCTCGACCGAGGGTTCGGCCACTACGAGGACTACACCCTCGACCTCGGCCAGTTGCTCCGAAGCTCGAGCCTGTGGCGGGCGGCGGCGCGGATCGAGCCGATCCGGCGGATCATCGGCAACCACGACAATCTCGGGCGGCGGACCGCGCCGGAGATCAGCGGCGCGTTCCTCCGCTGGCTCGACCGGGACCCGACCCGTCCCTATTTCGGGTTCCTCAACTACTACGATGCCCACCGGCCCTACTTCCCGCCGGGCGACTGGCCCAACCGGTTCCGCACCCCCGGCGTCGAGCTGAATCCCCGCTACCGAAAAGAGAGCGGCGCCGCCGATCAAAAGCCCTCGCGGGCGGATATCCAGGGCGCGATCGACGCGTACGACAACGCCATCGGGTACCTCGACAGCGAGATCGGCAAGCTGCTCGATGAGCTCGAACGCCGGGGCCAGCTCGAGCGGACCATCGTGATCATCACCTCCGACCACGGAGAGGAGTTCCACGAGCACGGCCTCTGGGATCACGGCAACACCCTGTATCACTCAAGCGTCCATGTCCCCTTGTTGGTGATCGCGCCGGGGCGGGTACCCGCCGGCGCGACGGTCTCTCAGCCGGTCTCGATCCGGTCGCTGCCCGCCACCGTGGTCGACCTTCTCCAGATTCCAGGGCAGCCTCCGTTTCCAGGGACCAGCCTGTCCGGCACGTGGTCAGGAACGTCTCTGCCCGACTCCATCCTGGTCGGGGTTCGGCAGGTTCCCCGGCAGCCGCCTCATTATCCGGTCTCCAAAGGAAACCTCGGCTCGGTGGTCACCGCGCGACACCAGTACATTCGAAATCAGGGCGACGGGACCGAGGAGCTGTTCGACCTGGATGCCGCCGCCAGGCCCCGAATGGTGCCGATCGACAGCGTGGCGAGCGCGAGCCGGTTTCGCGCCCTGGTCGACGCGATGTTCCCCTCCCGTTCGCCGTGACGACCCTGGCGCGCACCAGCTGGCTGATCCCGGTGGTGGCCGCGATCGCCGGGCTTGGGATCCTGGCGCTCCGGTCGACCGGATGGGCCCGGCCGAGCCGGTGGCTTGCCCTCGGATTGGTCGGCTACGCGGCCTCGTTGCGGCTGATCGACGCCGGCCCGTTCGTCCGTTACCAGCACTATGCACCCATCGAGACCTGGCTGAGCCGTGATCCTCTCGCGGTCGGCATCCTGGCCCTTCAGGGCGCCCTCGTCGCCGCCGGGTGGTGGCGGAGCCGGCCGGCCTGGCCAAGGCTGCTGAGCAGCTGGCCCGCGGTCGCGGTGGTGCTGGGGGCGCTGTTCGCGATCGGTGTCTCGGCGGCCCCCTCCGCTGATCCTGGCCGCTTCGGCGCCGAGCTGCTGATCGCCGCGGCGATCCAGGGGCTCCATCTGGCCACGGCCCTGTTGGTCGCCATCAGCGCCCCGCAGGCCAGCGCCGAGACGCTCGGGCGCGGCGGGGTCGGCTGGCTCGAGCGGGAACGGCCGCCCGGCCGGATCGACCCGGTCATCCTCGGGGTGGCCGCTTTCGCCGGCATCGTGCCTCTGGTGTTGGCCGGCGTGGTTTACGAATTCCACCCCCACGTGCCCGACGAGCTGGTGTACCTGATTCACGCCCGGTATTTCGCCGAAGGGCTCCTCGCGATGCCGGTCCCGGAGCCGACCGCCGCGTTCGACCTGGATCTGATGTTCGTCCACCGGGATCGATGGTTCTCGCCGGTACCGCCGGGCTGGCCGGCGATGCTCGCCGTCGGAGTTCGGCTCGGGGTCCCCTGGTTGGTCAACCCGGTACTCAACGCCGTCAACGTGATCCTGATGGCGCTGCTCGCCGAGGCGGTGTACGATCGCCGGGCCGCGCGCACCGCCGCGTTGCTCGCGGCGCTGTCGCCGTGGCACCTGTTCCTGGCGATGAGTCTGCTGACCCATACCTTCACCCTGACGGCGGCGCTCGGGGCGGCGGTCGCGGTGGCCCACTTCCGGCGGACTCGTCGGCTCGCCCCGATGGTCATCGCCGGCGTCGGGATCGGGATCGTCAGCCTTATTCGGCCGCTCGAGGGGTTGATCGTGGCGGCGGCGTTAGGCGTCTGGTCGCTGCCGGTCCGGCCCTGGCGCTCGCTCCTCCCGGGCCTCGCGGTGCTGGTGGCGACCACCGCGGGGGTGGCCGCGTTGACCTTGCCGTACAACGCGACCCTGACCGGATCGAGTCGGGTCTTTCCGATCATGGCCTATACCGACGCGCTCTATGGTCCCGGCACCAATGCGATGGGCTTCGGCGCCAACCGCGGCCTCCCCTGGTCCCTCGATCCGTTTCCGGGCCACAGTCCTCGCGATGCGGTCATCAACAGCCACCTCAACTTGACCGCGATCAACGTCGAGATGCTCGGCTGGGCCGCGGGCTCGCTCGGGTTGCTCGCGGTGTTCGGGCTCGCCCGCCGGTTCCATCCGAGCGACCGCGGACTCCTCGCCGTCATCGCGGTCACCGTCGGGGCCCACGCCCTCTACTGGTTCGCCGGGGGTCCCGATTTCGGGGCTCGCTACTGGTACCTCGCCGCGCCGGCGGCCCTGCTGTTGACCGGCCAGGCCATTCGCCAGCTGATCCACTCGAGGCCTCATGGCGCCGGACGGGGTCGGGTGCTCGTGGGCGTCGGAGCGCTTGCGTTAGGCAGCGCCCTGGTGTTCCTGCCCTGGCGAGCCGCCGACAAGTACCTCGGCTATCGGGGGATGCGGCCGGGCCTTCGGGCCCTCGCCGCCGACCATCGAATGGACGGAGGATTGGTGCTGATCCGCGGTCGGCGGCACCCGGACTACGCTTCGGCCGCGGAGCTCAACGTGGTCCACCCCACGGCCCGCTCGCCGATCGTCGCCTGGAACCGCGATCCCGCGACCCGCCGCGCCGTTCTCGCCCGGTACCCCGATCGGCCGGTGTGGATGGTCGACGGTCCGACGGTCACCGGCGCGGGTTATCGGTTGGTCGCCGGTCCGCTCACCGCGGACTCGGCGGCCAGGATCCCGTGACCGACCCGCGATTCGTGGCCGGCTACCGCGGTCGGGTGGCGCTGGTGCTCGGCGGCACCGGTTTCCTCGGCCGGTGGATCGCCCGGCTCCTGGTAGCCTCGGGCGCCCGGGTCCACCTCACCGCGCGCGGCAGCGCGGTGTTCGGCGACGCGCCGGTCATCCCCCACCCGATCGACGCCGGCGACGACGCCGCGATCCGGGCCCTGCTCGCCGAGGTCCGTCCCGCGATCGTTTTCAACGCGATCGGATACGGAGTCGATCCCGACGAGAAGCGGGAGGCAAATCCCACCCTGGCCGCGCGGCTCAACACCGCCCTGCCGCCGGCACTCGCCACGGCGCTGATCGCGGTTCCGGGCGACCCTGATTGGCCGGGCGTTCGCCTGGTGCACGTCGGTTCGATCCTGGAGTACGGGCCGATCGGTGGCCACTTAGCCGAGACCTCCGTGGCCCGTCCGGTCGGTCTCTATCCCGAGTCGAAGCTCGCCGGCGCACAGGCGCTGGAGCGGGTGGCGAAGGCCGGAGGCTTGCGAGCGGTCACGGCCCGAGTTCCCCAGCTGTACGGCCCGGGCGAACATGCCGGGCGACTCCTCCCGATGCTGGCCGAGGCGGCGGTGACCGGTCAGCTGCCCAGCCTGAGTCAGGGCACCCAACCGAAGGATTTCCTTTACGTCGCCGACGCGGCGGAAGGCCTGCTCCGGCTCGGGCTCACGGCGCCCGGACCGGGGGAGATCGTCAACCTGGCGACCGGCCAACTCACGACGGTACGGGACTTTACGCTACTTGCGGCACATGTCTTGCGACTGCCCCAAGGGCTGCTTCGGTTCGAACGACCAGTACCGCCCAGCGAAATCGTCCACGATCCGATCGCGACCGACCGGTTGCGTGAGTTGACCGGATGGACCCCACCCACCACGGTGGCGCTTGGCATTGAACGGACGTTCGGTCCCGATGGCTGTTTGTCGCTCATTCGACCCGGATCCGAGGTATGAATGCACCACCGGCGTGAGACCTGCCGAGCTTGCGGTGGCACCACGCTGACCCCGTTCCTTTCCCTCGGGCCGCAGCCGTTGGCGAACTCGTTCCTGAAATCGCCCGACGAGGCGCGGACCGAATCGTGGTTTCCGCTCGACGTCTACCTCTGTGAGACCTGTTCGTTGGTCCAACTCCTCGACGTGATCGACCCCGAAGTGCTGTTTCGCGATTACGTCTACATGACCGGGATGTCGACCACGATCGCGATCCACAACGCCGACTACGCCGCCCGGGTCGGCGGCCTGCTCGAGCTCGAGCCCGGCGACCTGGTCGTCGAGGCGGCGAGCAACGACGGCAGCCTGCTCCAATGCTTCGCCAAGCACGGGGTCCGAACGTTAGGTGTCGAGCCGGCCCGCAACATCGCCACCATCGCCCGGGCGGCGGGGATCGATACCCTGGATCTCTTCTTCAACGTCGAGACGGCGCACCGAATCCGGAGCCGCTACGGGCCGGCCCGGGCCGTCATCGGCAACAACGTCCTGGCCCACGTCGACGACACCCGGGGGTTTCTCCGAGGCTGCGCCGACCTGATCGCGGACGACGGGCAGGCCATCACCGAAGTGCCCTACCTCGGCGACTTCATCGATCGGCTCGAGTACGATACCGTCTACCATGAGCACCTCTGTTACTTCTCGGTGACCAGCTTGATGCGGCTCGCCGAGGAGACCGGCCTCAGGATCGTCCGGATCGAGCGCTACCCGATTCACGGCGGAACCATCCGGATGTACGCGGCGCCGGCGCGGGTGGTCGCCGACCACGCCGAATCGGTCCGGGTCATGGCCGATGCGGAGCGAGCGGCGGGACTGACGACGCTGCCGAGGTTCACCCGCTTCGCCGCGGACGTCGAGAAGAACCGGCGCGAGGTGGTCACCACCCTGACCGACCTGAAAGCGGCCGGCAAGACGGTCGCCGGCTATGGCGCGCCAGCCAAAGGCAACACGCTCCTCAACTACTGCCGGATCGGGCCCGACCTGTTGCCGTATACCGTCGACAAATCGCCCCTCAAGGTCGGTAAATTGACTCCGGGGACCCACATTCCGGTCTTGCCGGTCGACACCCTGCTGGCCCGGCAGCCCGATTACGTGCTGATTCTGGCCTGGAACTTCGCGGCCGAGATCATGGCCCAGCAGGCCGAGTATCACCGGCGCGGCGGCCGGTTCATCGTGCCGGTGCCGACACCGACCGTTTGCCAGGCCCCCTGAGAATCGCAAAGCGTTGACGTCAAACGAGATGGACGCAAGGCTGGGGCATGAAGTTTGCGCCCCGTGAGGGCGCCATCCGCCGGAGGCAAGCTGCTCGTGACGGGACCAGAGAAAGAGACGCCGGACCTCTCGTTCATCATGCCGTGCTACAACGAGGAAGAGGTTCTCGGCTACACGATCCCGAAGTTTCTGGGAGCGTTCCGGCACGCTGGCTATCGGCTGGAATTGATCGCGGTCGATAACGGTTCGAAGGATCGGACCGGCGAGTTGATCCGTGGATTCGCCGCGGAGCACCCCGAGATCGTGCCCCATCGGGTCGAGGTGAACGAGGGCTACGGCAAGGGCGTCCTGGAAGCGATTCCGCTGGCCCGAGGGCCGTGGGTGGGAATCATCCCGTGCGATGGACAGGTCGACGCGGAGGATGTCGTCCGCTTGTTCGAGGCCGCCCGAGCCAGCAACGGCCGAGTGGTCGCCAAAGTACGGCGGCGATTCCGGATGGACGGGCTGCTGCGGAAGATCATCTCGACCGGGTATCAGCTGTTCGTCCGGATGCTGTGGCCGTCGCTCGGGACGATCGACGTCAACGGCAGCCCGAAGATCATCCCCCGCGAGGCGCTCCGGGACATGGGGCTCGAATCCAAGGACTGGCTGCTCGATCCGGAGCTGATGGTCAAGGCCCACTATCGGGGCCTTCGGGTCCTCGAGCTCAACGTCTTTGCCCGAATGCGGGGGGCGGGGATCTCCCACGTCCGCGCGTCGACCTGCTGGAGCTTCATCGTCACCTTGGTGGCGGCCCGATTCAGCGGCCGGTGGCGGCCAAAATCATTGACCAGCGGCCCGGAAGTGCGCCCGGCCGAACGACCGACCCGGTAGCCGGAGCCTCCATGGAGACGATTCTTCTCGCGGGTGGCCGGGGCAGCCGGATCGCGGAGGAGTCCGCCAGTCGGCCCAAGCCGATGGTGGAAATCGGCGGTCGCCCGATGCTGTGGCACATCATGAACATCTACTCCCACTACGGGCATAGCGATTTTCTGATCGCCTGCGGCTACAAGAGCCAGGTCATCAAGCAGTATTTCCACGAGTTCATCACTCACAACAGCGACTACGTCATCGATCTGAAGACTGGTCGGTTGGATTACGTGACCCCGCACGGGTACGATTGGCGAGTCGCGGTGATCGACACCGGGCTCGACACGATGACCGGCGGGCGGATCCGCCGGCTGCGCGGCCTGGTCAAGGGACCGACGTTCATGGCTACCTATGGCGACGGCGTCGGCAACATCGACATCGGCGCCCTCGTGGCCTTTCATCGGGCCCACGGCAAGCTTGCCACCGTCACGGCGGTCCGCCCGCCGTCGCGGTTCGGCGGCCTGATCGTCGATGGCGGGCAAGTCAAGGAGTTCTCCGAGAAGCCCCAGACCGGCGAAGGCTGGATCAACGGGGGTTTCTTCGTTTTCGAGCGACCGGTGTTCGACTATCTCGACGACGATGCCACGGTCCTCGAACGCGAGCCGCTCGAGGCGCTGGCAAAAGAAGGGCAGCTGATGGCCTTCCAACATCCCGGCTTCTGGCAACCGATGGACACGGTGCGGGAACGGGATCTCCTCGAGTCGCTTTGGCAATCGGGGCAAGCGCCCTGGAAGGTGTGGCCGTGAGTTTCTGGACCAGTCGCAACGTCCTCGTCACCGGCGGTTCGGGGTTGTTGGGCTCCTGGATGATGCAAGAGCTGGCCCGCCGCGGCGCCAACGTGGTATGCCTCCTCCGCGATTGGGTGCCGGCCAGCCGGCTCAACACCGAAGGCCTGATCGATCAGGTCACCGTGGTCCGCGGCGAGCTCGAAGACCGCGACCTGCTGCTGCGGGCCATCAACGAGTACGAGGTCGAGGCGGTCCTCCACCTCGGCGCCCAGACCATCGTCGGGACTGCCTCCCGGTCGCCGATCTCCACCTTCGAGGCGAACATCCGGGGCACCTGGAACGTCCTCGAGGCCTGCCGTGAGTGCCCGAAGCTGATCAAGCGAATCATCGTGGCCTCGAGCGACAAGGCCTACGGGGAGCATCCGGTGTTGCCCTACACCGAGGATGCCCCGCTGATCGGGCGGTTCCCGTACGACGTCTCGAAGAGCTGCGCCGATCTGATCACCTTCTCCTACTGGCATACCTACCGGCTCCCGGTCGCGGTGACCCGGTGCGGCAATCTCTTCGGCGGTGGCGACCTCAACTTCAACCGGCTGGTGCCGGGGACCATCCGCTCGGCCCTGCGCGACCAACGACCGGTGATTCGAAGCGACGGCAGCTTCGTGCGAGACTATTTCTACGTCCGCGACGCGGTCGACGCCTACCTGCTGCTGGCCGAGCGGATGGACGACCCGACCTTCCACGGCCAGGCCTTCAACTTCGGGACCGAAACCCCGATGTCGGTTTTGGAGATGGTCGCCGCGATTCTGAAACGGATGGGCAAGACGCACCTCGAGCCAATCATCCTGAACGAGGCCTCCCACGAAATATCCCGGCAGTACCTCGATTGCGCGAAGGCCCGCTCGATGATGGACTGGAAGCCGGCGTTCACGCTTCAGCAAGGGCTCGACGAGTCGATCGACTGGTACGGCCGCTGGGTCGATCAGCGCCCCTGAGCGGGGGGCGGAGTCACGCCGATCAGCGCGGAGCTTCGTTCCACCGCGCTACCAAGGCCGCGACCTCCCGCTCCAGCCGATCCAGTTCCGTGGGTGGAAGCCACCGACCTCCGAGCACCACGCCCGCGACGAGCCGGAGCCGGGTGATGTCTTCCAACGGATTCCCTTCGAGCACCACCAGATCCGCCCGCCGCCCGACTTCGATGGCTCCCGCCGTCGCTTCGAGACCCAAGAACCGCGCGGGGCCTTCCGTGGCGGCGTAGAGCGCCTGCCGTGGAGTCGCCCCCGCGGCGACCATGGCCGCGAGTTCGTCGAGGAGGCTCGACCCGGGAATTCGACCCGTGCCCGGCGCGTCGGTCCCCGCCAGCATGGGCACTCCGGCATCGAGGAGTTGCTTGAAGACCGCCCGCTGCCGAGCGAAGCGCCGAGCGGCAAGGGTCTCGTCGAATGGGCCGAGATGACGGCGGGTCACCGCCGCCGGCAACAGGTGAGACCGAGTCGAGTCCACCACCGGGGTCGGACTGGCCACCGCCCGGAGACCGCCCAGCGTCGGAGTCAACCAGGTGCCGGCTGCCACCAATCGCGCCGCCAGGGCGCGGCAGCGCGCTGCGTCAGGCGCCTCCACGGCAGCCAGCGACCGCGCTTCGTACCGTTTAGCGCGACTCCAGATCCCCAGACGGACCATCAGGCCCTCCCACCAGCCGTCACTCCGGCGGGCTCTGGCCACGACCTCGGCTTCGACCGCGGAACATCCGGCCACCGCGCCGTGGAGGTGCTCCACGCTCTTCATGCCAAGCTCCGCCGCCTCGGCGAGAAAGCTCGTTTCGGCCACGTGACCGACCACCGGCCGGCCCCGTTCCCGGCCGAGTGTGGCGACCAGCCTGAGCCGGTCCATATCCATGCCCTCGGCCTTGATGAAGTCGGCGCCCCCGGCAATCAGGGCGTCAAGCGCGGCTGCCACGTCCCCGTCGCTGCGAATTGGTCCCGCGCCGGGAGCGACGGGTCGCTCCCACTGCCCGACCTTCCCCCCGGTGACCACCAGCCTCGGGCCCAGTCGGCGACCCGCGGCGATGTCGTCGCGCCAGCGGACCAGGGCGGGGAGATCACCCGACATATCTCGGACACCGACCACGCCATGACGGACGAAGAGCGGGAAGAAGTAGTCGGGATTGCCGACCAACTGAGGTGGTCCGCCGACCGCGGCCGTGGTATGGACATGCATGTCCCACAGCCCGGGAATCAGGTAGCGGCCTTGAAGCTCGATGACCTGGGCGCCAACCGGTGGGCGACCGCGGGGCCGGTCCGTTTCCTCGATCCCCGTGATCACCCCATTCGCGATAGTCACGGTCGCGCGCACCGGCCCCGCCCGCCGGCTTTCGACCAGCTGGACCCCGACCAGCACCAGTGGCGGCGCCGACTGGGCGACTGCAGTGGCGAGCGGGGTGGTTACCAAGAACAGGAAGGGCAGTCGGCGGCGCATTGGCTTGATAGGTTGCACGGTTGACGCCATCCCTTGCCGTTCCGGGCCAGAGAATGGACATTTCGCTCTTGTTGCACCGACGCAACAGCCAGTACGGCGCGAGCGAATCGGCGCCACGAGTCGAGGAACGATCATTGCTCGGCACGAGCCCGTCATCCCGATGAACCTAATGCCCCCGACCCCTCCCGAGCCGCTCGCCCGCCCGGCCGTCCGCACCGCGCTGCTGATTGGGGCCTTCGTCGCCGTTGCCCTCGGGCTTCGGGTCTACGACCTGGCCGACGGCCTTTGGTACGACGAGATCGAGACCTTGGTCGACCACGCCCGGCTCCCGGCGGGTGAGATCTTGACCTCCTATCGCACCAAGAACCACCATCCCCTCTACGGGCTGTTGGCGCACTTCGGCATGGCGGTGTTCGGCGACGGTCCGTTCGGCCTGCGGCTGCCGGCAGCGGTCTTCGGAACAGCAAGCGTTTGGGCGGTCTTCCACCTCGGTCGCCGCGTCGCCGGGCTTCGCGAGGGTGTTCTGGCGGCGCTGCTCCTCACGGTATCGTACCACCACGTCTGGTTCTCCCAGAACGCGCGCGGATACACCGGACTGTTGTTCTTCTCGTTAGTGGGCACCGCGTTGTTCCACGGTCTGCTGACCGATTCGGCCGCAGGGCGGCGGACGCTACTGGGCTATGGGCTGGTGATGGGCCTCGCCGCCTATACCCACATCACCGCCGTGTTCATTTCGATCGCGCATGCCCTGGTGGGGATCGCGACTCTGTGGCGCTCCGGCGCCCGGGCCGGCTCGCCCGGCCGCCGAGCGCTGCTCGGACTCGGGGCATCGGCCCTGATCGGGCTGGCGCTCTATGCACCGGTCCTCGGGCAACTCCTGGAGACGTTGATTGGCCCAAACCCGTACGCCGCCGATACGGCGTGGGAGCGACCCGGCTGGATGCTGCTCGAAGTCGGCCGCGGCCTGGCCCGAGGGCTGCCGGGCGGGTGGGTCGCGCTGGCCGCGGGGCTCGCGGTGGCCGGGGCCGGTTTCCTGAGCTACGCCAAGGCGGATCGAGCCGTGGCCGCGCTGTTCGTCCTGCCAGTGGTGCTGACCGCCGGGGCCGTGATCGCGTTAGGCCACAACCTCTGGCCTCGCTTCTTCTTCTTCGCGATGGGGTTCGCGGTGCTGATCGCGATCCGCGGAGCGCTGGTGCTCGGTCGCTGGGCGGGCGGCCCGATCGGCGAACGGATCGCGACGGCGGGAGTGGCCGTGGCGGCGGCCGGTAGCGCCCTGACGGTGCCGCGGGCCTACCATCCGAAACAGGATTACGAGGCGGCGAGGCGATTCGTCGAGGCACGCGCCACGGCTGACGACGCGATCGGCACCGCCGACCTCACCAACTTTCCGTACCGGTACTACTATCGTCTGTCGTGGCCGTCACTGGCCGGCGCCGCGGCCCTGGATAGTCTCGAGCACGGCCACGCCCGGACCTTCGTTCTGACCACGTTTCCGATCCGGCTCACGGCGGTCCATCCCGATCTCTGGGACCGCCTCGCCCAAGGCTACGACACCGCCGCCGTCTTTCCGGGCACCGTCGGCGGCGGCGACATCGTCGTTTGGGAGTCGCGACCACGCAGCGGTACCACCGAACCGGGGAGCAGGCCGTGATCGAGGAGATACTGGATGAGGACGCGACCGCCGCCGTCGCTCGGGCCGTCTCGGTAGTGATTCCAGCCTACAACGAGAGCGGCCACGTCGCGGATCAGGTTCGGGCCGTCGAGGGAGTCCTTCGCGACTGCGGGTGGGAATACGAAATCATCGTGGTCGACGACGGTTCGGTCGACGGGACCGCCGCGGAGGCAGCCGAGACCGGAGCCCGAGTGCTCCGCCGCCCCCGGAACAGAGGATACGGCGCAGCCCTCAAGCTGGGAGTGAGCCGGGCCCAATACGAGTGGATCCTCATCACCGACGCCGACGGCACCTACCCGGTCGAGGCCGTCCCCAGGCTCTTGGCGGAAGCCGCCAACCATCAAATGGTGGTCGGCGCCCGGATCGGCGCGTCGGTGTCCATCCCCCTGGCGCGCCGGCCAGCCAAGTGGTTCCTGACCAAGTTGGCAAGCTATCTGGCGGGCCGATCGCTGCCCGACATCAACTCCGGCCTCCGCCTGATGCGGAAAAGCCTGATCCAGCGGTACGAGCTTCTCTTGCCCGATGGTTTCTCGTTCACTACGACCATCACGCTCGCCTCGGCCTGCAACGGCCATCCCGTCTGCTACCTCCCGATCGACTATCACGCCCGGTTGGGGCAATCGAAGATCCGACCCCGCCATGCTTACGACTTCCTGTTGCTGATCCTCCGGACCATCGTCTTCTTCAATCCGCTCAAGGTCTTTCTCCCGGTCGGGGGCGCCCTGGCGCTGCTGGGGCTGGTGAAGCTGGGTTACGATGTGGTCCGCGACAATCTCTCCGAAAGCGCCGTTCTGGCCCTGCTAGGCGCGCTGATCGTGTGGGCCGTCGGATTGCTGGCGGACCAGAACGCCCGGATCGCGATGCGACGATGACCCGGCGCGACCGCCACTCCCCGGGCGGCGCCGGGCGGGTTCTGACCCGGGCTGCGATCGGGGCGATCCCCGCCGCAGATGGCAGTTGTTGCATCTTAGCAACAAGTGTTGCATTCGGCGAACAATCGGGTTCAATGCTGTAGTAGCCCGATCGGCCCCTCCGCTGGAAGGTCACCAGGCGCTCGGGAATGATCATTGCCGGCGGGGCAGAGGCGGCGGGGACCCCCGTAATTCCCTTGAACTTGAGGATCGCGGTGAAGCTTGGGCTGAAAATCCTGGTGAGCGGATCGCTGCTCGCCGCCGTCTTTGCCATCGTCCCTTGGCGGGAGATGCGAGACGCGGCGGTCGCCTTGCCGCCGCAGGTCTGGGGCGGTGTCCTGCTCGGGTTTCTCGCCGGGCACGCGCTCGGCATCGACAAATGGCGTCGGTTCGTCAATATCGGTCGAGCGGGACTTCGCTCGGTCGATGCCACCCTCTGTTACAGCGCCGGCTTGTTCGCCAATCTCTGCTTGCCGAGCATCGTGGGGGGCGACCTCCTTCGAATGGGACTGGCCGGTCGGATCACCCGCCGGCCCGAGGCGGCCCTTTGGGGTGGGGTGATGGATCGGCTGACCGATACCATCGCCCTGATCCTGCTCGCCGCGGTTGGCGGCGTCCTGGCCCGGCAGCAGCTGACCGGATGGGCCTCCACCCTGCTCAACGCCTCCCTGGTGGTCGGACTCGGCATCGTCGGGCTTGCGGTCCCGGCCGCGGCCAGGCGTCCGCTCGAGCGATGGCCCAGGAAGGTCCGGCGCCCGATCGGACGGAGCCTGGTCGCGTTTCGCCGACTCGGCCGACAACCCGCCGTGGCCGCCGCTGGCCTGGCGAAATCACTGACGATTCAGGGTGGGTTCGTGCTCCTCAACGCCTGGATGGGGACCCATCTCGGGATCACGGTGCCTCTCGCGGTGTGGCTGTTGACCTGGCCGTTGGCGAAGATCGCGTCGCTGATCCCGATCAGTCTGGGCGGGTTGGCGGTCCGGGAGGCGAGCCTGGCCGCAGCCATGCTTCCATTCGGCGTGCCGGCGGCGCGGGCGATCGCGGCGTCGCTCCTGTGGCAAACGGTGCTGATCGCGTCCGGTCTGCTGGGGGGACTCGTCTGGTTGGTCTTGAGCCGATGGCGCCACTTACCGATGGCCCTCGGGCCGACCCCTCCAGCCGCCTCGGTGACCAAGTGAGCCAACCGCTTCCCCGCGTGGCCATCCTCGGGGCCGGTCCCGCAGGACTCGGCGCCGCCTGGCGCCTTCGGGACGCGAACCGCGCCGCCGTCACCGTGCTCGAACAGCATTCCGGCCCGGGCGGCAACGCTGGGAGCTTCGAGTTCGCGGGCCTGAGCGTCGACTACGGCAGCCACCGGCTCCATCCGGCCAGCGATCCGAAAATCCTCGCGGATCTTCGCGAGCTGTTGGGCGACGACCTGCTCGACCGTCCCCGTCACGGGCGAATTCGGCTTCGCGGGCGGTGGATTCACTTCCCGCTCAAGCCAGTCGACCTGATGCTCCGCCTGGATCCCGGATTCGCGATCGGCTCAGCCGTCGACGCGGTGACCAAGCCGCTCCGGGGCGCCCCGGCCCACGACACCTTCGCCGCGGTGCTCCGGACCAATCTCGGTCCGACGATCTGCGACCACTTCTACTTTCCCTACGCCCGGAAAATCTGGGGTCGCGATCCCGACGAGCTGTCGGGCATCCAGGCCCGACGGCGGGTGGGAGCCGGGTCGGTCGGGAAGCTGATCCGCAAGGTCCTCGCCCAGTTGCCCGGGTTGAAGAAGCCGGGCACGGGCCGGTTCTACTATCCGCGCGGCGGGTTCGGCCAGATCAGTCAGGCGATCGCCGATCGCGCGGCCAACCTCGGAGCCGAGATTCGCTACGGGCGGAAGGTCACCTCGCTCGAGGCGCCCACCGCGAATCGGCCCCAGTGGATCGTCGGGACGACCGGCGCCGCGGGCGACGAGACCCTCGAAGCGGACCACCTCTGGTCGACGCTGCCGATTCCCCTGATCGCCCGGATCGCGAACGGGGTCAGCACCGAACCGGCCCGAGAAGCCGCGGCGAAGCTCTCCTACCGGAGCATGATCCTGGTCTATCTCGAGCTACCGGTCGATCAGTACACCGAGTTCGACGCCCACTATTTTCCCGGCGCGGACGTCAAGATCACCCGGCTCTCGGAACCAAAGAACTACGCGGCCCGCCGGGAGCCCGTGGGACGGACCGTCCTCTGCGCCGAGCTCCCCGGCGCGCCGACCGATCCGTGGTGGACCATGTCGGATCCGGAGCTGGCCGATCTCGTGGCCGACGACTTGGCCCGCTCGGGGATTCCCCTCCCGGCCCGGCCGACGGCGGTCACGGTGCGGCGGTTGCCCCAGGCGTACCCGATCTACACGATCGGCTACGAAGAGCCGTTCCAAGCGCTCGACCGCTGGGCCGAGAGCCTGCCGGCGTTTCTCTCCTTCGGTCGGCAGGGGCTGTTCGCCCACGACAACACCCACCACGCGCTGGCGATGGCCTACGCGGCCGCCGAGTGCCTCGAGCCGGGCGGCTTCAACCGAGACCGGTGGGCCGGGTACCGGGCGATCTTCGAGACTCACGTGGTGGAGGATTGATGGGGACGGCGACGGGGTGGGCCGAATGACCGGGGTTCGAATCCGGCTGTTCTTGACCTGCTGGCTGGTGTATGTCCTCCACTTTGCCACCGATTTTTCCCGGGAGCACTACCTGGTGGTCAGCATCGTGGAAGACCAGTCCTACGCGCTGGACAAGTACCACGATCTCCACGTCGACATTTTCAAGAATCCGCCCCACGCCCCCGTGCAGGGGTATCACCATGGGGCCAATCCGGGGATCTCCATGATCGCCGCGATCCCCTACTTCCTGACCCGGCCCGCCGTCGACTGGGTCGTCAACCGGGAGCTGGCCGCGCGCCGGGCCCGGGGCGACACCAGCGCGGTGTACCAGGACGACCGGGGCAAACGGGTCGCATTCTACCAGGCGACCCGACAACGTGGGCTCGACATCCGCTTCGGTCTGGTCACCGCGATCACCCTGGCGCTCTGCATGGCGCCGATCGCGGCGGGCAGCGCGGTGCTGATGTACGGATTGCTGGGCCGGATGGGGCTCACCGACCGTCGCGCGCTGTGGATGACCCTGTGGTACGCCTTCGGCACGCCGGTCTTCTTCCGCGCCGCGTACCTGAACCAGAACCTGGCCCTCGGCATCTTCGCGTTCCTGAGTTTCGCGCTGCTGTGGAATCCCCGTGAGTTCGTCCGGTGGCGCCCCCGAACGAGACTGATCGTGGCCGGGCTGCTTGCCGGACTCGCCTTCCTCTCCGACTACAGCGGGGCCGTCGTCGCCGCGGTGCTAGGCCTGTACGCCTGGAGCAAGCAAACCGAGGAACGGGGCGGGGTCGGCGCCGGGTTAGTCGATTCGCTGTGGTTCGCCGTCGGGGCGATCCCGGGCGTGCTGATGCTCTGGCAATATCAATGGGCCAGCTTCGGGAATCCGTTCTACCCGCCCCAGCACTGGATGGCCCCGGTCCGATGGATCGACGTTGGCTATCAGGGAGTCGGTGGGTTCACCCCGGACCTCTTCCGGATGCTGCTGGTCGATCCGCGCTTCGGTCTGTTCGTCGCGATGCCGATCGCCGCCCTCGCGTTCCTTACTCCTTGGCTCGCCTGGAGACGCCGGAGCGAGCTGCCGTGGCGGGAGACGTTGGCCTGCGTCGGAGTCACCGCCGCTCTGGTGCTCTTCTTCTCGACGGTGCAGTACACCCGGCTGCAGTGGGTCGCCGGGATCCGGTACCTCGCGCCGGTTTTTCCGTTCGCGTTCCTGGCCGCGGTTCCGGTCTTGTTGCGGCTGCCGCGGGTGCTCACCTACGGGCTCGCGGTGCTCTCGGTGGTCATTGCCTGGTCGATGGCGATGGTGCGCAACCAGGGGTCGGTGCTCGACAACGTTCAACGAGCCATGGTCGAGGGGTTCCAGCTGCCGTGGCTAACGGTCGTCTCCAAGATGGCGACCCAGTACCTGCCGTGGCTCACCGGTCGCCCATCGGCCCTCCCGTGGCTCGCACTCGGGGCCGTGGCGATCGCCCTGATCTGGACGGTCAAACGACCCTGGACGCGGCTCGGCGCACAGGATGGGGACTGGCACTAACATTGCCCAACGGATAGCCGGTGAGTAGTACGCCAAGATGTTGTAGAATATGAACTTACGATTTTGGAGCCGAGCGCGGATCGCACTCGCCCGGTTCCCGATCTCGCGGCCGCTGTAGCGTCGAGGCTACAGTTCGACGCGGCGACCCTACTCGAAACCGGGGTATAGAGGCGTGCAACCGACAGCGACCGCGAAAGCCAGTTCGACCGACCCACGCCGGGCGCTGCCCCGGGTGGATTTGGTCATTCCGGTACTCAACGAAGCCCACGTACTGGCCAAAAGTGTCGCCGAGGTGACCCGGTTTCTCACGGCGCACGGCCCGTGGGATTGGCGGATCGTAGTTGTTGACAACGGCTCGACCGACGGCACCGATCGGGTGGCTCGCCAACTGGTCGCCGACCAGCCGGGTCGGGTCCGGTTCGTCCAGTTGCCCGAGCGGGGTCGCGGACGCGCCCTCCGCCACGCCTGGCTCGAAAGCGAAGCCGAGGTGGTCGCCTACACCGATGTCGATCTCTCGACCGAGCTCGAGGCCCTGCCGGTGTTGGTCCACGCCATCCTGGCCGAGGGGTACGACCTCGGGACCGGGTCGCGGCTGCTGCCCGACTCGAAGACGACCCGGTCGTTCAAGCGCGAGGCGATCTCGCGGATCTACAATCTGATCGTCCGCTCGATATTGTTCACCTCGTTCAGTGACGCGCAGTGCGGCTTCAAGGTGGTGAGCCGGCGGGTGGTTCAAGAGATCGTCCCGGAGATTGTCGACCAATCATGGTTCTTCGACACCGAGCTGCTGGTCCTCGCCGAAAAGCGCGGCTTTCGCCTCAAGGATCATCCGGTCCGTTGGATCGAGGACGACGACAGTCGCGTCAAGATCGTGAAGACCGCGTGGGAGGACTTGAAGGGCGTGGCCCGGCTTCGCTGGAAGCTGTGGCGCGAGTACGTCGCCCCCACCGACCGGGCGGCGGTCGCGGCGTCGCGCCGCGTCTGAGGCAAGCGGCCGGATGAGGCCGCTCGCGGTCACCGGAGCCACCGGATTCCTCGGCCGCCGGCTGCTGGCCCACCTTCCGGCGGAGTCCGACGTTCGCCTCCTGGTCCGAGACACGGCGAAACTCCCGACCACTCCGGCGGGGTGGCGCGCCGTTCGGTGCGACCTCCTCGATCCCGCAAGCTACCGCGACGCGCTGGCCGGGATCGACACCGTCGTTCATCTCGCGGCTCGCACCGGTGCGGCCCGGCCGGCCGAGCATCACCGCGCCAACGTCGAAGCGACGACCGCGCTCCTCGCCGAGGCGCGGCGGGCGGGGGCGAAGCGATTCCTGTTCGTCAGCTCGATCGCCGCCGGCTACTCGGATCGCCGCGCCTACCATTACGCCAATGCCAAGCTCGCCGCGGAACAGGCGGTCATCGCTTCCGATCTCGAAACCCTGGTGGTGCGGCCGACGATGATCTTCGGGCCCGGCAGCGCGGTCCTGGCGAACCTGACCAAACTTGCCGCGCTCCCCCAGCCATTCCTGTTCGGTCCGGGGCAGATGATTCAGCCGGTCCACGTCGAAGACGTGGCCGAGGGGCTCGCCGCGATCCTCGATCGGTCCGACTGGGGCGGTCGGATCGTCGAGTATGGCGGGCCCACCGTGCTCTCGACCACCGACCTGTTCGCCCGGATCCGCCAGCAGCACCGGTTGCCACCCCGGGCGCCGTGGCGGATTCCGCTCGAGCCACTTCGGACGCTGCTCGGATTGGTCGAGCCGGTGCTGTTCAAGTTGCTCCCCTTCACCGCCGGTCAATTGGCGGCGTTCGCGAACCCCGCGGTCGTGAGTCGGCCGGGCCCGCCCGATCTCCTCCCCCCGGCCCGGCGCGACGTGGATCAGATGCTGGCCGCCCGATGACCAACCCGGGTGACGTGGACCGAGACCGATGACGGATCCGGGCGACGTCGAGGCCGAGTGCACGGCTCTGGTCCGCTACTTGGCGGGACATCCGCCCTCGGCCTACCTGATCGAGTGCTATCGGCGAGCGCTGCCGCTGGCGGGGTCGCCGGCGCCGAGTTCGGTGGACGGGCTGCTGCTCCGGGCGGCCCGCCTGGGCCGGTGGCCGGCCCGAATGGCCGATGGGTACGCCCGCTTCGTCCGGCCGACGGGAGACTATCGGCGCCGCCTAACGCTGGCCCTCGCCCTGTTGGAGAACGCCCCCGACACCCACGCCGTCACCAACGACGCGGCCACCGGCACGCCGCTCGGCATCGGGCTCGCGGTCGTGGCGGGGGTGGCGTCCAGCCTGGTCGCGATCGGCCTGGGTTTCCTCGTCTTCGGCCCGCTCCACCTCGCGGCGCGATTGGTCCCCGATCGGGGCGCCGGCTGATGCACCTCCTCATCGTCGGATCGGGCGCCTCGGGCGTGCACTTGGCGATCACCGCGCTGGAGCGGGGGATCCGGGTCACGATGATCGATGCCGGGTTCGAACGCCCGCCAGCCACGCTCCCGACTGCGTCGTTCGACCGGTT
Organism: Gemmatimonadales bacterium; assembly: GCA_046160105.1. Lineage (GTDB taxonomy): Bacteria > Gemmatimonadota > Gemmatimonadetes > Gemmatimonadales > GWC2-71-9 > SHZU01. Next base: position 146,633 of record JBJXGT010000014.1, on the reverse strand, counting down.
GAAAACCGAGCTGGCCGATCCAGTGGGCTACTTTCTCGGGCTTCGGGGCGAAGGGGTGGTCTATCCGGCCACCAAGTCCTCGTACTACGGTCATCCGCCGAGCAAGCAGTACGTCTTTCGAACCCCGGCCCGATTCGCGGTCGAGGCCCACCGGATGTCACCCCTGTTCAGCTTCGCCACCGGCGGCCTCGCCGAGGCATGGACGGCGGGCTCGTACGAGTTCTCCGCCGCCGATCTCCGGGAGTTTCCGTTTCCCACCGGCGACCTCACCGCCGGGTATCGCGCGGTGGCAAAGCGGATCGGGATCTCCGGCGTCCGCGACGACCTCGCCGCCTTCATCCCGTTCGAGGCCGACTATCTGCCGGCCCTCCCGGCGGACCGGGCCTCTAACCTATTGTTGGATCGATACGCGGCCCGGCGGGAAGCGCTCAACCGGCGGTGGCGTTTCTTCCTCGGTCGCTCCCGGGTGGCCACCCTGTCGCGCCCCCACGGCGACCGCCCCGCCTGCGATCAGCTCGGCCGCTGTCTCTGGGGATGCCCGACCGACGCGATCTACAGTCCGGCCGTTACCTTGCGGGAATGTCGGGCCCATTCGGGTTTCGCCTATCTGCCCGGCTGGCTGGTCAGTCATTACGACTACAACGGCGAAGGCCGGGTCACCGGGCTCACCGCCACCCCGGTAAACGGAGGCGAGCCGCGGGTCTTCACCGCCGACCAATACGCCCTGGCCGCCGGTGCCCTGACCAGCTCCAAGATCGTGCTCGAGTCGATCCATCGGCGGACCGGGGTCGTCGAGCGGCTGCCCGGCCTGATGGACAATCGCCAGATCCACCTGCCGTTCCTGCTCCCGGCGATGATCGGCCAGGCCGTCCCTCGCGACAGCTACCAGTTCCACCATCTCGCCTTCGGGGTGGAGCGTCCCGATCCCACCGAGTACATCCACGGGCAGATCACCACCCTGCGCGCCGCGTCGGTCCATCCGGTCGTCTCGAGTCTGCCAATGGATTTTCGCGGGGCGATGGCGGCGTTCCGCGGTCTCCGATCGGGCCTGGCCCTCGCGAACATCAATCTCCACGATCGCCGGCGGAGCACCTCCACCCTGTCGATTCGCCCCAGGGACAGCGGCCCGCCGGCCCTCCAACTCGATTACGCCGACGATCCCGCCGAGCCCGGCCAGATCGACGCGGCGGTCCGGTCCACCCGGCGGGCGCTGGGTGGCCTCGGGGCCCTCTTCCCTCCGGGAATGACGCGGGTGCTGCCGAAGGGGGCGAGCGTCCACTACGCCGGGACCTTGCCGATGTCGCGGGATCGGGCCCGGCTCGGCGCTCGGCCGGACGGCCGGAGCTGGGACTTCCCCAATCTCACCTTCGCCGACGGGGCCACCTTCCCGTTCCTGCCGGCGAAAAACCTCACCTTCACCCTGATGGCCAACGCGGTCCGGCTCGGCCGAGCGTTAGGCGAGGACTAGGCCCCCCGCCGGGATCGGCGGCCGGTCCAGACTCCGGCCAGGAACAGGGCGGCGACGCCCAGCGCGAGGGCGGCCAGGCGCGGGGGGGTGCCGATCCGCTGCCAGATCCGGCGCCAGATCGGCTCGGTCGGCCCCGGGCGAGGGGTGTTGACCGCGCGGTGGCGATCGGGCGTGAACTCGCCAGACGACACCTCGGCGAGGGTATGGACCCGCACTTCGGCGCCCGCCTTGGAGACCACGACCTCGAAGAAATTGTCGAACTGGGCCGAGAGAATCCGACTGGTGACCCGGTCCTGGAGCATCGTGAGATCGACCGGCACCTCGATCGAACTCTGGTAGTAGCGGACCTGGTCGCGTTCCATGGTAGAGAATTTGAGCGGGCCGTAGTCACCCGAGAACACCGCGGCGACGCGCCCTCCCGCAAGCAGCGGGTGTACCTCCCGCCACCAACGGCCCTCCGGCGGTTCCCACCAGAGAAGATGGTGCATGAAGACGAAGGTGTGCCCGTATCGCTCGGGCGCGGCCAACTCCCGGGCCAGCCAGGCCACCTGGGCCGAATCGAGATCGACGCCCCGAATGTAGGGGTTGTGGAGGGTGTCGCCGTCGGCGGGAAGCCAGGCGCTCGACAGCAGCAGCAATCGGAGATCGCCCACGACCGCGCGGTTCGGCAGCGGCCCGTAGCGCCGATACCAGACGTCGCGGCTCGGCACGTCGCTGATGTCGTGGTTGCCGGGCACCCGGTACAGCGGAATCGCGAGGGTGGCGAGCGCCGAGTCGACCGCGTCCCATTCCCGCTCGATCGAAGCCCGCTCGGCAAGGCGTTTGTGGACGTCACCCCAGATGATGTCACCGGTCAGCACCGCGAAGGCCGGGCGGATCGGCCGGATCTTCGCGATCAGCTCGTCGAGCTTCGGGCTCAGTTCGCCGGCCTTGCCACGAATGTGTCCGAGCACCACGAAACGAACGGTGTCCGCCGGCCGACCTTGCGCCGCCGCGAGCTCGGAACCGATCGCCGCCGCCAGGAACGAGCCGATGAACCAGCGCATCAATCAGGATCCGTTCCGGCGGGCCCCGACGGATAGACCGACACCGACCGGAGGTCGAACCGGCCGGCGCGCACCACCGACAGGCCGGTCGAGCGCTGAATATGGCTCAGGCCGGGTTGGGGATCGATCTCGATCCGAATGCCCGTGATCCGCCCCGCCGGCACCGAGACCGCGGCGAGCTGAAAGCGATCGAGCCGGCCCGTCTGGGTCAGCGGCGTCGAGACCGGTCCGGTGGAGGTCTCGAGGATCAAACGGCGGTCGCGGAGGTCGCGGTCGGCGTACTCGACGACCACGACACCCCCGGGGGCCTGAACGGTCCAATCGGTCGGCAGGGAAAGGGTCCCCATCCCACCTTCCGCCTGGGCGATCAGGACATCGTGGCGTTTCTCGAGACGGGTGGTCCGGCCGCCCCTGGTCCAGCCATCGGAGACTGACAGGAAGTCATCCGCGAACCGCAGGGTGACGAGCGCGGGCCGCGGGGTCACCGCTCGCCATCGGGGGGGCACGCCGAGTCGGGGCTCGAGAATCTCGATGCCATGGGCCGCGTACAACCAGTCGAGCGCCACCGGCGACGTCACCGTGCTGTCGAGGCCACCGACGGCCACGGCCGTCAGCCGCGCGGCCGAATCGGGTTTGAACATCGTCGCCGCGTTCCCGATCATCGAATTCGCCATCAACCCGAACCCGCTCCCGCCGTAGCGCCAATTCTTCAGTCGGATGGCGAGCCCAACGCTCACGCTGTCGACCTCATTGTTCAGGATCACGGGCGTCGATCGATCCTTGATCTCGATGCCCGCCACACCGGCGGCGACCCGATTGGCGAAGACGAACGGGGCGCTCGCTTCGCCGACCGAGATCCCCTTGTCCAACGCGCCGGTGATGCGGTTGCCGATCACCCGCGGCGTCGAGGTCATCAAGTCGATGGCGTCGCCGCCGACGCCCACGAACACGTTGTCGCGGATCTCGCCGGTCGAGATGTCGAAGTCGACGGCGTCCGAGTTGGCCCGGACGAACCGGCTGTTCGTCAGGGTCACCTCGGAGTGAAGGGCGTGGAAGGTGTCGTCGCTCCGGATGTTCTCGATGAACCCGACCGAGTCGAAGACCACCCCCCGGGCCCGATGGACGTTGACCATCCCGATGTACTCGATCCGATCCACCAGCGCGCCGCCGCCTCGCTCGAAATCGACGTTCCTGACCACGCTGCCGCTGGTGCCGGGCCCGAGCAGCGTGAAGGTACCCCAGGGGGCCGAATCGGCGGGGATGACGCGAATGGGCCGGCTCCCCGTGCCTAACGCCAGGACCGGTCCCCGGGTCACGATCGAGACGTCCCGTCCGAGCCGAATCGTGGTCCCCGGCTCGATCACCAACGTGTCCCCGACCGCCAGGCGCCAAGTGGTATCGAGCCGGACCGCGCCGCTGATCCGGATGGTCCGGCCAGCCGGAACCGGGAACCGCCAGGGATGCCACCCGGTCGGCGGCGCGATGACGTCGCCCGTTGCCCAGGGAATCAGCGCCGCCGCTTGGCCGGTGTGGCGATTCCGGAGGATCGGCCGGCCGAGTTCGCCGGACCCGGCGACGAAGAAGCGGAACGGGATGGTACCCGGCCTGAAGCCGGGCCCCTCGGTGTTCCACGCCGCGAGCAACGGAATGGGTCGGTCGAGAACCATCCGCCCGGCCGAATCGGCTCGCAACGCCAGGGCACGCTCCGATCCGTCGAAGGCGCCGTCGAGGTCGCGATCGGGGTGGAGTCGGAGACCCGCCGCGGTGCCCGGCTCGAAACCGATCAGGTCGACCCCGGCCCACCCGCGCGTTTCGAAATCGAGCACCCGGATACCGCCGACGCTTGTCGAGGTGTAAGCCACGGTGTCCGACCTGAGCCACGACGCCAGCTCCGTCAGATTGCTCCGAATCAGGGCCGCCGAGCGGTCCAAGTCCCCGACGTCCGGGACCAGGCCGACCCGGAGTCGGTCGTAGCGGAGGAAGTCGCCGTGGCGGGCTCGGATATCGGCCATCAAGCTGTCGGCGACCCGCCCGACGCCGCGGTCGCTCGCGAGGGCTACCTCCGCCAACACCTGGTCCACCAGGGACGGGTCGGTGAGCAGCGCCTGGAAGAGATCGTTGAGGATGCCGTTGGGGCGCCGAAGATCCAGGAGCCGGATGTCCCACGGAATCGGATGGAGGGTCTGATCCGACGGGTCCTCATAGAGGAACTGATTGTGGACCCCATCCATGTGGTACGGATCACCGACGACCAGCAGGTACGCCAGGAGTCGGGCAAACTCGTCCCGATCGAACCGAGCGGCCAGGCGGCGATGATCCGCGAAGGTGCCGCCGCGAAGATCCTGGAGCAACAGTGCCAGCTGCCCGGGCCCCGCCGAGGTCCACCGGTCGTTTATCGAGGCCCGGTTCCACAGCGCCGGATTGTCGAAGAGGCTTCGTTGCACGCCCTTGAAGTAGTCGCCCCGCTCGGCGGCATCGCCTCGGAAGATGTTCCCGGGCATTCGGTCGAAGGGTCGGAGCATCGATTCGTCCACCGTCTCGATGAACCGGAACATGCCGTAGAACTGATTGTTGAGAAACAGCGGCACCAACTCCGTGCTCGGCGCGAGGATCCCGAACTCCGCCGCCATCCGATTGGCGAGGTAGGCCGGCACCACGTCCTTGACGCTCAACGCGAAGGCCCGATAACGCTTGTAGAACTCCTCGCGGGGAGTTCGCACCGTCATGGTTCGTTTGTCGGTCGTCCAGTGAATGCTGTTGTCGCCGCGGCGACGGAGCCGGACGTCGATCGCGGTCTGTCCGTACCCGAGCGTCGCGTCGACCCACTCGCCCCAGCCCCCGAGGGGGTCGCCGGTCATCGCGTTCCAGTTGGCACCCGGCACGTCGATCCGGATGATGGCCGGGTCGGCGGCCCTGGCGTCGAAGCCCTGCCGCAGCTGCATCCGTTCCGGGAGCGAGGCGATCGCGCGGACCCGCTCCGACAACATCCCGATGACCGACGCGCGGGCCGCCCACCAGTCGTCGAACTGAATGGCTCGGGTAAACCGCAGGGTCGCGTCGCCAACCAGGAGAAGCACCGCCAGCACCGGTACGGCGGTGAGGACCGCCACGTCTCGGAACGAGAGGGTGCGCACCAGCCCCCTCACGCCCCGGAGGCGGAGATCCCACCGCATCGGGGCGGGCCGAGTCTCAGAAGACGAATTCATCGGCCCTGATTCCCATTCCCCCACGCACCCACGGCAACCGGGCCAGCATCCGATCGGCCGCGGGAGCATCGACGACCGGAATGACCCGCCGCGCCGCCGCGTCGAGGCCCGCCCGGTCGAGAAGGTTGCGATAGCTCTTGGTCACCACCGCCCACAGGGCCTGGTCGACCGGCTTGAACAGCGCCATCCGGATCCGGACTCGCTGGACCGCGAAGTTGGCGGGTGGCTGGACCCGGACGCCGGACACCGAGTCGGTCGGGGTAAATCGACCACCGGCGAGCGGCTCCACCCCGAATCCGGCGGACCCCGCCACCGCCACCGGCGCGATGACGTCGGGGACCCCTACCCGAGCCGCCGGGATCAACTCGATTCGGTCGATCTGAAAGGGCAGGCCGTCGGTATCGATCCGAAGCGCCCCCTGGCCCGGCAGCGTCACCTCGTAGTCGCGGGCCACGCCGTCCACCAGCATCCCCACCAGGCGGCGCCGATCGCCGAGCGACACACCGACGTACTGGACCATATGAGCGTCGAGGTAGGACCGGAAGAAGGTCACCACCGGAATGAACTCACCCCGATCCATGAAGTAGTCGATCGCGCCGCGCACCGACGGCAGATGCGCCGGGAACAGCCTCAGCGCGTGCTGATAGGCATCGCGGGCCTCCGGCGCCAGCGCCCAGCTCGACAGCAACCGCTCGGCGGCCCGGGCCAGCTCGAGATGGTTGCGGTAGTTGAGCGAATCGAAGGCGACCAACCGCTGGTAGGTCTCGATCGCGAGGCCGGTCCTTCCCTGGCGTTCGTAGCCGGCCGCGAGGAGCCGGAGCAGGCGCTCCCGCTCCTTGTCGCGGGCATGGCGGACGTTGGTGGCGGGGTGGATCGCGTCGAGCCGGCTCAGAAAATCCACGGCCTCGTCGACCGACCCCTTGGCGAGCAGCGCCGCGCCCTGATCGACGCGGCGGGCCCACCGGGCGTCCCACCAGCGGACGCCCTGCTCCAACCCCGTCAGCAGGCGACGTCGGGTCGGCGGCAGCGCCAGCAGCGCGAGCCCGAGGCCGACCAACGCCAGGTATCCGAGAATCACCCGGCGCTGGTGCCGCCGCAGAAACGCGCGCCAGGGCGACAATTCGCCAGTCATCAGACGTCGATGTTCTCCTGGCCCGTGAGCAGCACCACCCGGCCACCCTTGGCCAACGGTCGAAGCTCGGCCAGGAACTGCGCCTCGTTGACGCCCTTCTTGAACTCCAGCGAATAGACCAACTCGAGTTGATCGCGTTCCTTGAGGGGCTCGACACTGAGCAGCGCGTGCTCCCGAAGGTCACGGTAGAACAGTTCGCTGAACACCTTGGTGAAGTCGGTCTCCGCCGGCAGGTGCACCTTGAGCAACATCTCCCGCCGGCTGGTCGAACCGACCTCGAACCGGGTCAAGGCGTAGACCATGAACGAAGCGAACAGAGTAAAGACCACCGCGGTCAGATAAAACCCGGTGCCCACCGACATTCCGATCGCCATCGACACGAAGATGAAGGCGACGTCGCGCGAATCCTTGATCGGATTCCGGAACCGGATGATCGACAGCGCGCCCACCAGGGTGAACGCCCGCGCGATGTTGCTGCCGATGATCAACATGATCACCGCCACGGTCACCCCGAGGATCACCATCGCGTGAACGAAGGACACCGAGTACGAGAGGCCTCGGTGCGACTGGCGGTAGAAGTAGGCGAGCACCAGGCAGAGGACGAAGCTCAAGGTCAGCGCCAGCAAGACTTCGCCGACGCCGAAGGCATCCGTTCCCGACCCACCCAACTGCAGCAGCTGATCCACGGAGACTCCCCCTAACTCAGGTGTTCTGGCCCTGGAAATAGACCTGGTCGATGGCCGAGCAGTACTTCGACATCCGAATGATCTTGAGACCGTGGCGGCAGACGAGCTTGGTCAGCCACCGAGGCGCTTGGTGATCGTACTTGAACTCGAGCACGGTGAGGCGTGGATCGATGATGTAGGTGCCCTGGTCGAACACCGATCCGAGATCCACCGGCGGCCTCCGATACATCAGGCGGGAGTCGAAACTGATCCGCAGTTCGGGATCGAACGCGCCGAAAAACGCCCGGCGCCGATAGGTCAAGCCGACCCGCGGCCGAAGCCGGAGCCGATCGATCATCAGCGCCACCTCGGTGGCCACCGGGTCGTCGCCGACCGCGTCCCAGTTCACCGTCCCCTCCCCGTTGCCGAACACCTCGGCGATGCGCTCGATCGGCCAGCGGAGCCGCCGTTTGTGGAGGGTGCGATCCTCCCGCTGCTTGATCTCGACGAACCCGGTCGGCGACTCATCGTAGCGGCGGAATCGAAGCTTCCGACGGTACTTGACGCCCTCGACCTTCTCCCAGAAGAACGACAGATCCGGAGTATCCCAGTAGACCGAGAACACTCGGTACCCTCGGACGGGATCGGCGTGCGGATCGGGGGTCAGGTAGCCGCCCATCTCCTCGATCAACTCAGGCACAGACCGGGTCCGCACCAAGTACTTGACCTCGAACCGGTTCATGGTTCGACGGGCCGAGGACGCGGGGGGCTCGGTTGGCAACGGGATCGCCGGTGGAGTCACAGGGTCGGGCACTGCAATGGTCGTGCCCCGACCGCCCCGAGCCTGCGGCCCCAACGCGTTACTCGACAACACTTTAGAGCCTGACCTCGACCCAGCGCCGACCCCCGACGACGATGCCGCGGGTCGCCACCAGGGCCAGAGCATAGACGGTGACCCCGACGCCGATGCCAAGGCCCAACCGTCCGGGCGCCAGGAGCCAGATCGCCGCCGCCATGGCCCCGGTGGCTCCCCCCAGCCGCAGGGTGCGCCAGCCCGTCGGCAGGCGATACCCACGCTGGCGGGCCAACCGGTAGGCGATCAGGGTCCGCACCGCCTCGGCGCACAGGGTGGCGACTCCCGCCCCCATCAGGCCGAAAGGCGGGACCATCGCCAAGGCCAGCCCGATGCTGACGACCGCCCCGACCACGGTGACCCGAAAGACGAGCCGCTCCTCGCCGGCGGCCATCAGCCCCATCAGCGAGACGTCCCGGGCCAGGTTGAGCGGGATCGACCAGAGCAGCAGCGCGAACGGAACCACCGCCGGGGCATAGCTCGGCCCGTAGACCAGCCCCACCAACGGCGCCGCGAGGAGGGCACCGCCGGCCGCGAGCGGCAGGCCGACGGCGAGCACCTGCACCATCGCGTCGGCGCCCAGGGCCTGCTGCCGGCCGGGATCGGACGAGAGCCGGGTCAGCGACGGCAACAGGCTGAGATTGTACATCGCGCCGACGTTGAGGAAGAAGGTGACCAGGGTGTAGGCCGCCGTGTAGTAGCCCGCGTCGGAGGCCCCCCGCAGCGCGCGAAGGGCAAGCAGACCGGAACTGTAGATCGCGATGCCGAGCAGGGCGCTCGCGACCAAGTGCCAGGCCCGCGGCAACAGCGGCTTGAGCGCGGCCCAGTCGAATCCGAACCCGATCGGGTGCCCCCCCCGGTGCAACGCGACCAGCAGAATCGCGGCGCCGATCAGATCGCCGACGACCTGCGACGCGGGAACCGCGAGGACGTCGCCAGGACCCCGGACCAGAAAGAGGATCCCCGCGGCCATCGTGAGCTGACCCACCGCGGCGGCCAGGGCCGACAGACCAGCGCGGCCCAAGCCGAGATGAATCCATCGGGTCCCGATCCCGACTGCGATCAAGGTCAGACTCTGCACGGCTATCACCGCGCCGTCGGGCGCCGGGAGAAGCGCGAGCGCGAGGATCGAAACGACACCAGCCACCACGATCGCGAGGGCGGTCCGAAAGGCCTGTACCGCGGGGGCCACCCGGCGCAGGAAGGACGGGTCGGCGGCGACCTCCCGAAGCCCGAGGCCCAACTCGAAACCGGCGTCGACCACCCGGTTCGAGTAGAGCACCACGGCCACCGCCACACCGATCGTTCCGTAGAGGCTCGCTCCGAGGGTGCGGGCCGCGTAGACCATGGCACCGAACGCGATCAAACGGGACAGCGCCTCGCCCAGGCCAAGGGCCAGGAAGTCCCGGGCTACCCGGGTGGCACCCGGATCCGCGCGAGCGTCGTCGGTCAGAACCTCACCTCGTTGGCCGTTGGGTCGGGTTGGGAAACGCCGGAATTTACACCATGTGGCGTGGGGTCCATCACGCCGGCGGGCTCGCTAGTGTTGAGTCGTCCGCTTCGCGGTCGCCAACACCTCGGCAACCGCCGTTTCCACTGCCTGGTTAGGATGAATCACCACCTCCGGGTGCTCCGGCACCTCGTAGGGATCGGAGATTCCGGTGAACTGCCGGATCTCACCACGGCGCGCCTTCGCGTAGAGTCCCTTGATGTCGCGTTGCTCGCAGACCTCGAGCGGCGTGGCCATGAACACTTCGATGAAACGCCGGCACAGGCCGCGGGCAAAATCCCGCGACGCCCGATACGGCGACACCAGCGACACGACCACCGTGACCCCGTGCCGTTCCAACCGGCTCGCCAGGTACCCGACCCGGCGAATATGGGCATCGCGATCCTCGCGGCTGAAGCCGGTGGCGGGAAACACCTCCCGAATCGCGTCGCCGTCGAGATATTCCACCGGGGTGCCCACCGCCTCGAACTGCTCCACCACCCGTCGCGCAATCGTGGTCTTCCCCGAGCCCGACAAGCCCGTGAACCAGATCACCCGGCCCACCGCCGACTGGGTGTCGAGCTCGGCGTCGAGCAACCCGATGATGAAATCGCCATTCCGGAGGTCCGGCTGGTTGTAGCTCAGCGGCGACCGCCGCGGCCGGCCGACCCCCGAGTTGCGGAAGATGCAGTCGCCGGCGGCCACGTCCCATTCCATCGTCGGCCCGAGGCGCGGATAAACGTCGGCCGTGCCCTCGGCCACCAGACAGAATTTGAGCGAGCTGCCCACCGGCACCCGGGCAGCGACGGGAATGGTGGCGAGATACTTCTCGAGCTTCTCGGAGGGATGGGACCGACTCTCCGCCACCCGAAGCCGATGGCCGGGCAGCGGCGGCCGCGAGGTGATCCGGACGATCTGCCCGTCGGCGCCCTGGCGCCAGGAGCCGAGACCATCGCCGGCGTAGTACATCAGATCGGTGGCCGGGACGTAGATCACCCCGAGCACCGGAACCCCGTGCTCGATCAGGGCGATGTTGACCGTAAACTCACCGTTCCGGTTGATGAACTCCTTGGTCCCGTCGAGCGGGTCGACCAACCAGAAGCGAGTCCATCCGGCCCGCTCGGCGGGTCCGGGGATCTCGCCCTCCTCGGACACGATCGGAATCGAGCCGTCCCATTCCCTCAAGCGGCCCACGATGACGTCGTGGCCGGCCCGATCGGCCGCGGTGACGGGCGACCGATCGGCTTTCTCCTCGACCGCCACCCCGGGCCGGTAGTGCGCCAACAGCGCGGCCCCCGCCTCGCGAGCGATGGCGGTGAGCCGCACCAGGGCGTCGGGCGAGACCACGCGCTAGTTGCGTCGGAAGATGCCACCGATCTTCCGGAACACGCCCACCACCTGGCGCCAGAAGATCATGATCGCGCCGCCGATGGCCCCGAGAATCGAGGCGAGCGGCAGCAGCTGGTCCGGACCGACGTAGAGCATCACCATGGCACCAATCCCTTTGTGGACGTGTTTCGCGGCGACGGCTACTTCTCGTCGCCGACCATCGAGTTATACACCGCGCCGATCAGGCGTCCGGTGGCGTAGCCCACCACGAAGGCGTAGATGAAGCCGACCAGGCTTCCGAGGAAGCTGACCGAATACCCCGGGAAGAAGACCCGAAGGAGGTTGAGATGCGCCCCCGGGTTTTGGCCGCCCTTCAAGACCAGGAAGTTGGTGGCGAAGAACAACACCGCGCCGCTGAGCAGCCCGGTGGCGAGACCCCAGGCCCGGCCATTCAAACGCCTGAGGGCGTGTTCGAGTTGACGTTGTTCGGAGGCTTCGGTCATGGCGGCTCTCACCGTGAAAGACGGCTAGATGTGATCGAGAAAATCGCGCGACTGCTGGAGCTCGGCACGAGTCCGAACCGCGAACAGCGACGCGGCGACGATGAAGTTCCGCCAGAACGCCACGAACCACCCGGCGGCGAACCCGGCCACGAATCCCCAGAACAAACCGACCAGCACGCCGGGCCACGAGACCGTGTACCCGGCGAAATACTCGGCCAGCAAGCCGAGGTTCAAGGGGACGGCCGGGCCCTGGAGCAGCACGATTACCGTCGCCAGAGCCACCAGAAGTCCGGCCGCCGCCCCGATGGCGGTCCCGAAGGCCCGTTTGTGGAGCGGCTGGAACGCCAGCGCCAGCGGCCTCGCCAGCGGGTCGTTGATCTGAGCTTGGGTCATGGTGTCTTCTCCCGCGGCGGCCGGGGACGCGCCGCGGCTTCCGCCCGCTTCGGTACCGGCGGCCACTTGACCACGTTGCGCTCGGCGAAGGCCTGGATGCTCGCCGACGGCTTCGGATCGCCGATCGTCTGATGGAGCGCGACCGCCACCAGCACCGAAAACCCGTTCAAAATGTAGTAGAGCAGATGGAGCGGCAGCACGCCCAGCGTGAACAGGAGGCCCCTCGTCCGCCGGAAGAATCGATAGAGCGGCACGTTGCCCACCAAGACGACCAGAGCCAGCGCCACCGACACCAGGAGCCAGCGGAGGTCGCGCCAGATCAGGGCCGGGATGAGGGGGAGCAGGCCGGCCCAGGCAAGCACGGTGAAGACCTTCTCCTTGAGCTTGAGGTTCAGGGCCTGGTTGCCTCCGGAGTTCTGGTCCCGCTCGAGGAGAATCCGACTCCACGGCACCCCGCGGTCCTTCATGTCGGCGGTGATCATCCCCCGGAAGGTCCACCGCTTGAGATGGGTGCCCTGAATCTCCGGCTTGAGCTCGATCCGGTAGCCTTGGTCGCGGAGCCGATGGCCGAGCTCGATGTCTTCGACCTGGGGCCGGCTGAAGCGCCACTCGTCGTACATCCCCACCTCGGCGAACGCCTCTCGCCGCACCGCGCCGCAGCCGGCCCAGAACGTCTCGGCCGGCCCGGCGTTCTGCTGGTGCACGTAGTGGTGGAGCAGATTGCGGTATTGCGACACGAAACCCTCGGCCGCCGGCCGGTCGTCGTAGGAGCCGAAGACCGCGGCCAGGGTCGGGTCCTCCGCGAAGGCCCAGGCGAATCGCCGCAGGGTGTCGGGATGGACGCAGACGTCGGCGTCGATGAAGACGAGCACCTCGCCCCGGGCCACCTCGGCCCCTCGGTTTCGGGCGTAGGACGGACCGGCCGGCCGGGGCCCGAGTCGCGCGATGGTATCGGCGAACGGCACCGCCCGCTCCACCGAGTCATCCCGGCTGGCGTCGTCGACCACCACCAGCTCCCAGAACTCCCGCGGCAGGTCGCTCGCGGCCAGGGCCGTGAGGCATTGGCTGAAGACGTCCCGACCGTTATACACCGGGACGATCACCGAGAGCATCGGCGCGGCGCTCACGGCCGCCTCCGAATCGATTCGAAGCCGGCCCGCAGCGCGCGCGCCAACCGCCGGAGCCGCACCGAGCGGCGGAAGGTCCGGGTGTTCCACTGCTCCAGCGCGCCCGGGCGGCGGAAGTAGAAGGCGTCGAGCCGTGGCACCAGGCAGGGGTCTTCGGTCGGGCCGATCGGACGGTGTTCGGTGGTCACCGCGGTGCGGTAGTGACCCCGGACCCGGTCCACCACCGCCGGGCTGGTATCGCCGTACGGGTAGGCGAACGTCGTGGGACGGCGGCCCAGCTCACGAGCGATTCGCTCGGCGCTCCCGGCCAGCTCGTCCTCGACCTCGGCCGGCGACAGGGCCGGCATCCGCGGGTGGCGCCGGGTGTGGGAGCCGATCGCGATCCCCGCCTCGGCCAGCCGGCCTAACGCCTCCCACCCGAGCAGCGGCAGGGTCGGCACCCGGGGATCGTCCCGGCCGCCCCAGGCATTGGTGCCGCCGACCTGATCGCTCACCACGAATACGGTCGCGGGCAGCCCGCGCGCGGTCAGTCCCGCCATCGGCCCGTCGGCCAGATTGGCGAAGCCGTCGTCGAAGGTCAGCGCCACGGCCGAGTCTCCTCCGTCACCCGCCACCATCGTCTCCAGCGGGACCACCGCGGTCGCGCCCGACGCGAGCCATTCGAGGTGCCCCTCGAAGGTGGCCCGGTCGACCGAGATCGGCGATCCCGACGGGTCGATGGAGTGGTAGGTGAGCACGGCGCGCATCGCGTTGCTAGACCCGGACGCTCAGCCGCTCGCGCTGATCGGCCAGCACGTCGGTGATGATGGTGTCGAGCGGGGTCCGGGGCCGGAACCCGATCGTTCGCTCCAGCTTCCGCACGTCGGGCACCCGCCGCATCATGTCCTCGAACCCCTCGGCGTAGGCCTCCGAGTAGGGCACGTAACGGATCTCGCTGTCGCTCTGGGCGGCCGCCCTGACGCGCTTGGCCAGCTCCAGGATGGTCACCTCTTCGTCGTTGCCGATGTTGAAGACCTGCCCCACCGCGGCGGGCGTCTCGATCAGCCGGACGATCGACTCGATCGCGTCGTTGACGTGCCCAAAGCAGCGCGACTGCTCGCCGCTGCCGTAGACCGTCAGCGGCTCGCCCCGAAGCGCCTGCGCCGCGAAGTTGGGCAGCACCATCCCGTAGCGGCCGGTCTGCCGCGGCCCGACCGTGTTGAAGAGCCGCGCCACCGTCACCGGGACGCCCTTTTCCCGCCAGTACGCCAACGCCAGCCACTCGTCGAGCGCCTTGGAGCAGGCGTAGGCCCACCGCGAATGGGAGGTGGGTCCGAGGGTGAGATCGTCGGTCTCCTCGAACGGCACCTTGGAGCCCTTCCCGTAGACTTCCGAGGTCGAGGCGACCAGGACCGGTTTCTGCTTCTTGGCCGCGGCCGCCAGCACGCACTCGGTGGCCCGGACGTTGGTCTCGATGGTGTGAACGGGCTTCTCGACGATCAACCGGACCCCGACCGCCGCCGCCAAGTGGGCGGTGACGTCGCACCGATCGGCCAATTCGGTGACCAGGGCTTGATTGGTCGCGTCCCCGATCCGATGCTCGAACCCGGGCCGGCCCACCAGGTCGGCGATGTTGTCCATCGACCCGGTCGAGAGGTCGTCGAGCACGATGACCTGGTCGCCGCGGGCGATCAGTCGATGGGCCAGATGGGAGCCGATGAACCCCGCTCCGCCGGTGATGAAGACCTTCATGCCGTACTCCCGTTCGCGAGCAACTGTGACGCCTCGTTCGGCTCGGTGCCACCGTGAGACGGGTCGCCTGACCGCCGGAGCACGTCGGCGTTCCCCTTCCGCACGGCCACCCGCCGCACCACCTCGAGGTACTTCGGGATCACCACCCGCTCGGACCAATGGGCCTCGAACGCCTCTCGCCCGGCCACCGCGCACTGCCGCACCAGCCCCGGCTCCTCGGCGAACCGCCGCATCGCGGCAACCAACTCGGCCGGTCCGGTGAACAACAGCCCCGCCCCGCTCTTCTCGATCAACTCCGGAAACGGCCCCAGCCGCCGGGCGATCACCGGGGTGCCCTGTCGAAACGC
Source organism: Gemmatimonadales bacterium (assembly GCA_046160105.1). GTDB lineage: Bacteria > Gemmatimonadota > Gemmatimonadetes > Gemmatimonadales > GWC2-71-9 > SHZU01. Next base: position 131,344 of record JBJXGT010000014.1, on the reverse strand, counting down.
CTCGATCAGGATGATCCCGAAGGTCTCGAAACAGACCGAGGGCACGATCAACGCCCGGGCATGCCGGTAGTAGCGCTGCAGCTGATCGACCGCCACCCGCCCAAGGAAGCGAACTCGGGAATGGCCAGCCGCCCGGGCCCGGAGCGTCTCCCCGTACTCCCCGTCGCCCGCGATCAGCAGGTCGGGCCCCTCGGCGCCCTCGAACAGGGGGAGGACGTCGTCGAGCCCCTTGATCTTCTCGAGCCGGCCCACGAAGAGGAAATAGGGCCGCGGATGAGGCGTTTCCGCACCGGCCGGGTCCGCGGCCACCGCGCCGTCGGATTCCAGGAAGTACGGCACCACTTCCATCTCGGGCTGGAAGCCGAACTCCCGGTGTTTTCGCCGACTGAACTCGCTCATCGCGATGAAGGCGTCGATGTGGCGCGACTCCCGCTCGAGCAACCCGGTCCACCGCCACCACTGGGGCGGTCGCCGGTAATTGAGCTGGCACCGGACGCACTCCCGGGCGTCGCACAGCTCCTTGCCGTGACGCCAGAGCACGTGGGTCGGACAGACCAGCCAATGCTCGTGGGCCATGTAGAGCTTAATCCCGGTGCCGTACTTGAACAGCCCGGGACCGCCCACCAGCGAGACGTTGTGGAAGTTGATCACGTCGAACCGCCCCGCTGCCAGCCGACGCCGGATCGCGGGGCCGTTGACCACCGGACGACCGAGCTGCTGGGTCAGGAACGGGGAGAGAACTCCTAACTTGCTCTTGAGGCTCACCACCTCGACCCCGACCGGATCCGGGACCGTGACCGGCTCGGCTCCCGGGTTGAGGGTGTTGTAAGCATCGGCGTCGTGAAACACGGTGACCTGATGCCCCGCCCGAACCAGGCCCCGGGCGAATCGCTGAATCCCGATCCCGTCCCCGCCGAAGTTGTAGGGCGGATAGAACGTGGTCAGGAAGGCGAACCGGAGCCCGCTCATGCGGCCGCCTCGTAGATCGCGTCGAGCGCGGAACGAGCGCCCCGGCCCCAGCTCAAGGCCCCGGCCCGTTCCCGGCCCCGGTTGCCCATCGCCCGGCGGGTCTCCGGCTCGTCGAGCAGCCGAGTCATCGCCAGGGCGAGGGCGGCCGCGTCGCCCGGCGCGACGAAGAAGCCGCCGCCTTCGAGCAGTCCGGGCAGCGGACTCGCGGTGGTCGCCACCACGGCCGCGCCGCACGCCGCCGCTTCCACCGCCGGCAGCCCGAACCCTTCGCAGGCGGACGGAAGCAGCAGGGCCACCGTCCCGCTGTGGAGATGGCGGAGCGTCTCGTCGGGCACGAAGCCCGGCCAGTGTACCAATGCCTCGAGCCCAAGCTCGGCGATCTGGGTGCGAATCCGCCGCTGACTGCTGAAAAAGACGTCCCCGTCGGTGGCCCCGACCAAAACTAGATGCGGCGCCGGCGCCCGGCCCCGAGCCACTTCGGCGAAGGCCCGGACCACCACGTCGAGATGCTTGTGGGGATTGAACCCGCCCACATAGACGAACCAGGGATGCCCCACCGGCACCCCGACCCCGGCCGCCGCCTCGGTGGCCTCGCCGTTCGACGCCGACGGGCGAAACACCGCCGCTGGGGCCTCCAACGCGATCCGGAGCCGGGAGCGGGTCACCCCGAGCACCTCGACCAGGTCGGTGGCCGCGAATTCGGAGACGGTCAGCACCAGCTGCGCCTGGGCCAAGGCCAATCCCACTTTGCACCGCCAGAAGAGCCGGGCCCGCGGCGATGGCAGGGTCAGCTCGGGGAACCGCTCGGCGATGGCGTCGTGGACGGTGACCACGGCCCGAAGCCCGGGCGGCAGCGGAAAGTAGGTGTACACGGTCGGCGAGAAGAACACGTCGAGCTCCCGGGCCCAGACCGCCGCCGTGAGCCGGAGCATGTCAGCCGGGGAGCGGTGGCCGTCGGCCGCCGCGGCGTCGGTCGGGGACTGGCCCAACGCGACGGTGACCCGAGTGACGTTGGGCAACTCGAGGTCGAATCGGCTGGCGGCCTTGCGATCGAGGAAACAGACGAACTCGTCATCGGGGGCCAACTCGGCCATTGCGGGGATGATCTGCCTGGTGAAGCGGCCGTAGCCGCGCCCGTTGGCCCAGGAGGTCGCGTCGACCCCGATCCGCACGGCCTACCGTCCCGCGGGCGCCGCCAAGGCGGCGTCCGGCTTCTCGAGCCGCTGCTCCTCGTGGTACTCGAAATCGGTGTTGACCTCCCAGATGTCGTGCGTGGCGCCCATCATGTTCCAGACGGCCATCATCGCGGTGAGCATCGAGTGGTCTTGATTGTTGTACTTGTGCATCCCGTTCCGGCCGACCGTGTGGAGATTGCGAAGCTGGTCGATGTGACCCCGGATCACGTCGAGGTGGCCGCGGTACTGAGAGTCGTAGATCGGGTACGCCTTCGGCATCCGGATCACGGTCCCGTCCTTGATCAGCGAGGCGCTGGCCAGGCCGAGGGCCTCGAGCTCGGTGCCGGCCCGGGCGATCAGTTCGGAGTCGGAGGCGGTCCACAGGCCGTCGCCCTCGAAGCAGAAGTACTCCATCCCAAGGCACGTCATCCCGGGAACCGGGACCATCGCCTTGCTCCAGTTGTTGAAGTTCTGGATCCGGCCGACCTTGACGCCGGGGGTGTGGATGTAGATCCAGTTGTCAGGGAACAGGTCCTCGTGCTCCAGCATCAGGGCCACCACCAGGAAATCGCGGTAGCCGAGTCCCTCGGCGGCGGTCCGCACCGGAGCGGGAACCCCCGGATCGATCGACCGGACGAGGGCCCGCAGATCGAGGGTGGAGATGAAGTGGTCGCCCTCGAAGCGCACCTCGCCCGCGGGGGTCTGGGCCCGGACGGCATGAATGGCGCCACCTCGCTCTTCGATCGCGGTGACCCGGTGCTGCATCAGGACCTGGTTGCCCATCGCCACGATTTTGTCTCGGCAGGCTTCCCACATCTGCCCGGGCCCGAGCCGGGGATACTGGAACTCGTTGATCAGCGTCTTGATCTTGCTCGACCGGCGGTTGAGCGCCGCGGCCGAGAGAATCGCCTGGGCCAGCGAGAGGCCCTGAATCCGCTGGGCCGCCCACTCGGCCCGGATCTCGGTGCAGGGAATGCCCCAGACTTTCTCGGTGTAGGTCTTGAAGAAGATCTCGTAGAGCCGCTTCCCGAACCGGTTGGTGACCCACTGCTCGAAGTTGTCTTCGATCGGGTAGGGCTTCCAATGCCACTTGAGGTAGCTCAGGACGATCCGGACGGCCTCGAGGATCCCGAGGCCGCCTAACGCGTTCTTCGCCTTGAGCGGATAGTCGAAGTAGACCCCGTTATAGTGGATCCGGCTCATCCGGGGCACCGAGATGAAGTCCTTGTCGAGGATCTCGTACCAGAGGTTCTCGACCGGCTGAATCTTGGTGAAGAAACGGTGGCCGCCTATGTCGAACCGGTAGCCGTTGTACTGGGCGGTGCGGGAAATCCCCCCGACGATGGTATCGGCCTCGAGCACGGTGACCCGGTAGCCGTCCTTGGAGAGGAGATACGCGGCCGTCAGCCCGGCGGGCCCCGCTCCGAGCACCACGATCCGGTCGCCAGGCTTGAGCCGGTCAACGGTTCTGGGAGGGGTCGTCGCGCTGGTTGGGTTCGTCATTGCTCCTCGAAAGATCGCGGGACTACCGAACCCGCCGCATTGCGTTGCCTTCGCCAAACCAATAGCCCGTGAGCTCGCCCGCCGCCCAGGCCAGGGTGAACCAGCCCAGGAGCGGGAGCGACCGAAGTAACTCCTTGCGGTGACTCCCTTTACGCCAAACGGTCACGACGATTCGTGCCGCCAGGACAGGTGGCAACGCGAGCGCCGCCAGTCCCATGACCACCCTCTTAGCAAGGGGTGCGCCAGCGATCCGTTTCCCGGCGAAGGAGCGGGAATAGAGAAATCGTTGGCTGGAGTAGAGCCCGGCCGTGTAGTGCATCTTGTGCCCGACCACGATTTCCGGGTGGGAGATCAGGCGAACACCCTCCCGGACCATAGCGGCATGGAGCCGGTCTTCCCAGGCCCCCTCGGCCAGCACGGCCGCGTGGCGTTCGAGCAGGGACCGGTCGTAGACCGTGTTGTTGCCCGGCAGCCCGCCCACCTTGCCCGCCGGCAGGGGCGGCAGCAGGTGGTGGTACTCGCACAGGAACGCCGCCCAGTCCACCAGCCTTTCGGTAGCGAGGTTTCGCACCGCGCCGCCGACCACCTGCTCTCCGGCCGCCCGCGCCGCCAGCAGCGCCGCCACCCAGCCAGGGGGGACGATCACATGGTCCTCGATGACCGCCACGGACGGCGCCTCGGCGAGCCGAAATGCCTGCTCCCGCATCGCGGGGATCGATCGCCCGGCGCCATCGACCACGGTTACCCAGGGCGCGTCAGGCCCGACCACCGCCGCCGCGCCGCCCCGGCGATCCACGACGATGACCTGGAGGCGATGATGCTGCGCCTCGGTGGCGAGGGCCGCGAGACAGTCGGTGAGGTCGGAGGGGTCGTTGACGTAGGGAATGACGACCGAAAGCTCGGGCGTCATCGCCCCTGACTCGGGACCGGCACCCCGGCGGCCCGGAGCCGGGCGGGCCAATCCGCAGGTAGCTCGACGGCTCCGTCGACGGGTCGATCGATGATCTCGAAGTGGATGACGTCGCCGCTGGCCTGGGCAGCGCCGAGTCGCCGCATGGCAGCGAGATCGGGTTTGTCTTCCGGACCGATGACGAGGACTGCGCCGATCTGGTGCGCCGTCGCAACGGTTGTTGCGTCGTTGCAGCATACTAGCACCGTTTCCATGCGTTGGTGCCGGGACTTGAGCCGGTGGTGCGTTGCCAGAATCGCGTCGGGATGGGCTCCCCAGGCCAGTAGGACCGCCGTGAAGGTCGGTCCTTCGGTGAGACGGCCTTCGTGCGGGGTGCCGCGAATCCCGGTAATCACAGCGCTCCTCGGGCGAACTTGGGGACCAACACGATGTTACGACCAGTTGAGGGCAAAGCCAATGCCGTGAGGGGACGAGTGCCGGCCTGAGCGGGTCCTGGCACGGGAGGGTGGGACGGAGCGGGGTTTGGCCGACCGATCTAGCGTCGCCGAAGCCGGGCGCGCACTGCCCGGACGAGTCGGCCGACCAGGAAGCCGAGTTCCGTCGCATACTGGCCGGACCAGGGCCGCGAGGACGTCGGATAGCCGAACTCGACCAACGCCTCGCCGGCGCGCTTCTCGAAGCACACTTGGACGCCGGCTGGCATCTCCTCCCGCCACTTCAGGGCGTTTTTCGCCTGGGGCGACTGCCCGATCAGCGGCCAAATGTGTCGCTTCTCTGCTGGGACCGACTCGTCGATCGACTCGGGATAGCTCAACATCTGCTCGGAATAGTCGATTCCCAAGAACCCGCACACCGCGCCGAGGACCTCGCGCGGATTCGTCACCAGGTCCTCGTACTTCAGCTCGTGGTACCGCGAGGCGCCCAGCAGGTGCCCCATTCGCCGCACCCACCACACTTCCTCCCGCCAGGCCTCGGCGCAGGCCATCAGGTCGTCATGCCCGAAACTCTGGCTCAGGTGAGACAAACAGGCGCCCCGTCCATCCCGGACGATGTGAATGAGCCGACAGCCGGGGAACCAGCGGTCGAGGACATCGATCCGCTTCGTGTTGCCGGGATCCTTGTCACCCCACGTTGTCTTGCCATAGTGGGCGGCGTACTCGAGATAGAACGCCGCTATCGCGCCGGGGTATCCTGGAGCCGTCCAGTGCCGAAGCACTCCTTCCACCGCGAGAGGAATGCCCCACAGCTTGATGCGGGGTTCATCGAGCACCGCCGCGACCAGCGCTCGCCTCGCGACGTCCTGCGTCAGATCGCCAAATCGATCGAGTTGCTGCTCGAATCGCCACCACATCCCCGTCACGTCGAGGGGGATGGCGACCTTCGGGTGCGCGTTCAGCATCACCCGCAGCAGCGTGGTGCCACTGCGCTGAAAACCCACCACGAAGAATGGCGGCGGCGACTGGTTCACTGGTCCTCCAGCGGCGGTCTGCACAGATTAAGCATTGGTCCGGTCCGAGCACGAAATGTGCGAGGGACCCGGACTCCGCGGGAGCCCGCCCCAAGGATCGAATCGAAAGGAAATCTGCCCGGCATGGCCGCAGCCCGCGATCTCCTGGCGAAGGCCCGTTCGCTCATCGCGACGGTGCGCGCCCATCCCGTCTTGAACCCCGTCGCGCGGACCGAGTTGGCCATCGATCGAGCTCGCCGCCACCCGGTTGATCCCGACCATCTGCCCCATCTGACCGAGGCGATCGAGTGGCTCTGCCGAGCCCAAGACGCGACCAAGTCGGGCGGCTTCGCCCGCGGATACAGCTTGGCGTTCAATCCCTACTTTCGTTCGAGTGGTTGGCAACCAGCCTATCCCGAAACAACCGGGTACATCATCCCGACGCTGCTGGAGGCTTCCCGGGAGCTCGGCGACGCCTCGCTGGCCGACCGCGCCCTTCGAGCGGCTGACTGGGAGATTGACCTGCAGCTGGAGACGGGGGCGGTTCAGGGCGGCGTGGTGGGTGAGGGTCGATCGCCCGCCGTGTTCAACACCGGTCAGGTCATCTTCGGATGGCTCGCCGCCTGGGAGCACGCCGGAAACGACAAGCACCTGGCGGCAGCGGATCGGGCCGCCCGCTGGCTCGTTGAGGTCCAAGAGTCCGACGGGTTGTGGCGGAAGGGAAATTCCCGGTTCGCGCTGTCGGCGCCGACCTTGTACAACGCACGGGTGGCCTGGGCCCTCGCCGAAGCAGGAGTCGCACTCGCCAACCCGGCGTTCCTGCAGGCGGCTGGAAGGAACCTCCGAGCGGTCGCCAACGAGGCTAGGACGAACGGCTGGCTTCCGCACTGCTGCCTCACCGACCCGGAGCGTCCGCTCCTGCACACCTTGGCGTACACGGTGCGCGGCCTCGTTGAAGGCGGCCGGGTGCTCGGGGACTCGGCGATCCTCGATTCTGGCAGCCGAACCGCGCGGGCCTTGGTCGCGGCGGTCAAGCCCGACGGCCGGATGAGCGGCCGCTTCAACTCTGACTGGCGCCCAGCCGTGCCGTGGAGTTGCCTGACCGGCGAGGTCCAGATGGCGAACAACTGGATGCGGCTCGCGACCATCACCGGGGACAGTCACTGGCTGGAGCCGGTCGAGTCGGTGATTCGGTTCGTCAAGTCGACCCAGAATCGTGTCGTCCGCCATGAAGGACTCCGGGGAGGCATCAAGGGCTCCTGGCCGGTCGATGGAGACTATGGCCGATTCGAACTGCTGAACTGGGCCGCAAAATACTTCGTCGACGCCCTGATCCGATCGCGGCAACTCGCCGAGGGCCGCGCGTCCGACCGAAAGCAGGCCTATCGACTCGCCTGAAGGCTGGAAGATACCCAGAACGGCCGATTCTGTTGTGTACTAGCAACAATAGTTGCGTGAACGCATCACTCGGGGTCGCGGGCATGTATTCTGCCTTCCGCGCGTCGGAAGGGCGCCGTCATCAACGCCATGTTCGCGAGGGACCTTGTCTTCGACCCAGCCGACCCCGCGGCCCGTTCAACCCGTTGCCCTGCAACGCACCGACCGCTTCGTAGGTCGGGCGATGAACTGGCTGTACCACCATCTGCGACGGGTGCCCCGCTACCGGCCGGTGGTGATGGCCAACGCCCTCCAGAACCGTGTTCAGTACCCCGAGACCGAGGCGTTCGCGACGCCGTGGCAACGGCTCGGTTCCCGGGCCTGGCGCCGACTGGCCGGCTCGCGCCCCTACCCGCCCGATGTGTCGAGGGCCCGAGGGTACCACCCCGTGTTGCTGCATTCGCACTTTGGCTACACCGGGATCGACGACCTGCCCCTCCAGCGAGCGTTGGGCGTGCCGTGGTTGGTGGGATTCTACGGCGCCGATGTCTACCTCCACGGCCGCGATCGAGCCTGGCTCGATCGGTACGGTCCTCTTTGGGAGCGCGTCGACCTGGCACTGGCCCTCGGTCCCGCGATGGAAGCCGCCCTCGTGGAGATGGGTTGCCCCTCGGACAAGATCGTGGTGCACCCGTTAGGTGTGGATGTCGAGGACGTGCCTCACGGCGAGCGACGCCTGGCCCCGGGCGATCGGCTCGACATCCTGATGGCCGGGACCTTCCGTGAAAAGAAGGGGGCGGTGTACCTGCTCCAGGCGGCCGACCTGCTGCGCCGCCGTGGGGTCCGCTTCCGGCTGCACCTCGCCGGCGACGTGAGTCGGCGGCAAGGCGACGCCGAAGCCCGGGACGAGATCCTCGCCACCATCGCCCGGTTGGACTTCGGCGACCAACTGCAGCGGTACTCCTGGCTCGAATTCCGCGACTTGATGGCGCTGGCCCTCCGCTGCCACGTCTTCGTGGCGCCCAGCGTGGTCGCGAGAGACGGCGACGCCGAGGGCACCCCGTTCGTGATCCAGCAAATGATGCTGAGCGGCATGCCGGTCATCTCCACCCGGCACAGCGACATCCCCTACGTCTACGGCCCACTCGCAGATCGGCTGGCGCCGGAGCGCGATGCCACCGCCCTGGCGGACCAGCTGACGCGGTATGTGGACGAGCCCGAAACCATCGCCGCGGACGGCGCCGCGATGCGGGCTCGGATGCTCGAAGCCTTCGACATTCGGCAGTGCTCGGCTCACCTCGCGAGCCTCTACGACCGGGTCGTACGGTGACCGGCACCCGACGCCAATGGCGATGGCCGGTTTTCGGCCACGAGGTACGGAACCTGCACCCAGGCCGGCGGCGATGACCGACTTCCGCGGGCGGCCTCGGTGGCCCTGGTGGGCGGCGGCGAGCCTCCTCGTCGTCTACACGGCGCTGTCGCTGGTCACCCGCCTGCCCGGGGTGGGCGTCGGCAACGACGACGCCATGTACCTGTTCCTGGCCCGCTCGCTGCTGCAAGGCAGCTATCGCGACATTTTCCTGCCCGACGCGCCGTTCCACCTCCAGTACCCGCCGGGCTGGCCGTTGCTCCTCGCCGTTCCGTTAGCCATCGTTGGCGACCGTCCCGGGATCCTTCTGCTGTTGCCCCTGGCCCTGTCCCTCGGCGGGCTGGTCCTCCTCTTCGACTGCGCCCGCCGGCTGCTGCCACCGATCCCGGCCTTGTGCGTCTTGGGAGTGGCTGCCTTCAACCCGTTGCTGCTCACTTACGGCGGGCGTCTCAAGGCCGAGGCGGCGCTGTTCTTCTTCGCGATGCTGGCGCTGTGGTGCCTGCGAGCGCCCGATGCCAGTCGGCGGCGTCTCATGATCGGCGCTGCCGCGGCCATCGCGGCCGCGTTCATGCGAACCGCGGGCATTGCGGTCATCGCGGCCGTGTTCGTTCACTTCGTGCTTGCCCGCCAGTGGCGCTGGGTCCTGGGCTTCGGATCGGTCGCCGCCCTGACGTTCGGGCCATGGCTGGCCTGGTCGTTCCTCGGCCCGCGGCAATTGGTGGGGCGCTCGTACGCCGGCGACCTGGCGACGATCGACGCCGACGCGGTGGCGGACGGACGTCACCCCCTCCTCGGACGAGCCCTGGCGATCGTCAATGGAGCCCAGGTCTATTTGCTTGGCCACCTGCACGCGATGATGGGGTTCAAGCAGGCAACTGGGACCCTGGCGGATAACGTCGGGTGGGTGGCTCTCTTGGCCACGGCTGGTACCGCGGGCCTGGTGACGCTCTGGAGGCGTTTCCGGATCGCGGTGCTCGCCACCGTGCTGATGTTCGCGGTGCTCTTCGTCTGGGCCTGGGCTGATCGACGGTTCCTGCACCCGCTCATTCCCCTGGTCGGACTCATCCTGATCACCGGGGCGGACACCCTCGGGCGGCGAGTGGGCCGACTCGGAACGATCGTCGCTCCGCTGCTCGTCGTGGGGCTGCTCGTTCCGGGCACATGGTGGCGGACCGAAGACCTGGTTCGGCACGGTTGGAACTGCGTCACGGCGAGGAACCTGGATGGGTGCTACACGCCAAAAGAGCGAGCCTTCCTCCAGGCCTCGCTGGCAGCCCGGTCGCTGCCAAGCGACGCCGTCGCGCTGGTCGATCGCGAGGCGGCGTTCGCCTATCACTCGGGCCGCGCCGGGGTCTTCGCGCACGAAGGGACCGATTTCAGCGGCGAGGACTTCCTGGCCTTCCTCGAGCGTCGCGGAGTGACCCACGTGCTGGTTTCGCGAGTCACGGGATTTTCCTCGGTGCGGCTCGCCGACCAACTGGTGAGCGTGTGCCGGCGACTCGACGTCGTCGGCGATTTCGGCGAAGGCACGGTCCTGTTCGGCGTGCGGCCCAAGACGCTGCCGCCCCGAGTCGCGGAGCAACCACCCGCTTGTCCCCTGGCCGCAGGGCTGCACCGCGAGGCGGTGAACGCCCGAGAGGAGCGGATTCGCGCCAGGGATCACTTCGAATTGCCGGGGAGGGAGAGTCCATAAGACAGATTCGTGAACCAGTGACCCGCTCCTCGACCTGCATTGCCGGGCCGAGCCCCAGCCTCAGGTCACCCCGGTCAAACATTCGTCGATAGCGATCCCGCCAGGCCGTTTCCTCGCACTCGAGGTACCGCTCCGCCCCGTACCGGTCGGTTCGTTGCAGAGCAGCGGGGTTCGACATATTGTGAGGCGTCCACGCAGCAGCCTCATGCCTTCCGAGGAACACCGGCAGGAACCCTTGGTCCCTCTATTGCATCGCCGCTACACCTAATGACCGCCCCGCCATCGAACCCCGACTCAGGGGACCCAGGCGCAGGCCCCCCGCCGCAGGGGCCTTCCCTGGGGACGAGCTTCATCCGGGGTGTGGCCTGGACCGCGATGGTGAAGTGGGGCGGGCAAGTGCTCAGTTGGGTCGCTCTGATCTTCCTTGCAAGACTGCTCCGACCGGAAGATTACGGCCTTGTCGGCCTGGCTGGGTTATACCTCGGGTTCGTCAGTCTCCTGACCGAGGGCGGTCTCGGCTCCACCATCGTCATCATGCGCCAGATGACGAAGGACGAGATTGCGCAGTTCAATTCCGTCGCGGCGCTCATGGGTGCAGCCGGCAGCATTCTGACCTGTTTCGCGGCATACCCGCTGGGATGGTACTTCGACTCGACGGCCCTGCCCGCAGTCGTCCTCGCCCTGAGCGTTAACGCGACTCTCTCCGCCCTTCGAATCGTCCCGATCGCCATCCTCCAGCGGCAACTCCGGTTTCGCAGTCTGGCCGCCGTTGACGGGATCCAGGCGATCACTTCAACCGCCGCGACTCTGGGCCTGGCTCTGGCTGGCTGGAGCTATTGGGCCCTGGTTGGGGGAAGCCTCCTTGGAAGCATGGCCGCGACCGCGACGGCGAACCGGCTTTCCCCGCAACCCTTCTCCACACCTCGGCGCGGGTCCCTTGGCCAGTATGTTCATTTCACCCGCGACCTTCTGGTCGGTCGAATTGCCTGGTTCGTGTATTCCAACGCCGATTTCGTGGTAGCCGGTCGAACTCTCGGCACCGCGGCACTGGGCATGTACACCTTCGCCTGGAACATCGCGAGCACGCCCGTGGAGAAGGTCTCGGCGCTGGTATCCCGCGTCACGCCATCTATCCTGAGCCGACTGAAGGGCGACCGAGCTGAACTTGCCGGGATGTTCGTCGCGGTGACAGAGGGCCTTGTCTACCTAACGCTCCCTGCCAGTATCGGTCTCGCGATCGTCGCGCGAGACTTCGTCGCCGTCTATCTTGGTCCGCAATGGGGCGGCGCGGTTGTGCCTCTCCAGATCCTGGCCGTCTACGCGACCTTCAGATCCGTGGCGACTCTACCGGCCCAGGTGCTCACAGCTCTTGGCGATACCCGATTCTTGATGATCAACGGACTGGCTACGGCGATCACGATGCCCGTTTCCTTCGTGCTCGGGAGCCGATGGGGGGCGCCGGGGATTGCCGCCGTCTGGCTGTTGGTGTATCCCATCCACACCATCGTGATGTTCCGCCGAGCGTTTCGGGGTCTGGACCTAGCGACCCGGACCTATTTCGCCGCGATGTTTCCAGCAGCGCGAGCCACCGCTATCATGGCCGCCACCATCTTCGCCGTTCGGTTCTTGGAATCGCCGGGCATGAGCGCACCGGTTCGCCTGGCGGTCGAGGTCGGCGGGGGTGCCGTCGCCTTTGTCATCTTCGGCATTGTCCCCCGCATTGGCCGAATCCGGCAGATTGCGGCACGGCTCCGGGCCCCGGATGGGTCGCCTCTGGCCGACCCTCAAGGGAGTACCCGTTGAGAGTCATCATGCTCGCATTTCATTATCCTCCGACCACCGAAGTTGGTGGTCTTCGCGCTGCCAAGGTCGCGCGAGCCCTCGCCGATGCCGGTTATCACGTCACCGTGATTCGCGCCCATAGCGACAGCCGGGCGGCTTCGGCGCCCGAGCACCCCTCAGTCGACGTCATCAGCATCACGGTGCCGGCGGGACCAAGGCAGTGGCTGGCCGATATCAGGTCGAGCGACCGGAGCCCACCGCCCAGCCGCCAGGGTGAGGCGCCCGTGTGGCGCCCCCCCGCCACCGTGCCCCTGTGGAAGCGGATTCTCTACTCCGTCCTTTGGCTCCCCGACGATCAGCAAGGGTTCGTGATCCCGGCCGCCAAGACGGCGGTCGAATGCCTTCGGCAGGGTGGTCCCGTGCTGCTCTACAGCACCTCGCCCCCGCCGTCGGTTCAACTGGCCGCGTTGGCCTGTCAAATCGTCACCGGCGCTACCTGGGTCGCCGAGCTTCGCGACCCTTGGACTGACAACCCTGGCAAGCCCTGGTACTGTCGTACGGCGCTGACCGACTGGATCGAGAGGCAACTCGAGCGCATCTGCCTCAACCGGGCCGACCTCGTCGTCGCTGTCTCCGAAGGAGTCCGGCGGCTGGCGAGGGATAAGCAGCGGCCAGGGGTCAGGGCCCCGGTCTTGGTCCGAAACGGCATTGACGGCCTCGTTGAGAACATCCCGGCTCGGCCCCAAGACCGACCCTTTCGAATCGTCCATATCGGAACGCTGTACCTCGGCCGCGATCCAAGGCCCTTCCTCGCGGCATTGGCGGTAGCGGTCCGCCGCCTCCGGCTCCCTCCCGAGCGCCTGCGAGTGGAGCTGATCGGCAAGTCGGAGACTTTCGACGGAAACTCGATTCGGGAATATGCTGATTCGCTCGGCATTGGGCCCTTTGTCTCCTTCGAGCCCTGGCTGCCGCATGAAACGGCACAGGAACGGATCCGAACCGCCGACCTGCTCCTCCTGCTGGCGGAGGGGCAGCCAGACCAGGTGCCCAATAAGCTCTACGAATACCTGGCTACCCGGCAACGAATCCTTGCCTTCGCCGACCGCCCGGGCGAAACTGCGAACTTATTGGAGCGAGTCGGGGGACATCTGGTGGTCAACTCGGCAGACTCGTCGCTCGACGAGGTCGTCGCCAACGCAATCGCGCCTCAACGAACCGGAGAATCAACCTCGAACGAGGTGCTCGCGGAGTTGGCGACCCCGCGTCAAATGGTGGCCCTGCTGAGGGAACTCGCCAGCCTGCCCATTCGTATCATCCGCTGAGGCTCGAAGATGTTGAACGAAGAAGCCCTGTACCGAGCAGCGCCCCCCTGGCTGCAAACCGTGTTCATGAGCCTCCACGGCCTCAGGATCCGGCGACACCGCTACGGAAGAAGGATGCGCCTAGCCCTCGATTCCCTCCTCGAAGGGGAGCGTTGGCCCACCGAGCGGCTTCAGGAGTGGCAGAATCGGCAACTTCGCAACGTGGTCTCGACAGCCTTCGAAAAGAGCCGTTACTGGCGCGACACCATGTCGTCTATCGGAATGACGCCGGGCGATTTTCGCGGCATCTCTGACCTCCGAAGGTTGCCATTGCTCACGAAGGAGACGGTCCGGGATCGGCAAGCTGACTTGATGACCGCACCACCGCCGCAGCCGGGATGGCTCCACGGACACACCAGCGGCACAACCGGGTCACCTCTCGACCTCTGGTACGATCGCCAAACGGCGATCATGAACAATGCGGTGGATACTCGTCAGAAACGATGGGCCGGGATGGGGGATCAGGATTGGATAGGGCTGCTGTTGGGCCGTGTTGTGGCGAGTCCGGCACAGGTGCGCCCACCGTTTTGGCGGGCCAACTATGCCCTGCGGCAACTATGGTTTTCGAGTTTCCACCTCAGGCCGGAGAACATCGACGGGTACCTGGCCGAGATGCGCCGCCGCGGCTTGCGTTTCCTGGAGGGGTATCCTTCAACATTGTTCATCGTGGCGGAGCACCTCGAACGAACCGGATCAACGCTCCCGATGTCAGCAGTCTTCTCGTCATCCGAAACGCTCCACGCGGTTCAGCGGGCCACGATCGAAGGGGCGTTCGAGTGCAAGCTCTATGACTTCTACGGTCTGGCTGAGCGGGTGATCTTCGCTTCGGAATGCGGTCACGGGTTGGGCAAACACATCGCCGAGGAGTACGGTTTCGTTGAGATCGTCGACCATGACGGCAAACCAGTTCCCGACGGCGAACTCGGTTTTCTGGTCGGCACCAGCCTCCACAATCTGGCGATGCCGATGATCCGGTACCAAACCTCGGACATCTCGCGGATTCGGCCCGAGCGGTGTTCATGCGGGCGCACGTCACGGTTACTCGACAACGTGACGACCAAGGCCGAAGATATCGTCTTGACTCTTGACGGGAGGTTCATTTCGCCGTCCGTGTTGACGCACCCGTTCAAGCCTTTCCATCAGATTCTCAAGTCACAGGTGATCCAGGAGGCCCGCGACCGCATCATCGTCAAAATCGTTCCCTCAGCGGATTTCACCCCGGCTCACCAAGCAGGGCTGATCGCTGGCCTGGCCGAACGGCTTGGTGGTGGCGTTCACATCACCGTCGAGCTCGTCGACGATATTCCGAGAGAGCGATCAGGCAAGTATCGATGGGTCATTTCGAAAGTCCACCATGACTGCAAGATCAACTGGGATGCCGACTGACGAGCGACCGATATACTTGCTGATAGGCGCCAACCATCGCCCCGAGGCTGAAATCTGTTTCGACCCGCCGCCGCGCCAAACGCCCAATCGCATGGCGGCGTTCGGCATTCAGCAGGGCCGCCGTCCAGCCAGCCGCGATCGCCTCTGGGTCATTGGCAGGAACGAGTTGCTGGGCGAGTTCGGCACCCAGGACCGCCCGATTCCCGCCGACATCCGTGACCACGGGGCAAAGCGCTGAGCTCATTGCTTCCAACAGACTGACGGACGTGCCCTCGCTCCGAGAGGTGAGTGCGAATACGTCGAAGGTCGAATACAATCGCCCCAGATCTGACCTCCAGCCCAGAAAGCGCACCGCCTGGCTGAGGCCGAGTTGGGCCACCCGTTGCTCGAGGCGGAGTCGTTCGGACCCGTCGCCGGCAAGCACCAGGATCGTGCGGCCCCCCAGTGGCCCCTCCCGAAGTTTGGCGAAACCCTCGATCATCACATCGTAACCCTTGATCGGCTCAAGGCGCCCGATGCTGCCAAGAATGAGGGCCTCCGGGGCGATGCCAAGTTCCGACCTAAGCGGGCGGTCCGCGCCGGGACGAAACAGGCTGGTATCGACGCCATTCATGATGACGCGAACCGCAGCGCGGTCGTGCACCACCGCCCGGGCCAGGTACTGACCCAAGGTCTCGGACACTGCCACGACTACGTCCGTACGACGTGAAGCCAAGCCGTCGACGAGCCTGTCGATCCACGGATCCGGGCGTCGTCGACCATGGTCGGTATGAATGATTCGCCGCACTCCGGCCTGCCGGGCCGCCAGGGAGGCCTTGTACCACACCCCGCTATGGGTGTGCACGACGGTGGGCGAGAAGCTCGCGACCTTCGCAGCGAGCCGTCCTGGCCAGATCATCGACCAAGCCGGCTGAGGACCGCCGACCAGAAGCCGATCTGTCTTCACTTGGTCGGCCAGCGGGCCCAGGGCCCCCAACGCCAAGATCGCGCAATCGAAACCGTCCCCGCTCGTGAGCCGAGCCATGTCCACAACCAGCCGCTGCAGCCCGCCGAACTCAAGATCGGGTACCACGTGGAGTACACGAATCGTCCCGGTCATCGGCTAACCAGCCCGCTGGTCCTCAACTGGAAGCCCGCCGCCGTGAAGCCTGCGGTGACGTTGCACCGATTCAAACCGAAGGTGTCGGCGTTCGTGGACTGCAGCCAGCCACCGCTGACCCGAAAGCCGCCTACGAGGCCCGCCGACCGGGCGGCGGCAATCGACTCGGTGGAAGAGAGACCGTACGGATAGGCGAGCCAGTAGACGGGCGAGGGAAAACGTTCGACGATCCAGGTCATTGAGCGCCGGATCTCGTCGCCTACCTCAGGTCCCGTAATCGCCGCGAGATTCCGGTGACTCCATGAGTGGCACCCAACCGAGATTCCGTCTTGAGCGAGGCCCGTCGTCAACTCGTCCTCGGTAGCCACCCGATACCAGCACCGGAGGGCGTTTTCCGTCCAACCCGCCCTTCGCGCCCAGTCCTCGATCGCGATATCGTCTCCAGCATACTCGCGGAGCAAGCGGTCACGAACCCCCGCATCCCATTCTGAATGGCCGGGCGGGATCCAGCGATCCCACCATGGGTACTTGCCGAGGAGACCGGGAGCAACGAACACCGTCGCCGGCAGCCCCCGCCTTCCGAGTTCCGGAATGGCGAGGTTCACGGCCCCCAAATAGCCATCGTCGAAGGTTATTACGGCGGACGGCCGGTTGGAGCGGCCCTTGTCCCTCAGCACGTCAGCTATCGGGACGACGTCGTGAGTCCTTACGAGCAGGTCGAGTTGAGCCCGGAAACTCGAAAGGGCAAGATGGAGCGACCGATCGCCAGACCCGACAGCGTCGTCGGGTACAACGTTATGGTAGGCAAGGACGAGAACCCGACCCCTCATGCGGCGACCTGCCAATGCCGCAAGCCCACCGCGTACCAAGGCGCTCTCGACGATCGACTTGAAGCCTATTCGGGGCATTCGCAGCCGGCCATTTAGGGCCGACCCGGAACCTGAACGAGCCGCCCGGTGGCGGCGGGGCCCGCTGGAATCAGAATGCTCGGCCGACCGCTTTGCACCCGCTTGGGGCGAGCTCCCCTTCGGACCGGGCCAGCTTGAGGAGGTCCCCCGGGGCCCCCGAGCTGTTGATCTCCCAGCAATTTCATCGCACCGATCACCAGGGCGAAGATCGAATAGAGAAACGACGAGTATCCCGCCGATACGAAGGAACCAGCCACGAAGTAGGCAACGAGTACCCCACCGAGCGCATGCCCGTATGGCCCGAGGGGTCCCACCGTTAGCCGATACAACGGAGCGCCGACCTTACGCACGAACCGCCACGCGACCACCAAGGAGGCCACGAAGAATCCGAATCCGATGACCCCAAGTTCCGCGCCGACCTGGACGAAAGAATTGTGCGCGGCCGACCACTTCAACCCAATCCCGAATTTCTGCCGTTCGGCCAAGGGGGAGAGGGTTCCTTCTGCCTGCGGGAACGCGCTTGCACCAACGCCGGCAATCGGGTGGGTGAGCATGTACCCAATCCCGCGTTTCCAGATGGCCTTTCGGCCGGAGTCTGCGGTCCAGTTGTAGTCGTCCTTGGGATTCATGATGCTGGCCATCATGTTCCAATAGGCATCACCGCCGAATAAGATCATGAACGCGGCAAGGGCGCCAATCGAGTAGAGACGAATCTGCTTGCTGACCGCACTGAAGTTGAACACCAGATACAGTCCGCAGGCGATTAACCCAAGAAAACCGCCCCGCGACCCCGTCTGCACCAACGTGTAGGACAGGAAAGCAAGAACGGCGGTCGCACCCATTCGCAGAAGGGGATTGACCTTCGGTCGGAGAAAGTAGACGCAGAAAGGAACGGTGCAAACCAAGAGGAGGGCCAAGTCGTTGGAATCGTAGTAGATCAAATCACCGAGGCGGCCGCTACGACCGATTCTGAAGTTCTGGGCAATGTAGTAGGAGTAGTATACCGCTCCGCCGATGTGCATTAGCGCGTATCGTTCCAGATCGCCAATCGTCCGAACGCTTGCCGCCATCAGAACGAGGAGTAGGAACGTCTTGCTGAAATCCTTGTAGAGGAACCCGAACGACTCTCCTTGCCACAGGCTGGTCGGGATGCTGATGATGACGAACGCGAGGACTCCGACCAAGCGGATGAGGACCGGGTTCTTGGCGATGCGGCGGAATTGACGGCGCGGGTCGCTATCGACGAGAAAGGCGAGGAGAGCAGCCAGCGGGGCGAGGTACTGAATCTTGATCGCACTCAACGCTGGCACGAGGTCCTGGATCCGCCAGACCTGGACCATCGCCATGATCATGATCGCCACCTGAAGCAAGTCCAGGGAGGCTGGGCGCCCAGTCGATCGTCCAACGTATGCGACACTAGGCGGTTGTGGCACCGTCATGCGCTCCGGTGTTCAGGGGCCGAATCCGTCCGTCGCGGCCGAGTGGGCCTCGGCTGCCGGCGGCTACCGCCACCTAGTCGCGGGTCGGCGCTTCCCGCGACCCGGCCCCGTTGGAACGGCCCGGCGAATCGGCAGACCCAAGAAGGTAGGTACTGGCAAGGGGCAGGAGCAAGCCCGGTGCCATCCCTCGCGAAACGACCGCGACTGGCCCAAAGTGGGCCGACAAGGGGCCATAGCGGGCTCGCGCTGGGAAACCGTAAGACCTTGAGAGATAACGCTTTGGCTGAAGCCGCCGAGCCCCAAGACGGTTTGTCGGTCGGGGTTGGATTTTCGCAGACCGGCAACAGGAAAACCGTCCAAAAAGGCCGTCGACGGCATACGAATTGCTCGCCGAGTAGCCAGCCGCTATCATGCAACCCACAATGAGCCAACCTGTGCGCCCCGTGGAGTCAACGGCTGGTCGTCCCGCACTCCGGCCGGCGATCAGTGCTGTGATTCCGGTCTACAACGAAGCGGGGACTCTCGAACGCCTCCACGAGGAATTGACCTCTGTTCTTCGTCTGTGCGCCAAAGACTACGAGATCATCTTCGTTGATGACGGCTCGACGGATGGGAGTGGCGAGATTCTGAGCCGGATCGGCATTGTCGATCCTAAGGCGGCGGTCTTCCGGTTTCGAGGGAATCGGGGCAAGGCCGATGCGCTAAACGTCGGTTTTGGCGTTGCCAGGTTCGAGGTGATCGTCACGCTCGACGCAGATCTCCAGGACAAGCCATCCGAGCTACCCCGCTTGGTGGAGGCACTTGACGGATACGACCTCGTCTCCGGCTGGAAGCAATCGCGCGCCGATCCGATCGGAAAGACCCTGCCAAGCCGGTTCTTCAACTGGGTCACCTGCAAGGTCTCCGGCCTCGAGTTGCATGATTTCAACTGCGGGTTCAAGGCCTACAGGGCTGAGGTCGTGAAGGAACTCGATCTCTACGGAGAGATGCACCGCTTCGTGCCGGTCCTGGCGGCTGCCCAGGGATTTCGCGTCAGGGAGCTCCCGGTTGAGCACTCTCCGCGGGTGTGGGGCAAGAGCAAGTATGGACTGTCGCGGCTCTTCAAAGGGGCCTACGACCTCCTCACGGTCGTGTTGCTCACCCGATTCGAAAACCGACCGATGCATTTCTTCGGGAGCTTTGGGCTTGTCTTTGGCACAGCTGGCGTTGGACTGCTCGTCTACATGAGTTATCTCCGGCTCGTGCTAGATCAGTCCATCGGCACCCGCCCCCTGTTCTTCTTTGGAGTTGTCTTGCTTCTCGCCGGCCTGCAGTTGGGAAGCGTCGGCCTCCTAGGCGAGTTATTGGTTCGCCGAACCCGACTTCGGAAGCGCGGTTTCGCGAGCCTCCAGGTATCGGCGACACCTCGGCCGCCCGAGTAATGCCGGCAGCCCGCAGCTCCCGGGTCGAGCTTGCTTGGCTCGGCCTGATCCTTCTCGCCGGAACCTGTTTGCGCGTCTGGGGCTTAGGTACGTGGGCATGGGAGGAGGACGAACTCTATACGCTGCGGGATGCGAGGGATCTGGGAATCCAAGCGGAAGCCTCTGGAGCACCCGGAATCGCCGCAAGACCAATCTACTACCTGCTCCAACACTTTCTGCTCCTGTTCTCCAGCCCTACACCGTTGGCGCTCCGAATCCCTCCGGTCGTCTTCGGCATCCTTGGCATCGTCGCGACCTGGTGGCTGGGCAAGCGTGTGTTCGGCGGCAGGGCTGGGTTAGTGAGCGCGGTGCTAGTAGCGGTGTCGCCGTGGCACATCTACGCGAGTCAGTTCGCCCGCTACTGGAGCTTGGTCTACCTGTTGGCCGCAACCACTATCGGCGCGATGCTCGTTGCCGCCGATACGGATCGCCGCCGCAGCTATCTCCTCGTGCTCATAACCACGATCATCGGCATGCTGACCCACCCGACGTTCCTCTTTCCGCTAGCCGGCGTGGTTCTAGCCCTGCACACCATCACCGCCGACGGTCGGTTCCAATTCGTCATGCCGCGCGCCCGGGCCCTGAAGTGGCTCTGGGTGCCGCTCGCCGTATTCACGCTCGGCTGGTTCTTGCGATTGGGCCTGTACGGCAGACCCGAATCACTTCAAAACGCGACTTCCCGAGGTCTTGGCGCAACGTTGCGGCTCGTTCCCGCAATGGTGCAGTGGCTCGTCCCATCAATTGCGATCGCTGCCGCAGCCGCGTGCGCCTATTTGTTCGTAGCAGAACGGGACCAGGGACGGCGTTGGGCTACGCTTACCATCGCGGGCGTGGCGGGGGCCTTGATTCTGCTGATCGTATTCTCGATCCGGACGGCGGTCTATTCGGATTACGGGATCTCGGTTCTTCCCTTGATCTTCGTCGCAATTGGGGGCGCGGTGGGATCGATTGCGCAGCGGCTCGAACCGGGCAACGCGAGGCCGTTTGCAGTCGCGGCCGGCGCCGGACTCGCGCTGGCGGTGACACCGGAGACCGTTTCGCACCTGGCCGATGGCTCTCGGTTCGACTATCGACCGGCCTTCGCGATGATCCACCGTCTTGGCCCCGATTACCCTGTGACCGGTAGAATGGATCCGTTCATCGCGGCCTACGCTCCGGACCTCCGCTATACTCCGATGGAGAAGTTTCGTTCCCTGCGCAACCGGCAGGGCTTCTGGCTCGTTGCGTCGGTCCGACGCCTTGGGCTGCGCGAAGGGGGACCGGGACTCCAGGTCTGGATCGACAGCAACTGTCGCCGGGTCTCCTCATTCGAGCGACCTCGGTTCGACTACCGTCTTTACCGAGTCGAGCTTTATTGGTGTGGCAGTGATCCGGTACCGCAACCTTCCCAGTAGCGGTCGTACCGGGGGGTAGAGTGACCAGGTCGTCGTGCCCGAGTAGAACCCGAGGGCTGATGCGCGCGATACTAGTTGCAGCGATGGCGTCACTAGCCAGTTGCCCGGTTGCGGAGTCACCGACGGCCCCCCCGGCCCCCCCGGCCCCGCCTCCGCTCCAAGGAGCGACGGCCGAGTGCGACCGGCCGGCGCCGGAGTGGGTGTGGTGCGACGATTTCGAGAAGGACCGAATCGCCAGTTATTTCGAGTACGACTCGGCTGGGGGACGTTTTCGGAGGACGGCCGGCGTGGGCTATCGTGGCGGTTCAGGCATGAGGGCTGCTTGGGGCGTTGGCACCGTGAACGCAGGTGCCCTGCATCTGGCGCTTGGCCGGACACCGGATCCGTACATCCGGCCTGCAGACCAAGGAACTGCGCGGCATCGCGAGCTGTACTGGCGGCTGTACTTGAAGACCGACCCCGGCTGGATTGGCGGCGGCGGCTACAAACTGTCGCGGGCTCAAATCCTGGCGACCTCCAAATGGGCACAGGCGATGATCGCACCCGTTTGGAGCGGTGCCGGCTCGACCGCTCGCCGGTTCCTCCAGATCGATCCGTTCTCCGGAACGGATCCGGCCGGCAACCTCCGAACCACCAAGTATGGGGACGACGCAAACTTGCGTGCGCTGGGCCTGGCCCAGAGCAACACCGCAATCTTCGACCCCGACAGGCTGGGCCGGTGGGCGTGCATCGAGGCCCGAGTGCGGCTCAACGACCCGGGCCAGGCCAACGGTGTCTTCGAGCTCTGGATCGACAACCAACTCGAAGCATCTAGAGGGGGGCTGAACTGGGTGGGTGGGTACTCCCAGTACGGCCTCAACACGGTCTTCCTCGAGAACTACTGGAACAATGGAAGCCCCGCTGCGCAAGCGCGGGTGCTTGATCAGCTCATCGTGAGCGTTGCACGAATTGGGTGTCTCCCCTGATCGCCGGCCCGGCCAACCGCCGACCCATTGACCTCGTACCAGTTGAACACGTTGACCAACAACCACAACAGCTCGCCATGGTTCGCGACTCCAGTACGATGCTCCGTCAGTACTCGTTCGAGGACCGGGCGAGCGAACAGCGGATTCGCTGGATGATCGGCTCGGGTGAGGGGTTCGAGCAGCGACGAGAACGTCGGAGCGCGGAACCACGAATCGAGCGGGAGGCCAAACCCCGATTTCCGGGCGGTCGCGACCTCCGGGCTGAGCCAACGTTCCGCGAGGGCCTTGAGTACGATCTTGTTCTTGCGACCACTGACCTTGAAGCGCGAGGGCAGCCGGAGCCCCCACTCGACCAAACGCAAATCGAGAAATGGCACCCGGGCTTCGAGGCCGCTTGCCATCGACATCCGGTCCATTCGGTCCAATGCACATTGGAGGTAGGTCACCATCTCGTAGCGATTGATCGAGCTGATGCCATCGCCCTCGACTGCCATCCGACCTGCCAACGCCACACGCTCGGCAATCGAGTCCATAGCGCCATCGCCGACAAGCGAGCGCGCTAACTCCGGCTTCACGTACCGTGAGTTGAGAACCAAGCCCTCCAAGAGTGGCCGCCGCAGGAGATCACCCGCGAGCCGGGCCCGCCGGGTTGGCAGCCATCCAAGCGCCATACCGAACATCCGAACCGCCCATTGGGGCAACACCCGATCGAGCTGGGCGTGAAACCCGGCAACCTGGTGGCGGGGATAGCCGCTGAGGTACTCGTCCGGGCCCTCACCGGTGAGAACCACCGTAACCCGTTCTCTCGCGAACCGGCTGAGCACGGCAAGCGGGATGGAATTGGGGTGGCTGAGGGGCTCATCGTGATGCCACAACATTCGCGGCAGGAGGTCACGAACCTGGTGGTCGGTGCATCCCACCGTATGGTGAACCGTGCCGGCCCGGTCGGCGGTCTGCCGAGCGAGCCTTGACTCGTCCCAACTGGGATCCTCGAACGACACCGAAAAGGAGTGAACCTTCGAAGGCACCACGTTCGCGGTCAAGCGAGTGATCAGTCCGGAATCAATGCCACCGCTGCAGAACACCCCCAGCGGAACATCGCTCATCAGTTGGGCCCGTACAGAATCGGTCAACAGATGCTCGAGTTCGTCGACGGCGTCGTCCAATGAGCCCGAGGACGAAGGCACCACGCTGCGAGGAGACCAGAATTCTCGGATGGCGAGCCGGCCATTCTCCCAAACGGCCAAGTGACCGGGCGGCAACCGTTTGATCCCCTGGTAGAGGCTTCGGTCCCAGGCGGCATAACGAAACATCAGGTACTCTGGAACGACGGCCGAGTCGAGCGTGGGGGACGAACCGGAGCCGGCGATCACGGCCTTGATTTCGGAGCCGAAGAAAAGGCCCTCGTCGTTCGATTCATAGAAAACTGGCTTGACGCCAAGGTGATCGCGAACCAGCAAGAGGCGCTTCCGACGAGCGTCGAAAAGGGCGAAGGCGAACATTCCGCTGAGCCGAACGACGAAATCGTCCCCCCACTCTTCGTACGCGTGCACCAACACCTCAGTGTCGCAGGCAGTGGCAAAGCGGTGACCTGCCTTGACCAATGCCATCTTCAACTCGACGAAGTTGTATATCTCCCCGTTGTAGACAACCCAGACCGTTTGGTCTTCGTTAGAGAGAGGCTGGCGCCCGCCCGAGATGTCGATCACGCTGAGGCGCCGATGGCCGAGACCCACCGGCCCAAGCGTTAGGGTACCGGTGCCATCGGGCCCTCGGTGGGCCAATCGCTCGGTCATCGCGACCACGGCGGCATCGGCGCAGTCACGGGTCTGATCTCGATAGGCAAGCCCGGCGAAACCGCACATCCTCGCTTCTTCCGTTCCGTGAAGGGAATTGGGGTACCGAGCGCGAACCGCCGGTCCCGGGGCGGCGGCCAGGGACAGGCGGGTGCTGCGGCAATTTTTGGGCCCCCCTCCCCTATGGGTGGGCCAGTCGGCGAGACCCGGCACAGACAATGCGGTGCTGTCCAAAGATACACTCGATCGTGGCGGGCATGAATATTCTGTGGGTCTCCCATTTCGTTCCCTATCCACCCAAGGGTGGCGCCCTCCAGCGCAGCTATCACCTCCTCCGAGAAACTGCCTCGCGCCATCAGGTACATCTCGTGATGATCGGTCGGCGGGCAATCCCGAGTCACCCCGATCTTCTCCTCGAAGCTGAGGAGCATTTTCGCGGGTTTCTGGCGTCCTCGGCCAGTTTCCAACCCTGGTGGGGAAGGTCGGCAGCCCGGTGGTGGGTCCTCGTCGCGGGTACCGGACTCACCCCGCTGCCCTTCGACCAGACGTCACTCCACAGCCTGGCAATGCACGCCCACCTGAAACGCCTGTCGGGCAAGGCAAGCCCTGACGTCGTCCATCTCGATACCATAGGGCTGTGGCCTTACGCGCGGTACTTCGCGTCGGCGCCCATCGTCCTGAATCATCACAACATCGAGTCCCAACTCACCCAACGACGCGCAGCACTCGAGCCAAACCCGTTGAAACGGGCCTACCTCGGCAGGGAAGCGAGCAAGCTCGACCGGCTGGAGCGGCTCGCCTGTGTGCGTGCCCGGACGAACATCGTGGTAAGCGAACTGGACGCTGCCCGGCTGCGGGCCGTGGCCCCAACCGCTAGAGCCTGGGTGGTCGACAATGGCGTCGACGTCGGCTACTTTCGGCCCAATCCAGATGTCCGGGCGAGACCGAAGAGCTTGGTTTTCGCCGGCGGTATGAATTGGTACCCCAATCGGGACGCCGCGGTCTACTTTGTGAACGAAATCTGGCCGCGGCTCCGAGAGGTTTCCCCGGAGTCGTCCATTACCTTCGTTGGGCAGGATCCCGCCGCCGAGGTCACGGGCAGCCCCGATCCGAGAATCCGCGCGACAGGCTTTGTCGACGATGTTCGGCCGTTCCTCGACCAGGCTGAGATCTACGTTTGTCCGATCCGCAACGGCGGCGGAACGCGGTTGAAGATCCTCGACGCCCTTGCAATGGCCAAACCAATCGTCGCAACGGGACTGGCGGTCGAGGGGCTCGACCTCATCGACGGAGAACACTACCTGCGTGCCGAGGGTCCCGACGAGTTCGC
This sequence comes from Gemmatimonadales bacterium, assembly GCA_046160105.1. Lineage (GTDB taxonomy): Bacteria > Gemmatimonadota > Gemmatimonadetes > Gemmatimonadales > GWC2-71-9 > SHZU01. The sequence continues at coordinate 105,981 of JBJXGT010000014.1, read as the reverse complement.
AACCAGCATCCGATCTCTGCAGGCCGATCCCGAAAGCCGAAACCGGCTGAGCCAGGCCGGTCGCAAGTTGGTGGAAGACCGCTACTCTTGGACGAGGATCGGACGCCAGTTGGATGAAGCATATCGGTTCACTGCGGACCAGGCCGAAGCGGCAGGCGGAGCCGCGAGCCCATCGTTCCCGAACCGGACAGCGTGAGCGAGGACCCACCCGTGGCGCAACGCCTTCTCGACTTCGTGGCCAATACGGTGACCGGCCGTTTCGTGCCGGACAACGTCACCCCGTTCGTCGTCGTCTATACGGCCCGAACCGGCTCGAACTTCCTCGCCTCGACTCTCGACAGCCATCCCGATATCCTCTGCCACCACGAGGTTTTCAACCGCGGCGGAATCCACAGGTCACTCGCTTACAAGAACACCGACCTGTCGTTCGGGACCGTCGAGGAGCGCGAACGCGATCCGTGGGCGTTCATCAGGCGAATCTACTCCTTTCAGGATGGCGCAGGGACGGTGGGTTTCAAACTCGCCCCCCGCGTCAACGACTGGGCGCTTGCCTCCTTGCTCCTGTCGCGTCGCGTCCGAAAGGTCCTTCTCGGCCGCCGGAGCTGGCTGCATGCATACACGTCCGGACTCATTGCCGCGCAGACCCAAGTTTGGATGCAGCGCAAGAATGCTGACACCTCCGAAACGCCGCCCAAGGTGCGCGTCGAGCCGAGCCGTTTTCGGGCCTACGCGAGAAAGCGCCGGGCGTTCTATCTCGGCTGCCGGCTACTGATGAGGGCCACCGGTCAGCCGTTCTACGCCCTCGACTACGAGGAGATCGGGGAGCCCAAGACAATGGCGGCGCTGCTTTCCTTCCTGGGTGTCGCAACGGATGTGAAGCTCGAGTCGGCGACGGCCCGCCAAAACTCGCAGGAACTCAAGGACAGGGTCGAGAACTATCAAGAACTCCTCAGCGAGTTCAAGAACACCCGAGACGACCCCTCGACGAACGAAAGCCCATGACCTACGGCACACATGTTGCTGGGCAAGACCGTTTCCTCGTGAACTTTTCCGTGGAGCGCGGGACATGGTAATCGGCCATCGACACAAGTACCTGTTCGTCGAGGTTCCAGCAACGGCTTCGACGGCGATCAGCAAGGAGCTCCGGGAGCAGTACGGTGGTGAACTGGTTCTCTACAAGCACGCGAACTACTCCGAGTTCAGGACCGCGGCGAAGGCCTCCGAGCGGGACTACTTCGTGTTTGCCGGTGTGCGGAATCCGCTCGAGGTCACCGTTGGTCATTACCTGCGGCTGAAGAACGACCGCGCCGGGGTCTATTCCGACCCAACCCAGTATGAGAGCAACGGGGGCTGGATTCCCCAGACTCACGTCGAGAAGTTCGACTTCATCAGAGACAACGCGGCCGATTTCCCGACCTTCTTCCGCCGATTCTACCGGGGCGTGTTCAACGAATGGGTGCTGCTCGGGTCTCGGGATTTCGACTTTGTGATTCGTTACGAGAATCTGCAGGCGGATTTCGCGACAGCCCTCAACCGCATCGGAATCCCTCAGGTTCGTGAGCTTCCCGTCGTCAACCGAGGAACGGAACGTCGGCACTACTCGGAGTACTACCCGCCCGACCTCCAACCGCTTGCCGCTCGAGTATTCGGACCGTTCATGGAGAAATGGGGATACGAGTTGCCCTCGAGTTGGCTCGTGAAGCATGCGCCATTAGGAAGTCGGCTTCGCTTCACGGCGCTGGATCTCCCCGCGAACCTCCTCGCCAGGTTTGTCGCCTTGAGCCCTCACAGCCAAGCGTTGCAGAAGCTACACGGGCTACTTCGCGGCGCCTGAGTACCCCGGGTCGACGCGGGGTTACCACCCGCCAGCCGACACCCACTGGTCGGCATCGATGGTGCCTCCTCTCCTCGGCCCGGTATCGATCCCGCGAGATTCGGATCCAGGCATCACCCCCAGGACGACCCGGGTCGGCTAGAGCCCAGCCAACACAGGTCGACGAGGCGATTCCCTACCAGCCCCAACCAGGATCGGTGTTCCAGACTCGGAGCCGGCCCCAGTTCACCTCCTGGTTCTGGAGCGGACCTTGGTTCAAGTTCCTTGCCAAGGCCAGCCCGTAGATAGAGCCGCCGGGCATACTGACCGGACCGGTGTCTTGAATCAGCCGACCATCGAACGAAAAGGCAGCCCGGCCGGTAGGTCCCGATTTGAAGTGGAGGCGCCAGACATGCCACAGACCGTCGAAGAAATCCGGCGTGGTTAGGCGGCTCCTTACCTGGCTGACCCACTGTTCATTGCCCGGATAGCCGAAGGTGTACCCCATGCCGCTCCCTGGACCAACGATCAGGTCAAAGCGGCTGCCAGTCGTATACCGTCCGAAGATGAACTTGTACCCAGTTCCAGTGCTGCCACAAACACCGTTCGGCACCATCGTCTGGAAGTTTGCGCTGAATTTGACGTAGACCTCGACCCAGATCTCTTGGGCATTGTTGGGAAACTTGACGTTGCGGCCAATGGTCCGATCATGGCACAGGTTGGGATCGCTGAGCGACTTGGCTGGAATGTCATAGCGCATCGACTGGCCACCGACCGGAGCACCGCTGGGGTCGAGCTTGATCCACTGCGGATTGACGTCCTCGGATGCGCCGCTCCAGATCGAGCTGGGGTAACTGAGGAGGTCGGCACTAGAGGTGTAGGAGCTGAAGTCCTCCGCGATCCACGGAGCCCCAGTTGCACCCTGCGAAACCGACACCAGCGCGGTGTCCGCCTTCGTGCCACCAACCTGAGTCGCAACGACGCGGTAGGAACCCACGGCGCCCGGAGCCGTATACGCCCCGGTGCTGGACACCGTACCGCCATTGGTCGAATAGGTCACTTGGGGCGGCGCCGAACTGCCATCGCTCCACTGCCCGCTGACGTTGAATTGCTGGAACCCGCCGGGACTTAGGAAAGCCGACGAGGGAGTGATGGACATCGAGACGAGCGTTGCCGATCCGGTTGGGCTGGTCGTCAAAGACACTCCCGAAGAATCGCCTTTCCCGCAGCTGCATGTCGCCATGACCAGGAAAGACCCAGCGACGGCACCAGCCGAGTAGTAACCGTTTGCCGACACACTTCCTCCCGTCCCGGTATACGATACCGCCACTGGCCGTACAACGCCATCAGACCAGGTGGCACTCGCGGCGAATTGTTGCGTCCCTCCAACAGGCAGGGCTACCGACCCCGGATTCAGGTCGACCCTCGTCACCGTCGGCGCCATCACCCGAACATGGGTCGTGTCAACCAGGGTACCGCCCTGGTGGCGAACGTGAACTGGGAATTCACCCACGACGTTGCCGGCCACATATCGCCCGGAGGAGGAAATCGTGCCTCCCGTCGCGGCCCAAATAACTGGAGGGGCAGTCGTCGATCCGTCGGACCAGGTCGCCGTAACGCTGTAGTCGACCGACATCCCCTTCTGCACCAGAATGTCGCGGGGAGCGATTTGAAGGCTCGTCAGCACCGCACCCGAAGACGTAACGTTGATGGTTGCCGTGTCCGCGATGGTGCCATTCGACTGTTTGGCAATCACTCGGTACGTCCCCGTCGTGCCCCCCGCGGTGTAGTATCCCGCGGGGCTGATCGTGCCCCCGGTCGCCGTCCAGTCCACCGACGGGGCACCGCTCCCACCATTGGTCCACGTGCCCGTCACCGCGAACTGGACCCCGCCATTGACCACCACCGAGCTGCTCTTGGGGCTGACGGTCAAGGCGGTCAACACCGGCGTCGCCGTGGTGATCGTGACCGCGGAGGTATCAGCCAGGCTCCCGCCAACCTGGGTGGCCACCACCCGGAACGTGCCCGAGCCCGACCCCGCGGTGAACAGACCGGAGCTCGTGATGGTGCCCCCGGTCGCGGAATAGGTAACCGGTGGAACCCCGACACCGCCGGCCGACCACACCCCCGACACCGCGAACTGCAGGTTGCCCCCGGGCTGAACCGACCCGCTCGGCGGGGTCAAGACGATGCCGGTCAGGGTCGCGGAAACGGTGACGGTCACCAGGGCCGTGTCGGCCAGGGTGCCGTTGGTCTGTTTGGCGATGACCCGGAACACCCCAGCGTTTTCTCCCGCTCGGTACTTGCCGGTCGAGGAGATCGACCCGCCGTTGGTGGACCAGGTCACCGAGGGAATCGCCGTCCCGCCGTTGGTCCACACCCCGCTCACATAAAACTGCTGCTGCTCGTCGGCGCCGAGCGTCAGGGAACCAGGGTTGATGACGATCGCCTGGAGGACCGGTGCCGGCGATCCGATCGTGACGAACGAGGTGTCGGCGACCGTGGCGGCCGCGTCGCGGGCGATCACCCGGAAAGTCCCCGTCGCGGTCCCCGCCGTGAACTGTCCGGTCGAAGTGACACTGCCACCGGTCGCCGACCAGACGAGACTGGGCGTCGCCGTCGAGCCGTCGGACCAGCTGGCCGCCGCGGTGAACTGCTGAACCCCGCCGGTCGTGAGGGCCGCCGTGGCGGGGGTGACTGACAAGCCGGTGACCCGCGGCCCCGTGACGGTGACGGCCGCGGTGTCGGCCTTCCCCGAGGCGACGTGCCGCGCGATGACCCGGTAGGCTCCCGGAACCGACCCGGCCGAGTAATCCCCCTGCGCCGTGACCGAACCTCCGGTGGCCGACCAGGTAACCGCCGGCGAGGCCGCGGAACCGTCACTCCACGTCCCGACCACGAGGAATTGGGCCTTCTCGCCCGACGCCAAGGTGGCCGCACCGGGCGTCAGAGTCAGCCCGGTCAGGGTGGCGGTGGGCGTCGAGATGACCACCACGGAGGTATCGGCGAGGGACCCGCCCGATTGCGTGGCGATGACCCGGTACGTTCCGACGGCCGCCCCCGCGGTATAGGTGCCATTCGTGGTAATGGTCCCGCCGGTGGCCTGCCAGTTGATCGACACTGAGACCACTCGGTTCGAGTTGGTCTTCGCCGTCGCGCTGAACCGATGGGATGCCCCTGGGGTCAGCGCGACCGAGGGTGGCGAGAGGGTCAGCGACGTCGGATCATCGGGACGGATTCTCACCCGGGAGGTGGCCGCCGTGTTGCCCCCCCGGGCGGCCGCCGTCACCAGGTAGTCCCCGGGTGGCGCCGCCGCGACGAACAATCCGGTCGAATCGATCAATCCGCCCGTCGTGCTGAAGTCGACCGCTGGCGACACCGAACTCCCATCGCTCCAGTACGCCTCGACCAGATACTGACGGGCCGCCCCCTCGTTCAAGGTGTCATCGACCGGAGAAATCTCGAGCGAGGTGAGGATCGGGGTGTCACTGACCCGAACCAGTGCGGTGTCGACCAGGCCGCTACCTACCACGGCGATCACCACTTGGTCGCCGGGCTCGTCCGCGGTGTAGACGCCGTTGGCGTCGATCGCCCCACCGGAGGCGCTCCAGTACACCGGAACCGGGGCCTGGGTGCCATCGCTGTAGTACGCCGCCGCCGCGAACAGCCGGCTCTGCCCGACCCGCATCGAAAGCACCTTCGGGTTCACCACGAGCCGATCGATCGGATTCGTCGAACCGGCGACCAGTACTTGGGCCGAGTCGGCCTTGTCGGGCTGTTTCACCGACCGGGCGACGATCCAATAGATTCCGGGAATCGGTGCCGAGAACTGGCCGGTAGTCGTCACCTGACCGCCGGTGGCCGACCAGCTCACCTCGACACCGATGCTGTCCCCGGAGTTGTTACGCCCGAAGACCAGGAAGTCGATCCGTTCGTCCGCCTGCATCGTTCCGATCGTCGGGCTGACGATGACCCGGGCCACGCTGCGGTCCACTGGGGTCGGATCGGCGGGGCCGAGGTACTCGCGTTGCTCTCCTCGGGAGCATCCAACGAGCACTAAGGCGACGGCGATCGCCGGTCGCCAAATCAACCGCGAGCGTGACGGGGTACCGCGAAGAATTGGAATCATCGGTCCTTGGTTCTGATCGATGCGAGTTTCGGCACTGTTGCCCTCGGGACACTGGCCACGCCCCGAACCGGGCCGCCAAAACAGCAAGGACTGGGCTCATTTGATGTTGTGAAATCGCACAGTAGACGTCTGACCTGGGCAGAAGGCACACAACGATCCCCAAGACAACGTGTTACGAGTAGCGTTGTTGCGCCGGCGCCACGGGGCAACTGATCACTATTAAGACATTTCTTGCCCCTCCGTTCATCCCTCCAGCCCATCGCGCATTACCGATCCGGGCAACCGACCCACTCGATTCGCGCCATCGGGCTCGGACCGATCGGATCGCATTTTGCAGTTCCCCGCCCAATGACCCGGTGGATTCGAATCGCGTTGGGCCTCGCCTTGCTGGGCTTTCTGCTCGGCAAAGCCGACTTCGGGCAGCTCACGATTCGGTGGAGCGGCACGGTGCTCCTCGCCGCCATCGCGGCCACGATCCTGCTGGCGACCGCGCAGGCCCTGTCCGCGCTCCGGTGGCTCGTTCTGCTCGGGCCGACCTCGGTCCGATGGGCCTATCTCTACCGCCTCTATCTGATCGCCGCCTTCTGGAGCCTGTTCCTGCCGACCGCGGTCGGGGGTGACGCGGTCCGAGCGGCCGCGGCGAGCCAGTCCATGGGAGATAGCGGCAAGGCCGTGGGGACCGTGCTCGCCGATCGGGTTCTCGGCGTGGTGGCCCTCGCCGTCTATCTGGCGGTGGGGTTGGCGCTGGTTGGCGGGCCGGCGGGTTTGGGGATGGGCAAGTGGATCGTTACCGGGCGGTCGCTGGTGGCGATCGGAGGGACGGCGCTCGGGGTCATCGCCCTGGGCTGGCTGCTGCGTGACCGGTTGCGCCGGGTCATCGAGTTCGGCCGGCGGGTGGTAGCCACCTTTGCCGATCTCGCCAGGGACCCCCGGCGACTGATTCTGGGCCTGGGACTCGGCTTCGCGGTCCAGACGGCCTACTTGTTCGCCTGGCTCGTGCTTGCCCGGGGTCTGGGGCTCCAGGTCCCCACGGCCTCCTTCCTGGTAACGGTGCCCCTGGTCAGTGCCAGCACCATGGCCCCGATCACCCTGTCCGGGGTCGGGGTTCGGGAGGGGGCCTGGATCGTCCTACTCAAACCGTACGGGGTGCCGGCCGCCAACGCTTTGGCGATGAGCCTCGTCTATTTCGGCTGCTGGACGCTGGTCGCCGCCACCGGGGGGGTGCTGTTCGCGATGTACGGCACCGCCGACCGCCGGCCTCAGCCTAACGCCGCCACGACGTGACGCCGGTCGGCCGCCGCCAGCCGGCCGTGGGTGGGCAGGGTGACGAGCCGCTGGGCCAACTCGGTGGCCCCGTCCCACGACGCCGGCCCCGCCTCGGCCACTCGGCGCTGGAAGGCGCCCCACTCGACCAGCAACCGAGGATACCCGGGCAGCACGCCTAACGACCGCAGGTACCCCAACTCGGCCGCCGCCCGGGCCGGCCCCACCACCGGAAACCGGAGCCACCCCGGATCCGACCCCGCCGGCGGCTCGACCAACCGGACCCGCGATGATCCTCCTAACGCCGCCGCCCATGCCCTGCCCCGCTCCCGGCGGGTCGCCGCCTCGGCCCGACTCGCGTCCTCCCCGGCCAAGAGCGCGGCCGCCGCACCCCGCCGGATGCCCACCAGTTCAGGCGGCGGATGATAGATGGTCTCGCCGAGCCGGAGCCAAGGAAGGCTGGCCGGCAGCCGATAGACCCCCGGCCGAGCCAGCACCGCCATCGCCGCCAGCGCGACCAGGTCATTGAACCGGCCCCCTTGCCCCGCCGGCGTGAGCCGCGCCGCCACCCGGTCCATCGCGGCCACGCCCAGGGCGGAGGTAGCCAGCAACGCGCCCCCGCTGCCCCCGGTGCGCCCCTTGCCCCGCCCGAAGCTGAGCACCCCGAGATCACCGTGGACGCCTAACGGCCGCCCCCGGAAGGCGCCCCCGGCGCCCTGGGCCGCGTCGTCGACCAAGAGGCCGCCGGCGGCGTGGACGATCGGGGCGATCGCCTCGGCGTCGAACGGCACCCCGAAGAAACTCGCCACCACCACCAGGTCGATCCCGCCGGCCACCGCGCGGCGGAGCGAGTCGAGGTCGGGCCCGAGGGTGCGGGGATCGAGGTCGTAGAGCCGAACCACCGCGTCGGCGCCGTCCGCGGCGGTGGCCAGGTCGGGGCAGCCCCAAGCCGGCATGGCCACTCGGGGACAGGGGCCCCGCGAAAGCAGGGCGAGGGTGAGCGCGACGGTGCCGCTCGCGGTCAGGAGGACGCGGTCGGCGCCGTAGCTCGCGGCAAGTTGGGCCTCGAGGCGGGCCGGAGCCCCGGGATCCGAGCGCGCGGCCGCCCGCAGCATGCTCGCCGTGATCGGCGACCAGGTCGGGAGTTGGTAGCGCCAGTTCACGGGATCGAACGGACGATGCGGGGACCGATCAGGTTGGCGAGCGGGAGCGGCAGCCGCTTCCACAGCCGCGGGCCCCAGGCGTACGCCCCGTCGTCCGGTGACGGGGTGGCCGCCGCGACACCGCTCGGCGTCGACTGATACCACCAGAGGGGCTCGTCGCGGCCGCCCCACTGCTGCTTGAATCGGTGGGTCCCGCTGTCCGGCGTGCAGCGGCCGAAGTTGAAGCGCGCCAGGCCCGCCGCGACCGCGCGCTCCATGAAGGCCCAGTAGAGTCCCATGTTGGCCGAGGTGCGATTGTACTGGGCCAGCGCCGAGGCCCAGGTGATCTCGACCTCGTCGTTCCAGACCAGGGCCACGCCGCCCGCGATCGGCTCGGTGCCGAGGTAGGCGCAAGCGATCCAGGCGTCGTCGCCGAAGGCGGCCGCCACTTCCTCGAAGAACCGCCGGGGCATGACCGGGGTGCCGAGGTCCCGCATGTGGCGGGCAAAGACCTGGTAGAACGGCCCCACCTGGTCGGCCCCGAACCGAACCGTGACGCCCTCTTTGGCGGGGCGGCGGACCTGGCTTCGGAGCTTGGCCGGGAACGACTTCATCAACAGCTCGGTGGTGGCCGGGAGGTCGAGAACCACGGTGATCTTACGATGAGACACGGGGAGCTCGATCGGCAGCTCGATCCGACTCCGCAGCTCGAGCAGCTTGACCCGCTCCCTGGTGGCGAGGCGGACCGCCTCAGCGGTGAGGGCGCGGACCGCGACGGGCTCGCCGATCGGGCCACCGTAGTTGAGGAACGGCAGCGACACGAGGTAGTGGCCGAAGAGGCGGCTGCTGACCCGCACCAGCGGCAGCACGCCCCGGACGTCGCCGCCCGGGGCCGTGGCCTGAAGCCAGAAGCACTGATGACCGAAGGCCCGTTCGATCACGTCACGCCACCGATAGGCGTGGCAGAGGGTCGAGCCTGGGGTGCGCCTGGCAAACTCGTCCCAGACCGCGGGGGCGTCGGAAGAGTGAATCGTCAGGGTCACGCCGTTCGGCTCTCCCGCCAGGCCCGCACCGAAGTGAAAGGGAACTCGCGCACCAGGGCTTCGAGCCGGGGCATCGTCTTGGCCAGTCCGCGGTAGTGGCGAAAAGCAGTTATCGGACCAACCGGGAGTCGAGGCTGGTCGGGGTCGATCTCCCAGGGATGGATGTAGAACATGCCAGGCTGCTCGGCCGCCTGGGCCTGGCGAAATGCCGCTTGGATGACGGTCAACGGGAGCTGGCGGAGGTAGCCGCCACCGGCGGCGGGAATTCTCAACGGGCCCCAAGCGAGGGTAGCCATCGGGATCTCGAGCAGCGTGCCGGCCGGTCGGTCGATTGAGTAGCGCCATCGGGGTGCCCCCGGATAGCCGTAGCCGGGGCGGCGAATCGGGAAGATGCTGGAGTCGTAGCGATACCCCTCCTCAAGGAGGACGTCGAACGCCCATTCGGCGCCCGGGGTGATCGAGAAGCTCGGGGCGCGGAAGCCGTCGACAACGGTACCGCTGAGGGCCTCGAGGATGGCCTTGGAACGGCGAACCTCGTCGCGGAAGGCCTCGGGACTCTGTCGGTTGACCCGGTAGTGCCACCAGCCGTGGGAGGCGAGCTCGTGGCCGCTGGCGGCGATCCGCTTGATCAGGTCGGGCTGGCGCTCGGCCACCCATCCGAGCACGAAGAAGGTGCCGGTGGCGCCGGCGGACTCGAGCAGGTCGAGGAGCCGGAGGGTGTTGGCGACGACCCGACTGGGCTGGGCGCCCCAACTCGATCTCGGGAGCACCGAGTCGAAGGCGGAGACCTGGAAGTGTTCTTCGACGTCGACGGTGAAGAGGTGCGGCACGGCAGGGAGCATAACGCAGATCGGCGCCGCCGGGAAACCCCGGCGGCGCCGATCACCTTAGACGGTCACCTTGGACGAGCGACCCGCGATTCAGCTCTTCTGCTGGAGCTGCTTGCGGCGGCGGATGTAACCGACGCCACCCATGCCGACGAGACCGGTGGCGAGCAGCACCATGGTCATCGGCTCAGGCACGACTTGGAAGCAGTTCGCTGGATGTATGGAGGCGGCCAGGGTGTTGCACTCGGTTGTCATACCGGTCACCGCATTGACACCGCGAATCGCGAAGCCGGCGTTCGTGGCATCCCAGTGCTGATTGACCTGGAAGGTGAAGGTCACGTAATCGCTGAGCGAAACCGCGCTGGCGCAGGGATTCAAGTAGAGATCGAACGTGGCAGCGGACGGAAGGTTGGCGGAATTGGCGCAGCCGCTGGCGATGCCGTTGTTCATCGAGGGCGGATTCCCAGAGACGGCGCCGAAGTCAATCAGGTGTCCGACGAACGGGGCCTGCCTGAGGCGCCAGTTGCGGGGGTTGTCGCCCGCGCGGGCTGGGCCGCTCGTGGCCAGCCGGCTCCCCGAGGCGCCGAGCACGTTTACCGCGGCTGGAACGTTGTACAGCCCGATGCCATGGAAGACGGTGTTAGCGCTCGACTGGGTGCCGTAGGTCGCCAGGGAGTTGCCCGACATGTTGAACAGCCGGAGCGTGACCGTGGTGCCGGTCACGTCGAGATGCACGGCGGCGCAGGTGGCGAACGTGGAGCCGCCGCAGAACCGCTTGTTGACGTACACCGTCGCCGAGGACTGCTCCGCCACGCCGGCCGAAACGACCGCCGCGAGCAATCCGGCGCGAACCAAGTTTCTAAACATTTGCCTTCTCCCGTCGAATCGACAGACCGCCGCCTAAGGTGACCCCAGCCTACTTGCCCTACCCCCTGCTATCCGTCGCCCCGCAGCGTCTTGCGGAGCGTGAAGACCGTCCAGATCAGGGCCGCCAGGTACCCGGCCAACTGCACGCCTGATCGGAGAATCGCTTCGTCGAGGCCCTGCTTGACCACCGGATCTTCGACCGACCGGAGCGCCTCGGGGATGTTCCGCGCGAACATCACCGCCACCACCAAGAGCCCCACCACGAGAATCCCCGCTAGTCCCATCCCGACTCGAACCAGCGAATCGCTTCGCTTGCCGAGGCCCGCGACCGCCAGGAGTCCGATCCCGACGACGGCCAGCGGCAGGTTGTTCAAGACGGCCGTGGCGGTGCCGAACTCCCACTCCGACGACCCGAAGTTCACCGGGTAGAACGTCAGACCGATATCGAACAGCGAAACCAACGCGAAGACCCCGGCCATGCCCGCCAGCGGCGCCCATTCGACACCGATGCTGCGGTAATCCGACCCGCGGGACCCCTTGGTCTCTGTAGCCGAACCCACGATGACTTTGGTCATCGGGTCGGTTCTCGCCAGTTTGTAGACACCGTCAAGAAATGATTCTGCATGAAACGGGCCATGTCTCCTTCGTTGACAGTGACTGTTAAGTTTGCTTCTGACAACAATTTACGACACCAAATCTCGCCGATACCCGCCAAAGTGTTGTGGCGATGGGACCACATTTCGGGCGCGCTCACCCCCGACCGCGATCAAACCGGGACACCGCCCGAAACCCAAGAATCGCCACGATGAAGAAACCGAGAGAATAGGTCGGCACCTGCACCGCCGTCTTGGCCACCGCCTTCAGGCCCCCGGTCCGGGCAGCCCCAGGCGCAAAGCCACCCAGAATCAGGGGCAGGTTGGTCGCGTAGAGGAGCCCCAGGAGCAACACCAGCACGGCGACGACGGCCAACAAGGTGGACCAGACATAGCCGCCCAGCCGCCGCCTTCCCGCCAGCGACGCCGCGAGAAGAAAGGCCACCCCCAGACCGGCGAGCGGCAGTCGATTGAGGAAGTTGGAGATCGCCCCGTACTCCCACTCGGGTGTGCCGAGTTGGAGGGGATAGAGCCCCAGGCTCAGGTCGGCCACGCCGCCAAGGAGCAGGCTTGCGCCCATGACGGTGATCAGCCGCCATCCGAGGGGGCCGACGTCGAGCTTGGCCATCGCGTCCGTCATATCCCGCCCCCGCGCAACGCCCGCGCCGCAAAAGACCGCGGGCCGTTCCCACCCGGTTGCCGGATGGTAACTCCTTACGGGCGCGCGGCTTGGTGCACTCCCGACCGCCCCGCGTGCGGCCAACCCCGTGACCCCAACTTGTCGCCCCATCGCCACACTTGCAACACCGTGCACGCCGTTGCACTGCGGCGCAATCCCGAACCGGCCGTATAAACTATTGCCAAATCACGACTTGAACAATGGTCGTCCAAAAACAGCCCAGCGGAAAACTCGACAGCCCGTGGCCCGCCGCTTGCTCAGATACCAGCTGAACGATAGGTTCACCGACTCAACCAGGATCTCGCCACATGATGAGCCGTCTCTTCGTTGTCGCCCTTGGTCTTGCGCTCGTCGCGCAGCCCGCCGTGGGCCAACCGCTCAAGTACAAGTTCCTCAGCGGGAGCTCGGTGAGCGCCTACGGGGTGTCGGTTGGCACCTACAAAGGGCAGCTCGACGGGAAGAACATCGATGTCTGGTGCGTCGACTTCGTCAACCGCATCGGCGCCGGCAATGAGTTCTACGTCAACAAGTCCACCCTCGGCGGCGGCGGCAACCCGGTCGATCTCTCCAAGACCCGGTTCGGCGACGCCAACTTGACCAACTACCGCAAGGCGGCCTGGCTCGCCACTCAGTTCTCCGCGGTGACCGCGAACTCGGCGAATTGGGGCGCGATCCACGCGGCGATCTGGCACCTGACCACCCCGAATTTGCCGAACACCAACGCCACCATGACCGCCGCCGCGAACAACTGGCTGGCCTTGGCGAACGTGAACTACAACAAGTACTACTACAACAACGTCTACGTGCTCACCGACGTCGCGATCGAGCGGTGCGCGACCGCCGGCGGCCTCGCCCCCTATGCGGGCTGCGGCAAGCAAGAGCATATTTACATCGACGGCGGGCTGACCGTGACACCGGAGCCTGCCACGATGGCGCTCCTGGCCACCGGGTTGGTCGGGCTCGGCGGCGCCGGGTACCTGCGGCGGAAGAAGCAGCGGAACGGCTAGTCTCCCGCCGCCTTTCGAGGCGAAGCACGGGCGAGGCCGGTACGGCCTCGCCCGTTGCGTTTTCCACCCTTCCATCTTCCGGGGAACTTCGATGAGCTCGAGTGCAATCGGATCGCGGGGCCTGACCGGTGCCAGTTACGCGGTCGGTTTCCTCCTGATCGTGGTATCGGTGTTCGATTTCGTCACCACGATCCTGCCGGCGGCCCTCTCCGACGTATCCTGGCGCTACGGCGCGGTCGGCCTGTTGTCGGGCTTCACCCTGACCCCGCTATTGGGCGGCTGGATCGTCGCCTTCACGGCCGCTTCGGCGGGCCATCGGGGAGTCGCCCTGGCGATGGCGACCGTTCACCTGGTGGTGGCGGTGGTGATCGTGCTGGCGGTGATCGGGTTCGGGCTCGACGCCCTCCAGGTCCGGCGGGCCACCCCGGAAGAGCAGCGGACCTTAACCGAGCTCAGCTCGTTGAAGGCCCTGGTCAAGTTGCTCCCGTCCGCGGCGGTCGCGGCCTGGCTCGGCGTGGCCGGCCTGAAGACCGGCCGGGCCGGCGCGTCCCCCCGATCGGAGGGGCCCGCCAGCCCGGTGGTGATCGGCCGTTAGGCGTTAGAAGGCGATCGCGTCGTTGACCTCGCGGGGCTTGAGCATCCAGGCCCCGCTCCCGTCGGGCACCAACACCCCCCGCGCGTTGACGGTCCGGCCGGGCCGGAAGTTACTCCGCACGAAGTTGAGGTTGCCGTCGAGCAGGATCACCAGATCCCCGCTCTGATCGCTCACCACGACCCGGAAGTCGGGCGCGATGGTGGCGGTATCGCTGATGATCGCCCCGGTGATCTGGACCAAGTTGGCATCGAGAGCGCCGGCGGCGGCGGTGGCCGCGGTCCCGGTCGAGGCCTGGACCGGCACCGGTGGCGGTCGGGTCGCGAACCGGGTGAGGACGGCCTGATCGAGGGTGGGCTGTCCGGCGCGGGTCGAGACCACCCCGATCACGCTGACGCTGTCGCCCGGATTATTGCCGATCAGGCCGCCGCGGAGGGTGACCCGGGTCAGTCGGATCGCGCTCGAGCTGTCGACCACATGCGAGGTGGTGTCCCGGAACGATTGGACCCCCGCCAGGACGATGCTCCGAAGGAAGATTCGCTTGCCGAGGGGGAGATTGCGGGCCTGGCGAATGGAGACCTCGGGGAAGGTGAGCCGGACGTCGATCCCGATCGTGTCGGGCGCGGTCTGGAGCCGAATACTCGCCGAGGTGTCGATGCTGCCGACCACCAGCGAATCACCGATGCTCGCCGGGGCTACCGCCAGACGATATTCGCCTAACGGCACGCTGCGGAACACCGCGGCGCCGTTGACGCCGCTGGTGGCGGTCAGCAAGGTGTCCGAGGTGCCCCGCTGGAGGAGGGCGATCCGGGCGTTCGAGTAAAGGGTGTCGATCGGCAGGTTGAAGGTCCGCGACCCGTCGCGATCGAGGTACACGCCGACCAGCACCGTGCCGGTCTCCTCGGGCGGAAACCCGCGGTCGACCCCGCTGTTGTCGCACGCCGTGGCGACGAGCGCCGCGGCCAGTCCGGTGGCCAATGCCAATCTGTCGGTGGTTCGCATATCAGTAGCCCATCCGGAGACCGATTCGAATCAATCGCGGCTCGCCCCGACGGGCAAGCAACGATCCGAACCGGGAGTTCACCAGCAAGGGAACCACGGCGTTTCCGGCCCCGTCGGTGGTGACGGTGCCGGCGCGGTTGATCAGGACCGCGGCCCGGTCGACGATCCCGGTGGCGGTGCCCACCAGGTTGAAGGCGTCGACCTCGATGACGGCGCGCTGCCCGGTGGCCCCGATCGGGACCCCGACCGCGAAATGGAGGTCGAGACTCTGCTGAATCTTCTCGCGGCAGGAATTACGGGCCGCGAACACCCCGATGGTGGCGCCGGTGCAACCGCTGGCGGCCAGCGCTTCGTTGAGCCCGGCAAGGCCGGTGATCGCGACCGGATCGTTGTTGCCCCCGCCGTCCGCGTTGACGTCGATGCCGGGCCGGAAGCCCGGGGTGAACGGGAGGCCCGACCGGACCCGGAAGCGTGCCGCCAAGGTCAGCTGGGTCTTGCCGGTGCTCCGGTACTCGGCGGTGAGGTTGGCCCGATGCGGCACGTCGAAGTCGGAGCGGCCCCGATCCCAATCGACCCCGTCGATGCCCTTCGGAAACGGCGAGAGCTGATCGGCCGGGTCGGCGGCGCGGGACCCGACCACGTTGTCGGTGGTTTTCGAGAAGGTGTAGGCGCCCGCCACGGTCAGCGACTGATTGACCCGGCGCTCGAGCGCGGCGGTCATCTCGTAGTGATCGCTGAACCCGTTCGGCGATAGCCCGCTGACCAGATCGAAATCGGCGAACCGTCGATTCGACCCGATCTTGGCGGAGACGAAGCCGCCCTGCTGCTCGAGCCGGCCGAAGATCGGTCGGCCTTCCTGCGTCTTGCCGACTTCAGGGGCCAGGTTGAGATCGACTCGCCGGAGCAGGAAGTCGGTGTGGTTGTAGGACCCGGTCAGGTGGAAGGCATAGCCGTCCGCCAAGGTCCGAGTCAGCCCGAACTCGGCCTTCAACGCCCGCGGTGGCCGATAGGTCCGATTGAGGATCGTCAGGGCCGGCCCGATGACGGGCGCCAGGCCCGGGTCGGGGGCCAGCGGCCAGCTGGTGAACACCCCGGAGCCGCGCCGAACCGTGACCGATCCGTCGTAGAGCATCGCCTCGCCGAAGGCGCTCGGGTCGAGCCCGCCGAAGTGGAGGCCCACCCCGCCCCGGAAGACCCAATCCCGCACGTCCCAGACGAACCCGATTCGGGGCGATACCCCGGCCTTCGAGGTCGTCAACGAGTCGTTGCGAACACCAGTGGCCAAGAACCACGGGGTGTTGAAGGAGACCTTGTTCTTCGGGATCGGGGAGAAGTCGTACCTCGCCGAGGCGATGACCTGCAGATCGGGCGCGGCGAGCCAGGAATCCTGGAGGAAGATCCCGACGTCGTTGGCGGCGAACCGGGCCACTTCGGTGCCCTCGGCCTGATAGAAGGTGCCCCGGGCCTGGGCGAACCGATCGAGATCGGCGAACCGGAAGACGCCGGCGCCGCCGTAGCGGTAGTCGTACTGATAGCTCGAGGACGTCGCGCTGACGCCGGCCTTCAGCGAATGGCTGCCGGTCGAGAACTGGAACGCGTTGGAGAAGTCGAGGGTCCGGAGGTCGAAGAACGCCGGGGCCACCGCCTGACCGCCGAAGGCGATCCCGTCGGCGGTGAGGGCGGTTTCGGGCGTGGTGGCCGGATCGAAGTCGCGGCGGGCCGCCGAGAGACCGACCCGGAGCTCGTTGCTGATCGAGGTGCTGGTGGTCGAGACCCCCACCGAGCCGGAGAAGTTCCGGCCCTTGAGCGCCGAGCCGGTGCCTAACGACAGGCCCTCGCCGAGAGCGGGGGTTCGCTCCCGCCAGTCGGCGAAGGCCACCCGGGCCCCGATCCGGCTGCTCGGCGACAGCATCCAGTCGACCTTGCCCATGCCGGTGGCGCCCTTCCAGGTCCGGACGGCCGGGCTGACCAGGGTGGATGCGCCGCCGAGCGCGAAAGTGTCGAGCGCGATCGAGGCAACCCGTTCGCGGAGCGAGAAAGCGCCGCCCTGAAAGGTCGAGGAGTCGTTTTCCCACGGCAACGAGGTGGGGATCTGGAGCGATCGGTAATCGAACCGGAGCAAGAAGGAGGCGGTGTCTTGGGCGACCGAGCCCCCGAGGACCGCGCCGACCTGGAACGAGGTGGCGGTGCTGTCGAACGGGTTGTCGAGCGCCCGGCCGCCCAGCGCCGCGCTCGAACCCCGCGCGAAGGGAGCGAAGCGGACCCGGTCGCGGCCAGTCTTGGTCTGGGCGACGAAGGCGGAGCCGATCCCGCCACGCCACTCGGCGTCGATCGGGGCCGCGAGGACGCGCACCTGGGCGAGTCCGTCGCGGGATAAGGCCGGCACCGACACCGGATCGGACCGAAGCCCGAGATGCCCCAACTGGCTTTCGATCACCCCATCGACGATCAGTCGGCTGGCGCTCCCGGGGAGTCCCGAGGCGGCGACCCCGAAACCGCTCCGGCCGTCGGTGGGCCAGACCGTCTCGGTCAGGTTCCGGGTCGCGTCGGAGGCGTCCATCCGCCAATCGAAACGAGCCAGCGCGTCGCCGTCGAGGGTGCGGCCGCTGGCCGCGCCGATCCGGGTACCGCTCGCCACGATTTCCTTGATCTCGGTGACCGGGGGCGGCCGGCGCTCGAGGGTGATCTCGAGCACCGTCGTCTCACCCGCGGCGACGATGATGCCGACCAGGCGCAGCGGTTGATAACCCTGCTGCTCGGCGAGGAGCCGGTATTGGCCGGGCACCAGACCGCTCCACCGGAACTCACCGGAGAAACCGGTCTGCTGCTCGGTGATGGTGTTGCCGGATCGGCTTTCGAGGGTGAGGCCGATCCCCCGCAGCATGTTGCCATCTTGGCCCCGGACGATGCCCTTCAGGGCGCCGGAAGTGAGGCTCTGCGCCACCAACGCGGGCACGGCCGCGGCCAGGAACAGGCCGCACGCCAGTGACCGAAGTCCGCTGTGATGAGGTATCCGCATTGATCTCCCTAAAACGGGATCGCCGAAAACGGGACGGAAGGCGATCAGGTCCCCGCGCCAGATCCTGCAGAACCGGTGCCACAGGATACATGGTGAGAACCGCTGGAGGCGATCCAGAATGCGGCGTCGATACGTCGACTGTTGCGTATGTGCAGCTTTAATGATGTGTGTACGCAACATCATCGATGATGTCCCGAGCCGTTGGGCAAATTCGTCGCGGGAAACGGGCCCCGCCTTCCCCGACCGGGCTCCGAGTCGACTGTTGCGTCTTCGCAACAGCTGGGATCGTTCACCCGTGCCCGGATTACCTTTGGGGCGATGCGCCCGCTTTCGTTCCGAAGCCGGATTTCGCTGATCCTGCTCCTCTTGGCGACCCCCGCGGCGGTGGCCCTGGTGGGCTGGGCGTATGCGACCTTGACCACCAACTCGGCCAAGACGGCGCAGGCGGCGATTCAACCGCTCCAGATCTCCGCCCGCCGCCTGCTGGCGACGCTCGACACGACCAAGTTGACCGAGTTGGAGCGCCAGACCCTGCGGACCTACCGGGACGACCTTCGCGAGCAAATCGCCTTGACCCGGCGGGCGAGTTTCTACAAATCGCGGCTGACCACCGGATTGGCCATCATGTTGGCGGGGCTCGGATCGGTGTTGTTCTTCCTGGCGATCGGGTTAGGCTGGAATCTGGCCCGCCAGCTGAGCTGGCCGATCGACGAGTTGGTCGCTTGGACCGGGCGGATTCGGCGCAACGAGCCATTGCCCGACGATCCGCCCCGCCCCGGCGCGCCGGAGTTCTCGGCGCTTCGAGTGGCGGTCCGCGACATGGCCGCGAGCCTCCAGCAGGCCCGCCGGTCGGAGCTCGAGTCGGAGCGGCTTCGGGCGTTTCGCGAGGTGGCCCGGCGGGTCGCCCACGAGATGAAGAACCCGTTGACCCCGATCCGCTTCGCGGTCTCGTCGCTGGAGCGTTCCGCCGGCCCGACCCAGACCGAGGCGCTCGAGGTGCTCCGGGCCGAGTCGACTCGACTGGAGCAACTGGCCCGCGACTTCGCCAACCTCGGCCGGCTCCCCGAAGGACCGCCCGCCGAAGTGGACCTGGCCGAGCTGGCCGGCGAACTGATCCGGACCTCGCTGCCCGCGGAGGTCGACGCGCATCTCGGGGTGGACCCGGGAACGCCGCACGTGGTGGGCCACTACGACTCGCTCCGCCGAGCGTTCGCCAACATCATCCGCAACGGCGCCGAAGCGATGCACGGGACCGGGCGGCTCGAGGTGACGATCCGTCCGTGGGACGGAGGCGTCCGGGTGTCGATCGCCGATCAGGGACCGGGGATCGACCCGGAGAAACGAAGTCGGATCTTCGAACCGTACTTTACTGAGAAGGCCGACGGTACGGGGTTGGGGCTCGCGATCGTCAAGCAGGCGATCGATCTCCATCAAGGACAGGTCGAGGTGCTGGAAACCCCGGGCGGAGGGGCCACCTTCGTGGTGTGGCTCCCGCTTCTTCCAGAAAGCGCGCGGACCCGGCCGGCGGATCGGCCGTTCGTTGAACGCCGGCTTTCCGACCGGCGAAGGAATTGGCGATGACGACCCGAATACTGATTGTCGACGACGAGCCGAACATCCGGCGGATGCTGGGGGCGTTGCTCAAGTCGGAGGGCTTCGAGGTGTCGGAGGCGGGCAACGGCAACTCGGCCCTCCTCGAGATCGAGGCCAGCAAGCCGGAGGCGATTCTCCTCGATCTGATGATGCCGCCGGGACCCGACGGGATCGCGACCCTGGAAAAGATCCGGGAACGTGATCTAGCGATTCCGGTGGTGATGATGAGCGGGAAGGCGCAGCTGACCGACGCCGTCCGGGCCATCAAGCACGGCGCCTTCCAGTTCCTCGAGAAGCCGCTGACCCCCGAAGCCGTGCTGGTCACCCTCCGCTCGGCGCTCGAGCTGACCCGGACCCAGGCGGAGAACCGGGCCCTCAAGTCCCAGTTGTCGCGGCCCCGAATCGATTTGGTCGGCACGACGGGGGGGATTCAGCGGGTCCGCGACGCGATCGCCCAGGTGGCCCCGACCGACGCGCGGGTCATGGTGTACGGCGAATCGGGAACCGGCAAGGAGCTGGTGGCCAACGCGATTCACCACGCCAGCCGGCGGGCCCATCGGCCGATCATCTCGGTGAACTGCGCGGCGATCCCCCGGGATCTGGTCGAGAGCGAGATGTTCGGCCACGAGCGGGGGGCGTTCACCGGCGCCACCGAACGGCGGCTCGGCCGCTTCGAGCTGGCGGACACCGGGACCCTCTTTCTCGACGAGGTGGCCGATCTCAATCTCGAGGCGCAGGCCAAGCTGCTCCGGGTCCTCGAGACCGGCGAGATCCAGCGGTTAGGCGCCGAGCGGGTCCAGCGGGTCGACGTGCGGGTGATCGCGGCGACCAACCAGAAGCTGGAGCACGCGGTGGCCGCCGGCACCTTCCGGGAGGACCTCTACTTCCGGCTCAACGTGTTCCCGATCGAGATGCCGCCCCTCCGGCAGCGGATCGAGGATCTCACCTCGTTGGTGCAACACCTCGCCGAGCGGGTCCGGCCCAATCATGCCCCGACCTTCACCAGCGAGGCGCTGACCCAGCTGGCGTCGTACGACTGGCCCGGCAACGTCCGCGAGTTGGCCAACATCGTCGAGCGGTTGGCGATCATCGGCGGGGGGGAGATCGACGCGGCGCTGGTGCGGCAGGTGCTGCCGCGCTCGGGGTCGCGGACCGACTCGTCGGCGATGAGCCCGGGCCCGGTGGCGACGGTCGACTTCCAGGGCCGCTCGCTCTCCAACATCCTCGACGACTACGAGCGAGCCCTGGTGCAGGACGCGTTGGGCCGGGCCGGGGGCAACGTGGCCGAGGCGGCGCGGGTACTCCAGACCGACCGGGCCAATCTGTACCGCCGAATGAAGCGGTTGGGGCTGTCATGATCCGCGCGGTGGTCCACTGGGCGGTCGTCGCGGCGCTGGCCGGCGGGGCGATGCTGACGCCGCGGCCGGCCGCGGCCCAGGACAGCGTGATCGTCATTCGGCCCGGTCCGGAGTCGGACAGCGGCGCGGTTCGGGGCCTCCCGGCGGAGATCGTCCACCAGGTGATCGGGTGGTACAACGACTCGACCACCCTACGGTTCAACGGCAGCACGGTGGTTCCGGCGACGAGCCGGCTCTCCGGTCGGGTCGCGGTCTATCGGGGCACGCTGCGGGTCTTCGGCCGGATCGACGGGCCGGTGGCGGTGATCAACGGCGATCTGATCATCGCCACGGGCGGGGTGGTGGCCGGCAACGTGCTGGTAGTGGGCGGCCAGGTCGACATCCGTCGAGGCGGCTCGCTGGAGGGCGAGCAGGTGGCGCACGAGGCGTTGGCGCCGGTCTATCGACTCCCGACCGGTCTGCTGACGATCTCCGAGCGGCGCCGGGCCCTGGGCGAGATCGCCTCGGCGCAGACGTCGTTCCGGACCGGGCGGGTCAACACCACCCTGACGTTGGAGACCGGCCGGACCTACAACCGGGTCGAAGGTCTCCCGATCGTGTTCGGGCCGACCTTCACCGTGTTAGGCACCACCAACGTCGACGCCCGGCTCGATCTCCGGGGCACCTTCCGGCCGGTCAGCGACCAGACCAAACTCCGGGACGCGGTCGGCTTCATGGCTTCCACCGAGTGGGCCGGCGGCGGCGAGGCGTCACGCCGGTGGGTCGGGTTCGGGGGGCGGGGGTACCGACAGATCGTCCCGATCGACGACCAGCCGCTCGGCCGGGGCGAGGCGGGCTGGTCGGCGTTCCTGCTCCAGCGCGACTATCGGGACCACTACGAGGCCCGGGGGCTCGAGGCGTACGGGTTCGTCCAGCCGGCCAAGGGGCTGCGGCTTGGGGTCTCCTATCGCCGGGACCTCGAGCGCTCGGTGCCCGCCAACGACCCGATCTCGCTGATCCGCAACGACGAAATCTGGCGACCCAACCCGCTGATCGACGACGGACACTACCGGACCTTGCGGCTGTCGTTGGACTACGACACCCGCGACGACGTCATCCGGCCCGCCTCCGGATGGCTGATCCACACCGACTGGGAGCGGGGCGCGGCCGACGATGCCTCGCCAGTGTCGCTGCCCGCCGCGGTCCGGGCCCCGATCGCGCCGGGGGCGTACCACTTCACCAAGCTCCGGTTCGACGTCCGCCGCTACGCCCGATTCAATCCGACCAGCCGGGTCAATCTCCGGGTGGTCGGGGCGGGATGGATCGGGGGCGACCCTCTCCCGGTTCAGCGGCGGGTGGCGTTAGGCGGACCCGACATCCTCCCCGGCTTCTCGTTCCGCGACCTCAACTGCGCCCCGGCCGGCTTCGACGACCTGGCCCGCACCGCGCTGTGCGACCGGATGCTGGCGATGGAGCTCGAAGTGCGGACGCCGGTGCCGGTCGGATTGCCGTTTCGAATCCGGCGCCCGGAGATCGCCCTCCTCCAGCAGGTGCTCGGGATCGAGCAGGCCGAACTGGTCCTGATGGCCAACACCGGCAAGGCGTGGCTCACCGGCGACGGGCCCGGACGGGTCCCCAACAATCGGATTCCGAAGTTCAACGAGTGGGAGGCGGACATCGGGGCCGGGATCGACGCGGGCGGCGTCGGGCTCTACGTCGCCAAGGCCCTCGCGGCGGACCGAGCCCTTCGGTTCACGGTCAGGCTGCAGCGGCGATTCTGATGCGACGCCTGCTCCTCGTTCTCGGGATCGCGCTGTCGGGTCCGCCGCTCGTGGCGCAGTCGGCCCAGGTGAGCCTGTCGATGTCGCTCGATACCGCGAACGCGCGAACCGGATCGCGGCGGCCGGTGGTATATCTCCGCAACCTGCTGCTCGACAGCCGGTGGTACGAGCCGCTCGACAACGCGCTGCCGCTGATCGTGTCCTACGACCTCAAGCTGTGGCGGTCGCGCGACGGTTGGATCGACGAGTTCGTCACCACCTACACTTGGGAGTCGATCGTCTCGAAGGAGCCCCTCCAGGAGGAGTACTCGGTCACCCTGGTGATCAACAACCAGATCCGCCGCCCGGTCCGGTTCGGGGTTCGCGACTCGGCCAACCTCTACCTCAACCGGGCCCTGCACATCGACGTCATCCCGCCGCGGGCCGGCCGGTTCTACTATACGTTAGACGCTCGGATCACCGCGTTGTCGGACCGGGACATGGATCGGTTGGAACGGTTCCTCGCGGGAGACCCCGACCCGGACGGGCCCGGTCGCGGGAGCGTGGTGGGACGGGGGCTCCGCCGGGCGCTGCTCAGGCTGGCCGGACTGCCCAGCCAAATCCTGACGGCCCGGACGGAGGTCTTCGAGTTGGTCCCCGAGGACGACTAGGTTGCGACCCGGTTGGTGGCCCGACAGATTGGACCCCATGGCCGAGAATTTCTTCGACTACGAAACAGCCCGCCTCCGGCAGATGACCGCCGAGCAGAAGCTCCGAACCCTCGACGCGCTTCGCCGGTCGGCAAGCCGGTTGGTGGAGGCTGGGGTCCGGACGAGGCACCCCGACCTCGATCCGGCCGCGGTGCGGGCGGAGGTCCGTCGGGCGTTGGATCATGCCGCCTCCTGACCTCGTCGCCACCTTCCTGGGCCCGCTCAATCGCACCACCGTCCCCTACATCGTCACCGGTTCGGTGGCCTCGACGCTGTATGGCGAGCCACGGTTGACCCAGGACATCGACCTGATCCTTCGGCCAGCCCCTGGATTCGCCGCCCAATTGGCCGCCGCGTTCCCGGTGTCTGATTACTACGTCCCACCCCCTGAGGTGCTCGCGGAGGAGGCTGGCCGCTCCACCGGCGGCCACTTCAACCTCCTCCACCACGAGACGGGCCTCCGAGCGGACTGCTACCTGGCGGGCGCCAAGCCCCTGAACGAATGGGGGTTCGCTAACCGGCGCCGCTACCTGGTCGCCGACCAGGAGATCTGGGTGGCGCCCATCGAGTACGTGATCCTGGCGAAGCTGGAGTTCTTCAAGCTCGGCGGCGGTGACAAGCACCTCGCCGATATCGCTCAGATGCTTCGGGTCAGCGGAGAGGCGATCGATCGGGAACAACTGGCGACGTGGATCGAGCGGCAAGGACTCGATCGGGAGTGGACCGCAGCAGTTGCCCGCTTTGACGGACTCCGCAACCGACCCTGAGACGCAGGGCGCAGGACGCAGGGCGCAGGGCGCAAGACTCAAGACTCAAGACTGCAACGAAACGGCCGGCTTATTTTCCTGCAAGCCGGCCGTCATCTCTTGCGTCCTGAGTCCTGCGCCCTGCGTCCCTACCCACCGATAGCCCGGAGGGCGTCCTCGCCGTAGAACAGGCGGATGTACTTGGCCTGCGTCGCGGTGAGGCGACGGACCGCCCAGGCCAGATGGACGAAGTGCGGCTCGGTCGGCAGCCGGGCCAAAGTCATTCCGCACTCATCCGCCAACCGGTTGCCCTTCCTGGTGTTACAGCTGCTGCACGCGGTGACCACGTTGGCCCACTGGTTGCCCCCGCCCCGGGAGATCGGAATCAGGTGATCCCGGGTCAGACATTCCCGGTGCCGGAGCTGGGACTGGTGGCGATGGCAGTACTGGCAGGTGTACTCGTCGCGGGCGAACAGGAAGGTGTTGGTCACCTGCCGCCGGAACTTCCGGGGCACGTGGACGAACTTCACCAACCGGATGATCGCCGGTCTAGGGAGTGCGATGCTCGCCGAACGGACGCGTTCGAGCCCCTCGGCCTCGACGATCTCGGCTTTGCCGTCGATCACCAAGCGCAGAGCCCGCCGGAGCGGGACCATGGTCAGGGGTTCGAACGAGGCGTTCAGGGCGAGGCACCGCACCACCGGTCTCCCACGGGTTTGAGGAACGCCTGGATTGTAGGAGCGACCGGTGCCCGGAATCAAGTCGGGTGACCCTGCCGATACACCAACCGGCCGGAGGCGTACGTGGCTAGAATCTGGTCGGGGCCGGCCATGAGCACCCGCTCCTCGGGGTCCTGGTCGGGGGTACCGGGGAGCGCCACCGCCACCACATCCCCCCAGAGCCCCTTGGTCAGGCTGCCGAAATCGGCGGCCGGAGAGGCCAGCCGCGCCGCCTCCGCCGTGCCGAGGGCCAGGGCCCGCCGCGCCGACAGACCGGCCATGGTCCGAGCGGCCCGCATCTCGGCGAAGAGGTCCAGCTTACCGACGCTCAGCACTGAATCGGTGCCCACCCCCACTTTGATCCCGGCCTGACGCATCGCCTTCAGGGGCGGGTCGCCGTGGCCGTGGCGGCGGTTGGACAGGGGACAGATCGCGACACCCACGTTTCGTTCGGCCAGGATGGCCACATCCTGAGCGTCGACCTGCACGGCGTGGATGACCAGGGTCTGCGGGGTGAGGATGCCTTGGGCGTCGAGCCAAGCCACCGGAGAGCGTCGGGCCGCTGGATCGTTGGGTCGCTGGTCGGCCAGGGGCGGAATCCCCCGGGCCTGCCAAGCGTCCGCGAAGGGACCCTGTCCATGGACGACGAAGGCGGTTTCCGCGGGCGACTCGGCAAGGTGGACCGCGATCGGGTAGCGGCCCACTTGGGCCAATCGAGCGACCGCGCGGTAGAGTGGAGCGCTGACAGTGTACGGCGCGTGGGGCGAAATCCCTACGTTCACCCGCCGAGGCGCTTTGCTCCGGGCGGTCGCCGCCTTTTCGGTCAGTTCGGCAAGGCTCGTGGCCACCTGATCCGGATGGGGCCCAAACACCTCTTGATAGACCGTGCCGGCCCCGCCCAGCTCGATCAGCGCGCCGAAGACGGCGCCGGAGTCGCCAGTGTCGAGCACGTAGGTGATCCCGGCGGCGAAACAGTCGCGGACCCCTTGGCGGGCGGCGGTGGCGAACCAGTCGGCCGTTAGGTCGGCCTTGAGCTCACGGACGCCGCGAATCCACCGAGTGAAATCGGCGTCGTCGACCTTGCCGGCGAGACCGGTCAGCTCCAGGTGGGTGTGGGCGTTGACCAGCCCGGGAAGCAGCGCGGCGCCGGCGAAGTGGGCGGTCTGTCCACCGGGTGGGCTGGGAACGTTGCCAGCGGGACCGAGCTCGGCGATCCGGCCCTCGGCGTCGATCAGAATGGCCGCGTCGAACATCGGCGAGCGATCGATTGGAATGACCCAGTCCGCGCTCAGGCGGATCGGTCCGGCGGGTTTGGTCAATGCCCTTGGTCCGGTGAGGCCGACCGACCTCCACCGTGAATCGGACACCGTTCGGTGGGCTCGGTGCCGGGCACGAAGAACTCGCTGCGGATCTGATCGCGGGGACAGGCCGCGGTCGGCAGGTAGCCGGTGCTGCCGTCAACGTCGACCGCGATGATCCCCGACGGCATCGGCCAGGGGCCGGGGGGCCGGCGGCGCTCGTAGACTTCCCGCATCATGATGGTCCACGCCGGCGCGGCGAGGCGACCGCCCTGGGCGTTGGCCATGATCGTCTGCTTCTTGTCGAAGCCGACCCAGACACCGGTGACCAGATCGGGCGTGAACCCGATGTACCAGGTATCCATCCCGTCGTTGGTGGTCCCGGTCTTGCCGGCCGCCGGCACGCTGAAGCGGGAGCCGACCTGCCCGGCCGCGGTGCCCCGTCGGACGACGTCGCGCAGTCCATCGACGACCAGCCAGGCGTGGGCCGGATCCATGACCCGGACCTGCCGGGATTCGGGTTGCCAGAGAATGTTGCCGTGCTGATCCTCGACCCGGAGAATCGCGGTCGGGGTGACCCGGACGCCCAGGTTGGCGAAGGTGCCGAAGGCGGAAGTCATCTCGAGGACGTTGACCTCGGAGGCCCCGATGAACGACGACGGGACTCGGCGAACCCTGGTGCTGATCCCCATCCGGGCCGCTTCGCTCACCACCGCGTCGATCCCCACCTCGAGCCCGACCTTCACGGCAATGGTGTTGCGGGAGTCGTAGAGCCCTTTCCGCATGCTCATCTTGCCGAGGTACTTGTTGTCGTAGTTCTTGGGCGACCAGGTTGGTTGGTCGGGGATCTCCAACTCGATCAGGGCATCGTCGTAGATGTCGCTCCAGCGGAGCCCGCTCCGGATCGCGGCCGCGTAGACGAACGGCTTGAAGGTGGAGCCCGCCTGGCGTTGCCCCTGGACGGCGCGATTGAATTTGGAGTCGGCGAAGTCGCGGCCCCCGACCATCGCCCGGATCTGTCCGGTCTGGGCCTCGATGGTGACGATGGCGCCCTGGAGGTACGGCGAGAACGGGCCCTGGTCGTCCTCCCCGGCGTCGGGATCCTTGGCGTCGAGGTACTGGCGGAAGGTCTTGTGGGGAAACCGACCGTTGGCCTTGCCGTCCTCGATGGCGTTGAGCTGGGCGGACAGGGCCCGCTCGGCGGCCCGTTGCATGTCGAG
The DNA here is from genome assembly GCA_046160105.1 of Gemmatimonadales bacterium. Taxonomy (GTDB): domain Bacteria; phylum Gemmatimonadota; class Gemmatimonadetes; order Gemmatimonadales; family GWC2-71-9; genus SHZU01. The sequence goes on along the minus strand of JBJXGT010000014.1, from coordinate 78,622 downwards.
GTCGAGGGTGGTGTAGACCCGGAGGCCCGAGCGATAGAGCTCGCTGCCGAACCGGGCCTGGAGGAGCTGGCGGACGTACTCGACGAAGTAGTCGCCGACCCCGGAGAAATCGGACCGTGAGGAGAGGGCCAGCGGATAGGCCTTCCACGCCTCGGCCGATTCGCGGGAGAGCTTCTCCTGATCGCGGAGCAGGTTAATGATCAGGTTACGGCGCTGGACCGCGAAGTCAGGGTTGCGCCGGGGATTGTAGCGGGTGGGGCCCTTCGGGATCGCCGCGAGCATGGCCGCCTCGGCGACGTTGAGCTGGCGGGCCGGTTTGCCGAAGTAGCGCTGGGCCGCGGTTTCGACGCCATAGGCGCCGTTGCCCATGTTGATCTGATTGAGGTAGAGCTCGAGGATCTTGTCTTTCCGGTAGTTCCGCTCGATCTCGATGGCCATCCGGCCTTCCCGGATCTTCCGGGTGATGCCGGCGAAGCCGGTCCGCTGTCGGCGATCGATCTGGCCGGGCCAGAGATTGCCGGCGAGCTGCATGGTGATCGTCGAGAAGCCTTGGATCCGGTCGCCGCTCAGCAGGGTCTTGAGCGAGCCCAGGAACCGGACCCAGTCGATTCCGTCATGCTGGTAGAACCGACGGTCCTCGGTGGCGATGAACGCGGCGAGCACGGCCGGGGAGATTTGCTTCAGGGGCACCACGGTGCGGCGCTCGAGGCCAAAATCGGTCACCAGCCGGCCATCGCCGGCGTAGACCTTGGAGGCCTGGTCCGGATCGTACGATTCGAGGCTGGCGATCGAGGGACAGGCCCCGACCGGGGCGCAGACGTTGAACCAGGCCCCGAGGACCAACGCGACGCCGAAGACGACGAGCGCGCCAAGCGTGAGCAGGACCCGAAACCGGATGTTCGGAGAGTGCCACCACCGGGTCAGGCGCGTGAAGACCTTCGGGGCCATGGTTGGCAAGCTACCGAGGTGTCGGTTTCGGGACCAGGGGCCCGCGTATAGTATTCCCGGCCGATGACGAACCTGTTGCAGGTCCTGACGAGCCGAGGGCTCCTCTACGAGGCCACGCCCGGATTGGGCGATCGGCTCGCCAAAGGCCCGATCACGGGCTACGTCGGCTTCGACCCGACGGCGGATTCGCTCCACGTCGGCAGTCTCCTGCCGGTCATGGCGCTGGTCTGGCTCCAGCGGGCGGGCGGCCGGCCGATCGCGCTGGTGGGCGGGGGAACCGGCATGGTGGGCGACCCGAGCGGCAAGCGCAACGAGCGGCCGATGCTCTCGGAGGAGGCGGTGGCCGCCAACGCTCGGGGGATTCGCGACCAGCTGGCCAAGTTCCTCGATTTCGACGGCCCCAACGGCGCCAAGCTGCTCAACAACCTCGATTGGTTAGGCGGTCTGTCGCTGCTCGAGTTCCTTCGGGACACCGGCAAGCATTTCACGGTCAATTACATGCTCCAGAAGGACTCGGTGAAGAGCCGGATGGACTCCGGGATCTCGTTCACCGAGTTCAGCTACATGCTGGTTCAGGCCTACGACTACTGGCACCTCTACGGCCGGGAGGGGTGTGAGCTGCAGCTGGGCGGCAGCGATCAGTGGGGCAACATCACCGCGGGGGTCGAGCTGATCGGCCGGCGGGAGAGTCACCAAGTCCATGGGGCGGTGGTCCCGCTGTTGGCCACCGCGAGCGGGGCCAAGTTCGGGAAGAGCGAAGGAGGCAACGTCTGGCTCGATCCGGCCAAGACGTCGCCCTACCAGTTCTTCCAGTTCTGGCTCAACAGCGAAGATGCCGACGTGACCCGCCTGCTCCGTTTCTTCACCACGCTGCCGCTGGCGGAGATCGACGCCTTGGTGGCGGCGCACGCGGCGGAACCGGGCAAACGGTCCGCCCAGCGCCGGCTCGCGGTGGACGTCACCACCCGGGTGCATGGCGCCGAGACCGCGGATCGGGTGATCGCCGCGTCGGAGGTGCTGTTCGGGGGGCGCGACCTCAAGACCGCCGACGGGGAGACCCTCGCGGTCGTCGCCGCCGAGGTGCCGGGGACCAGGGTGACCGCCGATCGGTTGGCCGGGGGGATCTCGGTGGTCGACGCGCTGGTGGAGACCGGACTGGCGGCGTCCAAGGCGGAGGCACGGCGGGGAATCCAGGCCTCGGGCTTTTCCGTCAACGGCGTCAAGATCGCCACCACCGAATCGTCGATCGGGACGGGCGATCTCCTCACCGGGCGCTTCATCGCGCTCCAGAAGGGGAAGAAGAACTTCGCGTTTTTGCAGCTATCCTGACGACCTACCAGCGGGTCCGCCGGGTGGCCCGCGGTGCCTTCCCCCCCAACATCCCGAACACCCCCCGCACCAATTCCCGCCCGATGGTGCGCGCCATCGTGCCGGTCAGGGCCCCGGCGAGGGCCCCGGCCAACCCACCCACCATTCCCTTGGAGCGTTTGGCCGGCCGCTCCGGTTCGGGGTTCGGCGCCGAGCGGAACGGACCGTCGGGGGCGCGGCTCACCGGCGGCGGCGGTGGCTCGAGCCGGCGAGCCAGGAGCTCGTGGGCACTTTCCCGATTGATCGCGGTGCCGTACTCGCCGAGCAGGTCTGAGGCCGCCAGCTCGGCCTTCATCTCCTCGGGCGTCAGCGGTCCCATCCGGGACGTGGGCGGGACCATCCGGGCGGCGACCACCGGCGTCGGCACGCCCTTCGGATTGAGCCCGGTCACGACCGCCTCGCCGATGCCAAGCGTGGTGATGGTCTGCTGGAGATCGTAGTGGGGCGTCCGCGGAAAGGTCCGCACGGTGGCCTTGAGCGCCGCTTCGTCGTCGGGGGTGTGGGCCCGGAGCGCGTGTCGGACCCGATTGGAGAGCTGGGCCAGCACCTCCTCGGGGACGTCCTTGGGCGTCTGGGTGACGAAGAAGATCCCGATGCCCTTCGAGCGGATCAGCCGGACCACCTGCTCGACCTGAGCGAGGAACTGCTTCGAGGCGTCGCGGAAGAGGAGATGGGCCTCGTCGAAGAAGAACACCATCTTGGGCTTGGCGAGGTCGCCCGCCTCGGGAAGATTCTGATAGAGCTCGGCCAAGAGCCACATCATGAAGGTCGAGAAAAGGGCCGGCTTGTCCTGGCAGTCCGACAGCTCGAGGCAGGTGATGATCCCGTGCCCGTCCTTGGTCTGCTGAAGCAGGTCGTGGACGTCGAACTCCGGTTCGCCGAAGAACCGCTCGGCGCCCTGCTGTTCGAGTTCGACCATCTTGCGGAGCAGCACCCCCACCGTGGCGGGGGACATCCCGCCGTACTCCTTGAGAACCGGCTTGCCCTCGTCGCTCGAGAGGAACTTGAGGACCGAGCGGAGGTCGGCGAAATCGAGGAGGAGGAGTCCCTGATCGTCGCACGCCTTGAACACCAGGCTCAGGACGCTGGCCTGGGTCTCGTTGAGCTCGAGCACCTTGGCGAGGAGGAGGGGGCCGAACGAACCGACCGTGGCCCGGAGCTGGACCCCGATCTTGCCGGTCAGGCTGACGAACTCGACCGGGCACCCCTTGGGCTCCCACGCGGCCTGGATCGAACGGAGCCGCTCCTCGATCATCGGGTTGGCGGCGCCCGCGGTGGCGAGGCCGGTGAGATCGCCTTTGATATCGGCCACGAAGACCGGGACGCCTTGGGCGGAGAGCTGTTCGGCCAACAGTTGGAGCGTCTTGGTCTTCCCGGTGCCGGTGGCGCCGGCGATGAGTCCGTGGCGATTCATCATCGCGAGCGGGAAGGCGACCTTCGGCTCGGGGGCGACGCCGGCGCCGTCGAGGGCCGCGCCTAACGTCACGACTGGCTGACTGAAGCGGTAGCCCGCCTCGAGGGTTTCGCGGAGTGTGGTCATCGGGTTACAGGGCGCGGTCCAGCAGGGTCGCGACCCGCTCCATTTCGTCGCTGGTGTTGTAGCAGTGCGGGCTGAACCGGATCGCCCCTTCGCGGAGCGAGGCGACGACCCCCGCCGCGGTCAGGGCCTCGAACACCGGGCCCGGATCCTCCGGCGCGACGCAGATCATCCCGCTGGCCCGGGGGCCCTCGGGCGAGGCGAGCCGGACGCCACGGCGCTGGGCCCACTCGGCGACCGGCCGGGTGATGGTGGCCAGGTGGGCCGCGATCGCGTCGATCCCGAGCTCGAGCAACAGCCCGATCGCCCCGTTCATCCCGAGCAGATCCTGAAACGGCAACGTTACCAGCTCGTACCTCCGGGCATCGGGCAACCAATCCCCGCGATAGTGCACCAGGGTGGAGAAATCGTCCGCGCCCTGGAACGCGGTCCACCCGGCCAGTGGCGGCTCCAGTTTCCCGATCAGCTCGCGGCGCACGTAAGTGAATCCGGAGCCCCAGGGCGACAGGAGCCACTTCTGGGCCCCGCAGGCGAGGATGTCGACCGGGGTATCCCGAACGTCGAACGGTATCTGGCCGAGCCCCTGGATGGCGTCGATGACGAAGTAGGTGTTGGTGGCCCGACACCGGGCTGAGAACGCCGCCATGTCGGCCCAGTAGCCGGTATGGAACTGGACCAGCGACAGCGCGAACACCTTCACCCGTGGGTCGCCGAGGCGCTCGAGGAGTCGGGCCTCGTCCGGCCACCCCTCGGCCGTGACCGGCACCATCTCGAGCTCGACCCCGCGGCGAGCCAACTGTCGCCAGGGGAAGACGTTGGCCGGGAACTCGCCGTGACTGGCCAGCACGATGTCGCCGGCTTCGAGCGGCAGCATCAGGGCGGCGAGGTTGATCCCGTAGCTGGTGTTGGTGGCCAGCGCGATCTCGGTCGGGTCGGCCCCGATCAAGGTGGCGGCGATGGCCCGGGATCGATCGAGAATCCGGAAGAGGTCGTCGTCGGTGAGGCGGTGGGCGGCGGCGCGCCGGGAGAGATGGCCCGCCAGGTCGCGGCGGACCCGCTCCGGAAGGGGGCCGATCCCGGCATGGTTCAGGAAGATGGTCTCGTCCGCCCAGGGAAATTCGGCGGCGCGGAGGGCGCTCACGTCGTAGCTGCTGGTCAACGGCGGAGGTGCCGCCGGGGCGAGGCCGGAGCGGGAATTCACGGGCGTCGTTTTTCAGTTCGAGGGTTCGTCGGTAATATACCCGGATGACGACGCGACCTCGGTTCGGTCTGGTGCTCGGCGGCGGCGGGTTGAAGGGGCTGGCTCACGTGGGGGTCTTGCGCGCCCTCGACGAGCGAGGCCTGGTGCCGGAGGTGGTGGTGGGCTGCAGCATCGGGGCGCTGATCGGGGCGGCCTGGGCCACCGGGATGTCGATCCAGGAGATGGAGGATCGGGCCCTGGCGATCCGGCGGAGCGACGTGTTCCGGGTGGCCCACCTCGATATGGCACTCAAGCGAATGCTGGCGCCGTCGGTGTACCGGCGCGAACCACTCGAGGCCCTGATCGGTTCGATCGTCGGGAGCCGGACCTTCGACCAACTGCCGCGTCGCCTGGTGGTGAACACGGTCGACCTCAACTCCGGGGTTCAGGTGCTGTGGGGTCTTCCGGGGCTCACCGACGCCCAGGTCGGCGAGGCGGTGTTCGCGTCGTGCGCGCTGCCCGGCATCCTCGCGCCGCGGCCGATCAACGGACGGATCTGCGTCGATGGCGCGGTGATCGAGAACCTGCCGATCCGGGCGGCGCTCGCGGTCACCCGGGGCCCGATCATCGCCGTCGACGTGGGCGCCTCCGGCAGTCAGCGCCACGGGATCGAGCGGCAGGGATTCGCGGCCACTTACGCCCGAGGCCTCGAGATCGTGATGCAGACCCTCACCGAGGAGTTGCTCCGGGAGTGGACCGAGCCGCCGGTCATCCTGGTGCGGCCCCGGGTGGAGAAGGTCTCGATGTTCGCCTTCAACCGGACGCCTTATCTGATCGCCGAGGGGTTCCGGGCCTCGAACGCGACCCTCGATCTCCTGGCCACCGATCTCCACGACCTGCCACCCGGGATCCATCCCCAACGGGAGGTCGAGCTGACGATCGACGCGAACGCCTGTGTCGCCTGCGGGTTCTGCTCGGCCCGGCGGCCCGACGTCTACGGGCGGGGCGACGACGGGAAAGCGTACGTCCGAGCGCCCCGGCAGTGGTGGTCGCCGCTCGGCGATCGAGTGGTCCGGTCCTGCCCGACCAACGCGATCAGCTCGGTGCAGCGGTGGCCGCCGCCCGACTGATCGCGGCGAGATCGCGGGCGACCCGATCCCAGTTGCGGTCGCGCTCGACCCAGTCCCGGCCCGCCCGCCCCAGCTCCGCCCGCCGTTCGGGGTCGCCTAACAGCGAGTCGACGGCCGCCGCGATAGCCGCCGGGTCGGCGGCCGGCACCAGGAGGCCGGTTTCGCCGTCGAGCACGGCGTCGGCCGTTCCCCCACCCTGCCCGGCAACCACCGGTACCCCGCTCGCGGCAGCGTCGACCAGCGAGATCCCGAACCCCTCGACCTCGAGCCCGTCCTGACGGCTGAGTCCCAGGTACACGGCCGCCATGGCGTGAACCGCCGGCAGGTCCGAGTCCGCGACGTCGGTCAGGAAGAGGACCCGATCGGCCACGCCCTCCTGGTCGGCCAGGGCTTGGAGCCGGGGCCGATCGGGCCCTTGGCCGACCACGAGATAGCCGAGCTCGGGATAGAGGTGGCGCAAGCGACCGAGCACCTCGATGCCGCGATCGATGCCTTTGTGGGGCACCAGGCGCGCCACGGTCAGCAGCCATGAGAAGTTAGGAGGCAGCCGGAATCGCTCGAGGATCGCGGCCCGGTCGGCCCGGGGCCGGAAGACCGTCGGGTCGGATCCCAACGGGACGACCCGGAGGCGATCACCGAGATCGGCGCCGAACTCGGCGGCCACCTCGGTGGCGAGTTCCGCGGTCCACCGGCTGTTGGCGACCACCGCGGCCGCCGTCGACAGCACCCCTCGCACCATCCGCCGGCGCCGCCGCGACCGCCGTTGCCGTTCGGCGAGACGAAGGAGGTCGCCGCCGTGGAGCATCAGTCCGAAGGGGACCCGGTGGCGCGCCGCGGTACCGGCCGCCACCGGGCCCGCCGGACGAACGTTGCCGGCCCAGATGAAGCGGGGCGCGTGCTCCTTCACCAAGGCCTTGACCCGGCTCCGCCAAAACAGCTGGCCAGGGAGCGTCTTGAGGAGGTTCGAGGAGAACCCGAGCCGATCGACCCCGCCCGGAAAGGCACCATCGTCGGCGTCCGGCAGGGTACCGGTGGACACCACCAGGTCGGCCCGCTTGGCGAACTCCGCCATCCAGCGGGCGATGCCGCCGCCTAACGGCGGGAAGTCGTGGACCAGGAGGAGATCGGGCATCTCGGTCAGCCGGCGAGCAGGGCGCGGCAGCGGACCGCGAACCGGTCGACGGCCGCCTCGATCGTCACCGAGCCCAACGCCGGGTCGGCGATCGGCCCCCGAGCGACGGCGGCCCGAATCCCGCTGGCCAACGCCTCGTCGTCGTCGAGCGGGACGAAGGTGGTCCGCGGATCGAGGAACTCCCGATGAGGACCGATGTCGGAGGCGACCACCGGGATTCCGGACGCCAACCCCTCGATCGGGGTGAGCCCGAACCCCTCGAATCGACTCGGCGCCACGACGACCGTCGAGCGCCGATACCCGGCCACGACCACGTCGTCGGAGACCCCATGGGACTCCAGCACCAGATCGACGTGGAGCCGCGCCGCCAGCGCCTGGAGGTGGCCCCCGTCGGCGCCCTGGCCGATCAGGTGCACCACGGCGGCCGGATCCAGGCGCGCGGCGGCCCGGATGACCGCCGCCTGATTCTTGTGGGGCACCAGACGCGACACCGTGAAGAGGCGAAGCGACGAGTCCGAACGCCACGGCCCCGGCACGAATCGGGTCGAATCGAAGCAGTAGGGAACCACCTCGGGCTCGAGGCCGAAGCGAGCCCGGACGTCCTCGGCGGTGGCCTCCGACGGGACCCACACCGCCCGCGCCTTCCGGCCGATGAACTGGAGCCGGCTGTAGAAACCGGCCCGCTCCGGGTATCCCCCGGTGAGTCGAGGCAGGCGGACGATCCGGCCGAAGACCTCGCCAACCCAGTCCGGCCGGCCCGCGCCGAGGCGCCAGGGGGGCAGGTCCCAGAGGTACAGCACCAGCGGACAGTGATGGCGAACGGAGTATCGATACGCCGCCTCGGCCGTCGGGCCGTCGATCGCGACGGCCAGACCGGCCGGCCCGGCCCCCTCGGTGGCAACCGTCAGGCCGGCGCGGCGAAGCCCCGGCACCACCAGGGTTCCGAACTTGTTGGGCGAGAACCACCGGAGGTCGGTCGTCACACCAGATCGTAGTTGCGAAACTCGAAGGGCCGATACCCGGTCGCCCGCTCGACCAGGTCGGAGAGATAGAACCGGAGATGTCGCCACCCGACGTTAGGCGGTCCCACCCGGCGCTCGGCGTCGACGGCGTGACGGGCCACCCAGTCGGCGGCCACCGCCGGGTGCCGGCCCTCAAACGGCCGGATCCCCGGAAACCACGAGAGGTGGGCGGGATCGTCCGCCGGGGCGGGGCGAGCCGGGTAGAGCGTGCGGTCGACGCCGACTCGACCCCGCATCGCCGCCGCGGAGCGGAGGTAGCCGTAGTGGAACATCTCGGCGTCGGCCAACCGGGCCCGGATCCGCCTCGCCTCGGGACCGACCCGAAACCCCTGGGCGTCGCGATACGGGCGGACCCCCACGGCGGGGTCGAGCCTCACCGCGCGCACCTCCCGGCGATACCAGTGCCGATTGACCGCCTCGAGTCCCGGGTCGGCGAAGATGTGCCGGTACCGGAGCGCGACCCCTTCGACTCGCGGGTCGTCGGCCGCGGCGCGGATCATCCCGAGGAATGCCTCGGCGCCGGCCTCGTGAAGCACTTCGTCCGCCTGGATGTAGATCCCCCACGGGTGACGGCAGGCCGCCATCGCCCGGGCCGTCTCGTCCCGAAGCACGGTGCTGCCTCGACTGAAGTCCCACTCCGTTTCGATGATTCGGACCTTGGGATCGGCGATCGAGTGCACCACGTCGCGCGTCTCGTCGTCCGAGCGGCCCACGTTGACCACCACCTCGTCGCAGAGCGGCAGGATCGATCGGATGCTCTCGATGACCGGAAAATCGAGTTGGATCGCGTTCCGGACGATGGTGAACCCGGAGATCCTCATCGGAGCACTCGCGCGAGCAGTTCGCCGAGGCGGGCCCGCCAGGTGTGCTCGGCGAGGGCTCGCCGGTGGGCCGCGTCGGCGAGACGAGTTCGCCACGCCGGGTCGGCGAGAAGCGCCTCGGCCTTGGCGCGGAGTTCGTCGCCGGTGCGAAACAGGACGATCTCGGCATCCTCCACGAAGCTCCGGGCGATGTCGGCCTTGGCGTCGCATAACTGGGGCACCCCGATCCCCGCCAGCTCGAAGACGCGCTGGTTGGCCCCGGTACCGTAGCGGCCCATCGCCGGAGGCTCCCCGAAAAACTGATGGATGTTGAGGGCGACTTGGGCCCGCGCATAGGTCCGCACCAGGGTCTGGCCGAACAAGGGCCCCGCGGGTCGCCCGGGCCCCCAGAGGCGGAGACCAAGGCCGTCGAGCCGAGCCAACGCGGCGTCGCGAAGCGGTTCTGTCGAACCGACGAATACCAGGGGAACCATCGCACCCGGATCCGGAATCGGGCGATAGAACGCCGGGTCGTACCCGAGGGGAAGAAACTCGGCGGGACGGCCCGCCTGGCGGAGCCGATCCACCATGAAGCTGTCGAAGAGGAAGCAGCGATCGTAGCTGGCGCTGTTCGTCAGGGCCACGTCGAGCAGGTGGGGGCTGTCCGGAAACCAGTTGACCCAGATCGCCCGGCTGCCGGACTTGGCCGCCTCCGCCAGCGACGGGGTGAGCTCGGCGGCCTTGTAGCTGAGGACGAGATCGGCCCCCCGCACCGCGCCACCGAGACGCCGGCCGAGCGAGCGACCGATCCACCGCTCCCAGGTCTTGGCGCGCAGGTCGACCCGCCGCACCTCGCAACCCAACTCACCCAGCGCTTCGGCGAGCCCGAGGCCGGTCCGGTGATAGGCGGTGTTGAACTTGGCCACGAGGACCACCTTGAGGCCGCGCCACGACATCGGGGCCCGGTCCGGTTATTCGACCGCGGCGTCGGCGACGGGCTTCAGGTCGGCGTGTTTCACTCCAACGGCCGTCAGGAGTCGCCCCATCCGATGCATGTAGGTGTGCTGGGCGAGCGCCCGCCGCCGAGCGGCGGCGCCGATCTCCTCGGCACTCGCGGGCGTGTGGAGCAGTTCTTGGACCCGGGCCTTGAGCTCTTTCGGCGTCGTGAAGGTCACGACCTCGACCCCGTCGGCGAAATAGCCGGGCAGATCGGTTCGGAGGTCGACGATCTGGGGAATGCCCATCGCCGCCAGCTCGAAGACTCGTTGGTTGCAGAACGCGTAGGACAGGCCGTTGGAACCAAGGCCGTGGTGGAGATTGACGGCGACCGAAGCGCCGCCGTAGGCTCGGACGAACTCCGGGGTGGTCCGAAGTTCGCCGCGGCAATAATCGCGGAGACTGGTCTTCCGCCAACCCGGGCCCCAGACCGCCAGCCCGAACTCGACCAGCTCGCCGAGGTACTTCTCGCGGGTTGGGGTGGCGCCGCCGGCGAAGACGACGTTGGCGCGATACTGGCCTTTGCTGCGGAGGGGCCGGTACACCGACGGGTCGGCCGCGTGGGGAAGCACCTCGGGCACCGCACCGGTGGAGCGTTCGAACGCAGCGGCCACGTCGGAGCCCGCCACGAGGATCTGGTCGTAGCCGCGAGCCACCCGGAGCGCCTCGTCGATCGAGCCGACGTCGTCCGGAAACCAGTTGACCAGTTTCACTCCGGTAGCCGAGCGGATCGAATCGACCAGGGTCTCGTCGATGTCGTAGCCGCCGATGACCAGCACCAGCGTCGCCTCGGCCACCTCGATGCTCTTGAGGAGCCGGGAGCGGAGATCGCTGCCCGCCAGTCGGCCGAGCAGGCCGAGCCGTTTGCGGAGGTCGAAGGTGGTGACGTCGCAGCCGAGCCGCTCCAGCGCCCGGGCTCGTTGGGTCGAGTGGGCGTGGACGGCGTCATCGAACGGGGCAACCAGGAGCACCGACGGGCCGGTCATTCGCCCTCCGGAACGGTGCGAAACTGGAGGTCGTAGAGTCGCCGGTAGAGTCCGTTATTGGCCAACAAGGTCAGATGGTCTCCGCGTTCGACGATGTTCCCCTGCTCGAGGACTAGAATCTCGTCGGCATGCTGCACTGTCGCCAGTCGGTGGGCAACGACGAGCACGGTTCGGTCGGCCATCAATCGGTCGATGGCCTCCTGCACCAGCCGCTCCGATTCGGTGTCGAGGGCGCTGGTAGCCTCGTCGAGGATCAAGATCGGTGGGTCCCTGAGCAAGGCCCGGGCGATCGCGATCCGCTGCCGCTGGCCGCCCGACAGCCGGGTGCCCCGCTCACCGAGGAGGGTGTCGAACCCGTTCGGGAGCCGCTCGATGAACTCGAACGCATTCGCGGCCCGGGCGGCCGCCTCGACCTGGGCCCGGGTGGCGCTCGGACGACCGTAGCCGATGTTGGCGTGGACGGTGTCGTTCAGGACAACGGTGTCCTGTCCGACCAGGCCGATCAGGGCGCGGAGCGAGGTCCGGGTAATCTGGGTCAGTGGAACGCCGTCGAGCAGAATGGCGCCGGCCTGGGGCTCGTAGAATCGAGGGACCAGCTCGAGCAGCGTCGTCTTTCCCGCCCCGGACGGCCCGACCACCGCCACGATCGACCCGCGGGGCACGGTGAAGGACACGTCGTCGAGGATCGCCTCGTTGCCGTAGCTGAAGGAAACCCCGCGGAACTCGAGGGCGCGTTCGAACCGGGCTACGCCCAAACCAGGGGGATCGACGTCGGTGGCCTCGAGGTCGAGCCAGGTGAAGACCCGCTCGGCGCTCGCCAGCGCGAGGGCGAGGTTGGTCGGGAACTGGGACAGGGATTTGATCGGCGCCATCATCTTGAGGGCCACCACCAGGAAGCCGATCGTCACCGATGGCTGGAGGAGCACGCCGCTGATGGCCGGGTTGCTGGCGGCCCAGAGGATCACGATGACGACGAGGCCACCGAAAATTTCGGTCACCGGGTGAGTCAGCGACGAATATCGCTGGGTCCGCATCACTCGTTTCCGGTAGCGGGCAGCCTGGGCCCCGAAGGTCGCCGCCTCCTGCTCTTCGGTCCCGTAGCCCCGAATCAGCTTGATGGCGCCGAGCCGCTCGGACACCGTCGAGGTCAGTTGGCCCCGCTCGTCGGCCCATTCGCGGGCGTGGCGCCGGAGTCGGATCAACAGCTGCTGGATGCCGAGCACCAGCAGGGGGGCGGCGCCCAGGGTGATCAGGGTGAGCCGCCAGGAGATCAGACCCAGCACGGCCAGCGAGCTGGCGATCATCACGATATTCTGGAAGAAGGCGGCCAGGGCCGCCGAGACGACCTGCTTGGATTGATCGACGTCGGCCATCAGCCCGCCGATCAACTCGCCCTGCCGCGTGCGTTGGAAGAAGGTGAGGTCGAGCTGGAGCAGGTGGCGATACAACCGGAGCCGAAGGTCGCGCACCAATCCCTCCTGGACCGCGACCGAGATCTGGTTGGCGGCGTAGGTCAGCGCGTTCTTGGCCACCATCACGACCACCAGCAGCATCACCAGCCGGGGGGCGATGTCCCGGCGCGGCAATCCGCCGATCAGGGGGGCGAGAATCCGATTGGTGAGGATCTCGAGGTCGGTGCTGCCGGTCGCCAGCGATCCCGCCGTGCCGAAGAGCGACTGGAGAAGGGGGATCAGGATGACGACGGTCGCCCCGTCGAACAGCGAGGCAAAGAAGGTGGCGGCCAGGCCCGCCACGAACAGCGATCGATACGGCTTGGCGACACCGAGCAGGCGGATCGCCACGTCCCATTGCATAGGGGGAAACTAATAGGGCGGGATCCGCCGGCCCCCTCGGCGCACCCCGCCTCCGGCCGAAACCGGTCACCGGGTATCTTGCACCGATATCGATCCGGGGCGGGGAATCGGACCTCCCGGCGCGGCTTGCGCGGAGGATGGGCTTCCACGCCGCCCCGTTGAGCGAAAGGGGAGGACTCACCATGGTCGAATCCGCGATCCTATACGCCGGGATGCTGCTGGTCGCAGGCGGGATGTTTCGGTGGATGGCGCGAGCGTGGCGGCGGACGATCACGCGGCGAGCCGTTCCACTGCTGGTGCCCGGCGCGGTGCTGGTCGCCCTCGGCGTGGGCTTGCCGGCCCCGGATCACCGGGTGACCAGCCCACTGAGCCATCTCGACTCGATCGCGCCGGTCTGGCAATTCGCCGAGTTCCACGAGAAGACGATCGCGGCTCCGCCGACCCAAGTCTACCGGGCGGCCGAGTTGGTTCGCGCCGACGAGATCCGGCTGTTCCGGCTCCTCACCGCGATCCGCAGAGGCGGGCGCCCGCTGCCGGGGACTATCCTCGACGCCGGGACTCGGGAGCCGTTGATCGAGGTGGCGATTCGGGGCGGTTTCGTCGACCTGGTGCGCGCTCCGCCCGTCGAGCTGGTTTTCGGCTCGGCGGTCCTGACCAGGAAGGGCCAGCCTCGGCCGGCCACACCCGCGGAGTACCGCGCGCCGCAGCGAGCCGGAACCGCGCTCGCGACCATGAACTTCGTCGTGACGCCCACCCGGGGTGGATCGCGGCTCACCACCGAGACGCGGATCTATGCCAACGACGCCTGGGCTCGCCAGCGATTCGCGGTGTACTGGCGGCTCATCTACCCGGGCAGCGCGCTGATTCGGCGGATGTGGCTCGCCGCCATCGCGCGCCGGGCCCTGAGCCAACCCGGCGACTAGAAGCGCCTTCGCCGAGAACGGACTCCTCGCCGCGATGCGCTATCTTCCGCTCTCCTGATCCCAGTCGACCTCGTGGCCCCACGCATCGCGCTCGTTCGATTCAGCTCGATGGGCGACATCCTGCTGACCACCCCGCTCCTGCGGGCCATTCGGCGGCGACACCCGGATGGGTGGATGACCTACGTGACCAAGGCCGAGTTCGTCCCGCTCCTGGAGACCAATCCGCGGCTCAACGAAGTCATCGGCTTCCGGCCGACCACGCCCCTCGCCGATCTGGCCCGCCGACTCGCGACCGGGGGATACACCCACTACATCGACCTCCACGGCAGCCTCCGCAGTCGGGCCCTGGCGGCCCGGGTCGGCAGGCGGTGGGGCCGGTTTCCGAAACACCGCATCGCCCGCGGGGTGCTGATCAAGCTCAAACGCGACATCTACCGCGACCGCCGCCACGTCGCCGAGCGGTACTTCGACGCCGCCCGCGATCTCGACGTGACCCCCGATGACGGGCCGCTCGAGTTCTTCCTCAAACGCGAAGCGCTCGACAGCGCTCGCACGTTCCTGGCGGATCAACGACTCGATCCGTCCAGCGCGTTGGTCGCGGTGGTTCCCGGCGCGGCGCATGCCACCAAGCGGTGGCCAGTGCGGCATTGGCAGCACTTGGTGGCAATGCTGACCACCCATGGCCACGAGGTCGTGGTGCTGGGCGGCCCGAAGGAGCAGGCGCTCTGCGAGGAGGTGGCGGTGGCCGGCGGCGACCATGCCACCAGCGCGGGTGGCCGGTTCGACATCGGTGGGACCGCGGCCCTCCTCAAACTCGCCCGTTGCGCGGTCGCCGGGGACACGGGCCCGATGCACCTCGCCACCGCCGTCGGCACCCCGGTCGTGGCCTTGTACGGGCCGACCGTGGAGGCGTTCGGTTTCTTCCCCTACCGAGCCCGCGCGACGGTGCTCCAACGCGACCTCGAGTGCCGCCCGTGTTCATCGATGGGCGGGCCGGTCTGCCCGCTCGAGCACCATCGCTGCCTCGAGGAGATCACCCCGGATCTGGTGTTCGACGCGGTTCGGAGGCTGCCCCGGTGAACGGGTTGACCCCGGCCTGTCGGACCTTGGTCGACCTGCTGGCCGTGGCGCCTCGCGGGCCCCGGCGGGACGGTCTCTTCGCCCTCTGGCTGGTGATCCGGGTCCTCGAGGACCTCGACGCCGACCACCCGTTTCCGGAACGGGCCACCCGGCGCCGGATCATCCTCCTGGAACGCCGGTTGTCGAGCCTGACGCTCCCCCTCTCGCTCAAGCGCGGGCTAGCCGCCACCATCGGAACCCTCAAGGCCGAGATCCGCCCCGACGAAGTCGGCCACCTGCTCGCGGGGCTGGTCGGTCCGGTCAAGGATGGGCTCGGTTTCGAGGCGGCCGAAGCGGTCAACAAGGCCGCCCGGGTCCGCCGGTGACCGGGCTCTTGCCACCGGTGCCCTGCCCTCTATAGTTGTGACGCGTTGCACCGCAAGGAACAGCCATGGCCGGCCACAGTAAGTGGAAACAGATCAAGCGGAAGAAGGCCGTCACCGACTCGCGTCGAGCCTCGGTGTGGACCAAGTGCATCCGGGAAATCACCGTGGCCGCCAAGGCCGGCGGCGGCGACCCCAACGCCAACCCCCGGCTCCGAACCGCGATCGACGCGGGCCGGGCCGTCAACATGCCGAACGAGAACATCGAGCGGGCCATCAAGAAGGGCACCGGGGAGCTCGAGGGCGCCGTCTACGAAGAGGTCAGCTACGAGGGCTACGGTCCGGGCGGGGCCGCGATCTTCGTCGAAGCGACCACCGACAACGCCAACCGGACCGTGGCCGAGGTGCGCCATGCCTTCACCCGCAACGGCGGCAACCTCGGGGCCTCGAACTCGGTGGCCTGGATGTTCGACCGGAAGGGACAGATCTACCTCGACGCCGCGAAATCCCCGGAGGACGCGACCCTGGAGGCCGCGCTCGAGGCCGGCGCGGAGGATTTCGCGGTGGAAGGTGAGCAGTACCTCGTCACCACCAGCCCCGCCGATATTCACGTGGTTCAGGACAGGCTCCGCTCGAAGGGGTTCGCCATCGAGTCGGCCGAGGTCGCGATGGTGCCCAAGAACACCGTCAAGGTGGGCGGCGATGATGCCACCAAGCTGCTGAAGTTGATGGAGATGCTCGAAGAGCAGGAGGACGTCTCGAAGGTCTCCGCCAACTTCGATATCGACGCCGCGACGCTGGCCGAGGCCTAGCCTCGACCCGATGACGGTGCTCGGCATCGACCCCGGAACCGCCACGGTCGGCTATGGTGTGGTCGGTCCGGGGGCGCCGGGCCGGGTCGGGCGTCTGGTCGAGTGCGGGGTGATTCGGACCAGCCCCCGCACCCCGTTGCCGTTGCGCCTCAAGACGATACACGAAGGGTTGGCGGAGTTACTGGCTCGCCATCACCCGACCGCGCTGGCGGTGGAGGACATCTTCTACGGCGGCAACGCCCGGACCACCGCCGTCCTGGGCCATGCCCGCGGCGTGATCCTGCTCGCCGGCGCGCTCGCGGGGGTCGACGTGTTCGAGTATCCGCCCGCGATGATCAAGAAGGCCATCGTCGGGCGGGGCGGCGCTCTCAAACCCCAGGTCGGATTCATGGTCGCGAAGCTGCTCGGACTCAAGACCGCCCCGACTCCCGCCGACGCGGCCGACGGCGTGGCCGTGGCCCTCACCCATCTGATGCGTGGCGTCAAGCGAGCCAGCCGATGATCTCGACCGTCACCGGCGTGCTGGCCGATCGCTCCGGCGAAACGGTGGTGATCGCCACCGACGGCGGGGTGGGCTACGCGGTGACCGTCCCGGTCGGCACCTTCGAGCGGCTCCCGAAGGCGGGGCAACGCTGCTCGCTGTTCACCGAGCTGGTGGTGCGGGAGGACGGCTGGACGCTCTACGGCTTCGATCGGCCGACCGACCGGGCCATCTTTCAGCGGCTGCTCTCGGCCAGCGGGTTCGGGCCGAAGCTGGCCCTCGCCCTGATCTCGAACTTGGGCGGCGACCGGACCGTGCGGGCGATCCAGGGGAAGGACCTGGCGGCGCTGTCGACGGTGTCCGGGATCGGCCGGAAGAAGGCCGAGCGGCTGGTCCTCGAACTTTCGGACCGGTTCGCCGATATCTCGGTCGGCTCGGGAATCCGGACCGGCTCGGCGGCCGAGGAGGCCCAGCGAGCTCTTCTGTCGCTCGGCTTCGCGCCGGCGGCGGCGGACGAGGCGGTTCGCTCCGCGGTGACCGCGGGACCGTCCGACGACGCGGCCACGGTCATCAAGCGGGCATTGCAGCACTTGTCGACAACCAAGGGGGGCCGGTGATCAAGACGTTGGCGATGCGACCGCACCAGACGGCCGAGTGGCTCTGCACCAAGTGTCGGGTGACCAACCGAAAATTCGTCCCGGTCGACGTCCAAGTCGCCGAAGACCGCTGTGTCGCCTGCCATGCCCGGCACCTGGTTTGGCCGGGTGACCGTCCGGTCCGCTGGAACGCCGAGGCCAAGTAGCGCGACCATGAGCCGGGTCGAGATCACCACTCCGGACGAACTCCCCGAGGAGGGCAGCACCGAGGCGGCGCTCCGGCCGTCGCGGCTGGACGAGTTCGTCGGCCAGGCGGCGGTGAAAAGCTCGCTCCAGATCGCGATCGACGCGGCTCGGGCTCGGAAGGAGAGTCTCGACCACATCCTCTTCTTCGGCCCACCCGGTCTCGGCAAGACCACCCTGGCGATGCTGATGGCGAAGGAGATGGGCGTCCAGATCCGGACCACCTCCGGTCCGGTGCTGGAGAAGCCCGGCGACCTGGTGGGACTCCTGACCGGGCTCGCCAAGGGCGACATCCTGTTCATCGACGAGATTCACCGGCTCCGGCCGATCCTGGAGGAGTTCCTCTATCCCGCGATGGAGGATTTTCGGATCGACGTGAGGATCGCCGAGGGGCCTAACGCCCAGACGATCCCGATGGCGATCGAGCCGTTCACCCTGGTCGGGGCGACGACTCGGTTCGGTCAGCTGACCCCGCCGATGCGGGCCCGATTCGGGATCGTCGAGCGGCTCAACTTCTATGACGCCGACGATCTGGCCACCATCGTCCGCCGATCGGCGACCATTCTCGACGTCCCCACCGAGCCGACCGGGGCCCTGGAGATCGCCCGGAGGAGCCGGGGCACCCCGCGGATCGCCAATCGGCTCCTTCGCCGGGTCCGCGACTACGCCCAGGTCCGGGCCGACGGGGTGATCACCGCCGCGGTCGCGGCCGAGGCGTTGGCCCGACTCAACGTCGACGAGTTCGGACTCGACGACATGGACGGCCGGCTCCTGATGACGATCATCGAGAAGTTCGGGGGCGGGCCGGTCGGGCTGCAGACGTTAGGCGCCGCGGTGGGCGAGGACAGCGGCACCTTGGAGGAGGTCTACGAGCCCTATCTCCTCCAGCAGGGATTTCTCGAGCGGACCCCGCGGGGCCGGGTCGCCACCGCGCAGGCGTACCGGCGGTTTGGGATCAAGCCGCCGGCCAACCAGGGAACGCTGTTTGAAGGCTGACCAGGTCGCCACCGCCGATTTCGAGTACCATCTCCCCGCCGAGCTGATCGCCCAGACGCCAAGCGCCGTGCGCGGCGAGAGTCGATTGCTGATGCTCGATCGGGACCGCCGCACGATCGCCGACCGGCATTTCGTCGACCTGGCCGAGCTGATCCCGCCCGGCGACCTGCTGGTGCTCAACTCCACCAAGGTGCGGCACGCCCGACTGCTCGGCCGGCGGCCCTCGGGCGCGCCCGCCGAAGTGCTCCTGATCCACCCCGGCGCCGACGACACCTGGGTCGCGATGGGCCAGCCCGGCAGCGCGCTCAGGCCGGGGAAGCGAATCGCCCTCGGCGAAGGGATCGAGGTCGAGACGGTGGCGGTGCTCGACGGCGCCAACCGTCTGGTCCGGTTCGTCGGCGGCACCGCGGAACAGGCGATGGACCGGTTCGGCCGACTACCCCTGCCGCCCTACATCGAGCGAGCGCCCGACGGTACCGACGACGAGCGCTACCAAACCGTGTTCGCCGAGCGCGAAGGGAGCGTCGCGGCGCCGACGGCTGGTCTTCATTTCACCGCTGGACTGCTCGCGGCGCTCGGCGATCGGGGCGTGGCCATTGAACAGCTCGATCTCGAGGTCGGGCCCGGAACGTTCCAGCCGGTGGAAGCCACCGATCCACGCGAGCATCGGATGCACCGGGAGACGTTCACGATCCCCGAGTCGCTGGCCGAGCGGTTTGCCACCACGCGCCAGGCAGGGCGGCACGTCTGGGCGGTCGGCACCACGGTGGTCCGCGCCCTCGAATCGGCGATTCGGGCCGAGGGCGGCCTTCGGGTCGGGCCCCAAGCAACCGAACTGCTCATCCTGCCGGGGTTCGAGTTCCGCGCGGTGGATCGGCTGATCACCAACTTCCATCTGCCCCGCTCGACGCTGCTGATGCTGGTCAGCGCGTTCGGCGGGATGGCGCTGGTCCGGGAGGGCTATCGCCACGCGATCGAGGCCCGCTACCGGTTCTATTCGTACGGCGACGCGATGGTGATCCGGTAGATTGGCGGCGATGCACGTCGCTCTGTTCTTCCACGGTCGAGTCCCGGTCCAGGGATATGGCGGCACCGAGCGGGTCGTCCACTGGCTCGCCCGCGGGCTCGCCGAGCTGGGGCACGAAGTGACCCTGATCGCGGGCCGGGGCTCACGAATTCCCGAAGCGCGCGTTATCGAGGTCGATTCCGGCTCGGCCGAGGACTACCACTTCGACGTGGCCCGCCATCTTCCTCGGGGGGCCGAGGTGCTCCACGCCCATCGGCCCTGTCCCCCGGGGCCGATCCCGACGCTATGGACCCAGCACGGCAACCCCCGGCCCCATCCCCGCCAACTCCCGCCTAACATGGTCTGCCTCTCGGCCGATCACGCCACCCGGAACGGGGCCGGCGCCTTCGTCTACAACGGCCTCGATCCGAACGACTACCAATTCGCCGCCACCAAGGGACCCTTCGATCTCTTCCTCGGCCGCCTTCGGACCTTGAAAGGCTGGCAATGGGCCGTCGAAGGGGCTCGGCGGTCGGGGCATCCGCTGGTCGTGGCGGGAGGGTGGCGGCCGGTGTTTCGGCGGGGGGTCCGATTCGTCGGGACGGTGGACGGTGACGAGAAACGCCGGCTGCTCGCCGAGGCGGCGTGCCTGTGGATGCCGGCCCGATGGGAGGAGCCGTTCGGGCTCACCCTGATCGAGGCCCTTGCGAGCGGCACGCCCGTGTTGGGAACCCGGCGGGGCGCGCTCCCCGAGATCGTCACCGCCGAGGTGGGCGTCCTCGGGGACACCCTCGACGACCTGGTGGCCGGTCGCGCCGCCGTCGATCGGGTTCGACCGGAAGCCTGCCGGGCGCGCGTCGCCGAGCGGTTCTCCCACCGGACCATGGCCGAGGGTTACCTCGCGCTCTACCGGCGGGTCGCGGCTGGCGAGACGCTCTAGCCCGCTATCTTTGCCCCCGCCATGTTCGAATTCTCCCTGGATCGCACCGAGGGCGCCGCCCGCGCCGGCCAGCTGACTCTGCCCCACGGGGTGGTTCACACCCCGGCCTTCATGCCGGTCGGAACGTTAGGCGCGGTCCGGGGCCTCCACCCCGCCGAGGTGGCCGACGCCGGCGCCGAGATCATCCTCGGCAACACCTATCACCTCCACCTCCGGCCCGGTGAAGCGGTGGTGGCCAGCGCCGGCGGGCTCCATCGGTTCACCACCTGGCGGAAGCCGATGCTGACCGACTCGGGCGGCTTCCAGGTCTTCTCGCTCGAAACCCTCCGGAAGATCTCCGAGGAGGGCGTCGAGTTCGTCAGCCACGTCGACGGGAGCACCCGGTTCCTCACCCCGGAAAAAGCGGTCGAGATCCAATGGGACCTCGGCGCCGACATCGCGATGGCCTTTGATCACGTGGTGCCTGGCGGGGCGTCCGAAGCCCTCGCCGAGGAAGGGATGGAGCGCTCGCTCCGGTGGTTGGAACGGTGCCGGCGGCGCCATCAGGAGCTCGCCGAGGCCGCCGGCGCCGGCGACCGTCAGACCCTCTGGCCGATCGTCCAGGGTGGCACCTTCCGGGATCTTCGGGCCCGGTCATTGGAGGGCAGCCTGGCGCTCGGGCCGTGGACCGGAACGGCGATCGGCGGGCTCTCGGTCGGCGAGCCCAAGCCGGTGATGCATCGCATCTTAGAGGAACTCGAGCCGGCGCTGCCCCGGGATCGGCCC
Source organism: Gemmatimonadales bacterium (assembly GCA_046160105.1). Classification (GTDB taxonomy): domain Bacteria; phylum Gemmatimonadota; class Gemmatimonadetes; order Gemmatimonadales; family GWC2-71-9; genus SHZU01. The sequence continues at coordinate 57,505 of JBJXGT010000014.1, read as the reverse complement.
CGTTATCTTATGGGGGTGGGGTTCCCGGAGGATCTGGTCGAGGGAATCGCTCGGGGCGTCGACCTGTTCGACTGCGTGGCCCCGACCCGGAACGGGCGGCACGGCAGCGCCTGGACCATGGCGGGTCGGGTCAACGTGCGAAACGCGTCGCACAAGATGGCTGAGGAGCCGCTCGACCCCGATTGCGACTGCCACACCTGTCAGCGATTCTCGAAGGCCTACCTCCGCCACCTGTTCATGGCCGAGGAGATCCTCGGACTCCGACTGGTCTCGCTCCACAACATCCGATTCCTGCTCCGGATCGGGAACCTGGCCCGCGCGGCGATCCTCGAGGGCCGTTTCGACCACTGGAAGCGCGAGTGGCTGGCGCGCTACACCCAAGGAAAGAGTGAAGAATGACCGTTCCCGCGTTGCTCTCGTTGATGGCGCCGACCGACTCTGGCCCCTCGGGCATGATCGTCCTCGCCGTGCAGATGGTCGCCTTGATCGCGATCTTCTATTTCCTCCTGCTCCGGCCCCAGAGCCAGGCTCGGAAGAAGCACGCCGAGCTGCTCGCCAACATCAAGAAGGGCGACGAGGTCGTCACCGCCGGTGGCGTCGTCGGGAAGATCAAGGAGATCAAGGAGCAGCGGGTGACCATCGAATCGGGCACCGCCCAGCTGGTGATCGAACGGAGTCGGATCGTCCAAGTCGGCGACCAGGTGTCGCCCGACGCGAAGGCCTGATGGCGCTCCGCGACATTCACTTGCTCGGCTCCTCGTCGCTTCGGACTCGAAGCGCCGAGGTGACCGTGGTGGATGATGCCCTCCGGCGGCTCATCGACGATCTCTTCGAGACGATGGACGCCGCCAAGGGCGTCGGGCTCGCCGCCAACCAGATCGGGATCACCCAACGGGTGGCGGTGGTCGGGGTGGAAGATGATCGGTTCGCGATGATCAATCCGGTCATCGTCAGCGCCGAGGGCCGGGACCGGGCCGAAGAAGGCTGCCTGTCGATTCCGGAAATCTATGGCGAGGTCACCCGGCCGGAGCGGATCGTTTTGGAGGCGCTCGATCGCGACGGCAAGCCGTTTCGCCGGGACTTGGAGGGCTACCTGGCCCGGGCCGTCCAGCACGAGATCGACCACCTCGACGGGATCATCTTTCTCGACCACCTGAGCCTGCTCAAGCGCGAGCTGCTGCTGCGACGCTGGAAGAAGGAGCACCGCGGCGGGGATCTGATTCGGAAGGTGGTTCCGGAGCAAGCCCAGCGGGGCTGATGCGGATCGTCTTCTTCGGCACGCCGGCCTTCGCGGTGCCGAGCCTCGAGGCGCTCCTCGACCTCGGTGAGACCGTCGTCGCCGTGGTCACCCAGCCCGACCGGCCCCGGGGCCGCTCCCGATCGACTCTGGTCGCGCCCGAGGTGAAGACCCGAGCCCTCGCGGCCGGGATCCCCGTCCTCCAGCCGGAGCGCCCGATCGGCGACGACTTCCTCGCCGCGCTCCGCGCCGTCCGTCCGGATCTCGGCGTGGTGGTGGCCTACGGCCACATTCTCCGCCCCAGCGTGTTAGGCACCCCGCCTCTCGGGATGATCAACGTCCACGCGAGCCTGTTGCCAGCCTGGCGGGGTGCCGCGCCGATCCAGTGGTCGATCGCCCACGGCGACGCGGTGACCGGGGTGACCATCATGCGGATGGAGGCCGGGTTGGACAGCGGCCCGATCCTCCTCGCCAAGACCACGCCGATCACCGCCGAGGAGACTGGCGGGACCTTGACCGCGCGGTTGGCGCGGTTGGGTGCGGAAGCCCTGACCGAAGCGATCCTCCAACTCCGAGCCGGCTCAGTGCGGGAGACGCCGCAAGATCACGCCCGAGCCACCCTGGCGCCGAAGATCGGACGCGCGGTCGCCAGGATCGACTGGACTCGGCCCGCCCCGGAGGTCGCGGCCCGGATCCGGGGGTTCGATCCGATTCCGGGAGCGTGGTCGGCCGTGGGGGCGACGGAGATCAAACTCTTCCGCCCGACCACCGCTCGAGCCGAGGGACCGGGGTCACCCGGGCTCGTGCTCGCAACCAGCCCCGCGCTGCTCGTCTCCGCTGGCACGGGCGCGGTTCAAATCGGGGAGGTCCAGCCAGCCGGGCGACCGCGGCTGTCCACCATCGACTGGATTCGCGGTCGCCCGATCGCGCCCGGCGACCGATTCCAATGAGGCCGTTGCCGCGGCTCCTCGCGATCGCCGACGACGCGGTGTGCCAGGCGGACGACTTTCCGATCAGGGCGGCGGCGATCCTCTCGGTGGGCCCGAGCGTCGCGATCGTGATCCGGTCGATCGCGCCCGAGGCGCGGGGCTACCTTCTCCGGGTCCGCTCGCTGGCCCGGCCCTCCGAGGGCGGCGTCTTCGGCTATGCCAACGAGTCGATTGCCAAGGAGGCGGGGGCACAGGGCCTGATCGTCCCGGGTGACTCGGCGGACTGGTCGGTCTTCCGGCGCCGTCCCCGCGGGGCAACCCCGCCGGACGGGCCCGGCCCAAGCCAGCCCCGAGTCCCGGCCGAGTTCGGCGGCGCAATCGGCTGCGAGGTCCAATCGATCGTGGCTGCGAAAACCGCCGCCGACGCCGGGGCCGACTTCCTGGTCGTCGGCCCGACCGGATCGGCGGGCCCGGCCGAGTGGTGGACCCCGGCGATGGCGTTGGGCCGCCCGGTCTTCCTGCCCGGTGACGGCACCGACGACCATCGGACCGCGCTCCGAGCCACCGGCGCCTATGGCCTCGCCGTGGGACCGACCCTGTGGCGGAGCCGCGACCCCGCCGAAACTACCGCGGCCTTGGTCGGGACCTGGGCGCCGGGATGAACGCCCCCGGGCTGGCGGCGCGATTCGCCGCCTGGCGGATCCTCCACGACGTTCGCCACGGTGTGCCGTTCGACGTGGCGCTGTCGCGAGGTTTGCGGGAACTCCCCGACGATGATCGCCGGCTCGCCCACGAGCTGGCCGCCGGCGTCTTCCGCCACCGGAGCGACCTGGACCAGGCGTTAGGCGGAGCCGTCGAACGGGGCCTCGATTCGGTCCGGCCCGACACCCTCGACATCCTCCGGATCGGCGCCTTTCAGCTCCGCCACCTCGACAAGATCCCTGCCCACGCCGCGGTCCAGACCACCGTCGGGGTGGCTCGGCGACTCGGCGGCGACAAGGTGGCGGGGTTCGTCAACGCGGTGCTGCGTCGAGTGGCCACCGCCGCCGCGGCCGGCCCGACCCCTTCCCTGGCGGCTCGTCACTCTCATCCGGAATGGCTGGTCGCCCGCTGGCTCGACCGCTTCGGCGCCGAGGCGACCGAACAACTGCTCACCTGGAACAACCAACGGCCTCCGCTGGTGATCCAGCCCGCTCGGATGGCGCGGTCGGAGCTGGAGCGACTCCTGGGGGAATCGGGGATCGGTTTTCGGTCAGCCCCGTTCGACGCGGGACTGGTGGTCGAGGCATCGAAGCCGACGGCCATCCCGGGATTTCGCCAGGGCGCCTTTCTGGTCCAGGATCCGGCCCAGCGGCTCGTCACCCGATTCCTCGACCCCGATCCGAGCGGCCTGGTTTACGATGCTTGCGCGGCTCCCGGCGGGAAGGCCGTCGCGCTGTCGATCGCCGCGCGGCTGGTCGTCGCGGCCGACCATCGCCGAGGCCGGATCGGTCGCCTGGCCGAGACGATCGCCCGAGTCGGCTGCGGCAATGTCCGGGTGATCGGCGCGGACGTACGCCACCCGCCGTTGGTCACGGCCGACGCGGTGTTCCTCGACGTCCCCTGCCTGGGCACCGGCACCTTCGCGCGGCACCCCGACGCCCGGTGGCGGGTCACCGAAACGGCCCTCGCCGAGCTGGCCAAGCAAGCCGACTCGTTCCTCCGGTCCGCGGCCGAGATCGTCCGGCCGGGCGGTCTGTTATTATTCGCCACGTGTTCGCTCGAACCCGAAGAGAACCAGGCTCAAATCACGACGTTCCTCGAGCGCGACGGCCGATTCACGCGCGAGCCTGGAGCGACCATGCCGCCTGAACTGCTCACCGCCGACGGAGATCTCGAGATCCTGCCCCATCGCGATGCCATCGACGGGGCGTTCGCCAGCCGGCTGCGAAAGGCGGGAACATGACCTCGCCGCCCACCCGACGGCGGTGGCGTCCCTCCCTTCCCAAGACCGTTGCCGGGCGGCGTCGATTGGTCGCGGTGACCGTGCTGTTCGGAGCCGGCCTGGCCGGCTATCTCACCAGCTGGATCATCTACCCGCGGCCGCTGTTCGGGCGCGATCACGCGGTGGCCCGGGTGGTGGGGCTTCCCGTCGACCAGGCGGAGCGGGAGCTGACCGCTCAGGGGTTCAAGGTGACCGTGGCGGGGGAAGAGCCCGACCCCGAAGTCCCCGCCGGATCGGTGCTGACTCAGGACCCGCCGCCCGATCTGATCGTCCCCGAGGGCACCATCGTCACGGTGACCCGGAGCAGCGGCCCCTCGCCGGTGCCGATCCCGGACGTGACCGATTTCGAGATCGACCTCGCCACCAAGGTGGTTCTCGCCGCCGGTCTCCGGATCGGCGTGGTCGACACCGTGCCCGGCAACACCCCCGCCGGCGTCGTGGTCGGAACCCGGCCCGCGGTCGGGGGCACCAACGTGCCCGGGAGCAGCATCGACCTGATGGTCAGCCAGGGACCGATCGCGATCGAGGTGCCTAACGTGATCGGACTGGACCGGGCTCAGGCCCGGGCCCGGATCGAAACGGCCGGGTTTCGGCTCGGTCGGATCTCCACCGCCGAAGGCCGGCGGGGCGATCCGAACACCGTCATCGAGCAGCGCCCGGCCGGGGGCGAGCGGGCCGCGCCGGGAACGCGGATCGACCTCATCGTCGGAGAGGGAAACTGATGGCCCTGCGAATCGCACCCTCGGTGCTCGCCGCCGACCTGGGCCGGCTCGGCGAGCTGGTGGCCGCGGCCGCCCGCGGCGGCGCCGATTGGATTCACGTCGATGTCATGGACGGCCACTTCGTCCCCAACCTCAGCTTCGGCGGCCCGCTGATCCGGGCCCTCAAGAAGCTCACCGATCTGCCGCTCGACGTGCACCTGATGGTCACCGAACCCGAGAAGTACCTCGACGAGTACGCCGAGCTCGGGGTCCGGGTCTTCACCTTCCATCCCGAGGCCACCGTCCACGTCCAGCGCCAGCTCGCCGCCGTCCGCGAACGCGGGATGCTGGCGGGGCTGGCCGTGAACCCGGCCACCCCGCTCGCCTTGATCGAGGAAGTGATCCCTGACCTCGACTTGGCCCTGGTCATGTCGGTCAACCCGGGGTTCGGCGGCCAAGGCTACCTGGCGAGCGCGACCGACAAGATCCGGCGGCTCCGGCAGCGTCTCGACGCGGCGGGATCCTCCGCGGCCCTCGAAGTCGACGGGGGGATCACCACCGCCACCATCGGCGAGGCATTCCGCGCGGGCGCCGACACCTTCGTGGCCGGCACCTCGGTGTTCGGCCAGGCCGACCCGGCCGCGGCCGTGCGGTCCCTCCGGGCGCGGTGCCAGCCCGGTACCCCGGTCTAGCGGGGCCCCGGCACGGACGCGGCAAAAGCGGTATTTTTCAGCCATGAACAAACAGTGGAGCTTCGTCATCGCGATCGTGGCCGGACTCCTCCTCGGGGTCTGGGGCATGGTCAAATTCGGGAAGCGCTCCGGCCCGATCGAGGTCGGCAGCGACGCCCCCGAGGTCAGCGCGGTACAGTTGACGACCGGCGACACCCTCGCGCTCGGCGAGCACTATCGCGGCAAGGTCGTGCTGGTCAACCTGTGGGCCACCTGGTGCGTGCCCTGCCGCAAGGAGATGCCCGCGATGGAACGACTCTATCGCGAGATGAAGGATCAGGGCTTCGCCATCGCCGCCGTCAGCGTCGATGAGGGCGATACCAAAGACGTCCTCGCCTTCGCCGACGAGTTGGGCCTCACCTTCGACATCCTCCACGACCCCGACGGGTCGGTCCAGAAGGCCTATCAGACCTTCATGTTTCCGGAGAGCTTCCTGATCGACAAAGAAGGCGTGGTGGTCAAGAAGGTGATCGGCGAACACCCTTGGAGCTCCGACGCGAGTCGTCGAACGGTGGCCGAACTGCTCGGTATATCGCTGGCACCGCGCCCCGACTCGGCGCCCGCGGCGGCCCCCGCCGCCCCCAGTGGCTGAGCTAGTCCTCGGAATCGAAACCAGCTGCGACGAAACTTCGGCCGCCCTGATCGCAATTGACGATGGGCGGCCGTCGCTTCGAAGCTTGGTCATTCTCTCCCAGGACATCCATCGGGTCTTCGGTGGCGTGGTACCGGAGCTGGCCAGCCGAGCTCATGTCAAAGCCATCGATCCGGTGGTCGCTCGGGCCCTGGTGGACGCCGGCATCGAGGTGTCCGAGATCAATGCCGTCGCCGTGACGGCGGGCCCCGGGTTGATCGGGGCCCTCCTGGTGGGCGTGATGTACGCCAAGGGATTGGCCCAGGCGCTCGACAAGCCGCTGATCGGGGTGCACCATCACGAAGGTCATCTCTTCGCTCCGCTGCTCGAAGACCCCGGCTTCGCGCCGCCGTTCGTCGCGCTGTTGGTCAGCGGCGGCCACACCATGTTGCTCGACGTGGCCGCGTGGGGCGAGTACCGCCTCCTCGGGGAGACCCTCGATGATGCCGCCGGCGAAGCGTTCGACAAGGTCGGTACCCTCCTCGGACTACCCTACCCAGGCGGCGCCTTGGTCGAGCGCCTCGCCGCCACCGGCGATCCAACCCGCTTTCGCTTCCCCCGACCGATGCTCCGACAACTCGGGCACGACGACCCGCACCGTTACGCCTTTTCATTCAGCGGCCTGAAGACAGCGGTCCTCCATGCGGTCCGGGCGAGCCCCGACCTCGAGGCCGACAAGGCCGATGTCGCCCGGAGTTTTCAGGAGGCACTGATCGAGGTGCTGGTCGAGAAGACGGCTCACGCGGTGACCGCGCTGGGGCGGCCCAAGGCGGCCCTGGTCGGCGGGGTGGCCTGCAACCGGACCTTGGCCAATCGGCTGCGGGCGCGCCTCGAGGGCCAGGCGGAGGTGTCCGTCGCGAGCCCACGGCTCAACACCGACAACGCCGCGATGATCGCCGCTGCCGGCGCCTGGCGGCTCGCCAGAGGCGAGCGAGACGACCTCGGCCTCGAGCCGTTCGACTGGCGCCCCCTCCCGGGCCTGGTCCGTCCCGGGCCCCCTCCGGCAAGCTGAGCCGGCGCAGTAGATTCCCCCCATGACAACCGTCTACCCGTTGGTCTTCAAGATCGGCTCGTTCGAGGTCACCGGCTTCGGCATCCTGATGATGCTGGGGTTCGTCGTCGGTGGTTGGCTGGTGTCCCTCGAGCTCCGGCGCCAAAAATGGAACGAGGAGTACGGCGCCGACATGATCGTGGCGGCCGTGGTGGGCGGGATCGTCGGGGCCAAGCTCTGGTACGTCGCCCTGACCGGCGACCCGAGTGCGCTTTTCTCCCGGGGCGGCCTGGTCTGGTACGGCGGGTTCCTGGGCGGGGTCCTCGCGGTGACGTTGAACGGTTGGCGCCGGAATGTGCCGGTGCGGATCACCATGCACCTGGCCGCCCCGGCCATGGCGGCGGCCTACGCGGTGGGCCGGGTCGGCTGCTTCGTGGTGGGCGACGACTACGGCGTCCCGACCGACCTCCCCTGGGGAGTGAAATTCCCCCAAGGGTTGCCGCCGACGACGGCGGGCAACCTCTCTGCCATGTTCAAAGTCCCGATCGCCGAAGGGGTCGACCCCACCACGGTGCTCGCGGTCCATCCAACCCAGCTCTACACCGTGGTGGTCATGCTGGTCGTCTTCATGGTGCTGTGGCGATGGCGGCTCTCCGATCGCCCCCACGGTTGGCTGTTCGGCGCGTTCCTGGTGGCCATGGGGGTCGAGCGATTCCTGGTCGAAATGCTCCGGGCCAAAGACGATCGGTTCCTGGGCGCGTTCACCCTCGCCCAGGCCACCAGCATTCCGATCGCGATCGCGGGCTTCATCGTGATGGCGCGGCTGGCCGGGGCCGCCAACCCGGCCCCCGGGGCCTACCTGAAAAAGACTTGACCCCATAGGTGGGACGCCTCCTGCCCGACCGGAGGCTCCGAGCCAGACGCCGGCAGATCTCGGCTCCGGCCGGGCCGCCGACCGCTGTACGTCGACCTCGACGGTTCCCTGCCCGCCACCAACTCCTGCTGCCGGCGTTGCCGTTCTGGGTGCTTCAGGGCAAGGCATCAAGGGCCGAGGCTATCGCCGCACCGAGCCGAGGCCCGGACGCTCTACCAGCACCGCGGCCTGCTCTATCTGATCTGTCCGGTGGTGCTCTATTGGCTGACCCGGATCTGGATCCTGGCCCGACGGGGAGAGGTCCGCGAGGACCCGGTCGTGTTCGCGATCACCGATCGGGTGAGCTACTTGGCCCTGGCGGTAATGGCGGCCATCACCCTGCTGGCCACCTAGGCCGCGCGGTCTGCCGGGACGGGGTCAACCCGGTGCGGCGCCCGGCGCCGTGGGGCAACGACAAAGGTCCACACCAGGGCGATGACGGCGAGGGCCACGAGCACCCCTTGGGCCAGGGTCGACTCCAGCGTCGGGTAGATCCCGAACATCGGGAGCCGCCCCATCCACGCCAGCGCGGTGCTGGTGACGAACCCCGCCTCCTGAAGCTCGGCGATGGCCTTGCCCGCGAAGACGAACGCCATGATGTAGAGGAAACCACTGGTGACCGCGAAGAACGGTTTGAGCGGCAGCCGGACCCCGAACCGATTGATCGCGACGTAGATCGCGGCCAAGACGGCCGCCGCCACCCCGATCCCGGCGGCGAGCGGTCCACCGATGCCGGCGCCACCGACCCCGGCGGAGACCGCCAAGGCCTTGTAGAAGAGCACCGTCTCGAACCCTTCCCGATACACCGCAAGGAACGCCACCGACGCGAGCGCCACCATCGATCGGCGGGACAGGGCGTCGGACAGCCGGCTCTTGACGAACTGATTCCAGCGGTGGACTTCCATCTTCGACACCAGCCAGTAGCTCACCGAGAAGAGCATCGCGGTGGCGAGCACCATCGTGAGCCCCTCGAGCGCCTCCTGGTGGGCCGGGCTCAGCCGGAAGACGGTTTCGATCGCGAGGGCGGTGAGCAGGCTGGCGATGACGGCCGCGGCGACGCCAAGGTGAATCTCCCGGCGGCGGTGGCCGGCGCCGAGCTTGCCGAGCACCGCGATCAGTGCGCCAACGACCAGAATCGCCTCGAGTCCCTCGCGCAGGAGGATCAGCGCCGACTGGGCGAACACCGCCACCGGCGTCATCGTCCCGCCGACGGTGCGCTCGGCGCGATCGAGGGCCCGGGCCAACTCCTCCCGCGCCGCCGCCAACTTGGCGGGAACGTTGGTGTAGTCGCGCATCGAAGCGAAAGCCGCTTCGAGCCGCCCGACCAGGGCGGCGTCCTTGATCCGGAGCTCCCGCTCGACCGCCTCGAACGACATGTAGGCGTCGAGCGCCGCGCTCCGCGCCGCGGCGAAGTCGTTCTCCCCGGCCAGCTGGGAGGCCGAGTCGAGCCGCCGCCGGACGGCGGCGAACACCGCCCCGTAGTCGACCGGCCCGCCGCTGGAAGAGCGGATCGCCGCGACCACGGCCAGGTCAGGAGCGCCTAACGAGTCGAGGAGGGCGGCATCGCTGAGACTGGCGGTGGCGGTCGGGTCGCGAAGGGCGACCGGGACGGTTCCGGCCGGCGCCGGGAGGCGCAGGGTGCTGGCGTAGGCCGCCACCGCCCAGCGATCCGCGGCGGAAAGCGTCCCTTCGTAACTGGGCATCGCGGTGCCGGCGACGCCGATGGTGACCCGCCGGTAGAAGTCGAGCGGACTGGACCCGACCAGCGCGGTCCGATCGGCGAGATTGGCTGGCTTCGGGGTGAGGGCGGCGCCGAGCGGGCCGTCGCCAGCCCCGCGGGCGCCATGGCAACTCGAGCAGGTGGATCGGTAAATCGCTTCGCCGCGGACCAGCGACGGCGCGGCATCGGGCCGCTCCGCCAGCGTCACCCCCAGCTCGGTGACCAGGCCGGTGATCATTCGTTCCACGATGCCCTGGAGCGAATCGGCCGGGCCGACCCGGTCGATGATGGCGAGGAGGGAATCGATCGTGGCATCGGCCCGAGCCCGCGGAGCCGGTGGCAGGGTGGCGACCGACTTCTTCGCCTCGCCGAAGAAGAGGCGGGCCTCCTCGACCTCGGGGGCGAGGACGATCTTGCCGTCGACGACCCCGAGGGCGTACTCCTCAGCCGCGAGACGCGAGGTGGTGGCGATCCGGCGAACGGCATCGGTCGGGGTCTGCGCCCAGAGAGTGGCTGGGGCGACTACACCGATGAGAATGAGTCTCAAGTAAGTTTGCGCCATCGCCCACCAAACTAGAGCGCGACGCTCGGATATGGAAGAACCCCCCGCCCCTCAATCCTCCAAAATCGCCACCGCCACCGCCGATCGGTCCGAATGGGTCAGCGACACATGCACCCGCGCCCCCGGCCGGAGCGCTACCACCTCGGCGGCCCGCCCGTGAAGCGCGATACTCGGCTTCCCGTGTGGCCCGCGAAGCACTTCGATCTCCCGCCAGCCCACCCCGCGGCTGTCCGGCAGCGACTGAAGCGCCTTGTAGACCGCCTCCTTGGCCGCCAGCCGGACCGCGAGATGACGGGCCGGATAGCGCATCTTCTCGACGTACTCCAGCTCGAGATCCGTCAACAGCCTGGTCAGGACTCGGCGGCGACGCACGGCGAACATGGCCTCGGCCCGCTCGATGTCGACTACGTCGATGCCCAGCCCCACTATGGCCATGGCAGACTCCAGAACCAACGGTGGAGCGGGTCGAGCCATTGGGGCAGGGGGAGAAATCCGCCCAGCACCGCGCCGACCCAGGCACCGACCACGGCAACCAACGCCACCGCCACCCAGATCGGCACCATCGACGGCTGCCAACTCGCGATCGGCGCGAACCGCAATGCCGCCGCGGCGAGTTCTGACCGAACCAGACGCTCGAGTTCCTCCCAGCTGTCGTCGAGCGCCACCGCACACTGACGGACCTGCTCCAGCCACTGAGCGGTGTCGACCGAACCGCGCTGCGCCAACTCCTCGAGCGGCAACCCGGCCGCGTCGAACTTCGCGGCGACGATCTCCCGGTCTTCGGCCGTCGGAGCCACCCGCCGGGCGACGCGCTGGGGGCAGCGACTGGCTCGGCGGGCTTCCTCGAAGCGCTGGGTGATCACCGCGAAGGTCCGATCGGCGACCGCCAGCGCTGTCTTCCGCCACAACGCCAGCCAACTCGCCCGATCGAGGGAGGCCGTGGCGCCCTGGAGATCGTCGACGAGGAGAAACGACCGCGCGGCCTGACCGCGTTCGAACAGCTCGGACACCAGGTCGAGCCGGATCTGATCGAGACCAACGGCGGGATCTTCGAACCGCCGAGTGACGTCGGTGAGCCGGCCGAGGTACGGTCCGATCTCGGGGAGGGCGCTCGGGGCGCTCACGAGAGTGGGTCCCAACCGGGTGGTCCGCCGCCGAGCTCGCTCAGCGCGACCGCCGGCTGAAGGCCCCGTGCCGCGTACCGCGCCACGAAGGCGGTGAGCGACTCGGCGGTGAACGCGCTTCGCTCGATCCCGGTCGCGGCGATCGCCCCGTCGATCGCCTCCTCGGTGCCCTCGACCTCGACCAGGACGTCCATCCGCGGGTACCACTCCAACCGGACTGAGGCGCCCCGATAGTCGAACACCTCGATTCGCCGGTCGATGGCGTGAATCGGCTCGAACCCGAGCGCGGTCAGCAGGCCGATGGCATCGCCGGACACCTCGACTTCGATCTCTCGGCGCAGTTTGGCGCCTCGCTCGACCGAGACCGGGCCTTTCCACCCCACCTCGGTTCGGACCGGGTGGCCATCGACCGCGCGGTATTCGCGGAGCCGAACCACCTCGTCGCGCCCGAAGAACTCCCCCCCTCGATCGAAGCGCCGATCGGCCATGGTGCCCCGAAAGGTCGGGCGGGCACCAGCGGCCACCAGCCGCGCCACCACCCCCGCCGGGTCGGCGACAACGGCCTTCACCTCCCGCTCGATCACGACGGCGGCCCCACGATGTAGTCGTGCACTTCGGCGATCGGCGACAGATCGGAGAACACCGCGTGGGCCCCGGCTTGGGTCAGCTGGTCGGTGGAGAAGCTCCCGGTCGCGACCCCGATGGCCCGCGCCCCGATACCTTGCCCGCAAGTGACGTCAGCGGGGGTGTCGCCGATGATCACCACCTCGGGCCCACCGGGGGTCCGGCCGAAGATCGGCGCGGCCCGTTCGGCGGCGATCGGGGGCAGCGCCGAACGGACCGCGTGATCGGAGCCGTAGGCCCCGACTCGGAATCGTTCCGGCGCGATTCCCACGGCGCGCAGCTTGACGGCGGCACCTCGGCTGACGTTGCCGGTCAGGAGGCCGAGGACGATCCGAGCGTCATCGGCCAGGCGGTCGAGGAGGGCCACGACACCGGGCATCACGGTGGCTCGATGGGCGTTGATGGCGAGATCCGCCTCGAGGTGGAACACATAGCGAGCGATGACCCGCTCGATCCGCTCGGGGCTGCATTCGTCGGCTCGGCCCGCGGCGGCGAACAGTTCGGTGATGATGGCGGGGTCGGTCTTGCCGTCGAATCGAACTTGGTCGACGTGGGCGGCGCCGATCTCGGCTTCGTCCTCGATCGCCTGCATGATCGCCCGCCGGCCGGCACCCCCGCTCAAGAGGAGGGTACCATCGATGTCGAAGAGGACCAGTCGCTGGGTCACGGGCTCGGCGGTGGGGCGGCGGCGGCGCATTTGGCGCACTCGACCACGCCCTTGAAGGTGCACATCAGGCAGATGAAGGTGCCGCACTTCACGCACGGGTAACCCTCGGAGGCCCGCTCCTCGCGGCCACAGACCCGGCAGATCATCGCGTCGACGGCCTGTTTCGGAGGCGAATCCATGGTCGGCTCCTAGTCGGTGATGCTGTAGAGCTTGATCTTGTTGATCAGGGTCGCTCGCGAGATCCCGAGCTCCTTGGCCGCCCGGGTTCGGTTGCCCCCGTGATAGCGGAGGGTCCGGTCGATGTGCTGATGCTCGAGCGACTCGAGCGTCATCGGGGTATGGCGCCGATCACCGAGTCCCGACCGAGCCCGGAACTCGCCCGGCAGGTGCTCGACGTTGATGGTGACCTGGCCCTTGGCCACCAGCATCGCCCGTTCGATGACGTTCTTCATCTCCCGCACGTTGCCCGGCCAGGAATAGCCGAGGAACCGCTCGTGAACATCGACGGCGAGCTGCGACGGGCCTTCGGGAATTTCGTTCTTGGCGTCCTGGTGCAGCAGGTTCACCAGGCCGAGCTTGTCCTCCTGGCTTCGATCTCGTACCGGCGGCAGCTGGAGCGGCATGACGCTCAACCGGTAGAAGAGATCCTCCCGGAGGCGATCGGCGCCCACGTCCTCCGACAGCGGGCGCCGGGCGGTCACCATCAACCGAGTGTCCACGGTGACGTCCTCCGAGCCGCCGAGCCGCCGAAAGGTGCGGGTCTCGAGGGCCCGGAGCAGTTTCGGCTGCACCTCGGCCGGCAGGTCACCGATCTCGCGAAGCAGCAGGGTGCCGCCATCGGCGATCTCCATCAGGCCGCGGCGGCGCTCGGTCGCCTCGACGAAGACGCCCTGCTCGTGACCGAACAGCAGTGATTCCAGGTAGGCCGCGTTCATCCCGGTGCAGCGCACTTCGAGGAACGGCTTGCCGGCCCGGACCCCCAGATCGTGGATCATCCGTGCGGCCCAGGCCTTCCCGACGCCGAGCTCGCCTTGCACCAGGATGGTGGTCCGGTCGCTCTGGGCGTGGAGGCCGATCTGCTGGGCCACCTGCTTGATCGGCGTCGAGGTCCCCAGCGAATCGAGCCCGTAGCGCGGGGCGCTGGCCTGGAGGAGTGCCTCGACGACCCGGCGGGTCTTCGCCAACTGGGCCGCGGTCTTCGCCACCCTGAGAAGGGTGGCGTACTCGGCGCCCAAGTCGACCACCTGATGGGCCCCGACCTCGAGTCCTCTGGTTACCGCCTCGCGGTCGGGCCGATCGCCGAACAGCACGATCGGGGCGCCGCTCGATTTGAGCTGCTGCAGCGACTCGGCCGAAGCGAGCGAGAGGGCGAGGAGGATGGCGTCGGGTCGGGACCGCGTCAGCGTAGCGGCCGCGGTCTCCACCGAGAGCTCGCGAACGATCTCGTGGCCGGTTTCCTCGAAGCGCGCGCCCACTGCTCGGAGGAGCGAGGGGTCATCGTGCACCAGCAGGATGCAGTCGGTCATCGTCTCACCTTGGCAGTGGACCTGGGCTAGAGATCCGGCGCGAACACCGCGAGCGCGCCGGGTTGAATCACCGCGGTCACCGGCGTCGTGCCGGCGAGGTCTCCATCATACTGAACCGGTTGGGTCACGGCCGCTTCGACCGTGACCACGCGCCCCCGACCGTACCGCAGGTAGGGGACTTCGCCACCGTCGATGATCACGTTCAAGAAGGTGCGATAGAAGCCCCGGGCAATCTGCCAGGGGGTATCCGCCGCCAGGATCAGCACGTCGAACCAGCCATCGTCGAACGACACCCCCCGGCGCACGTTGACGACGGGTGGGATCAACTCGCCGCAATTGAGCACCAGCACCATCGCCGCGTCGAGCTCGGTTCGCCGCCCGTCGACCGTGACGGCGAAGGCGGTCGAGCGGACCTCGGGAATGACCCGGAACAGGGTCTGAAAGTAGCCGCCAATCCCCAGCCGCCGCTTGTCGCCGGTGGCGGTGTTGCCCATCACCATCGCGTCGGCGCCCGCACCGCACGCCACCCCGAAGTAGTGGGGGCCGTCGTCTCGGTCAATCCGCCCCAGATCGATCCGCCGAGTCCGCCCCTCGATGATGCACTCCGCCGCTCGCGACACGGTGGGGGGCAAGCGCAGGTTGCCCGCCAGCACGTTGCCGGTCCCGCCGGGCAGAATTCCGATCGGAATGTCGGTGTTGGCCACCGCGGCGACGGCCTGCATCGTGGTCCCGTCTCCGCCCATCACGAGGATGGCCTCGGCACCTCCCGCGACGGCCGCCTCGGCCAGCGTCCGGGCGTGGCCGTGCGCCTTGGTCTCCGCCACCTCGATGGACCATCCAGCCTGGCGGAAGGTCCGCACGGCCACGCTCAGGTCGTCGCGGTTGGCGCGACCGGCCACCGGGTTGACGATCAGCACGGCTCGGATCATTGGTAGTCGCGGTCCCAGCGCAGGTCGGCGCCGAACTGGTAGCGGTTCGCGGCGACCAGGGTGCTGGCGGCCTGGGTCAAGCACGTCTGCAACGGCTCGGCGGCAATCTGCAGCTTGAGCGACCGATGGAGCCGGTATTCGATGGTGGCCCCGAAATACCGGGCGTTGAGGTAGTCCCCGGTGCGGAGGCAGGTACCCAAGTTGAGCGATGCGAACAGCCGGCGGCTGAGTTGCCGCCCAAAGGCCAGCGTGGTCACCGTGCCCCCGGTGGCAAGCGGACCGCCGCCCTGGAGGAAGCCGGGGCGGATCTCGATCAAGTCGAGCGGCAGACCGGCGTCGGCGATCAGCGAACGCTGGAGCTCGCTCGACAGCACCGTCGATGCCACCGAGGCCGCGCTGGCCAGGTCGAGGTCGGCGAAGACGCTGCCGGTCAGGAAGGCATTCGAGGTGCTGCCCGAGACGAGCAAGGCGACCAAATCCTTCTCCGGCAAACTGGGACGCCCGGGTTCCGAGGCGAGGGTGAGCTTCGGCACCAACAGGGTGCCGGTGATTCGAGCGATCACAGGGTAGTCGTCGCCCGCGGTTCGCACCAGGTACCGCGCCGACAGGTCGAGACTGGCGTTCAGATCGGGGGTATTGAAGTACCGCACGGTGCCCCGGTCGACCGTGAAGGTCCGGAACACCGGCCCGAGCTTGAAAATGTAGGTGCCCCGACTGGTGGTGAACTCGCCGCTGACCCGAAACTCACTCCGCCGGGCCCGGCGCCGCTCCTTGTTGACCACCACCTGGCCCTCGAGCGAGATGTTCGCTTCGTTGGACCGAAGCCAGACGTCCTCGCCGACCCGGAATCGCAGGTCACGGATGGTGAGCGAGTCGAGGAACCGGCTCTGGAACCGCGACCCGAGCCGCTGGGCCCGGAGCGCGGTGGTATCGACCAGGTCGACGTTGAGGGGGTCTTCGAGATTGACGATGTCTTTGCTGAGCAGGTCGGCAAAGTAGATCACGCTGTTGCTCGCCAACGCCTCGCCGGTCAGGACCGGGCGCTCGATCGGGCCCTTGAGGGCGACCTCGCCCCGGGCCCGCAGGGTCAGGTAGTCGCGCACGTCGATCAGCGGGAAATCGAACGCGGAGAGCCTGAGGTCGAGCACCGGGTGGGTGAGCCGTTCGAGACGCACCGCCCCCCGAATCAGCGCGTTGCCCCCGTCGCTGACGACCCGAATCGAATCCGCCACCAGGGAATCGCCGGTCATGTGGACCCGGCCGTCGATCGGACCGTATTGCACCCCGAGACCGGACACGAACCCCGCGCCGTGACGCACCTCCAGCCAGCCGCCCAGCCGGGGCGCATCCCACGACCCGGCCACCGTGGCGTCGATACCGAGGTTGCCGCTGACCCGGCGGACGTTCTGGGTGAACGCCTCGAAGACCCCGAGGTCGACGCTGTCGGCTCGGCCCCGAATCGCGAGGGTCCCGGGCAGTTGGCGGCGGGCCACGTTGGTGAGGGCCAAATCGATCGGCAGCTCGGCGTCGACGTCGAGCACCGGACGGCCCGTTCGCCAAAAGGTCAGGTTACTCTGGAGTCGTTTCTCCTGGTAGTTGAACACCGCGCGCACCAGCGGCGCGAAGACATCGCCGATGACCGGCCCGGTGACGGAGGCCGACCCGCGGAAGGTCGGCGCCGCCCGCCGGCCGCCGATCCGAACGTCGATGGCGACCGTCCCGCCGACCCCGGCCGTGTCGCGGAGCGCCAGGGCGTAGAGGTCGCGAAGCCCGATGCCGAACGCGGTCACCGAGGCCCGCCCGGCCGCCCGGCCCGGCAGCTCACCCTCCACTCGAATCGATCCGGACCCGTCGTCGGTGGCGAGCATGACGGTGTCGGTGGCCGCCAACGAATCGATCCGCACCGACACTGGCGCCATCAGCCGCCAAGTCCGATCGAGCACGGCGAGCGCCAGCGAATCGATCGCCACCGTCGTCGAGGAATCGACCCGGCGCCAACGCCCGGCGCTTCGGAGGGTCGCCGTCTTCCCGAGCCCGCCCCCGGCCGACCAGGCCAACTCGGTGGGCGATCCCAAGGCGGTGGCGCTCAACCCGGCCAGAGTGAAGCGGCCCGCGGTCACGGTGTCGGCGTCCACGCGGACATCCACGGTCGTGGCCTGGGTCCGTCCCGACACGATCGCCGCCTTCACGGTGCCGGAGCGGAGTCCGGCGCCCACCCACTCGAGCGAGTCGACCCGGCCAAGCCCGTCGAACCGCCAGCGATCGAGCGAACCGGTGAGCGTCGCCGACCCGAGCGCGCGGCCGGTGAGGAGATCCTCCTCGAGCACCACGGCACGGGTCACGTTCAGGATCTCGGCCAGCAGCGAGTCGAACGGGACCAGGGTCCGGGCGTTCGCCCCGATCGTGATGGTCCCCTCGCGACCCGCCGCCCACCCGAGGGCTCCGCGCGCGAACAGCTCGCCGCCCTCCCACCGGACCCCGGCCGTGTCGATGGTGATGGTGCTGTCGTGAATCCCCATCGCGAGTCGGCCCGACTCGAGAAGGAACCCACGAACCGTCCCACCAAGGAGGTCCATCCGGATGGTGGCCTCGGGGGCCCGGAGCGTGTCGATCGAGCCGGTCAGCTGGAGACGGCCCGCTAACCGCGTCGTCGGCCCGGTGCCGCCCAGCATCGCGAGGTCGGCATCCTGAAAATCCACCGTCAACGACTCGGCCGCCCACCGGGGCGGTTGCAGGGTGGTGAGTCCCCTGAATTGATAGCGGCCGATGCCCCCGGCCAGTTGCCCGTCGACGGCCAGTCGGGTCAGGTCGCCGACGAGCTTGACCTCACCGCGGACCCGACCCAGCATCGGCGTCGAGGGAAAACTCGGGCGGATCCCGTCGAAGTCGAGGGTATCGACGGCCAGGGCCGCATCGAGCGCCAGGACTGGTCCGCGGGTGTCGAGGCGGGCCCGTCCGGTGAGGGCCGACAGCGGGAGGACGCCGTTGCGGTGCTCGACTCGACCATCGAACACCACATTGCGCCAGGGGCCGTCGAGCAGGCCCGCCAGGCCGAGCCGCCCATCGAGCGCGACCGCGGGGGTGACCAACCGGATGGTGCCCAGATCGAAATCGGATCGATGGATTCTGGTCTGATGGAAGCCGAGACCGTCGGGCCCGCCTAACGTCACGTCCCCGCCGAACGCCAACCGATTCTCCGGCTCCCCGGGCACCCCAGCGTCCCGGAACGTCCAGTCG
Source organism: Gemmatimonadales bacterium (assembly GCA_046160105.1). GTDB lineage: Bacteria > Gemmatimonadota > Gemmatimonadetes > Gemmatimonadales > GWC2-71-9 > SHZU01. The sequence goes on along the minus strand of JBJXGT010000014.1, from coordinate 38,999 downwards.
GCCTCGACCCTCATCAGATCGAAGAAGCCGGTGGCCCGGAGGGAGCCGGTCAGCCGGCCCGCGAACGGCAGGGTGTCGAGGTAGGGCCGAACGGCCTCGAGGTCGAGATTGTCGAGCATCAGGTCGAGGTCGCGGAACCCCAGTCCCCGATAAACGTCGAGGATCGCGACGAGATCGCCGGTCACCCGGCTGGTCCGATCGCGGAGGGTCAACTCGGTGAGGTGGTACTCCATCCGGCTTCCGGCGATCGGCGTCGACCGGACCCGGCCGCTCCCGGCCAGCGCGGGGAACTTCGGCGAGATCCACCGGAGGTCGACCAGATCGAGGGTCGGGGCGGTCAGGTCGATCCGATAGAGGACCGTGTCGGCGGGCCAGTCGAGCCGGCCGCGACCGCGTACCACGGTGCTCGGCAGCGCCGCTCGCTCCAACTCGAACAGCAGGCTGTCGGCGCCCTGGACGATGGCGGCCTTGAGATCCCTGATGGTGATGCCGGGATCGCTCACCGAGGTGGCCAGAGTATCGATGGTGGCCGTGAACGGAGTGCCTTCCGGCGAGGCCAACAGCGCCGTCGGCATCCGCAGCGTGAGCTGATCGAGGGTGCGGACCAGCATCAAGCCGTCCGAGGGAAGCGCCCCCGGTTCAATGACCCGCCCCGGCTTGGCCCGCTCGGCGATCAGCGCGGAGTCGCGCTGCCGCTCGGTGGTCAATCGACCGTCGGGATTCCACGGCGTCCTCACGGTCAGATGCCCGTCCACCAGGGTGAGGTTGTCGAGGCGAATCAGCGGCGAGGGACCGCCGCCACCGGTGCCCTCGTTCAAACGGAGCACCTCCTGGTAATTCATCCGCCCGCCCCGATGTTTGTTGACCTCGATCCGGGGCCGCACCGCGGTGACCTCGTTGAAGACGAAACGCCGGGCCAGGAATGACCCAAACGAGTACCGGAGAGTGAGTCGCTCGACGTCGGCCAGGAGCGCCCCGGTGGTATCGCGGATCGTCACCGAATCGAGCACCAGATTGGAGACGAAGTTGCCGCTGATCCGCCCGATCCGTACCGACCCCCGAACGAACCGGTTCGACTCTTCCGACACCAGGCGCGCGAGGAGGTCCTTGCCGGAGCGCGACATGACCAAGGCCGTCGCCGTGCCGATCACCGCGGCTATCGTCGCGGCGATGAACACGAAGCTGATCCGCGCCACGACCCGTCGCATCAGAACGCCTGCCCCACCGAGACTTGGATATTGAACGGAAACTTCCGAGCCCGAACCAGCTGGAAGTCGTCCCGGACCCGGGTCAGCTGGGTGGCCGTCGCCGCGAAGAGGACGCCGGTCGGCAGGTCGGTCCGGTTGTAGGCCAGGTCGAAGCGCATCGGACCGAGTGGCGTCCCGAACCGGAAGCCCACCCCCGGGGTGACCCGGAGCAGCGAGGTGGTGCCCAGAGACTCGCCCCGCTCCCAGACCCCGCCGGCGTCGACGAAAAAGGCCCACCGGAGCCGCTCGGACAGGAACGGGGACGGGACCCGCAGCTCGAGATTCGCCAACACCAGGGTATTGCCGCCGGTCGGGGCGACCTGGACCAGCTCGGGATCGGTCACGGCCCCGCCGGCGATGTTGGCCGAATCGGTCACGTACACCACCGGGCCCAACTGGTTGCGATCGTAGCCCCGGACGTCGTTGGCGCCGCCGGCGTAGAACCGCTGGTCGGGCGGCACGAAGTTGCTGGCGGTGCTGCTGAGCCGAAGCCGGGGGGCGAAGGTAATCCCGCCCTTGACCCGCGCGGCGAGCACCACTTCGCTGCCTAACGGCCGATACCAGGACCCCTCGGCCACCAGCCGGGTGAACTCGCTGAACCGGGTCGATCCGATCAGCGGGGAGCTGAAGGTGGCCTCGAAGCTGTAGATCGACCCTCGGGACGGATCGAGCAGATTGTTGACCCGCTGGCGGGCGATCGAGCCGGTCAACGTCGCGCTGATCCGCCGGTCGGAGAGCTGAGCCACATCCTCGATCCGGCAGGCCAGGAAGAAGGCGCAGAACCGCACCTGATCGGCCTGGGTCGCTCCATAGGAGATCCGGTAAGACACCGCCACCGGCGTGCCGAGCGCTCCCTCTCGGCTGAACGTCAGGCTGGCGCCCAGATCCTCTCGGCGAAAGACCCGGTATTCCGACCGCCGCTCGGCGAAGAGCGAGGCGGTGATCGCGTTCGACGGCCCGAGAAACACCGGCCGCCGCAGCGACGCGGTCAGGCCGTAGTTGATCCGCCGCGAGCCCAGAGTGTCCTCTTCGAGGCCGTCGCAGACGGTGGACCGGAACGGATCGACGGTGACGCCGAGCTTCGACACTTGGGCGCCGAAATCGAGCTGGCGACCACGCCCGCTCCAGTTGCGAGCCGTCCACCCGGCGGAGGCCCGGATGCAGTCATTGGTCGCGATCCCGATCCCGGCCCGGGCCCGATGCAAGGGTCCCTCCTGCACCTGGACCAGAAGCGGCACGGTCTGATCGCCGATCGCGAAGCGGGTCGTGTCGATGCCGACCGACGCGAACCGGAACAGCCCCGACTGATAGAGGTTGAGCTGGCTCCGGTACAACTCCGCCGGGCGAAAGGCTCGACCGGTGCGGGTCGCCAGGAGCTGGCGCACCAAGCCGGAATCGACGGCCACGCTGCCGTCGACCCGGATGGCCCCGATCACCGCCGGCAAGCCCAGCTCGGCCACCAACTCCACCGCCACGCTCTTGCCGACCCGGTCCACCTCGGGCCGTCGCAACAACACCGACGCGGTCGGGTACCCTTGATCCCACATCCGCATCTGCACCGAGTCGATCGCGGCCACGAGGCGGTAGCGGTTGTACGGCATCCCGACCCGCAGGGGGAGGTCGCGCACCACATCGTCTCGTTTCGGCAGCGAATCGATCCCCGACACCGTCAATGAGACAACCCGCACCGGCTCGCCTTCAGTGATCTTGAAGGTGATGTAAGCGTCTCGGTCGGTGCGGACCACCACCGTGTCGACGCGGGCGTCGAGAAACCCGCTCATCTGGTAGAACAACCGGATCCGGGCCACGTCGATTCGGAAATCCCGTTCGTTGAGGCGACGCTTCTCGCCCAACCCCAGGCCCCGAACCAGCGGCGCCCGGGCAAACCAGCTGGACTGAGTCGTGGCGATCGCCGCCGCGAGCAACGCCGACTGAATCGAACGGTTACCTTCGAAGTTGAGTCGTCGGATGATCAGCCCGGCTTCTTGAGCTTCGATCACGGCCGGCCGAGCCACGCTCGCGCCAACTGCCAAAAAGCAAAACATGGCAGTTCGCCGAAGGGCGAATTCGCAGCTCGATCCCGGAATTGACCGCACGATCTAAATGTAGTAGCCTGTTGACGTTACGTCACCATTTCGGGGTCGGGCGCCAGATGTTGTCCTCCAAGGCGGTGGCGTCAAGGTCCGGATCCTCACGTTGGACGACAAGTGACTAGCTCTAAGACAGTACGGGCCATTCTCGCGGCCGGCCTCCTGGTCATGACACCGGGGGTCGCCGCCCCGCTCGCCGGGCAGCCGCTCGCCCGCCGCCTAACGGCGCGTCTGGACTCGACTCCGCTCGACCGTCACGTCTGGGGTGTCGCGGTCCTCGACCGGACCGGTCGGCTCCTCTTCGGCCGCAACGCCGACCGTCTCTTCATGCCGGCGAGCAGTGCCAAGCTGCTGGTCACCTCGGTGGCCGCCCGGCGGCTGCCCGCGGGCTGGACGACCACGACCGCCGTGTTTGCAGCCGGCCCGGTCATCGACGGCGCCCTCCGAGGCGACCTGGTGCTCTACGGCGGCGGCGATCCCACCTGGTCCCGCCGGTGCTACGCCGTCGAACCCGCCCCGCCCGAGGCCTGCGAAGCGTCGCCGTTCGACCGGCTCCGCTCGCTCGCCGGGGCCGTCCGCCGAGCCGGCATCACTTCCGTCAGCGGCGCCCTGATCGGCGACGGGAGCGCGTTCGAGCCGACCCTCACCCACCCGACTTGGGAGCAGGACGACCTGCTGTGGGGATATGCCGCCCCGGTGTCCGGCCTGGGCTTCAACGAGAACGTGGTGACCGCCACCGTGACCGCCGCGGCTATCCCGGGTGGGCCGACGACGGTGTCGCTGGAACCGGACTTCGACGCGATGCTGGTGGAGAATCGGGCCCGGACCGGCGCCGCGAACGGCCGCCGCGATCTCGACTGGCGCCGGGTCGGGGACGGCGCCCGAGTCATCGTCGAGGGCACCATCCCACTCGGCGACACCGCGCGAGTCCAGCTGGCGGTCGCCGATCCCAATCGGTACGCCGCCCTCGCCTTCGCGAGGGTGCTCGGCGATTCGGGAGTCACGATTCGTGGCGGGGTTCGCTCGACCACCGATTCCACCGCCACCGCGGCCGCGCGGCGTGCCGCCCCGCTCGGCACGGTGGCCTCTCGGCCGGTCGAGGATTGGATCTTCGCGATCTTGAACGTGAGTCAGAATTGGTACGCCGAGACCCTCCTCAAGCATCTCGGTCGCCAGTTCGCTCGGGCGGGCTCCTGGACGGAGGGTCTTCGGGTCCAGCGACGTTACCTGATCGACTCGATGCGGATCGACTCGACCCAGTTCTTCCCCCACGACGGCTCCGGACTCTCGAGCAAGAACCTCGGGTCGCCCCTGGTCCTGGCTCAGATCCTGGTCCAGATGCGCCGCCATCCCCGCTATCCTGCGTTCGCCGCTGGCCTGCCCCGTAGCGGGGCAACCGGCTCGCTCCGCCAACGATTCAAGGACACCCCGCTGATGGCACGGGTCCGAGCCAAGACCGGGAGTATCGGCCAGGTCAACACGCTCTCGGGCTACCTCGACGCCGATTCGACTGCGCTGGCGCTTCCCCGACCGTGCAGGGTGTTCAGTATCCAGGCCAACCACCACACTCTGGGCGGGCGCACGATGGTCCAGGCGATCGATAGCGTGGTCGTCGAGATCAGCCGGGGCACGCCCTGCGGCGAACCACCAATGACGGCGGCGGGCCCCGGTCGTATGTTTCCGCCACCACCAGCCGAGGGTCTGCCGTGAAGATCTACACCCGGACCGGGGACGAAGGGACCACCGGCCTGTTCGGCGGGGGCCGGGTCTCCAAGCACCACGCCCGGGTCGCGGCCTACGGCGATGTCGACGAGCTCAACTCGGTCCTCGGGATGGTGCGCGCCACCGCCCCGACCGATTTCTTCGACCCGCTCCTCGAACAGGTGCAGCGCGATCTCTTCTCGATCGGCGGCCAACTCGCCACGCCCGACCCGGAGAAGGTCCGCGCCGCCTTGGCCAAGGCCGATCTCGCCCTCGACCGAGTCGCCGAATTCGAGCGGGTGATCGACGAGGCGGACGGCGAGCTGCCGCCGCTGCGCGCGTTCATCCTGCCGGCCGGCACGCCCAAGGCGGCGGCGTTCCACCTGGCCCGCACGGTCTGTCGCCGGGCCGAGCGTGGCGTGGTGGCTCTGGCCTCCGCCGACGACGTCCCGTCGCTGTTTCTCCGCTATCTCAACCGGCTGTCCGACCTGCTCTTCACCTTGGCCCGGCTGGCCAATCACCGAGCCGGTACCGGCGACGTGACCTGGTAGGCCGTGCCGCGGATCATCGTTAGGCACGGCCTGGGGCGCTATCCGGTCATCATCGAGGCGGGGGCCCTGACCGACCTCGCCGGGCTGGTCGCCGCGATCACCCCGAACCATCGGCCGATCATCATCACCGACCGGAACGTGGGCCGGGCGGTTCCGCTCCGGCCCCGATGGCCCCGGCTGGTGGTACCGCCCGGCGAAGGCTCGAAGACCCGGTCGCGCTGGGCCGGGCTCACTGACCAGCTCCTCGCCCTTGGGTTCGGCCGCGACAGCGTGATCGTCGCCGTCGGCGGCGGGGTGGTGGGCGACTTGGCCGGGTTCGTAGCCGCGACGTATCTCCGGGGCATCCCGGTCATCCTGGTCCCGACCTCACTCCTCGCGATGGTGGACGCGTCAGTGGGCGGGAAGACCGGGGTCAACAGCCCGGCGGGAAAGAACCTGATCGGGGCGTTCCACCCACCGGCCGCGGTGGTGATCGACCCGGCGGTGCTCGGAACCCTGCCCGACCGGCACTATCGGGCCGGCCTGGTCGAGGCCACCAAGCACGGCCTGGTGGCATCCCCGCGATACGCCCGCTGGCTGGAACGCCACCGGGAGGCCCTGATCGGCCGCGACCCGGCCGTGGTGGCGCGGTTGGTGGCCGGGAGCGTGGCCATCAAGGCCCGGATCGTGACCCTCGACGAGCGCGAGGGGGGGCGCCGGGCCGTCCTCAACGCGGGCCACACCGTCGGTCACGCCGTCGAGCAGGCGAGCGGTTACCGGATCGGGCACGGGGACGCGGTGGCCCTGGGCTTGGTGGCCGAGGCGACCCTGGCCGCCCGACTCGGGCGGATCGGCTCCGATCGGCCGGCCGCGCTGGCGGCGTGGTTCCTCTCGCTGGGCGTCCCCCTCCGCTGGCCGGCCGCGTCCGACGCCCGGCTGATGGCGATCATGGGTCGGGACAAGAAGACGGTGGCCGGACGGCTTCGGTTCGCCCTGCTCGACCGGGGTCGGCCGGTGGCCGGGAGGCGGGCCGGGTGGGTGGTGGCCTGTTCGCGAGCTAGCGTTAGGCAGGCGCTGGCCGCCACTCGGGCAACGCTCGCGGCGACTCGATCGGCGCTCGGAACGGCGCGGTCGGCCATCGCGGCGAGCCGGCGGGGCGGTCGCGGCGCCGCAATCCACAGGTTATCCACATCAGGAAAGAACCCAACCACATAGCCGGCAATCGGATAGCCGATCCTGTCCACACTCGTCAACATCCGCGTTATCCACTCGCGTCGACAAACGGGCGAACTCGTTGAAGCCTAACGCATTGACGTGTTGAAAGCCTAACGCTGTCGATTCGCTATTGACTTGTAGCCTAACACTTTCCTAGATTGCGCACGTCCCGTAACAATCGTTGTCTTTTCGCGTCGCCAAGTGCCATTCGTCGTCGTCGCCAGTCGGAATTTCCTCACTCCGAGGTGCTATGCGCGCAGTTCGCGAACCGCGACCCCGTGCCATTGGTCGGTCGTCCCCCGGTAGCTCGTTCGATCAGTATCTGCTCGACATTCGAAAACTCCCGATGATCTCGGACCCCAAAGAAGAGGTCCGGCTCGCCAAGCGCGCCAAGAAAGGCGACCCCGAAGCGATGGATCGGTTGGTCACCGCCAACCTCCGCTTCGTGATCTCCTACGTGAAGCGTTTCCAGGGACACGGGCTCGATCTCGGCGAGTTGGTCGCGATCGGGAACGAGGGACTGCTCAAGGCGGTCCGCAAGTTCGATCCGATTCACGGCGTCAAGTTCATCAGCTACGCGGTGTGGTGGGTGCGCCAGTGCGTCCTCAAGGCCCTCGCCGAGCAAACCCGCACCGTTCGTATTCCCCTGAACCAGAACGCCGCGCTCCTCCGGATGGCCAAGATCGAAAGCCTCCTCAGTCAGGAACTCGGCCGGTCGCCCACCGATGCCGAAACGGCTCGGGTGCTCAACGAGTCGGTCGATACCATTCGAGCGTCCCGCCTGGTGTCGTCGGTCGAGATCTCGCTCGACGCTCCGATCGAGCGGAGCGACTCCGGATCGGCCACCTACGGTGAACGGGTGCCGGGGGCGGTCGGCGGCGACATCGAGGACTTCGTCGACGCCGGACTCCAGAAGGAGTTCCTCACCAAGATGTTCGCCGACTACCTCACCGCTCGGGAGCGGCGGATCCTGTCGCTCTACTACGGGCTCGAGGAGGGCTCCGAAGCCCTTACCCTCGAAGGAATCGGCGCCCTCCTCGGCGTCACCCGGGAGCGGGTCCGACAGATCCGGGAGCGGGCTTTCGAGAAGCTGCGGAACTCCCCCGAGGTCAAATACCTCCAGCGGACCAAGGTCTCTTAGCCGCTTGCGATGACGCCACGGAGACGACTGGAGGCCGACCCATTCAGGTCGGCCTCTTGCCTTCGTACCTTACAGCATGGCCCGGTTGCCCCTGTTCCCGCTGTCGGTGGTGCTCTTCCCCGGCGCCTCGCTGCCACTACACCTCTTCGAGCCCCGGTATCGGCGGCTGCTCGCCGACGTCATCGAAGGCGACCACCGGTTCGTGGTGCTGCCGCCCGGTCCGACCGCCGAGGCGCCCGCGCCCGGCACGGTCGGGACGATAGCCGCGCTTCGCGCGGTCCAACCGCTCGAGGATGGCCGGTCGAACATCGTCGTCTTCGGCGAAGGCCGGGTCACCCTCGCCGCCATCGAGGCGACTGATACCCCCTACCTGGTCGGGTCGTGCGAGCCGTTCGACGACAGCTTCGACACCGAGGGGGTCGCCCCGGCCGACCGGGCCCGTCTCGAGGTGCTGGCCCACCGACTCGGGGCCGCGATGGCGGTGCTTGGCGACAGCGACCGCCCACCGGAGTTCAGCGACGACCCCGCGGTCCTGACCTTCCAGATCGCCGCGATCGCCGATTGGGAGTTCCCCGCGCAGCACCGTTTCCTGACGATCCGCTCGGCCACCGAGCGGGCCACCCGCCTTCTGGCCACGCTGCCGAGCCTCGTTGCTCGGGCCGAGACCCGGGCGAAGGTCCACCAGCGGGCGTCGACCAATGGCACCGGCAAACACTAGCGACTCCGCCGACTCGGCCCTGATCGCCGACCTCGCCGCCATCGTCGGGACCAAGTGGGTGCGGTCGCGCGCCTCGGAACGGCGCACCTACGAGGCCGATGGCCTCCCGACCCACGCCTCCGTGCCGATGGTGGCGGTGCTGCCCGGCCGCCGGGCCGAAGTGATCGCGATCGTCAAGCTGCTCGCGGCGCGGGGCATCGGGTGGGTGGCCCGGGGCGCGGGCACCGGTCTGTCCGGCGGTGCGCTCGCGGACGGCAAGACCGTGCTGATCGCCCTCACCCGGCTCAATCGGATCCTCTCGATCGACCCGGTGAGGCGGCGGGCGACCATCGAGCCCGGCGTGGTCAACGCCAAGCTCTCAGAGGCGACCGCGCCCGCCGGGCTGCTCTACGCGCCCGACCCATCGAGCCAGACGGCCTGCACGATCGGCGGCAATGTCGCCGAAAACGCGGGCGGGCCTCACTGCCTCAAATACGGTACCACCACGAACCACGTGGTCTCGGTCGAGGTCGTCCTCCCCGACGGCTCGATCGCCCGACTCGGCAGTCCGCAGGGCGAGCCGTGGGGACCCGACCTGGTCGGCTTGTTCGTCGGCTCCGAGGGGATGTTCGGCATCGCGCTCGAGATCACCGTCCGACTGGAGCCGATCCCGCCGGCGATCCGGACCCTGCTCGCCGATTTCGTGACCGTGCGGGACGCGACCGAGGCGGTCGGGACCATCGTGGCCGCCGGGATCGTACCCGCCGCGTTGGAGATGCTCGACCAGGCCTGTGTCCAAGCCGTGGAGGCGTCGATCTACGCCGCGGGGTACCCGACCGATGCCGCGGCCGTGTTGCTGGTGGAGCTCGACGGGACGCCATCGAGCGTCGAGGCCGAGGGCGAGCTCGTCGCCAGCATCCTCCAGGCGCATCACGCCCGGTCGATCCGGTTGGCGGAGACCCCGGAGGACCGGGCTCGGCTTTGGCAAGGTCGGAAAAAAGCGTTCGGCGCGATGGGCCGGGTCGCGCCGGACCTGGTCGTTCAGGACGCGGTGGTGCCCCGGTCGACCCTCCCCGCCATCTTGGAGGCCATCGGCGCCATCGGCCGGAAGTACGACTTGACGATCTGCAACGTCTTCCACGCCGGCGACGGGAACCTCCATCCGAACATCTGCTACGATCAGCGGGACCAGGCCCTCGCCGAACGGGTCGGCAAGGCCAGCCGGGAAATCATGGAGGCCTGTGTGGCGGTGGGCGGGTCGATCACCGGCGAGCACGGCGTCGGAGCGGACAAGGTCGCTTACATGCCATTGATCTTCGATCCGCCAAGCCTGGCGGCCATGTGCGACGTGCGCCGCGCCTTCGACCCATCGGGCCGGGCCAACCCGAACAAGGTGATTCCGATCCACTCGTGTCGGGAATGGCGGGCCGCCGGAGGCTTCGGGCCATGAGTCCCTCGATCGTCGAGTACCTCCGGACCATCGCTGGCGGGTCGGTGTCGACCGGTCCCGGGGGCATCCCCCGAGTCACCCCCGATTCGGTCGACGCCGTCGCCGCGGTGCTGGGGCGGGCATCGGAGCAAGGATGGCGGGTCCGGGTCGAAGGCCACGGCACCTGGATGCCGGCCGACGCCCCCGCCGACCTGGCGGTGTCGACTGGCGGTCTCCGCCGGCTGCTCGCGATGACCCCGGCCGACCTGGTCGCCTCGGTCCAGGCCGGCGCGTCGCTCGCCGAGCTGGAGCGGATCTTCGCCGGGCACCGGAGCTGGCTGCCGATCGATCCGCCGGGCGGCCTCGACCGATCGTTAGGCTCGGTGCTGGCCACCGGCACCGCCGGCCCGTTGCGACATCGGTTCGGGCCGGTCAAGGACCACGTGCTGGGCACCACCGTCGTCACCGGGGACGGCCGGATCATTCGAGCCGGCGGCATCGTGGTCAAGAACGTCGCCGGCTACGACCTCACCAAGATCCAGATCGGCGGGTTCTCCGCGTTCGGCGTCATCGTCGAGGCGAACCTCCGCCTTCGGGCGTTCCCCGCCACCAGTATCACCCTCCTGGCGCGCGGCGGTCTCGACCCTCTCCTCGAGCAGGCCCGCTATCTCCGGGAGGCGTCGGTCGACCTCGCGATCCTGGAACTCTGTTCTCCGGCCCTCCTCGGAAGCGACCAGTGGTCCCTGGTCGTCCGGGTCATCGGCACGACCGCCGGAGTCGCGGCCGAGGTCGACCGGGTCCGCTCGGTGGCAGCGGGACTCGCCTGCGAGCCGCTCGACTCCGACCAGGCCGGCCGCCTCGATCGCGCCATCGCCAAGGCGGCCCTCGATGGGCCGGTCTCCCTCCGTGCGGGGGTGCTCGCGGCGGGAACCCCCGACCTGGTCGACGCGCTGGGCGAAACGGTCGGTCACGGCCGCCTCCTCGCCAGCCTGGGCGCCGGCGGGGTGCGCTGGATCGGCAATCCGACCGAGGGACACGTCCGGGCCCTCCGACACCGCTTTGCGGAGCGGGAAGTCCCGATCACCGTCGAGCGCGCCCCGTGGGCCTTTCGTCGCGCGGTGGGCCATTTCGGGGCGTTTCGCGAAGGGGTCCGTCCCCTGACCGAGCGAGTTCGCTCGGCCTTCGATCCCAAACGCACCATCGTCGCGGACCTCGAGGCCTCCGAATGACCGCTCCGGTTCGGGGTGGTTTCGAAGCGCTCGATCCCTGTGTCCACTGCGGCTTCTGCCTGCCGGCGTGCCCGACCTATCTCGCCACCGGCGACGAGAACGACAGCCCTCGGGGACGGATTCATCTGATCCGGGCGCTCGAGCGCGGCGAGATCGCCGCGGACGACCCGGGCCTCGTGGCGCACCTGGACGCCTGCTTGGGATGCCGAGGTTGCGAACCGGTCTGTCCGGCGGGAGTCGGCTACGGCCGCGGCCTGGAGGCGGCCCGAACCCGCCTGGCGGCGAAGAACGGGATTGGCCGGCTGGCCCGAACGGTCCTGGCGGTCTTCGCCCGCGGCTGGGCGTGGCGTGCCGCCTTCGGCGCCGCCCGGTGGTTCCGCGAGACTGGGCTCCCGGCGCGATTGGCCGGCCGGTCGCCGGTCGGATTCTTGTTCGGCATGGTCGGCGCGACCGCGCCCGCCGAGACGATCGTGGGCCGACCGCCTCGGCAAGCGGCACCGAGTCGAGGGCGCGTGGCCCTGTTCCGCGGTTGCGTGATGAACGCGCTGTTCGACCACGTCCACGCGGCCACCCGGCGGACGCTCGAGGCCAACGGCTATCAGGTCGTCGAGGTGGCAGGCCAGGGCTGTTGCGGCGCCCTCCACGACCACGCCGGTGATCGGGAGGGAGCGGCCGCTCTTGCCGCCACGAATCTCCGGGCCTTCGCCGACAGCGCCGATTACCTGGTCGTCAACAGCGCGGGATGCGGAGCGCTCCTCAAAGACCTCGGGCATCTGCTCGGCACCCCGGCGGCCGCGGCACTCGCCGGGCGGGTCCGCGACGTCACCGAGCTGTTGGCGGCCGCTGGCCCCCGCCGCGGCGGCCCGGTGCCGCTCCAGGTCTGTTACGACGCGCCGTGCCACCTCCAGCACGCCCAACGGATTCACCGGGATCCGCTCCAAGTGCTCGGCGCGATTCCCAATCTCGTCGTCACCCAGCTGCCCGGCGCCGATCGATGCTGTGGGGCCGGGGGCATCTACGGCGTGCTCCATCCCGAGATGTCCCGCGCCGTCCTCGACGACAAGATCGCGACGATCGCGGCCGCGACGCCCCGGCCGGACCTGGTCCTGACCGGCAATCCGGGATGCCTGATGCAGATCGGGGCCGGGCTCACCGCCGCCGAGCTACCGATCCGAGTGGCCCACCCGGTGGAGTTGCTCGATCGGTCGTACCAAGTCGCCGGCTACTACGACTGACCGATGCTTCACCTGATCGCCTACCCCGCCGCGCGACTGGACCTGCTTCGAACCGGCCCGCTCGTAGTCGTCGATCATCCCGCCCTCTTCGAGATCACCGGGCCCGGTGCGGTCACTTGTCTTCAGGGGGTCGTCAGCCACGACATCGTGAAGCCCGGACCGGGCTCGATCGGCTATGGCGCGATGCTGACGGCCAAGGGAGCGATCATCGTCGACCTGTGGACCATTCGGCTCGAGGACTCGCTCTGGGTGATCGTCGATCGGACCGCACGGGAGCAGACCGCGGCCTCCCTGCGCCGACTACTCCCCCCGCGGCTCGCGAAGGTCATCGACCGCTCCGACGACTCCGCGATGCTCTGGGTACTTGGCCAGGCGGCGGTGCCGGCGGTGGTCACGTTCCCTCTCCCAGGTCATGCCGGTCGCGCCACCCTCGCTGGCAGGCCCGCGATCCTGGCCATGGGGGGCCCGGACGGGTGGTTCCACGGCGCCGTCGCCGCCGACCGGGCCACCATCGAGGCGATCGGCCGTGAGCTGGGTGAGGCGGGGGTTCCCATCGGGGACGGAGCGGACCTCCGAGCCGCGAAGGTGGTGGCCGGTTTCCCTTCGTTAGGCGCGGAGATCGGAGAGCGGACCCTGCCGCAGGAAGTCGACTTCGATCGCCTGGCGGGGGTGTCGTACACGAAGGGCTGTTTCGTCGGTCAGGAAACGGTCGCCCGGCTCCACTTCCGGGGCCACCCCAACTGGGTGCTCCGCCGGGTGAGCGGCATCGCGCCGGTCGAAACCGAGGAGATCATTCAGGGCGACAAGGTGGTGGGCCGCTTGGGCACTGTGCTGCGGTTCGAGGATGGCCGGACGATCGGCCTCGCGGTGGTCCGCCGGGAGGTCGAGCCGGGAGCGGCGGGCCTTCCGGTCACGATCGCCGCGACCGACGGGGCCCCCTGAAAAAGAACGAGGCCCCGGCGAGGAGCCCGGGGCCTTCGATCGACCAACGCCTTCGGCGACTAGTGCGCCTTGGCCGAATCGCCAGCCATCGCGGTGCTGTCGTGCGACATGGCGGTCGAGTCGGTAGCGGCGGGCGCCGGAGCCGGAGCGGCGGCAGCCGCGGTGTCGGCGGCAGGCGCGTCGGCCTTCTTCTCGCCACAGGCCGCGAACGCAACGGCGGCGGCGACCAACAGGTACTTCGTCATTGGTACTCCTTCGTGAGCGGGGTTTACATTGTCGGGAGATGCGATTGGCGCGCCAACCCGGGGCGCGAAAAGCACAGCCGGCAAAGATAGCTCCCAAGTCACGTTTGTCAAACCTCGGCAACGACTTAGGCACCGCTCCCAAGCCCCCACGGACCGAAGACACGCCGAATCATCGGCGGCTCGGTCGGAAGGACCCAGCCGAATGAAGCCGACCACTTTCAAGGACCTGGCCCGATCACCGTGGGCCGAACCGCCCCTGCTCCGTCGGTCCGTCCGCGACGAGATTCGAGCCAACCTGTTGGTGGCGCTCGGTCGCGATGCGCCGTTGTTCCCGGGCATCCAGGGCTATGAAGACACCATCGTTCCGCAACTCGTCAACGCCCTGTTGGCCCGGCAGGATTTCATCCTGCTCGGGCTTCGGGGGCAGGCCAAGAGCCGAATCCTCCGCGGCCTGACCCGGTTCCTGGACGAGTGGATTCCGATCATCGAGGGCAGCGAGGTCAATGACGACCCCTTTGCCCCGATGTCGAAGTTCGGCCGGGACCTGCTCCAGGATCGGGGCGACGACACCCCGATCGGGTGGCTACACCGGGACGCGCGCTACCTGGAAAAACTCGCCACCCCCGATGTGACGATCGCCGATCTGATCGGTGATCTCGACCCGATCAAAGCGGCCCGGGGCGGGCATTTGCTCGGCGACGAGTTGACGATGCACTACGGGCTTCTACCTCGCGCCAATCGCAGCATCTTCGCGATCAACGAGCTGCCGGACTTGAGCGGGAAGATCCAGGTCGGGCTGTTCAACGTGATGGAAGAAGGCGATGTCCAGATCAAGGGGTACCCGGTCCGGCTGACCCTCGACGTGCTCCTCGCCTTCACCGCGAACCCCGAGGACTACACCGCGCGCGGCAAGATCGTCACTCCGCTCAAGGACCGGATCGGGGCCGAGATTCAGACCCACTATCCACGGAGCGTGACGGTGGGGATGGAGATTACCGCGCAGGAGGCGTGGGTCGCCCGCCCCGGCACCGCGGTGGAGGTCCCGGAATTCGTCCGGGAACTGATCGAGCGAGTCGCGTTCGAGGCCCGCTCCGACCGGCGGGTCGACAGGCGTTCGGGGGTGAGTCAGCGGCTTCCGATCAGCCTGCTCGAGAACGTGGTGTCGAACGCCGAACGGCGCGGCCTGGCCCAGGACGAGCCGGCGCCGTTCGTCACCCGGGTGAGCGATCTGTACGCGGCCCTCCCCGCCATCACCGGGAAGCTCGAACTGGAGTACGAGGGCGAGCTTCAGGGCGGCGATGCGATCGCCAAGGAACTGATCCGTCGTGCCGCCAATCGGACCTTCCTGGGGCGAGCCGCTGATTTCCCCGCCGACCCGATCGAGAGCATCGTGGCGTGGTTCGACGGAGGGCAGGCCCTCAAGGTGGCCCCCGACGAGCGGAGCGACGTCGCGATGAAGGCGTTCGGCGTGGTGCCCGGTCTGACCGACGTCGCTGGGGCGATCGCCGAGGGGCCCGATACCAACGCAGGGACCCTGGTGGCCGCCTGTGAGCTGGTGCTCGAGGCCCTCGCGGCCCAGAAACGGATCAGCCGGAGCGACGATTACGGGTGGAGCGCCCACCGGCCGAGTCGCGGGGAGAAGCGCCGGGAGTACGATGACTAGCCCGGTGACCAAAAACCGGTCATCGATCGAAAGGTCCATTGGCGGTTCGCCCTACCGTGGATATTGTAGGCATACCAGGGAACCTGGTCGGCCCGTAGCCGCCGGGCAGTCGTCGTGGGTCAGTGAGGGGAGACCGAGGAAGGATGGGGCGCCATTTGTTGGGGGGGATCCCGGTGTTGACCGCCGGGCTGTTGGTCGCCGCCGCCCTGGCGGGGCTCGCCTGCGGAGACGAGTCCAGCGGGCCCGGGCCCAACCCGCCGCCACCCGCTCCCCCCTCGGCGCCCCCCCCGCCCCCCCCGCCGCCGCCACCCCCGCCACCGCCGCCACCGCCGCCACCGCCGCCATCGCCTGGCGCCGGCTTTCGGCTCGAGTTCGGCACCTTCGTAGGAGGCAGTGAAGAAGAAGAGATCCGTGAACCGGTGCTCCTGTCCGGTGGCAGGCTGTTGTTCAGCGCCCGGACGGAGTCGAGTGATGCCGTCACCACGGCCGGTGCCTTCCAGCGCAGCTATGGCGGAACGTCGGATACCTATCTCGCGATCCTGAGCGCGGACGGATCCCGGCTCGAGGCCGCGACGTATTTCGGCGGGTCCAGCTTCGAGCGGCCGTCCTACGGCACCGCGATCGCCAGCGACGGTGATATCGTGTTCACGAGCGGGACGGGAAGCCCCAATCTGCCCACCTCGGCCAACTCGTACCGTCGCTCGCTGCATCCAGCTCCTCTCCCGAGTCCCGGCGACGGCTACGTCTGTCGAATCTCGCCTGACTTGAGAACCATCCGATGGTGCACCTACACGGGTGGGGGCTGGCCGCGAGGCGGCTTGACGCTCGATGCCCAAGACAACGTCCTCGTGGTCGGCGAAACGAAAGCGACCAGTCAGTTCACCACCACGGCCGGCGTCGTGCAACCCCTCCCCGGCGGCACCAACGACGGGTTCGTGCTGAAGCTCTCGTCCGATGGCTCGAGAGCTCTCTGGGCCACCCGGCTGGGCGGGTCGATGGTCACCAGCGATGTCGAGGTCACGCTCTCGGTGAAAGTCCTTCCGAACGATGACGTCTCGGTCGTCGGCATCTCCTTCTCCACCGATTTTCCAACCGTGGCGGGCGCTCCGATGCCCCAGAGTCCGGGACCGTCGGACGTCTACATCGCCCGGCTCAACTCGACGGGCACCAGCTTCGTTCGATCCACCCTTTTCGGGGGCAGCGGCAACGACGCCGCCGGGCATCCGCAGGCGCTTCTCTCCGATGGATCGGTGATCATCGCCGGCGTAACCAGTTCGCCCACCCTGCCGGG
Organism: Gemmatimonadales bacterium; assembly: GCA_046160105.1. GTDB lineage: Bacteria > Gemmatimonadota > Gemmatimonadetes > Gemmatimonadales > GWC2-71-9 > SHZU01. The sequence goes on along the minus strand of JBJXGT010000014.1, from coordinate 22,344 downwards.
AGCGACCGATTCCCGACGAGGCCCGAACGACGGCATGGTCGCGAAGCTCAACGCCGCGGGAACGGCTTTCGAGTTCGTTCGCGTTCTGGGCGGTAGCGGCGACGAGTCCCTGCTCGGGCCGGTGGTGGACGGGCAGGGCCGCATCTACATCGTCGGAGGCACCAGCTCGACCGATTTGCCGGTCACGTCAGATGCCCTCCAACCCACTTACGGCGGCGGACCCCTGGACGGGGCGATCTTCATCCTGAACCCGGATGGCTCGACCCGATATGCCTCGTACCTCGGCGGACCAGGCACCGACTTGATTCGCTCGGTGGCGGTTGGGCCGCAGGGCGAGATGTACCTCGTGGGTCGAACCGACTCCGATATCTTCCCCATTTCGGCGGGTGCCCACAAGACTCGGCGGTCCGGGATCGACGGCTTCGTCGTGAAGCTCGTCCCGCGCTGACGGCGCGGCGTGGCGGCTAGGGGAGCGGGTGAGGCCCCGAGCGCCGTTCCCGGGTCTCGGTGGGCCACAGGGTCTTGGCCCGGCCGACGATGGTGGCGACCGCCTGATCGACGCCTAACGCCGCCGAGTTGAGGACCAGGTGGTAGTTCGAGGCGTCGTTCCAGTCCCGGTGATAGTAGAGGGTGTGGTAGCGCCCCCGGTTGGCGTCCGAGAGATCGACCGTCTCCGCCGCCGCCGCCCGATCGATCCCTTCTCGCGCGGCGACCGCCGCGATCCGATCCGCCCGTGGGGCGACGATCTTGACGTGGAGCCCGTCGCGCTCGCCGGCCAGGACCGCGGGCGCGGCCCGCCCCACCAACACCACCCGCCCCTCGGTCGCCAGCTCGGCGACGACGTTCTCGGTGATCTTCACCAGACGAGCCTCCTCTCGCTCGGGGTCGAGGTCGGCGGGAGCCGAGAGGATCTCGGGGGCGGCTCGAGTCAGCATTCGGACCAGTCGCTCGAGGAACCCCGGGGCCCGTTCCTCCCGCTCGGCCACCTCGGCGAAGCTCATCCCGGACCGCTTGGCGATCTGGGCCACGATCTCGTTGTCCACCACCCGCCAGCCGAGCCGGTCGGCCACCTGGCGAGCCACCTCCGCCCCTCCGGCGCCGATTTGGCGCGACACGGTGATGATCACGGTGCCTCCCCTCGATCGATGGGCGTGCGTTTGAAAAGGCCTTGCCGCCAACTGACCGCGAGGGCGGCCACCAGACAGACCGCCCCGCCGATTAAAATGGCGCGAGAGGGACCGAACTGCTCCCCGATCCAGGCAGCCTGCGCCGAGCCGAACGGCGCCAAACCGATCACGATGAACGAATAGAGTCCGACGATTTGCCCCCGGAGGTAGTCCGGCGCGCTGGTCTGGAGAATGGTGTTGGTCATGATCGCGTTCAGCGCCATCGTCAGCCCGGTCAACATGAGGACCACCACGGTGACCGAGAAGACGTGCACCGATCCGAGGAGGATCAAGCTCGCACCCAAACCGATGCCCGATGTCAGGGCGACCCGCTCTCGCGGAAACCGCTGCCCGATCCACGCCAGGGTCAGCGCCCCGCCGGCCGCCCCAACCCCGAACGCCGACATCAGGGCCCCGTAACCGCCCACCTCGGCGCCGAGCTCCTTGCGGGCGAAGGCCGGGAGAATCGCGATCAGCGAGGCACCGAACAACGTGAACGTCGTCGTCAAGGTGACCAACGCCTTGGTGAACGGCACCTCGAAGACGTGACGGAGACCCGCCTTGATCCCAGCTCGCCGCCCGGACGGGGCCCCGGCCATCGCGGCGGGGTCGAGTCGGTAGAGGCCGATCAGCACCGCCAGGAAACTCGCGGCGTTGACGAAGAAGCAGGCGGCGGACCCGAACGCCGCGTTGACGAACCCGGCGAACGCGGGCCCCACCACCCGGGAGAGGTTGAAGGCCGTGCTGTTGAGCGCGATGGCGCTCATCAGGTGGTTCTTCCCGACCATCTCGACCAGGTAGGCCTGGCGAATCGGAATCTCGAACGCGCTCACCAGGCCGGAGAACAACGCCAAGGCGTAGATCCACGGTACGGTGATCAACTCCAAGACGGTGAGTACGCCGATGACCAGGGCTTCGATCAGGAAAAGGGTCTGGAGGCCCATCAGCCAGCGCCGCTTGTTGACCCGATCGGCGATCACCCCGCCGTAGAGCGTCAGCAGGAGCACCGGGAGCGACCCCAGGGTGGCGACCAATCCCGTCTTCAAGGTCGAGTCGGTCAGCTCGAGCACCAGCCAACTCAGTGCCACCGTCTGCATCCACGACCCGCATAACGAGACGAACTGCCCGACGATGAATAGTCGGAAGTTTCGGTGCTCCAGGGCGCCGATGCGGAAAGTGGGCCAGCGGCTCATTCTGATGGGGCAAAACCCGGCGACAAGATAGTCGGTTGCCTCAGCCGGCGACCCTGACCACCTTTCCCTGACGATGCGGTTCACGACGTATTCGAAGTACACCAAGGAGCTAGCCGACCTGGTCAACATCCAGGCGCTGCTCGATCAGATGGGCGACTTCCTGCTCCAGTCGGGATTCGCCGGCGGGCCGGAGGACTGGCCCTGGTGGGCCGATCCGCCTCAGGGCGGCGATCGATCGATGGACGCGCTCCGCGAGGCGATCCTGAAGGCCTTGGCGGAATCCGGTCAGCTCACCCCCGAGATGCTCCGGGTGCTCCGGGGCGATTCAACCGGCGACGAGGACCGGGACGCCGAGATCGAGCGGCAGTTGGCCGAGCTGCTCGATCAGATCATCAAACAGTTGATCGACGACGGCTATCTCAAGACCAAGCAGCCGCCTCAAATGCCGGCGGGCTACTCGGCGGTGGTCGGCCCCGGGGGACAGGCCCGCGCCGCGGCCGACCAGGTCCAGTTCGATCTCACCGACCGGGGCCTCGACTTTCTCGGTTACCGGACCCTGAAGAACCTGCTGGGCTCGATCGGCCGGGCCAACCTCGGCACCCACGACACGCCGTACCTCGCCACCGGGGTCGAGGCCGAATCATCCTCGAAGGCCTACGAGTTCGGCGACACCCTCAACATCGACGTCCCGGCCACGCTCGGTGCCGCCATCGCTCGGGGCGGCCTCAAGGTCCCCATCGATCTCGAATACCGCGACCTGATGGTGCACCAGTCGGAGTTCCGCTCCTCGGCGGCCACGGTGCTGATGCTGGATTGCTCCCATTCGATGATCCTCTATGGCGAGGACCGATTCACCCCGGCGAAGAAGGTCGCCCTCGCCCTGACCCACTTGATCCGGACCCAGTACCCCGGCGACTCACTCCGGGTGGTCCTGTTCCATGATTCGGCGGAGGAGATACCCATCGCCACCCTGGCCCGAGCGCAGGTCGGACCGTATCACACCAACACCGCGGAAGGGCTCAAGCTGGCTCGGCGGATTCTGATGGCGCAGAAGAAGGACATGCGGCAGATCATCATGATCACCGACGGGAAGCCCTCGGCGATGACCCAGCCGGACGGCCGGGTCTACTGCAACTCGGCGGGCCTCGATCCCGAGATTCTGAAGGTGACGTTCCAGGAGGTCGCCGCGTGCCGCCGGAGCGGCATCCTGGTCAACACGTTCATGCTGGCGCGCGATCCCAGCCTGGTGGAATTCGTCAAGAAGGTGGCCGAGATGTGCCGCGGCAAGGCGTACTTCACCAACACGATGACGCTCGGTCAGTTCGTGCTGATGGATTTTCTCAAGCGCCGCACCACCTCGAAGTAGTTACTGGACCCGCTTCGCCCAAGTACCCGACTTGAGCACGTCGGTCACCGCGTTCGCCCCGTTCATGATCGCCACCGTTTGGAGCGGCACCGTGCTCGGGTTTTGGCGGTAGAACTCCTCCACCGTCATGTCCCGGCTGAGCCGGACGAGCCGAATCCGGGCGGGTTGCTTGCCGAGGGCCGTTTGATCGGTCAGGCGATTGAAGCTCTGGATGGTCTGGACGAAAGTGCCCCGGTGGGTTCCGAGGTTCTTCGCCAGGGTGTAGCCGATCAACTGGTAGGTGTTGCCGCCGTAGGACAGGAACGTGATCCGCCCGCCGACGACGTTGCCGTCCTGGGTCTGCGCCTGGAAATCGGCCGACGCCGCGGGGAAACCGTTGATCGCGCTGCGGGAGGCGCCCGAGGCTTGGATCCCCTGCTGGCCGAGAAAGGCGCTCAACGCCGCGTCGGGGGTGTCCTTGCTCGGAATGCTCAGGGCGAAGATCGCGTCCTCCGCCGCGCTCACGCCGACCACGGCGCTGGGCTGGTTCTGGGTCTTCCAGCCGGCCGGATAGTCGATTCGAAAGGCCAGGTCCGGGTGGTTGAATCGGCTGCCATCGAAGTAGCCCTGGCGGGGATTGTCACCATAGACCAAGCCGTCGAGCTGGCGAAGGAACGGATCCCGGTTCAGCTTGGTCTTGCGGAGATCGGTGGTGACGGTCGCCAATCGCTGGTCGGTCTTGGCGATCCGGTTTTCCGGATCGGGGTGGGTCGAGAGCCACTGCGGTAGCCTGCCGGCGGCCGCGGTGCCGCCGCTGACCCGCTGGAGCATCTCGAACATGGTGCGCGTCGCCCGGACGTCGTAGCCGTCGGCCAGCGAGTACTTGAAGCCGAGGTCGTCCGCCTGGGTCTCGGCGTCGCGGCCGTACTTGAGCATCAGCAGTCCCAATCCCTGCCCGACGATTCCCGAGAGCGCGGCGAACTCGGGGCTCACGATGCTGCCAACGCCCAGACCCAGCTGGGCGAGCTGTGACTTGCTGATCTGCTGGACCGAGTGCTTGGCGGTCACGTGGCCGATCTCGTGACCGAGCACCGACGCCAACTCGGCTTCGTTCTGCATGTAGGCGAGAATCCCCCGAGTCACGAAAATCGGTCCGCCCGGGAGGGCGAAGGCGTTGACGGCCGGGTCGTCGACGACCTCGAACGACCAGGGGAGCTGGGGGCGCTCGGACGCCTTCGCCATCGGCATGGCGACGGATCGGACATAGGCTTGGAGGCCCGAATCGGGCACCAGACCCATCGACTGGCGGACCTCGGCGGCAGCCTGCTGCCCCATCCCGACTTCCTGCGACTCCGAGACCAGCGACAACTCCCGTCGCCCCGTCACGGGGTTAGTCGCGCAGGCGACGAGGAGGCCCAGCACCAAGGCGGTCCCTATCTGTCGACCGGTCGCGAAATTCGTCATGGCTCGTCTCCCAGAAAAGTCCATCTGTTCCTGACGCAAGATAACGTCCCGGTGGGCCGTTTCCGCACACCTCTTCGGGACTAGTCCGAAGGAATTATCATTGATCCTTCCAGGGAGGGGTCGATGCGGCGAATCCGAATGATGGTGGTGGTGGCGATGGTGCTGGCGGGCCTGTCGCAGCGGGGGGCGGCCCAGGCTGATCCGGTCACGGTCTTCGTGGTGCGCCACGCCGAAAAAGGACCGGGCAACCCCGATCCGGACCTCACCGACGAGGGCCGAGCCCGGGCCACCGCGCTCGCGCACCTGCTCGGCGACGCGGAGGTTGGGGTGATCTTCACCTCGGAGTTCAAGCGGACCCAGGCCACCGCCCAGCCGCTGGCGGCGCTGCGCCACCTAACGTCGACCGTGGTCGGCGCGGCCAAGATGGACGAGTTGATCGACCGGCTCCGCGGGCTCGCCCCGGGCACCCGGGCGATGGTGGTCAGTCACAGCAATCTGGTGCCGGTGATCGTGGAACGTCTCTCGGGTCAGAAGGTCGGGGAGTTGACCGACGCCGACTACGACCGGATCTACGCCGTGACGCTCAGTCCCGGGGCAAAGGCCTCGGTCCTCTACCTTCATTTCGGCGCGCCGTCGGCCTCGGGCGGGGAAAAGATGCGGCCATAGCGAACCGGTTCGACCCGCCCGCTCGGACCGGCCGGCACCCGGCCAAGAAGCGCCAGCACGAAGCGCCGCTGCCGCCAGTAAAGCGCCCCGCCGAACATCGTCGCGAGGGCGACCAGGATACCCTCCAGCACGCTCGCTCCCCTGGCCGAGTGCGCCGACCGGATCAGCTCGACCCCGAGCCCCCCGAACCCCGCCGCGAGGGCCAGGATCCAGCGGCTTCGCTCGAGCGGCTCGACGGCCCGGCTCCGGGCTTCGGCCACCCCGTAGCCGATCACCGCGCACCCGGCCATCAGCTCGAGCACCTGGAGAATGCCGTGCCGGCTGGTCGCCTCGTGGGCCGCGCTCCAGCCTAACGTCCAGACCCACGCGTCCCCGAACCCGGTCAACGGCCATCCGGCGGCCAGAGCGACGAACACCACCAGCGGGGCCACCGCGCGCCGCACCGTGACCCCCTCGAACCGCCGGCCGATCGGCTCCCCGGCCGCCACCAGCCAGGCGAAGAGCCCGGTGGCGATCGCCACCCCCGTCGCCGCCATCGCCAACCACGCCGGCCTCCCGTGCCAGCCTGGCAAGAGTGCCACCGCCGCCCAGATCCCCGCCCCGCAGGCGCCCACCCATCGGGGGACCCCGCGCGGTTCGAGATGGTGGCGGGACACCGACCCGAGCACGATCGCCCCCGCCAACAGCGGCAAGGCGACGAGCCAGAGCCGCCCGCGGTCCATCGGTTGCGAAAGCCCCACCAGCCAAATCAATGGAACCACCAGGTAGACCGTGCCCATCAACGGCAGATCGAGCGCCTTGATGCCCGCGCCCTGGCTCCGGCGCCCCAAGTGGACCGACAGGATTTGATAGCCGGCCGCGCCGAGCGCCGCCCCCGTCGCGTTGGTGGCGAAGTCCACCGCGGACGGAAACCGCCCAGGAATGAATTGCTGCGCGATTTCGACCGCGAGGCTCGTCACGGCGCCGATCAACAGGGCGCGGCCCCCCGCGAAGGCGACCGCGAACCCGAGCGGAACGAACAGGGCGACGTTCTGGACCAGGTCGGCGACGGTAACGAAGCCGGTCAGCCGCCACGCCGAGGGCAAACGAAAGGTGAAGGGAACCAGGGTGATGACCGCGATCGTGACGATCAGATACCCAGCCACGGCCTGGCCCAACTCTCGTCTCTGGGGAATCAATCGGGGCCTTTACCGGGCGGTCACCGCCAGTATCGGCATCTTGGCCGTCCGCTTGAAGGACGGCTCAGTCAGGGTTCGAGATCGAGGACGGTACGGTTGGTCCCTACCGCCGCCAGCCGACCGGCCGGGTCGATGGTCATCCCGAGGAGAAAGGCACGAGTGGGCGAGGCGATCGACCGAAATCGCACCCCGTCGTATCGGAGCACCGTGCCGTCGAAGCCGACCGCATAGGTGTTGGTCGGCCCGAGCCCCGCCACGGCCCGCAGCTCGTTGGTGGTTCCGGTCGCGACCGACGACCAGGTCCGGCCATCGAAGCGAATCGCGACCCCCTGCTCGCCCACCGCCAGCAGGTCGTCGCTTCGGGTGCCCCACACACCGCGGAGCCGCGCGGTGGTCGGGGTCGTCATCGTCACGAAGGCTCCACTCTCGGACCGGACCACGGTGCCGCTGTCGCCCACCGCGAGAATCTCGGACGACGACACTCCATGAACGTGGCGATAGAACACCGGCCGCGGACTCGGCACCGCCGACCACCCGCCGGCCCCCCGGCGGAGAATGGTGCCCTGGGCCCCGACCACGTAGGCGACGTTCGGATCGGAGGGGTCGGCCCAGATGGATCGGAGGAGCGCCCGGGTCGGGACCGCCTCGATCGCCCAGATCACCCCGTCGGATGAGCTGATCACGGTGCCGCTGTCGCCGACCACGACGAGGCGGCCATCGGCGAGCCGCGCCAGACCGAACAGATCGCGACGGGTCGGGACGATGACTCGGGCCACCCCGGTTCCCTGACGGCGGTAGACGGCCCCGGCCGAGCCGACGAAGTATTCGCCTTTCTTGTCGGCGACCGCGGCGAGGAGAATCGGCGCGGTGAGTTGATTGCGCCAACCCGAGGGGCGCCGTTCGATCACCGTTCCGGCCCACCCGGCCACCCGAACCCCGCCGGCGCCGTCGAAGGCGATGGCGCGGAGGTTCTCGCTCGACGCCACTTGGGGCGTCTGGGTCCAGGCCGCTCCGTTGTAGGTAAGCACGGTGCCGTTGTTGCCCACGACCATGATGTCGTTGCGCCGGGTGGCACTCACCGCGAAGAAGTCGGCTCGGCTCGGAACGGCGACCGGGGTCCAGCCGAGACCGTCGTAGTGGAGGACGAGACCACGGATCCCCACGGCGTAGACGTCGGTCGGCGAAAAGCCCCACACCCCGAACAGCACGAACGGCGTCGGCGACGGCATCCGCACCCAGAGGGCGCCGTCCCAGTGGAGCAGGTCGCCGTTCTGACCGACGGCGAAGAGGTCGCTCGGGCTGGTGCCCCACACCGACCAGAGCTCGACCGTGGTCGGCCCCGGCATCGTCTCCCAGAACGCGCCGTCGTACTGGAGCATCGCGTTGACGCCGACCGCGTAGACCCGGTCGGGACCGAGCCCCCAGACGTCGAGGAGCACGTCGCGCGTCGGGACGACCATCTTGCGCCAGGTTTGCCCGTTCCAGCGAAGAATGGTGCCTTCGGACCCGACCACGAAGACGTCGGTGGGGCTGGTGCCCCAGACCGCGGTAAAGTCCGCGCTCGACGGGACCGCCATCTTCTCCCAGGTGGCGCCGCCGTCGGTGGTGCGGACCACGACGCCGTCGATCCCGACCGCGAAGCTCTCCATCGAGTTCGCCGACCAGATGCCGAGAAAGCTGGTTTCGGTGAGGCCCTCGGAGGCCAGGGTCGCGGTGAGGGGTTGGGTCGGCGGCACGACGGTGATCCGAGAGCGATCCCGGCCGACGGGGAAGAGGGCCTCGATGGTCACCGCCCCGGGCCGGAGGGCCCGGACCGTGCGCCCGGCGAGGGCGACGATGCCGTCCGGACTGACCCGGAGCGAAGCGCCTTGGCCTCCGGTGTCGAGCGTTAGGCTGTCGCCGACCTCGAGCCAGGCGGTCGCCGGCGAGAGGCGACCGCCGTCCGGCTCGTCGCTCGGCGCGGTGGGGCGCTCGTCGAGACAGGCCGTGGCCACGAACGCGCCGACGACCACGGCGGCTCGCCTCACTCGAACTGGCGCTCCATCTTGGCGAGCCGGTCGAGTACCAGTCGATCGGCGAACCGGTTGGGGAAGAACCGGATCAACGCGGCCCGGATCCGGGCGTCCCGGCCGACCAGATAGCGGGTCTTGGGTTTCGGGGATTCGAGCGCGTCGACCACCGCGTCGGCCACCAGGTCCGGGGCGACGCCGTGCTCGTTGAGATAGGCCATCAGCTTGCCGAAGAACCGCATCGTGCGACCGTACCGCTCGATCGCGACCGGCGGGAGGATTCGCTCCGATTCGGCGAGCAGGGAGGCGCCCTTGTCCCAGATCGGCGTCTTCACCGCGCCCGGTTCGATCACCGCGGTTTCGATCCCGGTGCCGGCGAGCTCGAGGCGGAGCCCGTCGGTGAGGGCTTCGACGGCATGTTTCGACATCCCGTACGGCACCACCATCGGCGACACGGCCTTCCCGGCGATCGAGCCGATGTTGACGATTCGGCCCCGGGCGATCCGGAGCAACGGGAGAAAGGCCTGGGTCACGGCGAGGAGACCGAAGACGTTGACCTCGAACTGATGGCGGACCAGATCGAGGGGGACGTGCTCGAGGGGCCCCCCGATCGCGATCCCGGCGTTGTTGACGAGTCCGAACAAGCCGTGGGAGCCGGTGAGCGTTTCGACCCGGGCCAGGGCGGTGGCGATCTGCTCCGGGGAGGTCACATCGAGAGTCACCGTCGTCAGCCGGTCACTCAGCTGGGCCGCGAGGCGGGCCGCGTCCTCCGGTTTACGAACGCCCGCGACGACCCGATATCCCGAACGATCGAGTCGCCGCGCGATCGCTTCGCCGATCCCGGTGGAGGCACCGGTCACCACCACCGTGCGAGGAGTAGCCATGCTGAAAACTAAGCATGGTCGCCCCTTGCCGGCTCACTGGATTCGTCTGGCGATCGACCGCACTCCATCGGAGAACGTCACATCGAACGCTCGGCCCGGGCTCCAGATCGTCGCGCTGCCGCCGCGGGCGAACGAGAGGATCTCCCCGGTGGCGGCGTCGCGAACCAGCGCCATTGGATAGGCGGCGCCGTCCCACCGGAAGGCGGCCTGGGCCGAGTTCGGCCTCTGGACCCCGGCCGCGGGATCGCGAAGGAACAGTTGGCTGCCACCAGCTTGGAGGGCCTGGCTCGAGATCCGGTCGACCACCCCCCCCGGGGTGACTAGCCTGATGCGGACCAAGGCCTGCTCCTGCCCGCTGGTGACCGGGAGGACGATCGCGAAGTGCTCGTCGTGCCCGGTCTGGTGCCCGGCCGTTTCCGTAGGCACGGTCGGCACCGGGTAGCTGAACAGGAGGGTGCCGTCCACCGCGTAGCCCTCGGCACGCACCGGGCTCGGTGTGGTGGGGATCGTGGCCGGCCCGGAAACCCGGAACGCCGGCTCCAGCGTCACTCCGCGCTGGGTGATCCGTCCCCAGACGAGCAGCCCGCCGGCCGGGCCCGCGGCCGCGGGCGGGGCGTAGTTGGGGTTGCCCTGGCGGTAGGTGATCATCCTGCCCCAGGTGTAGTCGCTGACCCAATCGGGGCCGCAGTACCCCATGAAGTCGAAGTTCGTGGTCGGGGCCTTGACCGTGAGCGTCGTCAGGTCGAGTCCGTAGATCCCGATCTGACCGCCGGGGTACGGGTAGGCCGGATCCGGGCCGCTGGCTCCACCGCAGGGCGAGTGGGGCCGGGCCATGTTGTGGCCGACCTCGTGGGCCATGATACCGGAGGCGCTGGAGAGCTTGTCCCAGCCTAACGACACGTTGATCCCCGACCCGACGTAGCCGATCCCGGCCACCCCGCCACCATAGCTCACCTTGACGACCCCATAGTAGTAGCGCGAGCTGGCGTCGGCTGACCGCAAGGCCCACATCTCGGAGAGGATGGTCCCCCAGGCGCCGTTGCCGTTGCTCGATTCGAGCGCGGGGGCGGTGGTAGTGTAGGGGGCGCGAATGTCGGCCGAGTAGGCGGCGATCGGGAGCATCTTGAGCGGCTCGACCAGGAATTGGGCCATGTTGCCGGCGGTCACGTCCCCTTGGAGACCGTTGACCTGCTGGAGAACCGGCACGAACCGCACGTTCCAGGTGGGCACCGTCTTGACGTCGATACTGAACGGGGTGCCGCTGGTCGGATAGTTGTTGTCGGCATCATCGGTCTCGGCGATCAGATTGCTGGGATCGACGTCGGCGAGAATCGTGAGGTTGGGCTGCACCAACGCCGCCGGCACCGTCACGTTCCACGAGTTGGCCAGCGACGCCTCGCTCACGCTGGTGGGCACGCTCGCCCCAGGGGCGGTGATCGTGTAGGTCTGCACCAGCGCCGCGCCGGAGTAGAGTCGGACCCGGACGGTCGGGGTCGCGGTGTTGGCCTGATTGGCGACGACGAAGACCCGGAGGTAGGCGTCCCGTCCGGTGATCACCGGCGTCGTCCCATCGTACTTGGCAGCGGCCTGGGTCAGGTACATCCCGTCGATCGAGAGGTTGAGGGTGATCCCCGACAGCACGGCGTAGCTCACCGAGGCCGTGGCCGTGGCCCCGACCGTCACGGTGCGAGACTGCACGGTCGGGGTCGGGCCGTAGGTCGAGCCGCCCGAGGCGACGTTGCCGGCGGTCACGGTATAGCTGCCGGCCGCCAATGTCGTCAGCGTGGTGGTGGCGGTCACGGCCTGGTTGTAGCCACCCGGTCCGGTCACCGTGATCGAGGCCAAGGCGCCGCCCGGCAGTCCGGTAACGGTCACCGTCAGCGCGCCGGTCCCCGTGTAGGTCACGGTCCGGCTGGTCGTGGTGCTCGGGGTGACCGACGCCGTCTGCGAGGTCGGGGCGGCGAGGTAGGTCGTCCCGCCGGGGGCGACGTTCGCGGCGGTAATCGTGTAGGTGCCCGAGGCGAGCCCGACCAAGGTCTGGGTCGCGGTCACCGCTTGGTTGAAGCCACCGGGCCCGGTGACGGTGATCGCCGCGTTGGTTCCGCCGGGCAAGCCCGCGACCGTGATCGCCAGGTTGCCGAGGCTTCCCGCGTAGTTGACCGTCCCGGCCGCCGTGGCGCCGATGACGACGGTCGCCGCCTGGCTCGGCGGCGACGGAACGTAGGTCTGGCCGCCCGAGGACACGTTAGCGGCGGCGATGGTATATCCACCGGCGGTGAGCCCGGTCAAGGTGGTCGTCGCGGCCACCGCGCGGTTGTAGCCGCCGGGGCCGGTCACCGTCACCGCGGCCGAGACGCCGCCGGGCAACCCGTTAACCGTCACCGTTAGGCCGCCGGTGGTGGCCGCATAGGCGACCGCGGCGGTGGCGGTGGCGCCGATCGTTACCGCCTTGGTCTGGCTGGTCGGGGTCGGTTGATAGGTCTGACCGCCGCTGGTGACGCTGGCCGCCGCGATGGTGTAGGTCCCGGGCGCGAGACCCGCGAGCGTCTGGGAGGCCGTGGCGGTCTGGCTGAACCCGTTCGGGCCGGTGATCGTGATCGCGGCGAGGGCGCCACCCGGCAGCCCCGTCACGGTCAGACCGAGGGACCCGGTGCCGACAACGTACTGAACGGTCCGCGCCACTGGGGTCGTCGAGGCAGTGATGGTGGCGTTTTGGGACGCCGGACTCGGTACATAGGTCGTCGGCCCGACGACCACGTTCGCTGCGGCGAGGAGGTACGCGCCCGGGACGAGCCCGACCAAGGACTCCGTGGCGGTGGTCGAGTGGAGATACCCGGCGGGCCCGGTCACGGTCACGGCGGCCGCGGTTCCGGCCGGCAGTCCGGCTACGGTCACGTTCAGCGCCCCGGTGGTGACCGCGAAGGCGACCGAGGCCGATGCCGGCACCGGCATTGCCGCGACGACGACCGATCCCCCCGGCGCCAGGGTGGGCTGATAGGTGTGGCCCCCGCTGACGATCGGTGGGACCGTGAGGTCGTACACCCCCGGCTCGAGCCCCTTGAGCAGCTCACTCGCCGACTTGCTGGCGGCGAATCCATTGGGCCCCGCCACCGACACCGAGGGCGTGGCGCCCGCCGGCGCCCCGGTGATCGTTAGGTCGAGGCGTCCCGAGGCGAGCTGGTAGGTCGCGGTCGCCGGCGTCCCCGCGGTTCCCGCGCTTACGGTGACCACCTGGGGATCGCCCTGGCCGGCGAACCGGTCGCCGTCGACCGTCACCTGAAGAGGGCGAACGGTGTAGGCGCCCGGCGCAAGCGGCTTGAGCGTCATGTTGCCGGTGGCGCTGCCGGTGTACCCACTCGGACCGGTGATCTCGACGTTGGCGAGACCCGGCCCCACCCCGACTACCGACAGCAGCAAGCGGCCGGTGGCGATCCCGTAGCTGACGCTCGCCGACGCCGACGCGGGACCCTCGCGAACCTGGATGGTCTGGGACGCCGGGCTGGCCTGATAGTCGTCGCCGTCGGCCGACGCGGTGGCCGCGCTCAGCTGATACGCCCCGGGCGTCAACGCGGTGATCGTTTCCGACCCGATGATCGTCCGCGAGAATCCCGCGGGCCCCGTCAGCGTTAGGGCGGCCGGCGTGCCGTCGGGCAGACCCGTGACCGAGACCGCCAGGTTCCCGGGTGTCACCGGGTCGAGGCCGCCCGAATCGGTGCCCTTGGTGCACCCAGCTGCCATCGCCAGCACCAGCGCGGTAGTGAGCCAGGCAAGCTGCGAGAGTGAAGATCTTGCCAAACCGCTGCAGATGGTTGCAGCCGGGCGGCTAACCGTCTGGCCAGCTTGTCGGTAGCCACGCGGCATTCGGGAACCCCAAGTGCTTGGACTCATCTCGGGGGGGTAGCAAAGCACGGGATGTGCCCTGACTTGCCTCGGCCGGGCCGATGCCGGAGATTACGGGTAACCCTTTCGGGGCTCTCCATGACAACTCGTCGGCACTTCGTTTCCTCGGTGGTCGGCGCCTCGGCGGTTGCACCTGCGTTCCGCCCCGACGCCTTTCGACGAGTGCTGGGGGCGCTCGAGCGAGGGGGTGGCGGGCCTGAGGACGAGAGCTACTGGGGCGAGATCCAACGGGCCTTCGATACCGACCGCACGATGGTGAACCTGAACAACGGCGGCGTCTGTCCGACCCCGACCCACGTGCTCGACGCGATGATTCGGGATCTCAAGTTCAGCAACGACCTCCCGGTCAATCACATGTGGTCGGTGCTCGAACCCCGGATCGAGAGCGTCCGCCGGGATCTGGCCAACGACTTCGGCTGCGATCCGGAAGAGATGGCGATCACCCGCAACGCCTCCGAAGCCATCGAGATCATGATCTTCGGGCTCGATCTCAAGGCCGGCGACGAGGTGATCGTGACCAATCAGAATTACGGGCGGATGATCACCAGCTGGGATCAGCGGGCCCGCCGGGACGGGATCGTGGTCAAGCAGATCCCCTTCAAGGTTCCGCCGCCGTCACAGCAGTATCTCGTCGATCAGTTCCGCGCGGCGATCACGCCGCGTACCAGGGTGATCGAGGTGACTCACATCACCAACCTCACCGGCCAGATCATGCCGGTCAAAGAGATCGTCGCGATGGCCCGGCCGCTCGGCATCGAGGTCTTGGTCGATGGGGCCCACTCCTACGCCCATTTCCCGTTCCGCTGCGACGATCTCGACTGCGACTACTACGGCACCAGCCTCCACAAGTGGCTGCTGGCCCCGGTCGGCACCGGATTCCTGTACGTCAAGAAGGACCGGCAGCGACGGTTGTGGCCCCTGATGGCGGCACCGAAGGAGATGGACGAGAACATTCGGAAGTACGAGGAGATCGGCACCCACCCGGCGGCCAACCACAACGCCATCTCCCTGGCCCTGGCCTTCCATCGGTCGATCGGGGCCGAGCGGAAGATCGCTCGGCTCCGGTTCCTCCGGGATCGGTGGGCCAAGCGGCTCCTGGCCGAGAGCTCGCGAATCTTCATCCCGACCCAGCTCGACACTCCGTACGCCGGCGCGATCGCCCTGGTCGGGATCGAAGGGGTCGATTCGGTCAAGCTGTTCTCGTGGCTGTTGGAGAAGCACCGGATTCAGACGGTGGCGATCGTCCATCCCGAGTTCGCCGGGCTGCGCATCACCCCGAACGTCTTCACCACCCTGGACGACGTCGATCTGTTCGCGGACAAGATGCTGGAAGCGATCAAGAAGGGGCTGCCGAGCGCCTGAGGGGCCGCTCGATCAGCGGGCTTGGTAGCGCAGCGGTGGGTTGGTTTCCCGTTCGACCTGATCGATGTTGAGGACCCGGAGGGCGCCACGCTCGTAGAGGTATTCCACGTGGGCGCCCACCTCGGTGAGGGCCAGCAGCACATTCCAGCCGGTGACCGTCGGATACATCGACTCGCAAAGGCCCTGGATCGTCGCCCCCTCGGGGGCTTTCAGCAGGCCGAAGATCCGATCCAGCTTCCGGTCGTGGTCGACCCGAATCTCCCCGATCCGGTCGTAGAAGTGCTCGATGGGCCCCTCGTGACCGCCTAACGCCAGCCGGATTCCGCCGACCTTCTCGATCTTGGTCAGGGCTTCGAGGTAATGCCCCAACCCGGTCCAGGCGGTGATGCTCTCGGGATTCTGGTGCGGCGTGGTTCGGGGCAGGACGTGGTCGGCGGAGAGCAGGACGTCGCCGATCTTGAGGCAGATCTGACCGGGGCAGTGACCCGGGGTGTGGATGACCTCGAGGCCGTCGAAAGCCTGACCGTCGCTCAACACGAAGTCGACCGGAACGCTCCGGACGTGCTTCTTGCCGGAGGAGTAGAGCTCGATCAGCTGGGCCCGCCGGTCGGCGGGCACCCCGGCGTGCTCGAGAAAGAACCTCATCCCCTTGGTCGCCACCATCACCCGTTCCTCGTAGGACACCAGAACCCAGCGGTCGAGTTCGTGGATGCCCACCTCGGCGGTCACCGCACCGACCACCTGCGCCAGCCCGCCGAAATGATCGAGGTGCCCATGGGTGATGATGACCCGGGCGATGTCCCCGGGCGTGATCGGCTCGTTGAACCGGTCCCGCACCTCGCCGAGACCGGCCAACAGCTGGCGGGTCGAGTCGCCGAAGCCGCTGCCGGTGTCGATCAGGGTCACCGGTCCGGCGCCGATCAGCAGGTAGGTGTGAACCACCAGGCCGGGAAAGGCCTGGCAGGAAATCCGGTAGATCCTAACGCCCGAGTCGGACCGGAAGCGCTCGACCGGCGGGAGGGTCACCGCGCGGGAGCGGGGGTCAATACCGATGCCTCGCGGGCGGCCCAGGCGTCGGGGCCGAACCGGCGAAGCATCCGGTGATGGGACCGGACCGCCGCCATCAAGGTAGGCTGGGCGTGGTACGGGATCCCGTGCCGTTTGGCCACGGACTCGACGATCGCCGAGATCGCCGGGTAGTGGACGCTGCACACCTTCGGAAAGAGATGGTGCTCGACCTGGAAGTTGAGCCCGCCGACGTACCAGTTGAGGAGCCGGTTGTCGCGGCCGAAATCGGCGGTGGTGCGCATTTCGTGAACCAACCACGAGTCGGCCATCTTGCCGTCGTCATCCGGCGCCGGGAAGTCCGGCCCCTCGACCACGTGGGCCAACTGGAACACCACCCCGAGGATGAACCCGGCCACCAGATGCATCACCACGAATCCGGTGAGGATCTGCCACCAGGGCAAATCGATCACCAAGAGCGGGATCACCAATCCCCAGGTGTAGTAGATCGCCTTGGTGACGAAGAGATTGACGATCTCGCCGCGGGGATGCTTGATGTCCTGATAGGGACCGAGATTCCGCTGGAGGATGTACTTGAAATCCTTGCCGAACACCCAGAACAACGTCGATCCCGCGTACGCGAAGAAGCCGTAGAGGTGCTGCCACCGATGGACCCCGCGAAGCGGACTCGTCGGCGAGAGGCGAAGGAGCGGCGAGACCGTCAGGTCCTCGTCGATCCCCTCGATATTGGTGTAGGTGTGGTGGATGACGTTATGGGTGATCCGCCAGAGATAGCCGTTCGCGCCGAGCAGGTCGAACAATCGGCCCAGCGCTTTGTTGATCCAGGGCCGGTGGGAATAAGCGCCATGGAGCGCGTCGTGGACGATCGCGAACCCGATGCCGGCGAAACCCAAACCCATCACCACCGCCAGGCCCAACTTGACCCACCCGTTCCAGGGGGTAAGGAGAATCAGGAAGTAGCTGCCGAAGGTCATCACCAGGAGCGTGATGGTCTTCGCCACCATGGCCACGTTGGCCTTGGTCGAGAGGCCAGTGCGGGAAAAGTATTGATCGACTTCGCGCTTGACGTCGGCCGCGAACGACGCCCCGTCTTTCGCCGGGAAAGTGATGCTGTTGCCTGCCATGGGCCCTCGAGTGACGTTGCTTGAAAGTTGCACCCTCAAGACGCCCCAGACAAGGGAAACCCGCTACGGCCGCCGAGTAGTGATCAGGAAGCCGATCATACCCGAGCAAAGGCCGTAGTCGCGCTCGGCATCGGGTCCGCTGACGAACTGGATCAGGTCGATCCGCTCCGGCGCAATCGCTTGCAGGGCCGGGGGTTCCGGCTCGACGAGCGAGTACGAATCCGGCGACGTCGATTCCACTCGGGCCAGCACCGCGGAGGCGATCCGTTTACGGTCGATGAAGACGTCGGCGAGCCGGGTCGGACCGGCGAGATCCGGCGAAGGCGGACACTGCCGCGGCTCGACGGCCCGCGGGCTCGTTCCCCGATTGCCGCAGCCCATCAGCACTCCGACGATCACGGCACATCCCAACCATTTGGCCATTCCGCGGTCTCCGTTCGATCGCTTCGGTGGCGCCGGGACACCCCGATGCACATTTGGCCTGGAGCGACCCGCCTCACCCACTTCACCCCAGGTTCCCTCATCCACTCGATCCGGTTGGCCGCCAGCACCGGCCTCCTGCTCGTCGGTCTCGCGACGCCACGCTCGACCCAAGACCCGGCGCCGATGCGGGGATTCTCGGCCGAGGCCAGCCGGCCCGCGGAGGCTGGAGAGCACCCGGCCGCTGTCGTTAGGCCGCCGCCGCCGCGAGTCCGGCCGCCCGCCCCGTCGCCCAGGCCCAGACGAAGTTGTGCCCTCCGATCGGTCCGAACGCGTCGAGCATCTCGCCGCAGAGATACAACCCCGGGTGGCTTCGTGACTCGAGGGTCCCCGGATCGACCGCCGCCAGCGCCACTCCCCCACCGGTCACCTCGGCTTTCCGGTAGCCCTCGTCGGCGGTCCACGGCAGCGGGTAGCGGGTCAGCCGGGCGACCAGCCGCAGCCGCGCCTCCTTGGTCAGCTGGGCGAGCTCGAGCCCGCGGTCGATCCCCGCGTCGCCGAGTAGTCGATCGGCGAGCCGATCGGGAAGCTGCTCCCGAAGCAGCGTCGCGACTCGCCGAGCCGACGGCGCCCGGAGCCGCTCGTCCCACTCGTTCCGACCGAGATCGGGAACCCACCGCACCGTCAGCTCGGGACGCGGCGCCATGCCGAGCACCGCTCGAGTCGCCAGATCGGAGAGGTCGAGCACCGTCGGGCCGCTGTAGCCGCGGTGGGTGAACAGGAAGCCGCCGCGGGCCACCCGCCGGACCCCGTCCGCCGTCCCGGTCAGCTCGACCTCGAGCGAGACCCCCGCCAGATCCGCGTGGACCGGCGGATCGGCGAGGAGCGGGGTGAGGGCGGGATAGGTCGGGTGAATCAGGTGGCCAAGCCGCCGGGCGATGTCGAGGCCGGTGCCGTCGCTACCGGTTTGCGGTACGCTCCGGCCCCCAGTGGCGAGGATTACCTTCGCCGCCGTGATCGCCGGGCCGCGCTCGAGGTGAAGCCGCCATCCGGACGGCGCCGACTCCAGATCGACCACCCGGGTCGCGGTCTGGAACGCCGCCCCCGCTCGCTTGGCGGCGTCGACCAGCCCGTCCCGCACCTCGCGGGCTCGGTTGGAGACCGGAAAGACCTTGTCGGTCGCCGGCTCGACGACCAGTGGAATCCGGAGGTCGGCCTCGAAGAACGCCTGCTGCCGATCGAGCGGCCACCCGCGGAGGATCTTCCGGAGGGTGTTGGGGCTGGAGGCCGTCACGAAGCGGCTCGGCTCGAGATGACCGGGCAGCACGTTGCAGCGGCCGCCCCCGCTGATCAGGATCTTCCGGCCCCCGTCGGGCATCCCCTCGAGGACCCGCACCTGTCGCCCGGCCCTGGCCGCGTGGATCGCCGCCATCAGGCCGGCTGCCCCGGCGCCGACCACGACGATCACGAGGACCGCCTAACGAAGCACCTCGGAATAGGTCCGGCCCCAGCGGTCGGTCGCTTCGACCCGGATCTCGCCGGGCTCCTGGGGCGCCGGAGCGTAGAAGAGATGCCCGGTGCGCACCGGGTCGACCCAGGTCCGTTTGGCGGGACGCTGATCGCCCGCCAACCGGTCGTTCGCCAGGGGGTCGAGCCCGACCCGGCGGGCCATTTCGCCCCGCCGCTGGCCGCCGTGGTACCACGAGACCGTCCATCCCGGCTCGTAGGCCCAGACGTTCGCCACGAACTCGTCCGGGGCGGCAGGGTCGGCCCCCCGGGGATAGACCCGGAGCTGATGGCCCGGGTCCTTCCCGGTCGCCTGATAACGCCACCGGATCTCGGCGCCGTCGACTTCGTAGACCCCGTATCCGTTCGGGGTGCCGTCGTAGCAGAGATCGCCGGTCCACCACCCACCACAGACCGCCCCGAGATTGCGTTCGTGGATCGAGCCCGTCTGGCCGAAGTCGTTTTCGTGAAGGTGCCCGGTGAGGATGGTGGTCCGGTACCGCGCCAGGACCTCATAGACCGCGGCGCGATTGACCACGTAGCTGGCGATCCCCGGCGCCCGACCCTGTCGCTCCGACAATCCCGTCATGAACGGAATGTGAGCGAACACCACCACCGAGCGACCCGCCTCCACTCGCGCCAGGTCGTTCCGAAGCCAGGTCAGCTGATCGGCGCCGACGTAGCCGAGATAACCGCCGTCGTAGTAGAACACGTCGTCGAGCACGACGTAGTGCACCTCGCCCCGGTCGAACGAGTAGTACCGCGGCCCGAATCGCCCCTCGAACGTCGTGGTCGAGTCCTCGTCGGTCCGCCGGTCGAGGTCGAGATCGTGGTTGCCGACCACCTGAACGAACGGTACCCCCAGCTGCTTGACGGCCGCCTCGTAGTCGTCATACATCGCGAGGCGATCCCACATGATGTCGCCGTCGCCGACCCCGAAGATCGGCACCGAGCCGAGCCGCCCGATGGTGGCCGCCAGATCGGGGACCGATTCCCGTTGGAACCGGGTCATGTCGTCGCGGTCCTGGGTCTGGATGTCGGCGAGCAAAAGGAAGGCGTGACGCCGATCGCCGCCGTCGATCGGCGCGAGGTTCCACTGGGCCGCCATCTCGCCGCGGGCGTCGGCCACCAGCGGGTGGAACGAACGCACCGTGCCGGCGGGGGCGGTCGGCAGGTGGTAGCCGGCGGGTACCGAGACCGAGACGTGGCGCCGGGCGGTGTCCGTCACCAGTTCGAAGTGACCATCCCGATTGGTGGATACGACCGAGAGACCATCGGTCACTCCGACCCCAGCCAGGCCACGGCCCAGTGAGGCGACCCGCCCGCGCACTCGAATCGAGGCCGCGCGGGCCGCGCCGGAGATGGGGCGGTAGGGGTCCCCTCGGAAGATGGCCGGCAAGACCGGCCACGCGGCCACCGAAGCCAGGAAGTCGCGCCGGTTGATCCGATTCATGGGGGGGCCCTCGGGTTGGAGAAGCACTCGGGGGGCGCCGCGCGCCCCCCGTCCGTGCTTGCGTTACCGCCGGCCTTTGTCGCGGTCGCCGCCCTTGGGGCGGGTTTTCTCCCGTTCCACGGCCTCGGCTTGGGCCCGGCGGATCATCTGTTCGGGACTGAGAGGATTGGCCCCGGGTCGAGGGGCCCCGATCTTGAGGACCACCTGCTGGGCCTCGTCGATGGAGACGTCAACCGGACGGCCCCCCCGGACCTCGAAGGCGCCGAGGACTTCCTCGCCAACGGTGGCCCCTGGCTTGACCCGCTCCACCAGCGCGTCGCGATTGGCGAAACCCTCTAGTGACAAGAACTTAACCCCACTCGCCGACTGGAGCCGGAGCAGGGCCGCGAAGCGGGATCCCGCCACGTTGCGGATCGAGCGGAGCTCGGTCCCCTTGGCGACTTCCTTGGCCCACCGGACCGCCTCGTGTTCGGCGGGGGACAAGGCGGGGCCGGTGGCCGTGGCACCCTTGGCGGGATCGTGTTTGGCGGCGTGGGCCTGCTGGCTCCTGCGGAGCCGCTGGAGATACTCTGGTTCGTTGCTCACAACACCCTCGGGTTACCGTGGTTTCTCGGACCCTAGGATAAAGACGGAACCGACTGGTCGGAAGAGGCTACTTGGACTCGGGTCGAACTTCGACCTGGGCGAGGCGGAGGCTGGCCGCGAAGGAACGTTGGGCCTGGAGGATGGTAGCTTCGCGGTTTTCGACCGCCTCGTCGGTCGGCAGCGTCCCCCGCGCCGACGGCAACTCGACATCGGCAGTATCTTCGGCAAGCTCCGCCAGCAACGCGGCCGCCTTCCGAATCTGCTCGGAATGCACTCGAAGCGTGTCGAGCGGACGAATCGGGCGGTGCATTGAAACCGGCCGGATCATTGCGCGTACGAACGGAGCGATAGCTGGGTCATCACTATTACCGTATCGGCACCATCCACCAAAACCTTGAGCGGAGCCCCCCGTGCAACTGGTGATCGACCGGCTTTCCAAAACCTATCCCAATGGGGTCCAGGCCCTCGACAACATCAGCCTCACCATCGGGGCCGGCATGTTCGGGCTGCTCGGGCCGAACGGCGCCGGAAAGTCGACCCTGATGCGCACCATCGCCACCCTCCAGCTGCCGGACGCCGGGACGATTCGGTTCGGCGACATCGACGTCCTCGGCTCGCCAGACGCGCTCCGGAAGGTGCTCGGGTACCTGCCTCAGGAGTTCGGGCTCTACCCCAACCTGTCGGCGGAGCTGACGCTCGATCACTTCGCGACGATGAAGGGGGTCATCGATCGGAAGGCGCGCCATGAGCTGGTGGCTACTCTCCTCCAGCAGACCAACCTCTACGAGGTCCGCAAGAAACACGTCGGGACCTTCTCCGGCGGGATGAAGCAGCGCTTGGGCATCGCCATCGCGCTGGCGGGTCAGCCCAAGCTGTTGATCGTCGACGAGCCGACCGCGGGCCTCGACCCGACCGAGCGCCATCGGTTCTTGAACCTGCTCGCGGAGATCGGCCAGGACATCGTGGTCATCCTCTCGACTCACATCGTCGAGGACGTTCGCGAGCTCTGCAACGCCATGGCGATCATCAACCGGGGCCGGGTCGTCGTCGCCGGGCCCCCGGG
>JBJXGT010000013.1:0-35562 GCA_046160105.1 Gemmatimonadales bacterium | reverse complement strand
CCGATCGGTGGCAACACCGATCGGCGCCCAAACGGGATGTCAGCGCGACGAGCTGGTAAACCGGATGACCACGCCTTCCACGAACTCCACTTCGATCCGGCGATCCCGCGTCAGATAGATCGAGGTGCCGACCTTGAGGGTTCCCTCCATCCGAGTGGAGATCGACTCCGGCCGGCCGAGGAGCGCGTCGACTTCTTCGGCCGTCAGCCCCTTCCGAAGCCCATCGGCACCCCGCGCGTCTGGCCGCCGATCGCCCTCGCCGTGGAGGCCGGGGCGGTCCGTCGTGGCCGCGAGCACCGGGGTGAAGTCGACGTACTCCGCCAGAGCTCGCATCACGCCGTCGGGGGTCATGGCGTCCGATGGCACCACCGGCTGGTACCGGAGGTTGAACCGCGAGCCACTCTCGGCTCGACGCTGACGGATGTTGGCATCCTTGATCTGCTGGGCCTCGGCGACCGCAGCCCGGTTGGCCGCGTCGGTGCGCTCGCGGTCGCGACGAAGACCGTCGAGCTCTTCTCGGGCTCGTTTCTTGGCGGCTGGATCGGTGATCCCGGGAATTTCCTTCTCGAGGTTCTTTTCCCGGGTGGTCTTCGGGGCCGACGCCGTCCCCACGTGCGAGCTGGTCTCGTCACTGAAGGTGCCGTACCCGCCCCCGCCGAGCTGGAATTCGATCAAATCCTTCTTCACCTTGACCTTGGTGATCAGGATCTCGTCGCCCCGGCGAACCGCGGTCCCAAAGTCCTTCAGCCGCTTGGCATGCCGAGGGAAGTTGACCGGCTGGGAGGTGCCGGGGTACACATCGACGCCGTCTTCCGACCCAGGCATTTCGAGCTTGACTACCACGCTCTTACCCTCGAAGTAGCGCCGCAGCGCCTCCTCCGACTGCGCCGCCACCGGTGCGGCAGCGCAGACCATCCCACTGAGTACGATCGGCCAGATACGCATGTGGATCCCCTCCCTTACGAAACGGGCTTCTTGTCCAGCTGGTGAATCGTCTTGATCGATGCCGGCCGGCTCTTTCGGAGCTTCGCCGAGACTTTCTCGGCCGTCTCGATCACTCGCAACACGTTCTCGCCGGCGAGCTTACGGAGGTCGGCCTCGGTCCACCCCCGCCGGGCCAGCTCAGTGAAGAGGGCCGGGTAGGTGCTGACGTCTTCGAGGCCGTCGATCACGTCGTCGATCCCGTCGAAGTCGCCCCCTAACCCTATGTGATCTACCCCGGCGATCCGTCGGACATGTTCGAGATTGGCGACGACATCCGCTATGGTAACCCGGGGAGCCGGATTGGCGGCATCCCAGGCCCGAATGTCGGCGTCGACCCGACCGGCGTCGGCGCCGCCCCGGCGGAGCTCGGCCAGCTTGGCGCTCCGGGCCTGGTCGTGGTCATACCGCTTCTGGGACACGAAGACGGTGACGAACGGGACCATCACCACCCCGCCGTTCCGCGGCATCCGAGCCAGAATCGAGTCGGGCACGTTGCGCGGGTGGCCGCTCATGGCCCGCGCCGAAGAGTGCGAAAAGATGACCGGCGACTCGGTGACGGTGAGCGCGTCGCTCATCACCCCGGGGGACACATGGGAGAGATCCACCAGCATGCCAAGCCGGTTCATCTCCCGAACCACTTCCTCGCCAAACCGGCTCAGGCCGCCGTGGGTCGGTTTGTCGAGCGCGGCGTCGGCCCAGTCGAGGGTCACGTTGTGGGTCAGGGTCATATAACGGGCCCCGAGATCATAGAACGCCCGCAACGCCCCGAGCGAGTTCTCGATCGCGTGCCCCCCCTCCATCCCGAGCATCGAGCCGATCCGTCCGTCGGCGAAGGCCTGCCGGAGACAGAGCGCGGTGGTGCAATACTGGAGCTGGTCTGGATAGCGTTCGATGATCCGTTTGGCGACGTCGATCTGCTCGAGCTGGACCCGGGCATAACCCGAGTCCTTGATCTCCCCGGGAACGTAGACCGACCAGAACTGGCCCCCGAGCATGCCCCGCTTGAGCCGAGCGAAATCGGTGTGGCCCGGCGTCTTTTCGCGCAGGTCGTAGCGGACCACGTCCATCGCCAGGCCCGACTTGTCGTCGCGGAGCCGCCACGGCAGGTCGTTGTGCCCGTCGACGAGCGGGGTGGTGGCGAGGACCCGCTTGGCGAGGGCCGTGTACTGGTCGTCCGCTTGGGCGGAAACTGGCCCGACGACGGCCATGAGGAGGGCACCGAGAACGACGAAAGATCGCGCCATGCGTTGTCCCGAATCGTGAAGGGGCCGGCCTGGAAACTCGGGTGAATTCTAGTGGGGGTCAGCCCTCCGCGGAGGCACCGGTCCGGAGGACCTCGTCGAGGTCGTACCCCCGCGCCGCCAGGACTCGCCGGCGCCAGTAGTAATACCCGATGCCCACCCCCACGAACCCGACGAACAGCGCGGTGATCACCAGGCTGTCGCTGACCCCGAGCAGGAAGAACGCGACCGACACCGCGATGAACAGGCAGGCCACCACCCACCGGGTAGCGGGCCCAAGCCGGAACCCGCTGGCGGCCCAGGCGTCCGGAAGGCGGCCTGGCAACCGGATCAAGGTGAGTCCCTGGAAGATCTGGAGGAGCATCACCGCCAAGACGGCGAACATCGCGTACTGCCGGATGGTCCCGGCGGCGAGGACCGCCAGCATCGACAAGCCGGTGACCAGGATGACGGCGGCCGTCGGGACCCCCGTGCGGGGATGGCGGGCGGCCAGGGCCCGGTGAAACACCTCCGCCCGGGCCATCGCCAACACGTCCCGGGAATGAATCAGGAGCATCCCGTTGATCGACGTCGCGGCCGCCAGCAGGGCGGCCACCGCAATGACCCCGCCCACCCAGACGGGGAGGAAGACCTCGGCGGCCTTGGCGATCGGCGCGTCCAACCCGGCCAGGGATTGCCACGGGATGAGGGCCGGCACCGCGAACGCGACCAGGGTGTACGCCGACAGGATAACGAGAAATCCGAGGAACAGGGCCAGCGGGATGTTGCGCCCCGGATTCTTGATCTCGCCCCCGATCTCGGTAATCACGGTGACGCCGGCGTAGGAAAAGAACGCCAGGACCGAAGCGGTCGCTACGGGCCCCCACCCCTTCGGCAGCATCGGATCGAGCAAGGCCGGATCCGCGTTCAGAGCGCCCCCAACCCCGAATCCGTACATGATCACCAGGAACCCGACCGTCATCACGACTTGGACCCAGACCGCCAGCTGGACGGTGGTCAGGTTGAGCAACCCGAAGACCACGACCGAGCCCAGGGCAACGGCCATCTTGGGAACGCCCGGAACGAAGTAGGCGACGTAATCGGCGAGCCCGAAGCCAACCAGGGCGATGCTCACCACCACCGCGCCGAGGGTGGCCCAGACACCGAGGAAACCAATGACCGGCGCCACCGTCCTGGCTGCCGCCACCGCGGCCGCTCCACTGACCGGCACCGCGCTCCCGATCGCGGCCCCCACCACGCAGCTCAGGGCGGCCAGCCCGCCGGCGATCAGATAGGCGAGGAACGCCCCCGGACCCGCGTCGGCGGCCAACTGCCCAGGCAGGATGAAGATCGAAGCGCCGATGACATAGCCGACCAGGGTGAACACCGCGCCGACCAGGCCGATGTTGCGTGCTACCGGGGGTTGGGGCATGCGGTAGATTCGGGGTTGAAGGGCGGATCGGCAAGCGCGACTTGACTGGGTCAACATAACAGATGTTGTTTTCCTCCGCGAGCGGTCTCCTTCCCTGGAGCGGGCATGACCACGGATCGAATCATCCTGGAGCGGCCGGAGCGCCACCTGGCGCTGCTGCGTTTCAACCGACCCGATCGGCTCAACGCGATGGATGTGGCCTCGATGGAGTCCCTGCACCACCTGATCGGCCAGCTCTCCGGCGAGGCCGACCTTCGGGTGGTGATCCTCACCGGGACCGGCCGAGCGTTCTCCTCGGGGGCGGACCTGAAGGCGATGGAGGCGGTCCCACAGGGTGAGATCACCGTTCGGGAGGCCCGGACCCAACTCCAGCTCTTTCAGGACATCACCCGGCGGATGGTGGAAAGCCCGTTGGTCTTCGTCGCGGCGATCAACGGTATCGCGGTGGGGGTCGGGGCCGAGCTATCGCTCGCCTCCGACATCCGGATCGGGACCGATACCACCGAGGTCATGCTGTCCGAGGTGAGCCGCGGCCTCTTCGAGACCAACGGGGTGATGCATTTTCTACCCCGGGTAGTGGGTCACGGCCGAGCCACCCAGTGGCTCCTCACCGGCGAGCGGGTCAACGCCTCCACCCTGCTCCAGGCCGGGTTCCTCACCGAGTTGGTCCCGGCCGACCGACTGATGCCGCGGGCGCTCGAGCTGGCCCGTACCGTGGCGGCCAACGCGCCGGTTTCGGTCCGGCTGATCAAACGCCTGCTCCGGCGTAGCTGGGAGGTCGACCTCGAGGCCATGCTGCAGTACGAGGTCGACGGGATGATGGCCTGTATGGCCAGCGAGGACATCGAGGAAGGACTCCGGGCGTTCGCCGAGAAGCGAGCCCCAGCCTGGAAAGGACGTTAGGCAGCTCGGCTGCCGGAGAGGATGGGAACGATGCGAGGTATCTGCCTGACGACGGTCGCCGTGAGCGTGATGGCTCTCTCGACGCTCGAGGCGCAGCAGCCCGATCCGTTGGTGAGCTGCCGGGTACCGGCCACCGCGGCCGCGGTCGAGGTCGAGCGAACCTCCCGCTACATCCCGGCCGCGGACGGCACCAAGCTCGCCGCCGACATCTATCTACCCAAGGGGCGCTCCGCCGACGCCCGCCTGCCCACCATCCTGGTCTCGACTCGCTACTGGCGAGCGGCCGAGGGCCAGCCGGTGACCGGGGAGCAACGGTTCTGGTTGTCCCGGGGTTACGCCTTCGTCTATGCCGACGTACGGGGCACCGGGGCGTCGTTTGGGCAGTGGTACTACCCGTGGTCGCCGACCGAGGTGAAGGATATCGGCGGGCTGGTGAAGTGGATCGCCGAGCAACCGTGGTCGAACGGGCGGGTCGGCTCGATCGGGACGTCGTACACCGGTAACACGGCGCAGTTGGTCGCGGCGAGCGGCCACCGGGCGGTCAAGGCGGTGGTGCCCCGATTCATCGATTTCGACGCCTACACCGATCTCACCTATCCGGGCGGCGTCTTCAACGAGATGCTGTTCCGCGACTGGGGCAAGATGGTCTACGCGATGGACATGAACAAAGTCCCCGACGCCCCGGGCGGGGTCCGCAAGGTCGATGGTGACGGGGCCGGCGCCCTCCTCGCGGGCGCGGTGCAGGACCACCAGAAGAACCCACCCCTCCACGAGTCGATGGATGCCAACACCATCGTGTTCCGTGATGACGTGGTCACGGCGTTCGGGGGCGCCACCAACGATATGGCGGGCACGTATCGGTACCGCACCGCCATCGAGCGGTCGAAGGTCCCGATCTTCGGGTGGGCCAGTTGGCTCGACGCCGGGACATCGCAGGGTGTCCTCAATCGGTTCCTCAATTGGTCGAACCCGCAACTGCTCGTGATCGGGCCATGGAGCCACGGCGGGGGCCACCACGCCAGCCCCTATTTCCCGGCGACTCAGCCGACCGAGCCGCCCTCGGCGACCCAAAGCGAACAAGCCGCCTGCTTCTTCGGGCAGTACCTCGGCGACACGCCGAACCGGATGAACGAGCGGGCGATCATCTACTACACGCTGGGCGAGAACGCCTGGAAGAAGACAACCACTTGGCCGGTAGCCGGCACCCAGATGCGCCGCTACTACTTCGGCGCGGGCCGGACCCTCACCGCCGCGCGGCCCACCGGCGCCGGTCGGGACACCTCCCGGATCGATTTCGAGGCGAGCACCGGCCAACAGAACCGCTGGTACACCCAGCTCGGGGGTGGAGACGTCGTCTATGAGGAGCGCTCCGCCCAAGACGCCCGGATGTTGACCTACACCAGCGAGCCGCTGACCACCGACGTCGAAGTGACCGGCCACGGAATCGTCACCCTGGAGGTCACCTCGACCGCGCGGGACGGCAACTTCTTCGTCTATCTCGAGGACGTCGGGCCGGACGGGAAATCCACCTACGTGACCGAGGGCATGCTTCGGGCGCTCCACCGGAAGATCTCCACCGACCCGGCGCCGTACCGGACTCTCTATCCCTACCACAGCTTCAAGAAACGCGACGGCCGGCCGCTCATTCCCGGCCAACTCTCGACCCTCAAGTTCCAGCTGTTCCCGACCTCGGTGCTGTTCCGGGCCGGCCACCGGATCCGAGTCGCGATCGCGGGGGCCGACAAGGACACCTTCCTCCGCCTGCCCGCGAGTGGCGACGTGACCATCACGGTCAACCGAGGCGGGGTCCGCGCCTCGCTGATCGAGCTTCCCGTGGTGCCGAGGAACTAGCGAATGAGCCGCCAGCGACAACTGGTGCTCTACTTCGTCCTGGCCTTCGCGGGAACTTGGGGACTCGCGGCGGTCTTGATGCTGGCCCCTGGGCTGCTCCCCGACAACGCGCTCTTTTTCGCGGCAGTCTACGTGCCGAGCGTGGTCGGCGTGCTCCTGACCGCGGTGTTCGAGGGCAAGCAAGGGTTGGCCAGGTTCGCCGGGAGGTTGAACCCGCTGGGCTTCAAATCCTGGTGGTGGTTGGTCGTCCTGGTGGGCCTGCCGCTCGTCTGCGCGGCCGGTGGACTACTGCTCGGCGATCGGCTGGTGTTTCCTGGCATCGCCGCCGCGTTGTTGTTGCTCGCGAGGGCGTTGGTGTCCGACCCGGGACCGATCGGCGAGGAGTTCGGCTGGCGCGGGTTCGCCCTGCCTCGGTTGCTGGAGCGATTCACCCCGCTCTGGGCCTCGCTGATTCTGGGGACGTTGTGGGGCCTCTGGCACCTCCCGGTCCTGCTCAACCCGGACTTTCCTCAGTACGAAATGGGCGTGCCGCGATTCGTCCTCGGCGCGATCACCCTGACGATCGCGATGACCTGGGTCCACCTCGGCACCTCGAGCAGCATCCTCCTGGCGATCCTGTTTCATCTGGTGGTCAACACGGCGGGAAGTCTGACCGGAGTGAGCTTCCCCGGTCAGACCCTCGGGATCGCAATCGCGGCGGCGGTCATCATGCTGCTCACTTGGCGCCGACAGATCCTCACCCCACCCAGGGCGCCCCCAACCTCATGAGTCGAGGCCTCTAGACCCGCATCATGCGCCCTGAATCCTGAATCCTGAGTCCTGAGTCCTGAGTCCTGAGTCTTGAGTCTTGCGCCCTGCGCCCTGCGCCCTGCGCCCTTCCGCTCAGGGAATCGTCTCGCGTAACTCGAGGTTCTTCTCGACCTCGGCCCGGGTCCGCCAGGCGTCGCGCATCTGCTGCTTGGCGAACAACTCGAGTTGATCGCCGACGTGCTTCGAGCCGGGCTGGGTCGCGTTGCCGTAGGCGGTCAGCACCTTGGCTCGCACCGGATCGCTGAACTCCACCACCTGATAGTAGGTGTCACCGCCCAGGATCACCCGCTTGCCGCCGCTGTCCGGCCGGGCAAAGATCACCCGGAACACGCCAAAGGGATCGCCGGACGCTCCGTTGCCGGGCAGGTCTTTGCCCCGATACTTGATTCGGACCACATCGCCCCAGGCAACGTCGAGGGCACCATGGGCCTTCTCGGTCTCCCGGGCGGCATCCGCGAGGGCGGCGACCGCCGCTTTCGGGTCGGCCAGCCCGGCGGGGGTGGTCAGGGCGGAATCGAGACGCCAGGGGCGGGCGAACACTTTCCCCTTGGTGGCTCGATAGTACCGCTCGACGAACTCGGTGAAGAGCGCCGCGCCTCGGCTTTCGGCGGTCGCGGCGCGGTCCCATTTCGCCAGGACCTCGAGCGCCCGCCGCGCATCGCCATCCTTCGAGCCGTTCACCGCGGCCGTGAGGTCGGGGAGGAGCCGGTCGGCGAGGGCCATGTGGCTGTTGTGCTTGGCGGCGACCAGCTCGTCGAAGGTGATGCTCGAGTCGGCGAGCTGCATCAGCGCCGATTGCTGCGGTCGGAAACTCATCTCCCGCGGCGCGACGTATGGGGCGAACGAATCCGGATTGAAGACGAGGGGCCAGGAGCTCGTCCACGGTGGATCGTTGGCGTTCTGGAGCCACCCCGTCGGGGGATCGACGATGCTCGGCAGCTGTTCGTAGGGCAGCATCGCGGTCCATAGCGTGGCGGAGGTGTCGCCCCGGGCCGGGGCGGTCCAGGCGTCGAAGTCACCGGAGGCCCGCTTGGGCGTCTTGCCGCCGAAGAAGTAGTAGATGTGGCCGTCGCGGCTGGCCGCCATCACGTTGAAGGTGGGGATGTGCAGCGTCTTGACCACCGCCTCGAACTCGGCCATGCTCTTCGCCCCGCCCATCTTCCACCACTGCTCGAACCCGTGCGGATCATCGAGCCCGGCGACCCGCAGGGCCAACGGCGAACCGCCCTCCTCCGAGAACACCGGCCCGTGCACCGACTCGCGCACCGTGAGCGACTCGGGCTTGAGGCTCCCGTCGGGCTGCTTGACGTTGATCAGGTCGAGCCGAGTCGTGAAGGCCTTCCTCACGCCATCGAATCGATACCCGTCGCCGTCCTTGGTGAGCCGGAACACGTCGGCGCCGTCTTGAGTATTCACCGTGTGCGACCAGCCCACATGATCGTTGAAGCCGATCGCAATCACCGGCATCCCGATCAGCCCGGTCCCATAGAGGTTCCGGTCCGGCGTGACGATGTGGGCCTCATAGAAGAGGTAGAGATCCTGCCAGAGGAGATGGGGATTGCCGAGCAGCATCGCGTTGCCGCTGGCCGAGCGCCCGGGACTGATCGCCCACATGTTGGACGCCGGCCGGGAGTCGTTGTTGAGGGTCTCCGGCAACTCGGCTTGCCCGAACAGCATGAACAGGAAGTTGACCACCTTCTGGCCGTGGGCGACCACATCCTGGGGGGTCACCGGCAAGACGACTTCGACGCTGTCGACGATCTGGTCGCGGTGGGCCGTCGCGTACTGGTTGATGCCGGCGGCGAACGCGTCGAGGTAGCCGCGCATCTCGGGAGTCATCGCCTGATACCACTGGTCGGCCCGGGCGGGAATGCCCATGGTCCGGACGAACCGATCGGTGGGCAGGTTGGCCGCACCCCAGTACTCGGACGCCCGGCCACGAGCCTCGCCATAGAGCTTGAGGATGAGATCGCCGTGGCTGGCGGCTTGGGCGTAGCCGAACGCTTTGAAGGCCTCCACCGGGCCGGGGGCGAAGATGTGGGGCGTGCCCCAGGTGTCCCAGAGGATCTCGGTCTCGGTCTCGGTCTCGTTGGGAACGGCGCTGCCCTGGCACCCGGCCAGAGCGATCGTCAGGAGGAGCGAACCACGGGGAATCATTCGGGCCATGGGAAGTCCTTGAACTGTTCGCGGAGGACCTTCTTGTCGAACTTGCCGACGCTGGTCTTCGGAATCGCCTCGACGAACACGACGGCGTTGGGGAGCCACCAGGTGGCGAACCGGGCCTTGATCGAGGCGATGATCTCGCCCGAGGTCAGGGTCACACCCGGTTTGGGGACGACGCACGCCAGAGGTCGCTCTTGCCAGGTGGCGTGGGCCACGCCGATCACGGCGGCCTCGAGCACCTGGGGATGCATCATGATCGCGTTCTCCAGCTCGACGCTGGAAATCCATTCACCGCCGCTCTTGACGACGTCCTTGGTCCGATCGACGAGCTGGAGGTAGCCCTCCGGATCGATGTTGGCGACGTCGCCGGTACGGAACCAGCCGTCCTGGAAGCACTCCGCGCTTCGGGGATCGTTGTGGTATCCGCTGGTGATCCACGGGCCCCTGATCTGCAGCTCGCCGAACGCCACGCCGTTCTCGGGGAGTGGTGTGCCGGCCTCGTCGACGATGCGGAGCTCGACGAACGGCGCCGCGAGCCCCTGTTTGAGCCTCAGGGCGAGCTCGGCCTCGGGATCGAGGCCCTCGAGATGCGGCTTGATCCACGCCACGGTGCCGATCGGGGTCGTCTCGGTCATTCCCCAGGCATGGGTGATCCAGACCCCGAAGTCGCGCCGGAAGCCTTCCATCAGCGAACGGGGGCAGGCCGACCCGCCGACGAAGACTCGCTGCAGCGCCGAGATGTCGTGCTTCGGCTTGTTTTCACGGAGGTACTGGTAGAGCGCGCCGATGATGGTCGGGACGCCACCCACCAGGCTGACCCGCTCGGCTTCCATCAAGGGAGCGAGGTCGGTTGGTTGCAGGAAGGCGCCGGGCCAGACCATCTTGGCGCCGGTCATGACGGCCGCGTAGGGCAGTCCCCAAGCGTTGGCATGGAACAGCGGGACGATCGACAGGAGCGTGTCCCGGGCGGTCATCGCCATCTGGTCGGCTCCGACCTGGACCATGGTGTGGAGCACGATGGCGCGGTGAGAGTAGACGACGCCTTTCGGATTGCCGGTCGTGCCCGAGGTATAGCACATGGCGGCCGCCGCGTTCTCGTCGATCGCGGGATAGGCGGGTGTGGGCGGGGCCTCGGCGAGGAGCTGCTCGTAGTCGAGTCCATTGGTCGGGTCGACCGGCTTGCCGTCGTCGGGGAACACGATGACGTGCTGGACGGTCTTGAGCTGTGACCGGATCTTGTTGAACACCGGGAGCAAGGTCGCGTCGACCAACACCACCTTGTCTTCGGCGTGGTTGGCGATGTAGACGAGCTGATCCGGGAAGAGGCGGACGTTGAGGGTGTGAACGACGGCACCCATGCACGGCGCCGCGAAGTACGCCTCGAAGTGGCGATACGAGTTCCACGCGAAGGTGGCGACCCGATCGCCCGGTGTGACGCCGAGCTTGGTGAGCGCGGCGCGGAGCCGGTCGACCCGGGCCACGTAATCCGCGTAGGTGTACCGATGCATCCCGGCCGGGGTCCGGCTGACGATCTCCCGGCGGCCGTGCTGCCGGCGGGCCCGCTCGAGGATGGTCGTCAGCAGGAGCGGCCAATCCATCATCATCCCGCGCATTCCTGGTCTCCTAAGAGGTCGTTCAGGGCTGTTTGGCGAAGATCTCCGCGTCGCGGAGCATTCGGTCGAGGGTGGCACGGTCGAGCATTCGGCCCCGGACGACCACGGTCTGGATCGCTCGGGTGTTGGCGATGTCGTCGAGCGGGTTGGCGGAGAGCACCACGAAGTCGGCGGACTTTCCCGCCTCGACGGTGCCGAGATCGTCGCGGCGGGCGGCGGCGGCGGCGTTTCGGCTGGCGGCCTGGATCGCCTGGAGCGGAGTCAGGCCCATTTCGACGAGCAAGCCAAGCTCGCGGTGGAGGCTGAACCCGGGCACCAGCGGCACCACGGGCGTGTCGGTGCCCGCGAGGAACTTGGCGCCCGAGCGGACCAGCTCCCGGAAGGTGCGGAGAATCTGCTGGTACCGCACCCGGCCGCGCTCGATCATCGCCGCGGTCGGGTTGGGATCGGGTGACCCCCCCTCCTCAAAGGCCAGGACTTCTCGGGGGACGTACTTCATCTCGGGAAGGTTCCGGATCGCGGGCTCGTTGATCCGGTACTGAGTTTGGAGGACGATCAGGGTCGGATCGAACCAGACGTCCTCGTCGGCCGCCTTTGCGGCAAACGCGGCCGCGGTGGTCGAATCGAAGAGCTGGCGAACCGAGTCCTCGCCCCGAAGGCGGAGGTCCCAGAGCCCGCCCAAGCTGGGTCGTTGGACGGTGCGCGCCCGGAACGCCGCCTGCTCGGCCAGGAGCCAGTTCGCCACCGCGATTCCCTTGGGCGAGTTGGCGTGGGCGATTCGATTATCGTGCTCCAGCGAGCGCTGCCCCGAGTCGATCGCCTCTTGAATCCAGACGCTGTCGGGTACGTGGCCGATCACCGGGATGCGCTTCTCCCGGGCCCGGGCCAGAATGGCGAAATACGCCGCCCGCGGCGTCAACGAGTGCACCTTGATGTGATCGACTTCGAGCGCCGCGAGGGAATCGACCCACTTCACCGCTTCCTCCGGCGTCGGCACCGCCGCCCGGCCATCCGCGATTACCCGGACGATCTCGGGCGCATCGAGGGTGGGGCCCGCCATCAGGATCCGGGGGCCCAGCAACCGACCGTGCTGCACCTCCTGGCGGAGGTAGCCCACCCGCTCGATGACGCCGCCCACGTCGCGAATGGTGGTGACCCCGTTGGCGAGGAACAGCGGGAAGCTGTGTTCGTAGTAGCCGTACAGGTGGACGTGATTGTCCCAGAGGCCCGGGATGATGAACATCCCGGTGGCATTGAAACGATTGGCGCCTGGCGGGGCGGTGATTCGCCGGGTCGGCCCGACCGCGACGATCTTGGACCCCTCGACGGCCACCGTCATCCCGGTTTGCGGACCGCGATCGGTCCCGTCGATCAGGGTGACGTTCTCGAACACCAGCGTCGCGTCGACCTCGGGGCCGCCGCAGCCGGCGAGGAGGGTCGCGAACAAGGCGCAGGGCGCAAGGCGCAGGGCGCAAGGCGCCCGGGCCGGGTCGGGACGGGTCAACGAGTCTCGCTCCAGGTCACTCCCAATCTCACCCCGTCTCCTGCGCCGTTGATCCTGCGTCTTGCGCCCTGCGCCTTGCGCCCGGCGCCCTGCCGTCACGGCCGATCCCACGCCCCCACTGGCTTCTCATCCACCCGATACATCTCCGGAACGACCCAATAGTAGTCGCCGAAACGCCGGGCCACCGGCCAGATCTCGTCCAATGAGGTGGCGTCGTACAGAGTGCCCGCCTTCATGACGAGCTGGATGTCGGCGGTGGCGCGGATGTTGTCGAGGGGGTTGCCGTTCAGCACCACCAGGTCCCCGAGTTTTCCGACCGAGATCGAGCCAAGATCGTCCTCGAGTCCGAGGAAGGTCGCGGCGTGCATGCTGGCGATCTCGAGCGCGGTCATGTTCCCGGTGGCCTTGGCCACCATCCAGACGTCCCAGTGGCTGCCGAGGCCCGGCTGCTGACCGTGGGACCCCACCGCCGAATACCCGCCGGCCGCCACGATGTCGGCGATCTGCTGTGCGATGATGTCCTTGGAGTAGTCGGTCTCGGGCCGGTGGATGAACCGCCGGGTGTGGGGAATCAGCTGACGCCAGGGGACCCAGCGCTGCTGTTTCGGGTCCTTCCAGATCGGGCTCTCTTGCCAGAAGTACTCCTCGTTCCAGCCGGCGAAGCCGCTCACCAGCGGGGTGTGGGAGTACACCGATCGGGTCCTCCCCATGAAGTTGACGAAATCGGAATAAAGCGGCGACTGCACCGTGACGTGTTCGAACCCGGTATGGCCGTCCATCGCCATCGAGATCTTGTGATTGAGATCCATGCTGCCCTCGGAGGTGACCCTGAGGCCAAGCTCCCGGGCCGCGTCGACGGCCCACTGTCGCTGCCGACGGGTTGGCTGGAGGTACTGCTTGAGCAGGATCGCGCCCCACGACATTCGCCGCTTCACCTCGCTCATCGCGAGGTCGCGGCTGGTGACGTCGTTGGTGCCCGGCGAGTCGCCGTTGGTGAGCGCCTCGGCTACGCTGTACACCCGCGGGCCGACCATCTCCCCGGCCTCGATCATTTCGGCGGTGGGGAACGCCGACGTCGAGGTGGTCGAGGGATCGCTGGTGGTCGTCACCCCGTAGGCGAGATAGATCGCCGACTCGAAGTTGTGACGCGGCATCATCCCCATATGCTCGCGGTGATGGTGCGCGTGGACGTCGATCCAACCGGGGATGATGGTCTTGCCCGACACGTTGACCACCCGGTCGATCCCGGCCGTCGAGCAGGAGCCCAGGCAGCTGATCCGGCCGCCTTTGACAACCACCGTGCCTCGGGGAATCACCCGCTTGTTGTCGAGGGTGATGATCCTGGCACCCGTGAGCGCGATCGAGCCGGCCGCGATCGCCCGCGGCGCGGAGAGGCGCACGGTGATCGTGTCGGTCCGCTTGGTCGCGACGTCGTGACCGAAGAACCGATTGGCGCTCGCGAAGTCGACCACCGAGCTGGAGCGCCACCGGGGATAGAGACCGCCCTCGGTGCTGAGCGGTACGGCGCTGAACGCGCCGCCCGTCTTGCCGATCATCGGGACTTGATCGCCGCTTCCCGCCGGTGGGAGTGGGGCGAGGTAGACATTGTTGCCCTGGTTGAACGCCACCCACCGGCCATCCGGCGAGACCTGGGCGTCCTCGGCGTGCTTGACGTTGGCGTGGACCCGGCGGTCGCTGCCGTCGATCCGGACCGAGGCGACTTCGACGCCGGAGTTCGGAAAGAGGCCGTCGCCCGGCCCGAAGTTCTTGGACACCGCGAAGTAGACCCGCCCATCGGCTCCGACCGTGGGCCGCGGCTCGGCGATCGAGGGGCCGAACGACCCGGCCCCGGCCACTACCTGGGTCACGTCGGTCTCACCGCCGCCGGCCGCCGGCACCCGGATCACCTCGAAGTATGGGTTGCGGACGAGGCTCGAGGCGCGGGCGGTCGCCCCCGCCCCGCGAGCCACGATGAGTTCCCGCCCGTCCGGCGTCCACGTGGGGTTCAGGTACTCACCCGGGTCGGCGGTGAGCCGCTCAGGTGTGCCGCCGGTAGCGGCGACTCGCCACAGGGCGCCTCGGTTGGCGTCGTCCACCGTGGTGAAGGCGATCCAGCGGCCATCCGGCGACCAAGCCGGCTGGAACTCGAGCGGGCCGAACGTGCCGGGCGTCAGCCGCCGTGGGCTGCCCGAGGGCAGGTCCATCAGGTAGATCCGACCGAGGGCCTGGAACGCCATCGTCCGCCCGTTCGGCGATCCCGTGGCCCAGCGGATGAACCGAACGTCGACCGGTCCATCGGCCACCTTGTTCTTGACCCATACCTGTTCGGAGATGGTCCGCTCGACCCGGGCGGTGAACGGAATCGTCGTCACCTGCCCCGACGCCACGTCGACCCGGCGAATCTTCCCGCCCTGATGGATCACGATGCTTCGGCCGTCGGCGACCCAGCGGTACCCCGGATACGTCCCGTTGATCGGAATGCTCTCCTCGGCGAGGTCCATCTCGACCGGGTCCATCAGCAGCCGTTCGGTCCCCAGTCGAAGGTCACGAATCCACAACGCCGAGCGCGGCCCGAACCGTTGGCCCTTGTAAACCAATGTCCCGCCAGGGACTTTGCGCATGAACGCCAGGTAGCGGCCGTCGGGGCTCGGCTCGGCGGCGTAGGCCCCGCCGCTGGTGGCTCGGTCCTGCTGGGCGCTCTCCCCTGCCGTCACCGGAGTCACCGCTCCGGTCTTGAGGTCGTAGCGGTGAATCTGGATCGTCCCCTTGAGCACGTCCTCCTGGCCCCAGAAGCCGGTCGGCCGAGCGGTATAGACGTCGTAGTACAGGTACCGACCATCGGCGGACGTCGTGGGGCGCGCCGGGGCCCTGCCGACTTCGCTCTTGACGATCTCGATGCCCTGGCCGCCATCCCGATGGTACATCACCAGGGAGCGGCCGCCGAACCCGACCGTCTTGACCGCGATGAGGTACTGGCCGTCGGCGGTCCACACCGGCGACCGTAGGGTCGCCACCTGGTCATCGACCACCTGCCGAGGATTGCTCCCGTCGGCATCCATGATCCAGAGGTTGTTCTGCCCTTTCCGATCGGAGATGAACGCGATCGACTTCCCGTCCGGCGAGATCCTGGGCTGGAAGTTGACCGCGATCCCGCTGTTCTGGGTCAGGGCCTGGGCCGCCCCACCAGCGACCGGGACTCGGTAGATATGGCTCAGGAGGTCGAACACGATCCACTGGCCATCGGGCGACACGTCGACCTGGGTCCAGGTGCCCTCGGACACGGTGAAGTCGATCAGCCGGGTCTTACCCCGTGGGACGGTCACGTCCCAGTCGCTCTCCTTGCTCTGGGCCGAACCGACCGCGGCGAGGATCAACGACAGTCCGAACAGGGCCGATGGAAATCGCACGATCACCTCACTAGGACGAGGATTACGAAAACAAGGAGAGCCGGCAACCGTGCCGGCCCTCCCAGACTACCCCTTCTCAATTCTCGTTCACGACCCGTTGGCTTCAAACCCCGTTGGTCTCCCGCGTCGGGTGGGGCCAACAGGTGGTCACGCCGTAGGGCCGGTTGGTGAACGGATTCGAACCGACCTTCCAGGCGATCTGGTAGCGGAGCAGGTCGTTGAGACGGTGCCCGCCCTCGAACGACAACTCCATCCGCCGCTCGGCGAGGACGTGAGCGATCGCCGCCGCCTTGGTGGTGGCGGCCAGCGGCCCGAGCGACAGGGTGGCACGGCGGTCGTTCAGGATCGTCATCGCGGCCGTGATCTGATCCTGCTGGGCCAAGGCTTCGGCCTGAATGAGGTTCGCCTCGATCTTGCTGGCCAGTCGCATCGGCGAGGTCAAGGCACTGTACTTCCGGGTGACCCAGAGACGCACTTCGGAGTTGAAGGCGCCCCGACCGGCGTCGATCACGTTCGGCCGGGGATCGGCCAGGTTGCGCAGGGCGGTCGCCACCGTGTACGCCCCGATCTGCTCCGCCAACCGCCAGAGCTTGTTCCACCGGCGGGCGCTCTCTTGGCCGCGGTCGGCGTTCTTGGTGTAGCCCGCGGCCACCTGGCTGGCGAACTGGGCGGCGTCGGCCCATTTCTTCAAGTCCATCTTGGCCCGGGCCATCCCGACGCGAGCCAGGTTCAGCATGTCGGTGTTGTTGGCGGTGGTGGCCAAGGTGATGGCTTCGGCGAACTGAGCCTCGGCCAGCGCCAGCGCGGCCGTGGGGGGCTGCGCCGCGCCGCCATCAAAGGAGACCTGGCAGAATCCCTCGCCCATCAGCAGGTAGGCGTAGGCCCCGTAGGTTCGCGCCTGGGCCATCAGGGACGTTCGGTTCGCGGGGGCGACCTCCGCGTCCGTCCAGGCGGACAACTTCTTGAAGACATCCTCGGCCTGGAACCTGGCGGTGTGCAGCGTCAGGTTCATTCCGAAGTTGCCCTCGCAAGTGCCGATGACGTAGTCGTTCTCGTCCGCGGTGATGGTCCGCTCGCCCCAATTGGCCAGCGGCACGTTGGAGTTGGACGTTTCGTACTCGTCCGAGTGGACCGACGACCCGGCCATGTAGTTGCTGTAGGCGCACTCGAGGTCGCCGATGACGCTTCGAGTCAACACCGGCGCCAACCCCGGTCCGCTGATCTGCTCGGTCGGGATCTGCCCGGGGAACTGCACCTCGAGCAGGGTGTCGCATCCGGTCGTGGCCACGGCCGCGGCCAGCGCGGCGCCGGCCCACATCGAGCGGACGGTGAAATGCTTGGTCATTGGGTTGTCTCCTTTCGCTCGTTGTGGGTTAGAAGGTGAACCGGACGGTGGTCCGGAACCGGGCCAGCTGCGGCCACGATTCCTGAGTGTAGCCGAAGTTGCCGTTCACGTCGGTCGACCGGTTGGGCAACAGCTCGGGATCGATCCAGGGGGCGCCGTAGCTCTCCTTCTGCGCCCGCCAGATGAAGGCGGGGTTCTCCGCGGCGAAGGTGATCGAGCCGCGGTTGGCGCCCAGCCAGCGAGTCAGGGTGCCCGGGAAGTCCCAGGTCGCCGACACGGTTCGCAGCCGAGCGAACCCGGCGTCCATCAACCCCGTCTTGCCGGGTCCGTTCGGGTCGAGCCGGTACCCCTCGAGGATCGCGTTGCCGGCGATCGACTCAAGCGAGTTGCGGAAGAAGGTATGCTGGGCCCCGACGTCGCCGACGACCGCGTGGTGCCCGCCGACGTAGTCAACCAGCCCGAGCACCCGCAGCCGGGAACCGATCCGAAGCGTCGCGCTCATCGAACCGTTCCATGACGGTGTTGGCCGCCCGGCGTAAATCAACGGGGCCTGACCGCACGGCACTGGGGCGCCGCCGCCCGCTGACAGGTTGGTGCCCGGGATGATGGCGCCCCCCTCGCACATCACGTTGGTGGCCCCCGGGAGGGTCCAAATCCCGGCCACGGTGGAGGTGGTGAGATCGGCGCTCAGCACGTTCTTGTAGAAGAACGAGTTCGGGGCGTAGCCCGGCACGTTCCACTGCTGGATGAAGCTCGAACCAACGAAGATCGGCGGGATGTTGTCGCCGATCGTGAGGATCTCGCTGCTGTTGGTCGCGATGGTGCCGCGAAGATCGAGACCCCAGTTCTTGTTGTTGACCGGCGACCCGTCGAGCGCCAGCTCGATGCCCCGGTTCCGGGTTTTGCCGATGTTGAGGAACTGCACCCCCGGGAACCCGCGAGACGGCTTGAGCGGAGCCGAGATGATGGCGTCGCTGATGTCCTTGTTGTAGAACGTGAATTCGACCCCGAGCTTCTGATCGAAGAGCCCGGCATCGAAGCCCACTTCGGTTTCGACCCCGACTTCCGGCTTGAGGTCCGGGTTACCGAAGTTCCGGGGCGTCACCCCGCCCAAGCCAAGGGACCCAACGGCAGCACCGTAGGTCTGGATGGCCGAGAACACGTCTGGCTGAAGGCCCGCCTTACCCCAGGCGCCGCGGAGCTTGAGCTGCGAGAACCCGGAATTCGCCAGGAACGGCTCGTCCGAGAGAACCCATGAGAAGCTGAACTTGGGGTAATAGGCGGCGCTGAAGTTGGCGCCGAAGGCGGAGTTGCCATCCGCTCGAAGCGCGGCGGTGAGAAACATCCGGTTCTTGTAGGCCAACTGCTCCTGGGCGTACACCCCGAACGTCTTGTTCTCCTGGAACGACTCGAAGGCGTCGCGCCGGGCGCCGCTCCCGACGTCGCCGGGTCCGGGCACCGGGAACTCGAAGCCCTGCGAAACCTGCTGATCGAACTGCTTGGAGTAGTACTGGACCCCCGCCGCGGTCGACGCCAGCAGGTCCTTCGACACGTTCCAGTCGGCGTTGGCGCCGTAGTCGATCGTCAGGAAGCTGCTTCGAAGCGACATCGACTGCTTCTGCCCGAGGCTCTGGGCGAAGAA
The DNA here is from genome assembly GCA_046160105.1 of Gemmatimonadales bacterium. Lineage (GTDB taxonomy): Bacteria > Gemmatimonadota > Gemmatimonadetes > Gemmatimonadales > GWC2-71-9 > SHZU01. The sequence goes on along the minus strand of JBJXGT010000013.1, from coordinate 16,688 downwards.
CGGGTTGTACCCGGTCGGATCGCGGAAGACGAGCTGCGAGGACTTGTTGTTGGTGAAATCCGGACCGATCGTGATTCGGTGCCGGAGCCACGGCCGGAACCGGTGTTGGAGCTGAAGACTGAAGGTGGTTCGGTCGATGTTGTCGAAGCCTTCGACGCCGGCGTAGTCCTCGGGCCGATAGAACTGGAACCCGTGCCCCGCCCCGTTCCAACCGGTGGTCAACGTGTCGTTCTGAGGCGTCGCGGGATTGTCGACCGGCTCGCACCACGGGAAGTTACAGGCCCACATGATCGTGGTGGTGACCGGTTGGACTCCCGACGCGCCCCGGGTCCTCGAACGAATCGCCCCCAAGCTTAGGTCGATCTTGAATTTGCTGTCGGCGGTCGAGTAGCTCAGGTTGGCCCGCCCAGAGTACTTGTTCTGCCAGTTGTAGTCGACCGGCCCCTCGTCGCGGTTGAAGTCGCTCGAGAAGAAATAGCGGAGTTGATCGCTTCCGCCGCTGATGCTCGCGCCGGCGGCGATCGGCGTCCCGGTCCGGAAGATCGCCGGGAAGCCCCGCTGCTGCTGGAACTCCTGAACCCGGAACTCCTTGATGTCGCTCGCGTTGCGGTAATCCCCGCCCCGCCTCAGATAGTAGTTGAGCGGATAACGGCCCTCGGGATTGGAGAGCCAGTTGGCGCCCGCGTCCATGTGGGTCTCGATCGTCGGCCGACCCGCCCGTCCCCGCTTGGTGATGATCTGGATCACCCCGTTGGAGGCCTCGGTGCCGTAAATCGTGGCGGCCGACGGCCCCTTGAGGATCTCGATGGACTCGATCTCCTCAGGGTTGAGATCGTTGATCCGCGACGGACTTTCCTGGCCATTGAAGCCGAAGCTTCGGACCGCGGCCTGGTTGTTGGTCCGGACGCCGTCGATGTAGATGAGCGGCTCATTCGACAAACTCAAGCTGCCCGAGCCCCGGATCCGGGTGGTGCCGCCGGTCCCGACGGCGCCGCTGGCCCGCATGATCCGGACGCCGGGCACGTTGACCGACAACATGTCCTGGAGCTTGGCCGGAGGCCCGGACAACTGGAGGGTGTTGGCCACCTGGACCTGACCCACCGAGTTGCCGAGCGAACGCTTCGTGGCCTCGCCGGCCGTCCCGGTCACGACCAGCTCGTCGAGCTTGACGACCAGGGCGTTCATCGAAATCCGAATGTCGGCGTCACCGACGTTGGCGGACAGGTTCTCCACCGCGTACCCGATGCGGGTCACCCGAAGGCTGAGCGCCGTGCCGCTCAGTCCCGTGATCCGGAACTCGCCGCGGGTGCCTGAACGGGCGCCCAACTCGGTGCCGTTGACGCGAACCACTGCATCGGCCAGGGGACGACCGGTCTTCGCATCGACGATCGAACCGGCGATCGTCCCAGCCTGCGCGTGCGCAAGGGCTGCCGTCCAGAGCAGGAGCGCGACCGCCGCCCCCACACTGCCCAGCACCCGCCACCGCCTCACCGCCCACACGACTTCCTTGACCATGACTGCCTCCGTGCGAGTGTCTATGTCGATCGTGAGCAAAGCGACCGCGTCACCACCCATTGGGCCGGAGATGCAGGCCCGTGGTTACACCATTGTCTTCAGAGTTGTATCCAATTGTGGCACCAATGCGCCCGTCCCGCAAGTGGCCCAATCAGTGGCTTAGCATCAGGCGTGCCCCCTCGCACGGTGGCTCCGCGAAACACTTTACGCCGTTCCCCATCCCGTTTGCGATGTTCTTTCGACACAACCTGTAGCCGACCCAGTGTCACCCTGACACAGGCGGCGGTTCCCACGAGCGACGCTACCCCCAGACCCGCCGGGCCACCCGACTCACCAAACCAAGCTTCCGTTCCTGCAGCTCAAACGGGATGTTGTTTCCTTTTGCAACGGAGGCGAACCCACATTGGGTGCTCACCGTCAGTCGATCGAGCGGGACGTACTTCGCCGCCTCGTGAATCCGCCCGATGACTTCCTCCTCCGTTTCTTCCCGAGGCCGCTTGGTCGTGATCAGGCCAAGGCAGACGATCTTGTCCTCGGCCGTGTGGGCCAAGGGTGAGAAGTCGCCGCTCCGCTCGTCATCGTACTCGAGGAGAATTACTTTCGCGGTGGTCCGCCGGAGGATCGGCTCGGCGATGGCGGCATAGCTCCCCTTGCCCATGTACCGATTGGCGTCGTTCCCGCGGCATACGTGCAGCCCGAAGGTGCAGGCGTCGTGATAGCCCTGCATGATCGCGTTCATCCTCTCGATGCCGTCGTCCACCATTCGGGCCGCGTCGAAGCCCTTGCTCTGGAACCAGGCCTGCTGATGGGGATCGAGGAGCATCCCGAACTCGGGGGCGTCGAACTGGATGTAGTCGCAGCCGAGCCGGATCAACTCCTGAACTTCGTCACGGAGGATGTCGGTCACGTCGGCGAGGTAGGCGTCGGTGTTCGGGTAGGCGGCGTTGCTGACCCCGGGCATCCAGTAGTAGGCGTACATCGTGGGACTGGGAATGGTCACCTTGGTGGGCCGCCGGGTCTTGGCCCGCAAATAGACGAACTCCTCCGACGAGAGATGCCGCTTCCGTTTCATCTTGCTGACCACGGCGACGGTCACCGGGCTGGTCTCCTTCTTCCCTTCCATGGTGAACCAGTCGACCGTGTTCCCGCTGACGGGGCCGAAGCCGTCGACCGCCTGAGCCAGGCTCGAGGCAAAGACGTTCCGGCGCATCTCACCGTCGGTGACGACGCCGATGCCGGAGAGCTCCTGGACGGCGATGCAGTAGTCGACCGCACGATCCTCCACCTCACGGAGGGCACGGTCGTCGATCGCGCCCGCCTGGAACGCTTGGCGGGCCGCGAGCAGAGTCGGGGGACGAAGCAGGGAGCCGATGTTGTCGGCGCGATGTATGGTCATGGCTCGGGGTCCGGTTGGCTTTCGGGACTCAGGGACTCAGGACTCAGGACTCAGGACGCTTGAGTCTTGAGTCTTGAGTCTTGAGTCTTGAGTCTTGAGTCTTGAGTCTTGAGTCTTGAGTCTTGAGTCTTGAGTCTTGAGTCTTGAGTCTTGAGTCTTGAGTCTTGAGCCTTGAGCCTTGAGCCCCGAGCCTTGAGTCCCAGCGGCGGCCTCACTTCTGGTACACCAGTTCGCCGCCGACGTAGACCTGCTGGACCCACGTCTTCACGCTGAGCGGGGGGCCGTCGAGCACCACGACATCGGCGTCCTTCCCGACCTCGAGCGACCCGACCCTGCTGGCCACGCCGAGGATCTCGGCGGGGATCAGCGTCACCGCCTTGAGGACGTCCTGCTCGGTCATTCCGTAACCCGCGGCGATGCCCGCGTCGATCAGGAGCCACTTGCCGGTGCCGGCTGGGGCCAGCGAGCCGAATGCTCGGGAGAACGTCGCGATCGCCGTCTTGATGCCGGCGCCCGTCAGCCGCGAGGGAAGCCGCTCGTCGACCGGCGGGTAGTCCTGGGTATCCGGAAGCTCCTCGTTGCTGATATATGGATGGGAGACCTGTCCGAGCACGATCGGCACCTTGCGCGCGGCCAGCTCGTCCTTGAACTCCCAGGCACTGGCTCCGCCATCGACGATCAGGTCGAACCCGAACTCCTGGGAGAGTCGAAGGGCGGACTGGATATCGGTGGTCGCGTTGGCCTGGACGCGCCCGGGAATCTCTCGCGCGAGCAACCGGCCCAGCGCCTCCATCCCGAGATCACGGGGCAAGCTGGGGGTCTGCTGCCGGTTGCGCTGGTATTCTTGCGCCTTGATCAGCAGTTGACGGATCATCGCGACTTCGGCCATCCGGGTGTAGGGATCGCGATTGCGAGCCCGGGCCGCCGTCTTGGGGGGCGTGCCGAGGGTCATGTCCATCGCGGCGGGCTCGCGGACTACGACGGCGTCGAGGTTGGCGCCGGCGGTCTTCACCACCGCACCCATGCCGCCGATCAGCGATGCATCGGCCGGGGCGATGTACATCGTGGTGACGCCGCCGGAGAGTGCCTCCTTGAGACGCAGCGGCCCGAGCTGGCCGGCGCCGAAATCGCCGAACGGGTTGTAGCTCTCGATCGCCCGGAGACCAGGGGTCATCGGGTCGCTGGCCTCGTTGAGATCGGTGCCGCCGATGCCGATATGGGAGGCCGCGTCAATCACTCCCGGCATCACGTACTTGCCGCGGGCATCGATCACCGTTGCCCCGGCCGGCACCGCGACGTTGGCACCAACCGCCACGATCTTCCCGCCGCGGAGCACCACCGTCCCGTTCGGGATGGCTGGCCCGCTGACGGGAAGGACCGTTCCCCCCCGGATCGCGATGGCTTTGTCTTGCCCGACGACGGGCGCTGCCAGCGCCGCCAGCAGGCCGATCACTAGGCGATACTCGCGACGGACTCGGAGGAAGGCGTTCATGGTCAGTTCCCGTCCTTCGCGCGATCGAAGATCACCTGGCCGTCGCCGATCACGAGGTCGACCCGCGATTGCGGCTCATACCACGGCCCGTTGAAGATCACCACGTCGGCGTCCTTGCCGACCTCGAGGCTCCCCACCCGATCGCCGACCCGAGCGATCTCGGCGGCGTTCCGGGTCACCATCTTGAGGGCCTCGTCCTCGGGAATCCCGTACCGCATCGCGAGCGCCGCGCAGAGGCGCAGCCATTTTTGATCCACGACTGGCGCGTCGGCGTGCATCGCGATCTTGACCCCTGCCTTCCAGAGGATGTAGGGCCCCGCCATGGCATCTTCGGTCAGGCCGATCCGGGGCCCGAGCGGCAGCACCACGGCCGAGATGCCCCGCTTGGCCAACTCGGGGGCGACCTTGTAGGCCTCGGTGGAGTGATGGAGGGTGAGGTCGAAGCCGAACTCGTCCTTGAGGCGCGCCAAGGTCATCACGTCGGTCGCCGAGTGGACGTGGGCGCGGACGTAGGTCTTCTTGGTGAGCACGTCGCTCATCGCCTCGTAGCCCAGGTCCCGGGCCGGAGGGTTGCCCTTCTTCCCGTCGTCCTCCCACTTCTTCTGGGCCGCTTGGTACTCCTGGGTCTTGATGAGGTACTGGCGGAGGTTGGCGGCCACGCCCATCGCGGTCGTCGGATAGCGGTCGCGCGACTTCGCCCCCATGGCGAACTTCATTCCGCCCTTCTCGAGCAGCAGCCGTCCGGTCAGGTCGGCGCCGCCGAACGTCTTGATCACGATGGCCATCCCGCTCACATTCTCGCCGCTACCGGGTCCGGTCACGACCGTGGTGACCCCCCCGGAGACGGCGCGCTTCCAGTCGTCGGAGAACAGGTCGAGCGCATCGAGAAACCGGTGCTGGGGCCCGATCAGCATCGGGGTGTCGTTGAGGTCGGTGGGCTTGGCGCCGATGTGGGAGTGATTGTCGATCATCCCCGGGATCACATGCTTCCCGGTGGCGTCGATGACCCTGGCGCCCGGCGGGGCCGCCACGTTGCTGCCGATGGCGACGATCTTACCCGCCCGCAGCAACAGCGCCCCGTTGCTGATCGGCGCGCCGGCCGCGGTGTGAATGGTGCCACCCCGGATCAGGACGGCTCCCTCCGTTTGGGCCCACGCCGTCGTCGACGACAGGGCGAGCAGCAGCACGGCGCGCGGTGCGATCATCGAGAGGCACTCTCGTCAGTAAGTGGTCCGGGGGAAGGCGCGAGGTCGGAGCCTCGATCGGGGCGGGGCCGGGCCAGCGCTCACCGACGCGCCACCACCAAGGGGAAAAGGTACGGGTAGTCGCACCCGGCTGGAAGTGCAGCGGCAGGCGAGCCCTGACCTCGACCGATCAGGCTGTTCGTCCGGCTAGCGCGGACTCCTACCGACCGAGCAGCTCGTGCACGGTGGCCACCATTCCGGTCACCATCTCGTCCAGCTGCCCCTCGGTGACGTTGTACGGAGGCGCCAGAATCAGATGATCGCCGCTCAGGCCGTCCATCGTGCCGGTGCCCGGGTACAGCATGACCCCATGCCCCATTCCCGCCCGAGACAGCTTCCAGCCCAACGCGCCGTCGGCCGGGAAGGGCCGCTTGGTGGCGCGATCCTCGACGAACTCGACTCCCCAGAACAGCCCCCGTCCCCGAATGTCGCCGACGTGGGGATGGGCGCCGAGGGCCTCGCGGAGCCGCCGCTCGAGCGACTCGCCCCGCCGGCGCACATTGGCGATCAGATCGTCGTCGCGAATGACTTCCTGCACCGCCAACGCCGCCGCGCAGGCGACCGGGTGCGCCTGGTAGGTGTGTCCATGCACCACGCTGCCGTGAACCGACTGGATGGTCCGATAGATCGTCTCGGTCGCCAGGGTGGCGCTGATCGGCTGGAACCCCGCCCCGAGCCCCTTGGCGAGCACCAGGAGATCCGGCGCCACGCCGTCTTCGGCGCAGGCAAACCGCACCCCCGTCCGCCCCATCCCCGACATGATCTCGTCGAGAATGAGGAGAATCCCGTGCTGATCGCAGATCTCCCGAATCCGGCGAAAGTACCCCGGAACCGGTGGCACGGCCCCCAGGGTGGCGCCGACCACGGTCTCGGCTACGAAGCCGATCACGGTCTCCGGACCGACCCGACGGAGGGCCGCTTCCAGTTCGTTGGCCACCCGGAGGCCGTAGGCCTCGTCCGTCTCGTTCGCGGCCCGGCCCCGATAAGCGTAGCAGGGCGCGATCCTCTCGGCGTCGACGATGAGAGGGAGGTACGGTTCCCGCCGCTTGACGTTGCCGGTGATCCCGAGCGCGCCGAGCGTGTTCCCGTGAAAACTCTGCCGGCGGGAGATGAACCGGGTCCGCAACGGCTCCCCTTTGGCGAGGAAGTACTGGCGGGCGAGCTTCAGGGTGCCATCGACTTGTTCGGAGCCGCCGCTGCCGAAGAAGACTCGCGTTAGGCCGGCGGGCGCCTCGCGGACCAACTCATCGGCGAGCCGCTCGGCGGGCTCGCTGGTGAAGAACACGGTCGAGGCGTAGCTGACCCGGGCGAGCTGATCGGCGATGGCACGGGCCACCCTCGGCTCCGAATGGCCAAGACACGACACCGCGGCCCCGCCGCAGGCGTCGAGGTAGCGCTTGCCGTCGGCGTCGAAGAGGTAGGGCCCGTCGCCCCGAACCACGGTGGGCAGGACCAGATTGGTGAACCGCCCGAAGACATGGCTCATCAGGCCACTCCGCAGTAGCGAACGGCCGTTTCCGCCAACACGGCAGCCGTCTGGTGAACACTTTCCACATCGACCCACTCGACCGCGGCGTGGGCCCCCGCGCCGGACGGCCCGAACACCACGGTCTCGATCCCGGCGGCGGCGAGGAGGGCCGAGTCCATCCACGGGGTATCCCCGACCATCCGCGGCCGGTGCCCGAGCGTGGTGGTCGCGGCGTCGGCAAGACTGGTCACGATCCCGGCCGACGGGGCCACCTCGAAGGGATCGCGCACGAAGAAGGCCCGCGCCTCCCCAATGAATGACGGGTCGCGGGCCCGGAGCCGATCGAGAATGCCGGTGATCTCGGCCATGACGGAGGCTTCGGTTTCGCCGGGAATCGTCCGCCGCTCGATCGCGAGGACGCAGCGATCGGCGTAGGTGCTGAGCCCGGTGCCCCCGGCGAGGGTCGCCGCGTGAAGCGAGGGCGGTCCGACCAGCGGATGGGCGGGGCGGGCTCGCAGCTCCTGCTCCAGGTGATCGAGCTCAGCGAGGAATCGGCCCATTCGCATATTGGCGTCGATCCCCTCGTTGAACCGGCTTCCGTGCGCGGCGCGGCCCCGGGTCTCGACCTCGATCCAGAGGTAGCCCTTGTGGGCGAGACAGATCTCCAGGGCCGTCGGCTCGGTGACGACCGCGCCGTCGACCTGAATCTTCTTGGCCAAGTCCGCGGTCCCGATGCTCCCATACTCCTCGTCCGCCACGGCCGCGACCACCACGTCGCCCCGAAGGCGGATGCCGCCGTCGCGAATGGCCTTCACGGCGGCCAGGCAGGCGGCCACGCTGCCTTTCATATCATACGCGCCCCGGCCGTATAGCTTGCCCTCACGGACCGCCCCGGAGAACGGCTCGGCCATGGCGTCGACATCGACGGTGTCGTAGTGGCCGTTGAGCATCAGCGAGCGGCCTCCGCCGACGCCGCGGAGCCGCCCGGTGACACTCACCCGCCCCGGCTCGGGCTCGTGGCTCTCGACTTCGAGACCGAGCTCACCAAGGCGCGCGGCGGTGTAGCGGCCAACGTCCCGTTCGCCGGGTGCTCCCGGGCGCAGGGTCGAGTTGATGGAGTTGATCCGCACCAGGGCGGCGAGGGTGTCGAGACACCAGGAGCGATCGATCGCCAGGGGCATGGTGCAATTTACTCGGGTGGGGGAAACGAAGGAGCCGCCTCGCGGCGGCTCCTCGTTCGGTCGGCAGGGTGGCCCGCGTTACGCCTTGGACGGATCGCAAGCCGACGTGCTGTAGTTCGGATTGTTCTGCTCGGTCTGGGGCACGATGATGCTGCCCTGATTGCCCCGGGTCAACTGGTCCTTGTGGTACGGGCCGGTTGGGAACACCGAGGTCACCGGGCGGCTATACGGCGACCGCGCCAGCCGCCGCATGTCGCCCAGACGGTGGGCGGTGGCGAACATCCAGAAGGCTCGCTCCCGAAACATCAGATTGACCCGAGCGGTCGCGGTCCCCGGATCGGTGAGCGGGGCCAGGCCGGCCTTGGTGGCCCGGGCCTCGTTGAGACGAGCCAGCCAGCCGTTGAGGTCGTTGGCTTGCAGGGCCGCCTCCGCCTTGATCATGACCGCCTCGATGCCGGAAGCGTTGATGATCGGGCTGCCGAAGCTGTTGTAGAGTGGGAACTGATACATCGGGGTCCGGCCATCGAACCGAGACACCGGGCCGAAGTCCTGCGTGGTGGGCACCCGGGGATCGTTGGCCGAGACGTAGTTCAATCCGTTGCCCCCTTCATTTTCCGAGACCGACATGTAGTCGAAGTCGTAGATGAAGCCCTTCATGGTATTCTGGGTTCGGGCATCCGCCGCCGAGAAGAACGCCTCGTAGACGAAGTCGATCGGCACGGCGGCCACGGCGGCAGCAGCGGCCGCGAACTGAGCGTTGTTGAGGAGCGCCCGTCCCTTGAGCACCGCCAGGAAGTTCTTGACCCGCGGAGTGGCCGCGGCGATCGCCTGGCCCTCGTTGATCAGACCGATCGCCCGGTCCATGGCCTGCGCGGTGGTCAACGGATTACCGAAGACCTCCGGGGGCCCGAAATCGCTGAACGGAGTGCCGCCGCAATACGTCTCCCCGATCCAGATTGTCGCCAAGGCGCCAAGACCCTTCAACTCGGCGATCCGGCCGTCGGCGGCGTTGACGGTGGCCACCGCGACGGCGGCCTTTTCGGCCGCCTGGCGTCCCCGGTGCAGGTTGAGCCAGATGCCCTGGGAGAAGCTGTTCTCGACCTGGATCGCGCCCAAGTCGAACTGGCGGACTTCCGGTGGCGTTCCGCCGAACCGGAACTCGTCGCTGAAGAGTCCCGAGGCGAGCATGATGCCGGTGAAGTTGCCTTGGGCAAAGGCCATGTCGCCGATCGCGCCGTTGTAGAGCGCGGTGGCGCCGAGGGCGCCAACCAGGGCACCCGGTGGAATGATGTCGGGACGGTCGACCTGGAGCAGCTCGTCGGTCGAACAGCCGAGGGCGAAGGTGGCGAGGGCGGCCGCGGACAGCCCGCGAATCCCTCTGCCGAACGCCGAAATGGTACTCGTCTTCATGGTCATCTATCTCCTGTGGGGCGGCTCGCGCCGCCCCGGTGCGTGTCGCTCGCTCAGTAGCTCAGGTTGACGCGGAAGGTGAAGAACCGCGGCTGGCCCGGCTGGACGAAGTTGTAGTTCGGACCGTCGCCGGCGACGCCGGCGGCCGTGCTGATCTCGGAGTCCCATCCGCCGAAGTTCGGCAGGTAGTGGAGGAGGTTCCGGCCCGTCAGGGTCAGACTGCCGGTCGAGGCCCCGATCGCGCGGGCCAGCTTGGTCGGCAGGGTCCAGGCGATGTTCGCCTCGCGGAGCCGGAGGAAAGACGCATCTTCCGCGTAGTCGCCGAACACACCCGACAGTGCTCGCGCCTGATCGAACAGCGGCGTGGACGGATCGGTCAGCGCCTGACAGTTGCCGACAAACAGGCACTGGAACATGGTGCTGACTTCGAGCGAGTTGAAGCCGCCCTTGTACTCGAGCTGGGCACCGACCCGCAGCTTGCCCTTGAACAGGGTGATGTTGTTGTTGAGCGCGAGGGTTCGGGTCGGGATCGTCGGCCCGAGGAACTCCGCGGTGTCGCTGACGGTGACTTCGTTCGGGGTGATGACGCCGTTGTTGTCGGCGTCGCCCCAATCGGTGATCCGGGGCCACCAGCCGCCGTAAAGCGGGAAGCCGACCCGCTGCTGGAAGCCGAACCCGGTGATCGGCGGTACGCCTTCGGCTAACTCCAGCAGCCGGTTGCGATTGCCGGAGAGTTCGAGCTGCGCGTCCCACTGGAAGCTGCTGGCATCGATGATCCGGCTGAACAGCGAGATCTCGATGCCTTCATTGCGGACCCGACCGACGTTGTCGGTCCGGGCGTTGACCGAGCCGAGCGAGCCGGCCAGGAGCCGCTGAACCAGGGCGTCCTTGGTGTTCTTCCGGTAGATGGTCGCTTCGAGGTTGACCCGGCCGCCGAGCAAGCCGACGTCGAACCCGGTCTCGATCTCCTGGGATCGTTCCGGCCGGAGCAACCGGTTGCCCAAGCCACTGTTGAAGTTGTTCAGGTCGCCGAGGCTCACGCCCGGCTGGTTGCCGCCGAACACCGCGTTGGTGGTGCCGGTGTAGAACTGGATTGCGTCGAGCGGGCCCGGCTGCTGGCCGGACGAGCCGTAGGCGGCCCGGAACCGGAGCGAGTTGATCAGGCCACTTTCGCGCTGCTCGATCGCCACCCACGAGCCGGACAGCTTCGGATAGGTCGCGGAACGGCTGTCCTCACCGAAAGCGCTGTTCTGGTCGACCCGGACCGCGCCGGTGATGAAGAGGCGGTCGTCGAGGCTGAACTGCTGCTCGATGTAGCTCCCCAGGGTCACGAACCGGGTGGTCAACTCGGACGACGTCTTGTTGGCGGCACCCGTGAAGGTCTCCGCTCCGGGCGGCAACACGGCGCCGAAATTGAGCGACGCCGTCAGGTTGTCGCGGTTGTACTGCGCGCCGACCGACGTCTTGCTGCCGATCCGCTTGGTCAAGCTGACGGTCCCGGTGGCGCCGAGATCGACCGAGTACTTGTAGCTCTGGAACCGATTCAGCGAGCGATAGCCGTCACCGTTGCCGCAGAACGGACAGGATTGGCCGTTGCGGGCCAGGCCCTGGTCTTCGTAGCCGATGAAGTCGAGACCAACGGTGGCGCGAGTCGAGAGCCAGTTGGTGGGCCGGAAGTTGGCGGTGCCGCTCTGAATGAAGTGATTGCTCTTGCGGTAGATCGTGTTGGCAAACCCATACGCCGGGCGGGCGAAGCCGTAGGGGCTCGTCGCGTCCGGATCGGCCGTTCCATAGGTGGCCGCCGCCAGAATTCCCTGGAGATTGTCGCCAGTCTGGGGGATCAGATTGTCGTTGTTGGTGTAGCCCATCGACAGCGAGACATCCGCTTTGCTCGACAGGTTCGCGTTCAGGTTGGTGCGGAGATTGATCTTCCGAAGGTGGTTCGGATTGAGCTGCTCGTCCGGAATCGGCACGGCGCCGCGAACGCCTTTGAGGAAGTCGACTTCGGCCTGCGGCATCTTGAACAGGCCCTCCTGGTCTTCAAACTCGGCGGCGACGAAGTAGCGCGCCGCGTCGGTGCCACCGCTGACCTGGGCACCATACTGGTACCGATACGCCGACTTGATGGCCCGGAAGGGCTCGTCTCGCAGCAGGTTCTTGTGATAGAGCCCCTGGATGGTGCACTGGCCCAGGGCCCGCTGGAACAGGAAGCACTGGCCAGGCCCGCTTGCGCTCTTGGAGTACCAGACGTCGAGGTACTTGCTCGGGTCTTCGACCAAGCCCTGTTCGGTGTAGAGGTTCCACTTGGCCGGGCCGGCCTTGCCGCGCTTGGTGGTAATCCGGATGACGCCGTTGGCCGCCTGGGTGCCGTACAGCGTGGCAGCCGAAGGACCCTTGACGATCTCGATGTTCTCGATCTCTTCCGGGTTGATGTCGTTCAAGAACGACGGCGAGCCACCGCCCGCGTAGATTGAGAGTGCCTGGCCGCGTTCGGCGACCCGGACCCCGTCGACGTAGAGCAACGGATCGTTCGACAGCGAGGCGGAGCTGATGCCGCGGATTCGAATCCGCGAGCCCGAGCCGGCCACGCCGTCGTTGGCGATGACGGTGACGCCCGCCACCCGACCGTTGAGCACCGAGCTCAGGTCCGGGGTCTGGGCCTGCTGAACGAGCTGGCTCGCTTCGATGTTCGAGACGCTGTTGCCGAGCTCGCGCTTGAGCTGCTCACCGGTGGCGGTGGTGACGACCTCTTCGAGGGTGAACGGCACCGCGTTGAGCGACCAATCGAGGGTGGCGGGCTGACCCGCGGCCACCGTGACCGGCTTCGTCTGCGAGGCGTAGCCCAGCATGACGATGCGCAGGCTGTAGGTCCCCGCGGTGACCGCCCGGATTGTATACGCGCCTTGGGCGTTGGAAATTGCCACGTAGTTCGTCCCGGTGGCCTGAACCCGGGCGCCGGCCAACGGCTGGCCATTCCGTAGGTCCGTGACCTTGCCGGCGATGGACCCCTGCTGGGCTTGGGCCACGGAAACCCCGAGGCCGAAGACAGCGAGTCCAACCAGCCCCCGCAACCGACTGATGTTCACCAGTACCTCCCTTGAAGGAAACCCTGCGACCGATTTTGTATACAGCCACAGTCGACACACGGACGCCGACCTCCGCGCCCGTGTCCACCGGTTGGGCAACCGCCGTACCGCAGCTTCGCTGATCGGTAAGACGATCTACTGCAAGCGATTATGCAATTCGCGCCGAGCGCCTTGTGTCCGATCCGCACAGTCCGTTCGACACGAACGCCGGAGGCTCCCGTTCCCAATGGACACAGGGGGGCGGCCGAGGCGGAAGACTCCGATCGACGCTGAACCTCGGCCCGAAACCGGACGTTGAGATATTTGTATACACTAACGGGGTCGGAACCGCGTTCGCAACCCCGTGGCCCGACTCTTGAGTCCGAAAGAGGTGTCGTCCTCAACGGGGAGTGGATCGAAGATGATCACGCCGGACGCCCGCAGCCGCCTCACTACCAGTGATGTCGACCTGGTCGCCGAGTGCTTGGGTTGGCCGACACCGCAGCTGAGCCAACCCGCGCCGGACGACCTCGACGCGGCCCTCGACGCGGGCGACCTCCGCGGCGCCCTCCTCGACGGCCGGATGCCCGGTCCGTCGCCCTCCCTGTTCTTCTATGTCCTGGTGCGTCAGGCGTTGCTCGCCGAAGGGCTCGACGATCGCTCCCTGGCGGATTACTACGCCGCCATGTTGCGCGAGTTCGGCGACCGGGGCCGCGCCCATCGGCCGGCCGCGGCCGACGACCAGGAGCATCACTACCTGATCGACATCCTCAACGACCTCCACCATTCGACCGGACGCCGGTTGTTCCTGGTCTCGGCCCACCTCGGCAATTACGCGCTGTGGCTCTCCGGGATCTTCCCCGACTGGATCGAGGGCCGCCGGACCCGCCGGGGGGGGCCGTCGCTCGCCTATTACGAGACGCTCGGCCGGCACGGGTTTGCCCAGGCGAGCGAGCATGCGATGGCCTCGATCGCCGGGCTGGGACCGGTCCTCGCGGCCTCGGCCGAGCAGTTCCCGTTGGCGCGCCGGGCGCTGAACCGGGTCCGCGCCGACCTCAAGCTCGCCGCCTGATCGCGCCGGTTCAGGCCCTCCCGGCCGGGGGGCGCGACCCGTAGTTTCCGGCCATGCAACTCAGCGACAAGACGGCGTTGGTCTGCGGCGGTACCCAAGGAATCGGGTTCGCCTCCGCGACGGCCCTTGCGACCGCGGGAGCCCGGGTCATCTTGCTGGCCCGCAATCCCGACCGCCTCGCGGCGGCCCTGGCAGGCCTGCCCTCGGGCGCGGCCCACGCGACGCTCGTCGGCGATCTCGACCAACCGGGGGCGGTCCGGACGACGATCGAGGGGTGGATCGCCCGGGAAGGGCCGGTCCACGTGCTGATCAACAACACCGGCGGGCCACCGGCCGGGCCGATCGTCGATGCGACGCCCGAGGCCTTTGTCGCCGCGTATCGCCAGCATCTCCTGGCTAACCACCTCCTGGCCCAGGCGGTGATCCCGGGGATGCGCTCGAGCGGGTATGGCCGGATCATCAACATCGTCTCGACCTCGGTCCGCCAACCGTTGCCCGGCCTCGGTGTCTCCAACACCACCCGAGGGGCGGTGGCGAGCTGGGCCAAAACCCTCGCCGGTGAGCTTGGGCGGGACGGGATCACCGTCAACAACATCCTCCCTGGCGCCACCCAGACGGGACGGCTCGCGACGGTGATCGCCAACCGAGCGACCGCCACCGGCCGGAGCGTCGAGGAGGTCACCACCGAGATGGTCCGCGAGATCCCGTTAGGCAGGATCGGCGACCCGGCCGAGATCGCCGCGGCGGTGGTCTTCCTGGCCAGCCCGGCCGCGAGCTACATCACCGGGGTGAGCCTCCCGGTCGATGGCGGCCGGATCAGCGCGTTGTAGCCCGGAGCGACCCGTGCGGACTCTCACCAACTTCATCGCCGGGGCGAGCGTTCCCCCGATCGACCAGCAGTATCTCGACAAGATCGATCCGGCCACCGGCGGACTCGTCGCGCGGGTTCCGGCCAGCACCGCGGCCGACGTGGACCAGGCCGTCCAGGCCGCGGCCCGGGCGTTCCCGGCCTGGGCCGAGACCCCGGCCGCGGAACGGTCCCGGCTGTTGCTCGCGATCGCCGACGGTATCGACCGACAGGTCGACCGGCTGGCCCGGCTCGAGTCGGAGGACACCGGAAAGCCGGTGAGCCTCGCCCGGACGCTCGACATCCCGCGGGCCGCCGCCAATTTCCGGTTCTTCGCCACGGCTATTCTCCACACCGCGACCGACGCCCACGCCACCGACTACTCGGCGCTCAACTACACCCTCCGCCGGCCGCGGGGCGTGGCGGGGTTGATCTCCCCGTGGAACCTGCCGCTCTATCTGCTGTCGTGGAAAATCGCCCCGGCCATCGCCACCGGGAACACCGCCGTGGCGAAGCCGTCGGAGCTGACCCCGAGCACCGCGGAGGCGTTAGGCGAGCTCTGCCGGGAGGTCGGGCTACCGGCCGGGGTCGTCAACCTGATCCACGGGGTCGGCGGCCAGGCCGGCGCGGCCCTGGTCGACCATCCGCTGGTCCGGACCATCTCGTTCACCGGCGGCACCGTCACCGGCGCGGCGATCGCGGCGAGCGCGGCGCCCAAATTCAAGAAGCTCACCCTCGAGCTGGGCGGGAAGAACCCGACCATCATCTTCGCCGACACCGATCTCGATCGGCACCTCCCGGCGATCGTCCGGTCGGCGTTCGCCAACCAGGGGGAGATCTGCCTCTGCGGCTCGCGGATCTTGGTCGAGGCCCCGCTCTACCCCCGGTTCCTCGAACGGTTCAGCCGGGCCGTCGCCGCCCTGGCGATCGGCGACCCGCTCGACGCGGGGACCGATTTCGGGGCGCTGATCAGCGCCGGGCACCGCGACAAGGTGTTAGGCTACCTCGCGCTGGCCCGGCAGGAGGGCGGTCGGATCGCCTTCGGGGGCCGTCCCCTGGCCGCCGACCGCCTCCCGGCGCGATGCAAGGCCGGTTACTTCGTCGAACCGACGATCATCACCGATCTGCCGATGGGGTGCCGGACCAATCAAGAGGAGATCTTCGGGCCGGTCGTCACGGTGATGCCGTTTCGCGACGAGGCCCACGCGATCGAGCTCGCCAACGAGAGCGAGTACGGCCTGGCCGCCTCGGTCTGGACCGAGAACCTGACCCGGGCCCACCGGGTCGCCGAGCGGGTCCAGTGCGGCACCATTTGGGTGAACTGTTGGTTGCTGCGGGACCTCCGGGTGCCGTTCGGAGGGATGCGTCAGAGCGGAGTCGGCCGGGAGGGCGGCGACGAGGCGATCCGTTTCTTCACCGAACCCAAGAACGTCTGCGTCAAGCTCTAGGAGACGCCCGATGAGTGAGACCGTTCGATCCTCCCGCGCCCCGACCCCGGTCGGCGCCTACCCCCATGCTCGTCGGGTCGGCTCCCTGTTGTTCCTCTCGGGGATCGGACCGCGGGTGCCTGGCACCAACGAGATTCCCGGCAACGTGATCGACGGGAGCGGCGCGGTGGTCGGCCACGATATCGCCAAGCAGTGCCATCAGGTCTTCGCCAACATCAAGACCATTCTCGAGGACGCCGGCTCGAATTGGGATCGGATGGTCGATGTCACGGTGTACTTGACCGACATGAAAGGCGACTTCCCCACCTTCAATCGCCTCTACGCCGAGTATTTCACCACCAATCAGCCGACCCGCACCACCGTCGAGGTGGGCGCCCTGCCGACCGCGATCGCGATCGAGCTCAAAGTGGTGGCGACGGTCGACTAGTGTAGCGCGTCAGAAGTCATGTTAATATATTCATTCCGTCTCTTGCCGACGGAGTGCGATGGCCAATCATCAGCGGGCGATGACCGTGACGCCGGAGGATCGTGAGATCTTGGAAGGCTTGGT
>JBJXGT010000012.1:0-12527 GCA_046160105.1 Gemmatimonadales bacterium | reverse complement strand
GGGGGACAACATCCAGATGAAGATCGAGTTGATCACCCCGATCGCGATGGACGAGGGGCTGCGGTTCGCGATCCGCGAAGGCGGACGGACCGTGGGCGCGGGTGTGGTCACCAAGATCCTGAAGTAGGAGCGGGACGATGCCGAGAGAAAACATCATTCTCGAATGCACCGAGTGCAAAGAGCGGAACTACTTCACCGACAAGAACCGGCGGACTCATCCGGAACGGGTCGAGGCGCGGAAGTATTGCCCCCGCTGCAACAAGCACCAGGCGCATAAGGAATCGAAGTAGTCATGGAACAGGCTCCGGCGGTTGCCAAACAGAGCAAGATCGGCGGATTCATCGCGGCGACGCGGGAGTTCTTCGTCGACGTGCGCGCCGAGATGATCAAGGTGACCTGGCCGACGAAGGCCGAGCTCACCGATGCCACCCGCCGCGTCATCATCATGACGCTGGCGATCGGGACGGCGATCGGGATCCTCGACTTCGCGCTCCAGAAGATCTTCTTCGACGGCGTTGCCGCGTTGGCGCGGTAAGCTCATGGAATACCGCTGGTACGCGATCCAGGTCACTGCTGGCCACGAGAACAAGGTCAAGGGCCTGCTCCTGCGGCGGATCGAGGAGGATCCCCGGCCCGCGGACCAAAAGCTCGTTCGTCAGGCGCTGGTCCCGGTCCAGGAAGCGATCGAGATCAAGAACGGCAAGAAGGTCCTCGTCGAGCGGAAGCTCTACCCGGGCTACGTGCTGATCGAGACCACGATGAGCCAGGAAGCGCAGCACCTGGTCAACAGCGTCCAGGGCGTCATCAAGTTCGTCGGCACGGCCAAGATGCCCCAGGCCCTCCGACAGGACGAGGTCAACCGCCTCCTTGGCATCGTCGAGGAAGTGGCCGACGCCGGACCGAAAGAAGAGATCCCGTTCATGATCGGCCAGGCCGTGGAGATCACCGACGGACCCTTCTCCGACTTCAGCGGCACCGTCGAAGAGGTGATCGCGGACAAGGGGAAGGTGAAAGTGTCGGTGTCGTTGTTCGGTCGGCCGACGACGGTTGAGTTGGATTACTTGCAGTTGAGGGGGCACTGAAGGGGACTCCAGACTCACGACTCCAGGCTCATGGGTCTCAGTATAGAGTCTTGAGTCTTGAGTCTTGAGTCTTGAGTCTTGAGTCTTGAGCCTTGAGCCTTGAGCCCCGCCCGCGACCGCACGGTTAACTGCGGCAGAACCGCCGGCTTCCATCCAGCGGCATTCGAAACGAGGGAGGTATGGCAAAAAAGGTAGTCGCGATGGTCAAACTCCAGTGTCCCGCTGGAGCGGCCAACCCGGCACCCCCCGTGGGGACCGCGTTGGGACCGCAAGGCGTGAACATCATGGAGTTTTGTAAGCAGTTCAATGCCCGGACGCAGTCCCAGGCGGGGATGGTCATCCCCGTGGTGGTGACCGTGTACCAGGACCGCACCTTCACGTTCATCACCAAGACCCCGCCGGCGGCGAACCTGCTGCTTCGGGAAGCGGGGATCGACAAGGGGAGCGCCCAGCCGAACCGCACCAAGGTCGGCAAGGTCACCCGGGCCCAGCTCAAGAAGATCGCCGAACTCAAGATGGCCGATCTGAACGCGACCGAGATGGAATCGGCCATGCGGATGATCGCCGGGACCGCCCGCTCCATGGGGCTGGAGGTCGCCGACTGATGACAGCCACCGGGAAGAAGTTCACGGCGGCCCTGGCCAAGGTCGATCGGATGAAGCATTACCCGATCCCCGAGGCGGTCAAGATCGTCAAGGCGGCCTCGTTCGCGAAGTTCAACGAGACGGTCGATGTCGCCGTTCGGTTGGGCGTCGACCCCCGGCACGCCGATCAGGTGGTGCGCGGCACGGTCGTGCTGCCCCATGGCACCGGCAAGTCGGTTCGGGTCTTGGTGATCACCCAGGGCGATCGGGTCAAGGATGCCCAGGCGGCCGGCGCCGATTTCGTCGGCGTCGAGTACGTCCAGAAGCTCAAAGAGGGCTGGCTCGAGTGCGACGTCATCGTCGCGACGCCGGACGTGATGGGACAGCTTGGGGCGCTCGGCAAGATTCTTGGCCCTCGCGGCCTGATGCCGAACCCCAAGGCGGGTACCGTCACGATGGATGTCGGCCGGGCCGTCAAGGAAATCAAGGCGGGTAAGATCGAGTTCCGCGTCGACAAGACCGGCAACGTGCATGCCCCGATCGGGAAGGTCTCTTTCAGCGAGAAACAGCTGGAGGAGAACCTCCAGGCCTTCATGGAGACGATCGTCAAAGCGAAGCCGTCGGCCGCCAAGGGGGTCTATCTCCAGACCGCCACGGTCTCGAGCACCATGGGGCCGGGCGTCCGGCTGGATACGGCGGTGTACCGATGAGTAAGACCGAACGGCAAGCGATGGTCGACACCCTGACCGCGGCGGTCAAGAGTTCGGCCAACATCTACGTCACCGACTTCGCGGGGCTCAACGTCGCGAAGATGACCGACCTGCGTCGCCGGCTGAAGCAGGCGGGCGCCCGCTACGTCGTCGTCAAGAATACGCTGGCGCAGCGTGCCTTGGTGGCGAACCAGGTGGGCGTCCTCAACGACCACCTCGCCGGTCCGACCGGGCTGGTGTTGGCGGGCAACGATCCGCTCCCGGCGGCCAAGGTGCTCGGGCAGTTCGCCAAGGAGCATCAGAAGCCCTCCGTCCGGATCGGGTTGGTCGACGGCAAGGCGGTCGATGCCGCCTACGTGAAACGGCTGGGCGAGCTGCCCTCGCGGGTCGAGTTGCTCGGTCAGTTCGTGGGTTGCTTGAACGGGATTCTCTATCAGGTCGTTGGGGCCCTCGAGGCGCTCAAGGACAAACGCCAGGCTGACACGGCTTCGTAACGAAGCGGAAGGAATAAAGGACTCATACCATGACGACGATGACGAACGATCAGATTCTCGAAGCGATTGGCACCAAGACGGTGGTCGAGTTGGCCGAGTTGATCGAGGCCTTCAAGACGAAGTTCAACGTGTCGGTGGTGGCCGCGGCGGCCGCCGGCGGCGCGGGTGGCGGCGCGGCCGCCCCGGTGGCCGAGGAACAGACGGAGTTCACCGTCATCCTCAAGGAGGGCGGCGCCAAGAAGATTCAGGTCATCAAGGTGATTCGCGAGATCATCTCGGGTCTGGGTCTCAAGGAAGCCAAGGACATCGTGGACGGCGCTCCGAAGACCATCAAGGAAGGCGCCACCAAGGCCGAGGCCGAAGAGATCAAGAAGAAGCTGGAAGATCAGGGCGCCGTCGTCGAACTGAAGTAGGGCGGGGCCGGCTTCCGAGGCCGTCTGGCAATGGTCAGGCGGCCGCGGGACCGAGGACCGTCCTTCTTCAGAGAGGCGACATGGCGTTTGATCGAGTCACGGTAGTGTCGAATTCCCACAGCGCCCCGCGGCGAATCGTTCTTTTGAACGACGAAGCCGCGGCTGGTTCGCTTTTGCTTAAGCGCCGGAGTAGTGAATGACCACGACCCGTCCAGAAGTTTCGTTCACCAAGCGCGACAGTGCAATGCCCATGCCGCACCTGCTCGATATTCAGACGCGAGCGTTCTCGGCATTGCTCAACCCCGACGACATCGAAGGGGATCGTCAGGACGTCTCGCTCGAACGAGTCTTTCGCGACCTGTTCCCGATCACCGATGTGAACGGGAAATACGAGCTCGACTTCAAGAGCTACACCCTGGGCGAGCCGAAATACTCCGTCGAGGAGTGCATCGAGCGCGACATGACCTACGCCGCGCCGCTCAAGGCCAAGTTGGCCCTGAACGTGTTCGAGGACGTCGACGGCCAGCGCCGGCTCAAGAATCAGATCGAGCGCGAGGTCTACCTCGGCGAGCTGCCGATCATGACCCCGCTGGGCACCTTCGTCATCAACGGTGCCGAACGGGTCGTGGTCAGCCAGCTGCACCGGTCGCCGGGCGTGGTCTTCGAAGAGGAGACCCACCCGAACGGCCAGTTGCTCTATTCCGCCCGGATCATTCCGTTCCGTGGCTCGTGGGTCGAGTTCACGATCGACATTCACGACGTGATCTTCGTCCATATCGACAAGAAGAAGAAATTCCCGGCGACCGCCCTGTTGCGGGCCTTTGGCCATGGGAACAACGCCGACATCCTGAAGCTGTTCTTCGCGACCAAATCGATCAACATCGCGGGGAAGCTCGAGGGGCGTCAGGAACGCCGTGAGGTGCTTGGCTCCCTCCTGGCGGCGAAGATCGCCAATCCGGAGGATCCGTCGGGCGACGCGATGGGCGATGTCGGCGACGAGTTGACCGCCGAGCGTCTCAACGCGATGCGCCACGTCGGGATCAAGCAGGTCCAGGTGTTCGCGGGCTACACCACCCTCGATCTCCGGGACGACGACCAGCCGACGACCACTCGGGAGCGTCATCCCCACATCATCGCGTTCGACGTCGCCGATCCGTCCACCGGTGAGGTCATCGCCGAAGCGAGCGCCGAGCTGACCGAGGCCGTCCGGAAGGCGCTCTCCGACGCCGGGGTCACCACGGTCGACGTGCTCTTGCCGCCGGGGCGCCCCGAATCGCCCCTGATCAAGAACACCCTCGCCAAGGATCCGACCAAGGACGAGACCGAGGCGCTCCAGCAGATCTACTCGCTCCTCCGGCCCGGCGACGCCCCCAATCTGGAGACCGCTCGGGCCCAGCTCCAGCGGCTGTTCTTCAACCCGAAGCGGTACGATCTCGGCCGAGTCGGTCGCTACAAGATCAACCACCGGCTGGGGCTCAAGACGGACGCGAATCACACCGTTCTTACCGAGGACGATTTCACCGCGATCATCCGGTACTTGATCGATCTTCACGATGGGCGCGGGCACACCGACGACATCGATCACTTGGGCAACCGGCGAATTCGTTCGGTTGGCGAGTTGATCGCCAATCAGTTCTCGGTCGGTCTGTCGCGGATGGCGCGCTTGGTGAAGGAGCGAATGAGCATCAACTCCGATCCGGAGAAGATCTCGCTCGACGACCTGGTCAACGCCCGAACCGTCAGCGCCGTGATCCAGGCGTTTTTCGGCTCGAGCCAGCTCTCCCAGTTCATGGACCAGACCAATCCGCTGGCCGAGCTGACCAACAAGCGGCGGCTCTCGGCGCTCGGGCCGGGCGGCCTGACCCGGGAACGGGCCGGCTTCGAGGTCCGTGACGTTCACTACTCGCAGTACGGCCGGATGTGCCCGATCGAGACGCCGGAAGGCCCCAACATCGGCCTGATCACCAGCTTGGCCACCTTCGCGCGGATCAACGATCTCGGCTTCATCGAGACGCCGTACCGGGTGGTGAAGAACGGCCGGGTCACCGACGCGGTTCGCTGGCTGTCGGCCAGCGAGGAGGAAGGGCATTCGGTCGCCCAGGCGAACACGGCAATCGACGCCGACGGGAAGTTCACCGAGACGCTGGTGCTCTGCCGTCGCGGTGACGACTACCCGTTGCTGTCGCCGTCGAAGATCGAATTGATGGACGTGAGCCCCGAGCAACTGGTGTCGATCGCCGCGGCACTGATTCCGTTCCTCGAGCACGACGACGCCAACCGCGCGCTGATGGGCTCGAACATGCAGCGCCAGGCGGTGCCGCTGCTCTTCCCGGATGCCCCGACGGTCGGCACCGGCCTCGAGGCGAAGGTCGCCGCCGACTCCGGCGCGGTCATCGCGGCCCGGCGCGCGGGCACGATCACCCGGGTCACCGCCGACGAGATCATCGTCGACTCCGGCACCGCCGGGGCCACCGACGTACCATTGGCGCGGTTGGCCCAGGTCGATCGCTATCGGGTCAAGAAGTTCTGGCGCACGAACCAAGACACCGCCATCAATCAGCGGCCCCTCGTTCAAGTCGGCGATCGGGTGGACCAGGGCGAGGTGATCGCCGATGGGTCGGCCACCGAGGACGGCGAGCTCGCCCTCGGCGCCAACGTCACCGTCGCGTTCATGCCGTGGTACGGGCACAACTTCGAAGACGCCATCGTGCTCTCGGAGCGCTTGGTCAAGGACGACGTCTATTCCTCGATCCACGTCCAGGAACTCGAGCTCCACGTCCGCGACACCAAGCGCGGTCAGGAGGAGATCACCCGGGAAATTCCCAACGTCTCCGACGAGGCGCTGGTGGACCTCGACGAGCGCGGCATCATCCGGATCGGAGCCCACGTCAAGCCGGGCGACATTCTGGTCGGCAAGATCACCCCGAAGGGTGAGACCGAGCTGTCGCCGGAAGAGAAGCTGCTGACGGCCATCTTCGGCGAGAAGGCGAAAGACGTCAAAGACAGCTCGCTCAAGGTGCCGCCGGGCATGAAAGGCACCGTCATCGACGTGAAGATCTTCAGCCGGGTCGAGGATCAGGTGGTCGAGAAGGACCGCGGCGAGCGGATCGGTGAAGTCCGCCGGATCGAGCACGAGGAGAAGTCGCGGATCACCGACGTGATGATGTCCGAGCTGCGGGAGTTGATGGCGGGGCAGGAGGTCGCTTTGATGCTCAAGGCCGGCACCGTCGAGGAGTTTCTCGCGGCCGGCAGCAAACTGTCCGCCGAGCAACTGGCCGGGATCAACCTGCACGACGTCGACCTGAAGACCCTCCGGCTGGCCAACAAACCGGCCAATGAGCGGGTCCGGCTGACGATCGATACCGCGGCGCGGGAGCGGGCCCGGGTCGAGGAGAAGGCCGAAGACCAGATCGACAAGATCCTCCAGCCCGATGAGCTGCCGCCCGGAGTCATCCAGCTCGTCAAGGTGTATCTCGGTGAGAAGCGGAAGATCTCCGTCGGCGACAAGATGGCCGGGCGCCACGGCAACAAGGGTATCGTCGCGCGGATCGTGCCGGAGGAGGACATGCCGTTCCTTCCCGACGGCCGGCCCGTTGACATCGTGCTCAACCCGCTCGGCGTACCGAGCCGAATGAACGTGGGGCAGATTCTCGAGACGCACCTGGGGTGGTGCGCCACGATTCTTGGTTTCAAGGCGAAGACCCCGGTGTTCCGCGGTGCGGATGAGGGCGAGATCGGACTGCTGCTGCGGATCGGCGGGCTGAAATGGGCCAGCGAGGCCCTCCGGCTCAGCCAGCCGGCCCCGGCTCCCAACGTCGAGACGGTGCGGACCCTCGCGGCGGATCTCCGGAAGCTTGGTGTGTCGCGGAAGACGTTGAGTGACGCGACCGTATCCGACCTCGCCCAGGACGGTGTGTCCGCATCCACCAAGGCGCTCTATGCGAGCATCAAGCAGTTCGTCGAGATCGCGGTCAAGGAGCTGACCGACCGCGAGGCGACCCAACGGGGGCACGAAGTCGGCCTCCACCAGGCGGAAGTGACCAAAGCCGAAGGAAACCGGAAGAAGGCGATCGAGCGGGCCTTGAGCGAGCTCCAGGCCAAGCCCGCCACCATGGAACCGGCGTTCGCGGCCGTGGCAAAGGGGAATGGGTCGCCGGCCGACGTCGCCGGCGCGGTCGACGCCCTGATCCGCCGGGGTGGGTTGACCCCGTCGGGCAAGGTTCGGTTGCGGGACGGCCGGACCGGGCAAGGGTTCGAGAGCGACGTGACGGTTGGCACGATCTACATGCTCAAGCTCTCGCACTTGGTCGACGACAAGATCCACGCGCGATCGATCGGGCCGTACTCCCTGGTCACCCAGCAGCCGTTGGCCGGCAAGGCGCAGTTTGGCGGACAGCGGTTCGGTGAAATGGAAGTGTGGGCCTTGGAGGCCTACGGCGCCGCTCACTTGCTCCAAGAGATGCTTACCGTCAAGTCGGACGACGTCAACGGCCGAAGCAAGGTCTACGAGTCGATCGTGAAGGGCCAGAATCTGCCCGAACCGGGCATTCCGGAGTCCTTCAATGTGTTGGTCAAGGAACTTCAGGCGCTCGGCCTCCGGGTCACGCTCGGGGCGACAGCCGAAGGCGAGGAGTAACGGATGATTGATTTCCGAAGCGGGCGCGAGCCCAAGAGCTCGAGTTTCGACTACATCGCGATCCGGATCGCCTCGCCCGAGGAGATTCGGGGGCCGCGCGATCCCAAGGAGCGCGAGCGCCTGGAGCTCCAGGGCCTGCGGACGTGGTGGTCGTGGGGTGAGGTCACCAAGCCCGAGACCATCAACTACCGGTCGTTCAAGCCGGAACGGGACGGTCTCTTCTGCGAGCGGATCTTCGGTCCGGTCAAGGACTGGGAATGCCACTGCGGCAAGTACAAGCGGATTCGCTATCGTGGCGTGATCTGCGATCGCTGCGGCGTCGAGGTCACTCTCTCGAAGGTGCGGCGCGAGCGAATGGGCCACATCGAGTTGGCCGTGCCGGTGGCGCACATCTGGTTCTTCAAGACGCTGCCGAGCCCGATGGGGAACCTGCTCAACATCACGCTTCGTGATCTCGAGCGGATCATCTACTACTCGGCCTACGTCGTCATCGAGCCGGGCAAGCAGGACGTCGAGGGTGGCCAGCTGCTCGACGAGGACGAGTTCTTGAACCTCCGGATGCAGGCCCGCGAGGCCAACGACACCGGCTTCCGCGCCGACATCGGGGCCCCGGCCGTGCGCGCCCTGCTGGAGAAGATCGACGTCAAGAAGCTCGCCGAAGAGCTCCGGAGCGGGGTCGCGAGCGAGACCAGCCAGCATCGGAAGAAGCAGATGCTGAAGCGGCTCAAGATCGTCGACGCCTTTCTCTATTCCGGCGAGGCCCAGGAGATCGCCAACAACCCGACCTGGATGATCATGGACGTGATTCCGGTCCTGCCGCCGGATCTCCGCCCGTTGGTGCCCCTCGACGGCGGCCGGTTCGCGACGTCGGACCTGAACGATCTCTATCGCCGGGTCATCAACCGGAACAACCGGTTGCAGAAGCTGATTCAACACCGCGCTCCCGAGGTCATTCTCCGGAACGAGAAGCGGATGCTCCAGGAGGCGGTCGACGTGTTGTTCGACAACGGCCGCCGCTCCAAGGCGATTCGGGGTCGCGGCAAGCGGCCGCTCAAGTCGCTGTCCGATATGCTCAAGGGCAAGCAGGGCCGGTTCCGTCAGAACCTGCTCGGCAAGCGGGTCGACTATTCGGGCCGGTCGGTCATCGTGGTCGGGCCGGAACTCCGGCTCCACCAGTGCGGCTTGCCCAAGGCCATGGCGGTCGAGCTCTTCAAGCCGTTCATCATCAACAAGCTGGTCGACAAGGGCATCGCCGAGACGGTCAAGCGGGCCAAGAAGATCGTCGAGCGGGAAGGGCCCGAGGTGTACGAGATCCTCGAGGAGATCATTCAGGATCACCCGGTGCTTCTCAACCGGGCCCCGACGCTGCACCGGCTCGGGATTCAGGCGTTCGAGCCCAAGCTGGTCGAGGGCAAGGCCATCCGAATCCACCCGCTGGTCTGCGCCGCGTTCAACGCCGACTTCGACGGCGACCAGATGGCCGTTCACGTCCCGCTGTCCTTCGAGTCACAGCTCGAGGCGCGGCTGCTGATGATCTCGTCGAACAACATCCTCAAGCCGTCCGACGGCCGCCCGGTCGCCGAGCCGTCGCAGGACATGGTGCTCGGCTGTTACTGGCTGACCAAGCTGCCGCGTGGCTTCGAAGAGGAGATCCGCCGTGGCGTCGGCAAACTCGACGAGACCAAGGCTCGGCTCTGGAAGGACGCCAAGCATTACGGCTCGATCGCCGAGCTGGAGATGGCGCTCCAGACCGGCGCGCTCGGCCACCACTCCGCGATCCATTTCTGGTTCGTGCCTCCGGCCGAGGCCGCCGATCGGGAGCCGCGGTGGATTCGCACGACGGTGGGCCGGGTGCTGTTCAACAACATCCTCCCCCGTCGGACGGTGGCCGAATTGGGCTTCCGCGATGACGTGATGAAGAAGAAGACGCTCTCCGAGTTGGTGCTCCAGAGCTATCGGCGCGCTGGCCTCAAGGAGACGGTCGAGTTCTTGGATCGGTTGAAGCGGTTCGGTTTCGACTTCGCCACCACCGGCGGCGTCTCGATCGGCGTCGAAGATCTCGAGATCCCCGGCGAGAAGCCTGGATTGCTCGACGAGGCCCAGAAGCGCGTCGAGCGGTTCCAGCGGGCCTACAATACCGGTCAAATCACCTTCGGCGAGCGATACAACAAGGTGATCGATGCCTGGACCCACGCCAACAACGACGTGGCCGAGGCGATGATCAACCACATGCGGAAGAGCCGGGGCGGGTTCAACCCGGTCTTCATGATGTTCGACTCCGGATCGCGCGGTAGCCGCGATCAGATCCGGCAGCTCGCCGGCATGCGCGGCCTGATGGCCAAGCCGCAGAAGAAGCTGACCGGCGGCATCGGAGAAATCATCGAGAGCCCGATCAAATCGAATTTCCGGGAAGGTCTCTCGGTACTGGAGTACTTCATCTCGACCCACGGCGCCCGGAAAGGTCTCGCCGACACGGCGCTCAAGACCGCCGACGCGGGTTACCTGACCCGACGATTGGTGGACGTGGCTCAGGACGTCACCATCACGGAAGAGGATTGCGGTACCATCCTCGGGCTCGATATGAGCGCCCTGAAGGAGGGCGAGGACGTCATCGAGTCGCTGGCGGAGCGGATCGTCGGCAGCGTGGCGGGTGAGGACGTGATGGATCCCCATCAGCTCGATGAGCACGGCGATCCCCGGGTGTTGGTCCAGGCTGGTCAGCTGGTCAGCGAAGAGACGGCCGACGCGATCGAAGACGCCGGGATCGACCGGGTCAAGATCCGCTCGGTGTTGACCTGCGAGGCCCGGCGCGGCGTCTGTCGAATGTGCTACGGCCGCAACCTGGCGACCATGGACATGGTCGACATGGGCGAGGCTGTCGGGATTCTGGCCGCGCAGTCGATCGGCGAGCCGGGTACCCAGCTGACCCTGCGGACCTTCCACATCGGCGGGACCTCGGCGCGTATCGCCGAGGAAGCCGAGCGGCGGGCGCGGTCGGACGGGATCGCCAAGTACACCAATGGCCTCGAGTACGCCGACTTGACGGTCGAGTACGAGGACGGCACCAAGGGCAAGCTTCGGGTCGCGCTGACCCGGGAAGATGAATCGGCCGAAGAGGAGTCCAAAGAGGGCATCCTCATCGTCGATGCGAAGGATCATCATCACATTCTCTCCCGGTACCCGGTGCCGCAAGGGGCCGTGCTCCAGATCCAGGAGGGCCAGCCGGTCACCAAGGGCGACAACGAGCGGCGCGCGTCCATCCTCTACACCTGGGACCCGTACAACGATCCCAGCATCATCAAGAGCGACGGGCAGCTCCGCTGGAAGGACCTGGTTCCCGGGGTCACCCTCCGAGAGGAGCTCGACGAGGGCACCGGCTTGCGATCGCTGGTGGTCACCGCCGATCCCGATCGGGAGCTCCATCCGTCGGCGCTGGTCTACTTGCCGAACCGGAAGGACCCTCAGGAGTACACCCTGGCCGAGGGCTCCCGGATCATCTGGGGCGCGCCGACCGATCAAATGAGCCGCGCATTCGACTTGCCCGACGTGTCCAACCCGTGGTCGACCAAGTTCCACGTCGACGAGCGGCCGATCAACGAGGCTTGGCCTTCGAAGACCAAGAAGGAAGCCAAGGACCGGACCGTGTTCCTGTCCGCGGCCGTGGCCGTGACGAAGGGCGTCACGATCACCAAGATTCCGCGGCAGGCCTACAAGACCCGCGACATCACCGGTGGTCTACCCCGCGTCGGCGAGCTGTTCGAAGCCCGCCGCCCGAAGGATCCGGCGACGATGTCCGAGATCGACGGGATCGTCAAGTTCGGTGAGATCAAGCGCGGCAAGCGGGAGATCTTCGTCTACCCGATGCTCAAGGACGGGGCGATCAACGAGAAGGAACCGCCCCAGGTCTACGAGGTCCCGGCCGGGAAACACCTCCGGGTCCACGAGGGCGACCGGGTTCGGGCCGGCGACCGGCTCACCGAAGGGCCGGTCAACCCGCACGAGATCCTGCTCATCAAGGGTCCTCGCGCGGTGCAGGAGTATCTCTTGAACGAGATCCAGGAGGTCTACCGCCTCCAGGGCGTCCGGATCGCCGACAAGCACTGCGGCGTGATCATCAAGCAGATGCTCCAGAAGGTCCGAGTCACCGACCCGGGCGATACCAGCTTCCTCGAAGCCGAGGCGGTCGACAAGCTGACCTTCCGGGAAGAGAATGAGCGAGTGGTTCGCCGAAAGGGCACCCCGGCCACCGCGGAGCCGCTGCTCCTCGGCATCACCAAGGCCAGCTTGACGACCCAGTCGTTCGTCTCGGCGGCCTCGTTCCAGGAGACCACCCGGGTGTTGACCGATGCCGCGATCCGCGGGGCCAAGGACGACCTCCGTGGCCTCAAGGAGAACATCATCATCGGGCACCTGATCCCGGCCGGCACCGGTCACTACCGATACGTCGATCTCGACGTCCAGGCGCCGGCAGGGTTCGAGCCGCCGCCGCCGGCGCCCGAGGGAGAGGCCGCTCCGCTCCTCCCGCCGGTGGTCGAGGAGATCGAGGCGCTGTAAGGTCCTCCGCGGTCGAGAAGAAAAGAGGCGCCCAGGCCGTTGCCTGGGCGCCTC
>JBJXGT010000011.1:0-132434 GCA_046160105.1 Gemmatimonadales bacterium | reverse complement strand
GCCGCCCCCGGGCCGCCCACCAGACTCCAGCCGAGGAACAGCGCCCGGGTCACTTCCCGTCGAACTTCCGGGCAATCTCCTCGGCCAACTCTTTGACCTTCGCCGACTGGTCTTCGCCTTTGTTCCGGGCTTCGACCGTGATCACGAACCGATACCGGGCTACGGCGGTGATCTTGGCGTCCTTGGTGTCCTTCTCGAATTCCTCCCAGGCGCCGGTGTGGGGCACATCGATCTTGGTCGACCCCATCCGCCGGCGGTCGTCCTCCTGGCTGAAGCCCATCATCAGCGGCGCGGCCATCATCGCGTACCCCTGCTGGGTGCCGCCGAAGTCGATCAAGCTGACCTTGATCTCGGGAGTGGAGCCGTCGGCGCCCGCCTCCGCCACCCAGGTCTGTTCCGCCTGGGACATCGAAAACCCGGCCATGGCCTGGCTCGACCCCGATGGCCCCCCCTGGGCCGTGTATCCGTCGACCGACTCCGGCAGGAATTTCTGCAGCTCGGCGTACGGCATCGCGAGGGTGTCGCCCTTGGCGACTCGCTCCTGCTGGAACCGCTCGGCGTCCTTGAGCCCGGCCTCGAGCTTCCCGCTCGCGCCGGCGGCCGCGACCACGGCGCTCACCGCGTTCTGGGCGTCGTCGGCCTTCTTCCCGCAACCGCCGAGCGTCATCACCATTGTAACCGCGCAGACCAACCGCTTCATGGAACCTCCGAGTGGGTGAATTGCGACCTGACGGGCTCCGAGCGACCGCCCGACTGTCCTCAATCTGACCACCGACCATCACCCCACGATCAGCGAGCCATCATCCAGGGGACAGGAGGTGGCGGGTAGCGGCCAGAATCTAGGCCCGATCTCGGACCTCGGCCATCTCCCCGCCACACTGGCGACGTTGGGGCTAGAAGCTCAGGTCCGCGACCCGACGCCGAACGATGATTTGGCCGGCCGTCGAGAGCTCGTCGGTTCGCGCGGCGAGCTTGGTGGCGGCCTCCTGGCCCAGCACCGCCACTACCGGGTTGGGGCCCTCGAGGTCGGCGAACTTGTTGTACATGGTGGTGACGGTGAACTCACCAGCCGGCGCACCCGCCCCTCGGACCGCGACCGCCACCCCCGCGATCTTGCCCTCGGCCTTGGCCCGCTGCATGGCCGGCAGTACGTCGGCCCTAAAGTGAGCCAGGTATTCCTGCATCTTGCCCGGAACCGCCCGCCGCACCTGGATCCGCCACACCAGGGCATCGTTGGCCGGAATGCTGAGCGAGTCCCGGCGGGTGGTCAAATAGGACGACTGGACCGCGACACACCGCCGGAGCTTGGCGTTGAGCTCGGCGGCGCCCGCCGCGCCAAGAGCCCGAACCAGCGGGGCATCGCCGTCCATCGCCGCCCAGCTGGCAAACGGGGTGAGGAGGGTGTATTCGAAGGCGTTGCCGACGACGGTCGTCATGGTGAGCCGTGCGGTGACCCCGGCCTTCTTCTGAGCGGGAATCACCTGGTTCTTTTGAAGCTCGAGCCATTCGTTGACCATCTCCGGCTTGAGCCGGACGACCTGCACGTACATGCGCGCGGGGGGCGGGACGGCCTGCTGGGCGCCGGCGGCCGCGGCCGATCCGAGCAGGAATAGGCCAACGGTCGCCGCAACCAACGGCTGGGACAGGCTCCGCATGAAAACCTCTTTGTGATGGATGGGACAGAGGGCGTCGGTGGGTCGCCGGACAAGGCGGTCCAGGCAACCTCGCCGAGGAGTGGCGGCTAATATCGCCCGCGACCCGCGAACCGCAAGGGGTCGCCATCGTACTGCCCTAGCCGGTCCAAGCGATGTTCAGAATCGAGTAGATTCAGGCCACGAACCATGAGCC
The DNA here is from genome assembly GCA_046160105.1 of Gemmatimonadales bacterium. Taxonomy (GTDB): domain Bacteria; phylum Gemmatimonadota; class Gemmatimonadetes; order Gemmatimonadales; family GWC2-71-9; genus SHZU01. The sequence goes on along the minus strand of JBJXGT010000011.1, from coordinate 130,586 downwards.
TGGCGCCAATGCGACCCGCGACGATCCCGCGCCTCAACCTAATGCTGGCCGTATTCGTTGGCTGTACCGCGCGCCAAGGCCCGAGCAATGGCCCGGGTGACAGGCGGCTCGAAGCGCATCTCGGTGGACTCCTCGATTCGGCCCGCGTCGCGGCCGAGGCTCCCGGGGCGATCCTCGGGATCCTGGAATCCGGCAAGCCGGCCATCGTCGTCGCCCGGGGCAGCCTGGACCTGGCCGGGGCGACGCCGATCCAGCCCAATCAAGCGTTCTTCCTCGGGAGCGTCTCGAAGACCTACACCGCCGCGGTCGTCCTTCGTCTCGCCGAGCTGGGTCGGCTGTCCCTCGACGACCCCATCGCCCGATTCCTCCCCGACTTCCCCCGGGGGACCGAGATCACGGTCCGTCACCTGCTCTCCCACACCAGCGGGTTGAAGGACTTCTACAGCTATCTCTACTACCGGCCGGACCGCCAGGAGATGATCGACTTCGTCACTCGGTCCTGGACCCAACCAGAGCTGCTCGAGCTGGCCGGCCGCTTCGGCCACTGGTTTGCCCCCGGGGCGGACTGGAGCTACAGCAACACCGGCTACTATCTCCTGGGCGTCATCGCCGAGCGGGCCTCGGGCCTCTCGCTGCCGGAGGCCTACCGGCGGTATCTCTACCAGCCGCTGGGGCTCGACGACACCTGGCTTGCCTTCCACGAACCGGACAAGGGCGGTCTTGGCGTCGGGCATCTCGGGCCGGTGGAGGGCTGGAAGCACTCCGAGATGTTCGGCGCCATCGGCCCAACCGCGGCCCTCGACCGGTCGCCGGTCGAGTGGGGCGCCGGTGGGTTGGCCGCCCCGGCCACCGACGGGTTGTCCTTCCTTCAGGGCCTGATGACCGGCCGCCTCCTGGCCGACTCGACCCTCGACGCGATGATCAGCTTTCGCTCGACGCCACCGTTAGGCGTCCCGGCCCGAACCGATTCCGCCGCACCGGTGGACGGGTACGGTCTCGGGCTGGTTCGGATGTCGCGCGCCGGCTTCACCTTGGTCGGTCATGGCGGGCTGTTCACCGGCCACACGGCCGGCCTCTGGCATGTTCCGGAATGCGGGTTCTCGGTGGCGCTCTACTTCAATCGAGGCTTCGTAGGACAGCGCGAAGTGCTCGATCGACTGATGACGGCGGTCGGCGACGGCTCCCTCGGGATCGGACGGTGCGGAACGGGCGGCGCCGATCTCGTCGGCGTGATCGGGCGTTGGACGGCGACCGATGACGGGGGGGCGGGACTCACCGTCGATGGAAGCCAGTGGTCCGGCCAAACCTCCGCCGCCGAGTTGGCTCGGTCCAGTGAGCGGTGGTTCGGCGGCGCCAACGAGTCGTTCGCTGCCAATGGATCCGCCCCAACCGCGTTTCCGTTGGCGATCGCCGCCGGGGTTCCCCGATTCACCGGCGGCACCCTTCGGGTCCAATTCAAGCTGATCGGCGGCGCCGGTGACCACACCGCCGGGCTGGTGTTCAACCTCACCCCTCTCGGCGAGTACCGGTTCGTCCGCTACAACACCAAGGACGGCAACCTGGCCATCTGGGAGTTTGCCAACGGGCAGCGGCGAGTCCTCGCCCACGGCACCGGCCACGGTCAGCTTGCACTCGGAGTCTGGCACCAGCTCGAGGTGACGGTCCGGGGGAGCGAGTTGACCGCGCAGATTGCCGGTCGCCCCGAGATCAATTTGACCCATCGGCTCGAAGCGGCCCCCTCTGGGCGGGTCGGGCTCTGGACCAAGCGAGAAGCCGTGACCGCCTTCCGCAACTTCCAAGTGAGTCACTCGCCCTAACGAAACGGCATCGGCCCCATCCCCGGCTTGAGCTCGCGGATCATCCGGTCGTCGCCGGTCAGCTCCCAGTAGATCAACGACACCGGGATCATCCCCGCCCCGTTCACCTCGTCGAAGAACCGCCGCATCGTGAAGCCGTCGCCCAGCTGCCGGGCCCGCTCGGCGATCGCCTCCTCCATCAGCCGGCCCCCGGTGACATAGCTCGCCCCGTACCCCGGCTGGCGGAGATAGAGATGCTGCTCGAAACCGAGCAGCGGATCGCGGCGCATCCATCCGCGAGGCGTCCAATTGACGTGGATGTCGCCCGCCCCCGCCATGGTGAGGTCGTTGGAATGCGCGTAGAGATTGCCGAGCCCCCGAGCCGCCCGGGTGATCAGCATGATCCAGACGATCTCCCGAGAACGCGGGCTCTCGTCGTAGAGCCCGGCGTGCATCATCCATTCTTCCATCACCGTGGCCATCCCCTCGGCGCGGCTCATCCAGACGTTGTAGAGCAACGGCGCCCGTCGAATCGGGCTGGGGTGCGGAGCGACCCGAATCCGCATGTTGTCCCACCAGTGGTAGAGGTGGGTCCAGAGCGGAATTGGATCGCGCTGGGTCGCCTGCATGAAGAAGTTGCGGCTCGCCTCCGGCGCGAAGCCCGCCATCCGTTCGCGGAGCGCCCGCTCCATCCACGGCTCCATCGTCAGCAGATCGTGGTCCCGAATGAAGCTCAGATACCGCGGAATCGCCCGCTCCTGGAGGGCGGCGTAATCCGCGGGCGTGTTGGCCACCGGGAGCTGGGGGAGCCGCCGGTTCCGCTGCTCCTCGAGGCGGAGCGACGTGTGAGCCCGGGCCAGCTCCCGCCGGGTGATGGTCACCTCCTCGTCCCACGACAGCGGCACCAACAGCACGTTGCGGAGGAACCAGGTGTATTGCGCCTTGCCGATCCCCGATGGCCCGGTACGCTTGGGTGCCTCAGCCCGGAGCCAAGCGGCGAATCCGTCGGTGGCGCTCCGAGCCTCGGCGATCGCTTGGGCCAACTCGGCATCGCTCTGTCCCACCCGCTCCCCGAGCTGGCCGAGGGCCTCACTCTGCTCCACGAACGCCCGAACCCCACCGACCCAGAGGTCCTTCGCAGTGGCGCCAGCGAGATTGACCCGGGCCCGCCGAAGCAGCGGCGGCACCGTCCGGAGCGCGGCCGTCAGGCGGCGGGCATCGACGGCGGACAGCGGCGCTGGCTGGTCGAGCACCGTGCGGGGCCAGATCGAGTAGTGCCACAACCGAATCGCGCCGTGGATGACGGGACCTTCCTCCGCCGGCGTGTCGCTCTCGGCGGTGTGGACCGAGGCGTAGTAGGCGGGATCACGGGCGAACGGTTTGAGGACGGTGAGGTGGTACTGCATCCCGTTCATCTCGGCCCGGACCAGGTGGTGGTCGACCTGCTCCGGAACCGACCAACCGGTCGTATCGATCGCCAAGAGACGCCCCTGCATCCGCCTGAGCGCCGCGAGGCGCCGCGCATTGGTCGCGGGGGAATAGTCCGGCACGCCATCGATCCGGGGCGGCTCCTCGAAGGTGCGCCACTCGCCGAACAGCGTCACCAAGGTTCGGTAACTCGGACTCTCCGGACGACCCTGGGCAACGGCGGTGGTTGTGCCCGATGACCAGCCGAGCAGCACGGCGGCGAGGAATCCGACGGCGGGCGGTACCCGGTGACGACGTTTCGTGGGCTGCATCGAAGATCGGCCTGAAGGGGTTGGGACCGGCAAGCTATTGGCAACCGGCAGGCGGCGCAAACGTAGCGGACTGACCCCCTGATACCGACCGCCGCCGTCACCGCCGGCGACCGCGCCAGCCATGCGCGGGACCGGAGGGCGTCTGATATCTTGGGGGGTCGGGACATCGCCATTCACGGGAGTTATCCATGCGAGCCATCGCGTCCGTCACGTCGCCCCTTTCCGCCGCCCTGGTGATGGCGGTCGCGGGCTGCGATTCCGGGAGAGCGCCCCGAACGGCCGCCGCGGTACGCGACAGTGCGGGGATTCAGATCGTCGACAACACCGGTTCGGCCTGGCCGACCGGCGGGGAATGGACGGTGGCGGACACCCCGTCGGTCAGCATCGGCGGCGCGGCAGCCGGGCCCAAGCACGAGTTCGCGAGGGTGGTCGGCGCGGTCCGGATGAAGGATGGCCGGATCGCGGTCGCCAACGTCGGGACGAGCGAAATTCGGTGGTTCGACTCCACCGGGCGGTTCGTCAACGCCAGCGGGCGACAGGGTAGCGGTCCGGGCGAGTTCCAGACGCTGGGCGGCCTCTGGAGCGGGCCTGGCGATTCCCTCCTGGTGGCGGATGTCCGAGCCCAGCGGCTCGGGGTCTTCGACCCCGCCGGCGGCTTCGCCCGCCATTTCGCGTTAGGCGGTCGGGCCGGGCTCACCGTCCAGGAAGGGGGCCGCATCAACTTCGCGATGCCCCAGGCCTGGCTGGCCGATGGGTCGGTCATCGGCCTCGAGATGCCGATCGGCCTCGGCCAAACGCGGGAAGGCAGGTATCGGGACACCGTGAGCTACCTCCGGTTCGGCCCTGACGGCGTGGCCCGAGATACCATCGGCCGGTTTCCCGGGATCGAGATGGAGCAGGTCACCCTGACGTTCGGGGGCCGGAGCTTCCCGTCCCCGAGTCCGGTGCCGCTCGGTCGGCAAACGGTCGTCGCCGCGCGAGGCACCGCCGTCTTCGTGGCGACCAACCAGCGGTGGGAGATCGAGGAGTACGGGACCGACGGGTCGCTGGTGCGGCTGATTCGGCTCGCGACGACCCCGGTCGCGCTCACCGAGCAAGACATCGCAACCCATCGTCAGGAGCAACTCGACCTGGTCGAGGGATTGCCCGAGCTCCGGGCGGTACCTCCGGAGATGAAGACTCAGATCACCGATCGGATGAAGACCGTCAAGTACCCGGCGACCTACCCATTCATCCTGGCGATGTTGCCCGGGCCGGACGGGACGCTCTGGGTCCAGGAAGTGGTCCGCCCCGGGGAAGCGCGCGCCCAATACGCGGCGTTCGACTCGGCCGGCGGGTTTCTCGGCCGAGTCAGGATGCCGGCCCGATTCCAACTGGCGATGATCGGGGCGAGCGAAGTGATCGGGGTGTGGAAGGACGCCGACGATGTCGAGCACGTCCGAGCCTACCCGATGCGGCGTTAGCCCGTTCTCCGATCGCAACGCGTTTCACCTCACGATCTCACCGGCTGGGCGACCCCAGAAAGCGGGATAGCCCGACGAAGAGTCGACCTGATCCCGCCGTCACCGTCACCCGCCACGTGGTCGGAGACAGCGGCCGCCAGTGCCCTTCGGTAGACGCCAACGACACCAGGGCACCGATATCGGCACCGATTACCGCGCCGCCCGCAAGTCCCGCCGCCAAACCCTCCACGGCGGTGTCGCCACAGTAGTTGCCGCCGTCGTCGCTGGTGGCTACGCAGAGAGCGGCCATGAGCGCGGCTCCCGCGACCGCTCCAGTCACTACCTTCTTCGCCGCCGGCCCGCCGCGGCCACCGATGACGAGGCCGGGCAAGGCAGCCATCACGGCCACCCGGCCTTCGTAGGTCTGCTCCCGAGTCCGGCCTAACGCGTACCCCAGGGCCGCGCCTACTGCCAGCCCGGGAAGAGCACCCCACCCGAGCCTCCCTGGACCGCGACGCTCTTCGATCTCGGCTGCGATGATCTCCGACCGGGCGATTCGGCGGAGCGCTCTGGCCTCCAGTTCCACCACCAGGGAATCGCGGCGCTCCTCGACGCATCGCCCGGTCAGACTGGTGACGGCCCCATCGGACGCAAGCGTCAAGCGAAGGCGTCGGTCAAACAGGCTTTGGGCCGGTAACGGTGAAGCAAGGACCACGATCCCCGCCAGCACGAACCACAGGCGCCGTTTCATCGCACCGCCTTTCGCCCCTCAATCTGGGAGGTGCCCTCCGCAGCCCAGGTTAAGGAACTGTGAAGAGCCGCTTGATCCCCGAATGCGGGCGCCGATGCTGAGACTGCCGATACCGGGGACAGGGGGCAGTGACCTTACCCTCCAGTTCACGATGTCTTTACGAGCTCGCTCATACCGTTCCTGTCCCAGGAACAAAGGCGGGCAGCGTGATCTCTCGAGCTCTCATGGTTGGATCCTTCCTGGTGGCCGCCGTTCCGCTCGCCGCGCAGGAGGTCCTGGTGACACCGGGTGCGCGCATCCGAGTGACGCTGCGTTCGACAGAGCGACTGAGCGGAATTTTCTCCACCAGCAATCGCGATTCGCTGCTGCTGCAAGCCGGGGGGCCGTCTGCCGCCGAGCCGAGAGCGGTCGCGCTCGCCGACATTCAACGGCTCGAGAGGTCCCTGGGCAAGCGGCATCGCTACGGTAAGAGCGTACTCCTTGGGACAGCGATTGGAGGCGGAATAGGGCTACTGCTTGGTGCGGCCTACCCACTCTGCGAGCCGACCGGGGAGGGCTTGTTCGAATGCCTCTTGGAGTTCACGGACAGAGGCGAGGCGGTCCGATTCAATGCGGTGGGGGGAGCGGTCACCGGCGCCCTCATTGGGATCATTGTGGCTGCCGTCGGTCGCGAGCATTGGCGGCCCGCGAGCCTTCCCGCGCTGCAGCCCACGATCTCCGCGGGACGCTCGGGCCTGGGGATTGGATTCCGACGGCCGGTGCGACTCTGAGGACGCCTCCTCCTGCCTGCGATAGCTACGGTCTTGGGCCGCTCGGGCCCGCGCTCCCTTCGGCGCCGGCCTGACCGGTAGGTCTTCCACGGCCGAGAGCCGTTGGCATTCTTCGAGGCCCTCGGGGCCGACCGACGCGGCCTGGAAACAGCGGCGAGAGGCCAAACCGACGACCGGAGCTGGGCGCCGACGTACTATTGAATGCCGGCCAACCCGAGGATCCGTCGACCATGAAGCCAACCTCCGCCCTCGCGATCGTCCGGTTGGTCCATACCATCGCCTGGGCGCTGCTCGCTTCATGCGTGGTGGCGATCCCGTTCACGGCGTGGGCGGGCCGCTTTCGGGTCGCGGCCGTGCTGAGCGTCATCGTGCTCGGCGAGGTCGGGGTACTCGCGATGAACCGGTGGCGCTGCCCCCTCACCCCGATCGCCGCGCGATACACCGATGACCGCCGCCCCAATTTCGATATCTACCTGCCCGAGTGGCTCGCGCGGTACAACAAGGAGATCTTTGGCTCCCTCTACACCGGGGGGCTCCTCGTCCTGCTCGGCCGCTGGGCTGGGTGGTTCTAGGGGCTACAGCCGAAAGAGATAGCTCAGCTTGAGGAAGAAGTTGTCGCTCACCCGCTCGAGATCGCGGAACCGGAACGCGTCCCCATCGACCAGGCTCGAGCCATACCCGGCGAAGAACACGGTGCCCGGGGCTGGCTGGTAGGAAAAGAGGAGGTCCGCCCGGAACGTATTGCGATCCGTCGCCAGCGCGAGGTCACGGCGGAAGGGACCGCCGTTCGGATCCCGGATCAGGATCGGCGCCTCGGTTCGAGTCACGTCCCGGAGATCGTCGCGGCGGAAGGCCCGATACTCGCCCACCGCGCGGAGGAACACGGCCCGGGACACCTGGTACTCGAGCTTGAGTCGGGGCAGCACGGTTCGAGCGATGAAGGAGCCGTCCACGGATCGGTGATAGCTCTGCAACGACAACACCCCTTCGGCACGCAGCCGGGGTGTGGGCCGGTAACCGAGGGAGAAGCGACCGAGCCAGATGTCGGCCAGGGACCACTCGGCATAGTTGACGTCCTCGCCAAAAGCGAGATAGACGTCGAGCAGGACGCCGGCCATTTCCGGCGAACTGAGCGTCACGCTCCCTGCCAACGGGAGCAGCCGCTGGGCCCTCGGATAGGGAATCGTGTCGAGTCCGCCGGTGGTGGGGACCTCGATGGCGTAGTCACGGAAGAGGCGCCCGTCGTATCCGTAGCTGAACCGAAACGCCGTCAGCCCGATGTCCCACCCGCCCCGCAACGTCAGGTTGGCCCGCGGCATGATCCGACGGTCGCGGGCCGGCCGGCCGCTCCGGAAGTCTGGATAGGCCCACAACAGGTCCGCGTACACCGAACCGGCGAACCGCTCGATCAAGGCGCCTCGCCGCCCGTACAGGGTGACCGACGGCGTGACAGACCCCTGGGCGATGTCGGGCTCACTGATGAACCCGCTCCCGGCCGTGAACCGGTCGGAGACCGCGTTCACGGTGGCCGTCAACCCGAACCGCCGGCCGGCGTGGCGAAACTCCGCGTAGGCCATCGGCGCTGAGACGACGGAGGCCCCGGTCCGGGTCCGGCTCGCGGCTCCGTAGAAGGACACGCTGGTCAGGGGGCCGAAGCCCAGCCGGCCGTCCACTTGGCCCACTCGATTGTAGTCGCCGCCCTCGATCCGATCGGTGTAGGCGACGCCAAGCTGCGACCGGCCGCCAATGGTCCGTTGAACCCGGAGGACGTTGTACACCGGCCGGCGGAGTCCGCTGATCGAGGTCGAGCGGCCGTCGATCGCGGAGAGATACCCAAACCCGGCTCCGGCGATTCGACCGGTGACCTTGGCGGCGCCAATCGGGTCGGCGATCCGCCGGGTGTAGATCACCTGACTCGGCGTGGTGAAGTACTCGAGGCCGTCGAGAAAGAACGGTCGCTTCTCGGGGAAGAACACGGCCCGGCGCGGATCCGGCGTGAGTCGGCCCGCATCGGATTCGACCTGGGAGAAGTCGGGGTTCACCGTCCCGTTGAAAGTCAGGTCGTTGGAGAGAACCCATTTCACGTTACCACCCGGCTCGGGACGTCCCCCGTCGTACCCCCAGCCGACCCCAGCCGGGGCGCCGTCGACGGTGGAGCTCAGGATCGGTGTCACTTCGAGTACTCGCCCGCGGCGGAGCCCCTCCAGGCCGACCAGGGCGCCGCTCTGCCGGATGAAAGAGGTGGCGGTTCGAGACGCCGGCGCCCAAGTGTCCTCCCGGCCGGTCGCGGCCACCCGCCGAACGATCTGCAACGACCAATCCTGCCGCTCCGCCGACTGATAGCGGAGCGCCCGGAACGGGATCCGGACTTCGACGTCGTAGCCCTCGTCGGTCAGGCGGCCCTTCGAGTGGAACAGGTAGTCTGGGCTCAAATCCGGGGCCTCCCGGCCGCCCCGCTCGGTCCCCTGGGAGTATGCCGTCCGTCGGGTCGAGCCCTCCGACAGGGCGCCGTCGGCCTGGATCCCGAGTGGATTGACGGCGAAGACGAAGGCCTGGCGGCCGTCGTCGAAGGTGCCGAGGTGAATCTCGATGTAATCGTCGTTTTGGATCCCCTGGTCGCGGTCGGCAAGGTTGGCTCGGACGGTGCCGGCCGGAGCCCGGGCCCGAGCCGCGAAGTGGATCGCGGTCGGGGAGTACCAGACCAGCACCTCGGTCGGATCTTCCGCCGGCCGGCCATCGGAGGGGCTGAATTGGGAGAAGTCGGTGAGTCGGGCGGCGCGGCTCCAGGCCGGCTCGTCGAGAACGCCATCGACCTCGATGGTCGCCTCGATCCGGGGTGGTGTCACCCGCAACCCGCCGGTGGCTCCCCGGTACTGTGAGGCGCCGGCGGGGCCGGCCTGCAGCAGGCCCAAGAGCGCGAGAGGGAGCATCACCGCCAATATACCCCCCGGATGACCGACTTCCCACCGGAACCTGCCTAACGTGGTCTCGCCCGAAACTCTTCCGTGTCTGTGTCGTACGGCTCAACCGACTCGACCCCATCAGGCCACGACGATGATTCGCACCTTCCGATTCCTGAGCGGCACGCTCCCCGTCCTCGGTTGCGCCCCCGCCATTCACGGAGGCGGGCTCGCGCCGGCCGCGGACCTCGCCATCACCCGCGTCGCGGTCGTGGACGTCGAGCGGGGCCGGGTCGCCGCCGACCAGACGGTGCTGGTCAAGGGAGACCGAGTGGTCGCGGTCGAACCGACCGGCCGCACCACGGTGCCGAACGGGGTCCGAACCGTCGACGGCCGGGGCAAGTACCTGATCCCGGGTCTCCTCGACATGCACGTCCACCTGACGAACAGCGGCCGACCGACCGAGATCGAGATGCCGCTGTTCGTGGCGCACGGCGTCACCGGCGTGCGGGTGATGAGTTCGGACCGGCCAAGCAGCCACCCCACGGAAACCCCCGGGCTCGCCCAGCACCGTGCCTGGCAGGCACGGATCGCGTCTGGCACCCTGGTCGGGCCGCGCCTGCTGGCCTTGGCGACTTGGCCGGTCAATGGGGCCGGCGGCTTCCAAGCGGACATGCCGGCATTCTATCGTGCCACCACCCGCGAGGAGGGGCAGCAGCTGGCCCGGTATTTCAAGGAGCGGGGGTTCGACTTCATCAAGGTCTACAACAATCTGTCCCGCGACGGTTTCCTCGGCCTCTCCGAGGAGGCGCGCCGGCTCGGCCTGCCCTTCGCGGGACACGAACCCGGGCCGATGAGCGCGCTCGAGCTGTCGAACGCCGGCCAGGCGAGCATCGAGCACTCTCGGGTCTTCTTGTTCAACTGCTTCCCCGGCGCCGACTCGATGCGGCGCGGTACCCTCAAGGTGCCGCCGACCGTCCTCCGGCGCCGGATGGTCGACGAATACGATCCCGGCCGGTGCGCCGAGGTGTTCCAGGCCTTCGCCAAGAACCGGACCTACCTCTCCCCCACTCACGGAACCCGGAAGATGGACGCCTTCGCTGGCGACTCGGCCTATCGGCGCGACGCTCGGATGCGATTCCTCCCGTTGCCCACCCAGATGGCCTGGCTGGCCGATGCCGACCGGATGGTGGCCGGCGACTCCTCGCCGGCGGGCCGGAAGGCGTTCCTGGATTTCTATCGGCGCGGCCTAACGCTAACCCGCGACGCCTACCGGGCCGGGGTGCCGGTGATGGTGGGGACCGATGCCGGCGACTCGTTCGTCTTCCCCGGCTCGAGCGTGCACGACGAGCTGCAGGAACTCGTCACCGCCGGGCTCTCGCCCGCCGAAGCGCTTCGGGCGGCCACCGTGAGCGGGGCGGAATACCTGGGACGTTCCGGCGACTTGGGGACCGTGCAGCCTGGCCGGCTGGCCGACCTCGTGCTGCTCGACGCCGATCCCCTGGCCAGCGGGGCCAACGTGAGTCGGATTCGGGCCGTGATCCTCAACGGGCGGCTCTTCGAACGCCGGGCCCTCGACTCGATGCTGGCCAGCGTCGAGGCGGCCGCGCGACCCACGCCCCAGGTCAAGCTGTGGATGGCCTCCATGGCGGGGGATACGGCGGCGATCACCGCGGCCCTGAACGGCGGCGCCCGGATCGACTCCCTCGACACCCAGAACAGTTCCTCCGGACGACGGGCCTTGAACTACGCCGCGCTCGGCAATCGCGCCGCGGCGGTCCGGCTACTGTTGGCGCGGGGAGCCGCGATCAATCTGGCCAACGGGACCGGCTTCACCCCGGTGCTGCACGCGGTCGAGGGAGGGGCCATCGAGGCGCTCACGGTCCTGATCGAGGCCGGCGCGGACCTCTCGCTCGCGACGGCCTCCGGTGTCACTCCGCTCGCCTTGGCACAACGACGGGGGAATCAGGCGGCTGTGAAGTTGCTGGAGGCTGCGCGCAAGCCGTAGTCAGGCACCGCTCGGGACGCGATCCTCCGGACGCTCGAGGCCAAGTTGGCGGCCCGCGATCCGATCTTCGGCGCCGGCAGAGGTGGTGGGGCCTTGCCACTTGCGGGGTAACCCGAACTCTCCCTTGTTCGCCGGTCATCGCGGTCCTCGAAACAACCTGACCACGGCTGGCCAAGTCCGCCCGCCGCAAGTGGTTAGGCACCCGGCAGCGGACCGACCTCGGGCGGCACGCCTAATGCCGGCCAAGACCGTCTATGGCCACTCTCCCCTCCCCCGAATTCCTGGCGCTCCAGGAGGCCCTCGCCGGCCACTATTCCCTGGACCGCGAACTCGGTCGGGGCGGGATGGGGATCGTCTACCTCGCCAGGGAGGTCCGGCTCGATCGGCCGGTCGCGTTGAAGTTGCTGCCAGCCGGACTCGCCGAGCGTCCCGAGCTTCGAGACCAGTTCCTCCGCGAGGCGCGCACCGCGGCCCGGCTTTCCCATCCCCACATCGTTCCGATCCACGCCGTGCACGAGTTCGGAGCCTTCGTGCTGTTCGCGATGGCCTACGTCGAAGGCGAGACCCTCGGCGAGCGGGTCCGCGGGCGGGGACCGCTTCCACCTCGGGACGCTGCCCGGATCCTCCGGGAGGTCGCCTGGGCGCTCGGCTACGCGCACGCTCAAGGGGTCATCCACCACGACGTCAAGCCCGACAACATCCTCCTCGAGGCCGGAAGCGGGCGGGCCCTCGTCACCGACTTCGGGATCGCCCATCGGAGCGCGGACCCGGCCCGGATCGGGACCGACGAGGTCGTGGGCACCGCGGAGTTCATGAGCCCCGAGCAGGCGAGCGGCGCCGCGGTCGACGAGCGGTCCGACCTCTATGCGTTAGGCGTGGTCGGGTACTACCTGCTGAGCGGTCGCCTTCCCTTCCAGGGGGACAGCGCCGCGGCGACCCTGGTCAAGCACCTGACCGAGCCTCCGGTGCCGCTGGCGGCCGTCGCTCCTGGAATCCCTACGTCGCTGGCACAGGCCATCGACCGCTGCCTCGCCAAGGACCCCGAGGAACGCTTTCCGAATGGCGGGGCACTGGCTGAGGCCCTGAGTCGATCCCTCGAGGAACGACGCGAGGTGCCCATGGCCCTCCGGCTGTTCCTGAAACAGAATCGGGAGTCGACGGCACCGATCGCCGCGATGGCACTCTTCGCCGGCGGCTCCATCTTCGTGTGGGGTACGCTTTTCGCCCTCGACATGGTGGATTTCGAGTGGGTGATCCTGCTCGTCCCCACGGCGGTCTGGCTCGCTCTCATCTCGACGCCCGCCGTGGTGCTGGTGCAGATGGCGCGGCGGCTACTCCGCGCCGGGTACGATCACGGCGACCTGGTCCGGGCGATGCGCGCCGAGATCGAAGAGCGTCAGGGCGACCTCGCCTCGACCTACGGCTCCGAGCCGAGCCGGCTCGACCGCTGGCTCAAGCGCCTGCTCGCCGGAGGGCTCGGCACCCATCTCGCAGGCATCGGCTGGATGTTGTTGGGACCGTACCATGGTGCCGTCGAGGCGATCCTCGGTCCGTTGCTTGGCGTCTCGCTGGCGACCTGGGTCGGCGCGGGGAGCGTGGCGGCGGGGCGTCACCAGCTGCGCGGCCACGTTCCCGGACAGGGGTGGCTCAAGTTCTGGAAGAGCGCCCTCGGCCGCGGGGTCTTCCGAGCGTCGCGATTCCGCCTCGGGGAACTCCCGACCGGCGCCTCCTACGGGCCCACCGAGCTGGCGATCGGGTTGGCCGTGGACCGTCTCTTCGAGGCCCTTCCGCCGCAGCAGCGGGAGTCCTTCCGGGAGCTTCCCGACGTGGTGCGCCGCCTCGAGGCCGATGCCGTGAAGATGCGTGAGCACATCAAGCAGCTGGAAACCGTGGGCCGCGAGAGCGCCCCGGGTGACGTGGTCGCGGCGCGCATCGACGGTACCCGTCAGGCCGCCGAGGATCGGCTTCGTGAAGTGGCGGCCGCGCTCGAGGCGATCAGGGTCGGCCTCCTTCGGCTCCACGTGGGGGCCGGGAGCACCGCGAGCGTCACGACGGACCTGGGTGCCGCGAGGGTGCTCTCGGAGGACATCGCTCGCACTCTCGAGGGGGCCCGCGAGGTGGAAGGGTTCCTTGGCCGGCCCGCCGGTCGCGACCCCGTCATCAGTCCGACCCCCGCCTGATTGAGTTCCCGCCGCCCGGCTCGGGTCAGAAGGGCGCAGCCGCTAGATTTGGCGGCAATGACCGATCCCATCAACGCGATGACCGCGGCGCTCGCCGACCGGTTCCGGATCGACGGCGAGTTGGGCGCTGGCGGGATGGCCACCGTGTACCGGGCGACCGACCTCAAACATCGCCGCCCGGTGGCGGTCAAAGTCCTCCGGCCCGAACTGACCATCGCGATTGGACGGGACCGCTTTCTCCGCGAGATCGAACTCGCCGCCGGCCTCCAGCATCCCCACATCCTCGGCCTCATCGACTCGGGCGAGGCGGAGGGTCTCCTCTATTACATCATGCCGTTCGTCGAGGGCGACAGCCTCCGGCAGCAGCTTCGGCGGACCGGGGCGATGCCGGCGGTCGCCGCGTTACGGCTCGGCCGGCAAATCGCCGAGGCGCTGGACTACGCCCATCGCCAAGGGGTGATCCATCGCGACATCAAGCCCGAGAACATCCTTCTCCAGGACGGCCAGGCCGCGGTGGCGGACTTCGGGATCGCGCTCGCGATGCGAGACACCGGCGACGATCGGCTCACCCAGACCGGGTATTCCCTCGGCACACCGACCTACATGAGCCCCGAGCAGATCACCGGCGTCCGGGAGATCGACGGGCGGAGCGATCAGTACAGCCTGGCGTGCGTGCTCTACGAAATGCTCACCGGCGCGCCGCCGTTCGCGGGGCCCACGGCGCAGGCAGTGATGGTGAAGCATGTCACCGAGGTCGTCCCCGCCCTGCCGGCGACGGTGCCGGCGGCGGCGGCCGCGGCCATCGGCCGGGCGCTCGCCAAGGATCCCGTCGATCGGTTCGAGACGGTGGCTCTGTTCGCAGCGGCGTTTGGAGATGATGGCGTATCAGGGGCGGAGTCCCTCGGGCGACTCAGCGAACCCCCGGGCGCCACGATCGTGGTGCTGCCGTTCGAGGATGCCAGCACCAAACCCGAGGACGGTTTCTTTGCCACGGGCTTGACCGACGAGGTGATCAGCGATCTCTCGAAGGTGAAGGCGATTCGAGTGATCTCTCGCAATTCGTCGATGAAACTCAAGGGGACCACCAAGGACCTGAAGACCATCGGCCGGGAGCTCGCGGTCCGCTACGTGTTGACGGGATCGGTCCGCCGGGCCGGTGACGCCCTTCGAATCACCGCTGAACTGGTGGATACCCAGACCGACACGCCGGTCTGGAGCGAGAAGTACAGCGGGACCGTGGCCGACGTGTTCGATCTCCAGGAGCAATTGTCCCGCCGGATCGTGGACGCGCTCCGGGTGACCGTGACCCCGGAGGAATCCCGCCGTTTAGCGATCCGGGCGGTGGACAACATCGAGTTGCACAAAGTCCTGGTGAAGGCGCGGGACGCGGTGTTCAGCTACGATCCCGCCGCCGCCGATCGGGCCGTCGTCGAATTACACGAGACCCTGGCGTCCACGGGCGACAACGGCGCCCTGCTGGGATGGCTGGCCATGCTGTACGTCCACCGGGTCAACATCGGCACCGCACCACGCGAGTCGTCCATTCGAAAGGCCGAGCAGATCGCCGGGCGTGCCATGCGGCTGGCCCCTGATCTGGCCGTGCCCTATCAAGCCATGGACTACGTCGAGTTCATTCGGGTCGGCAACTTGGGCGCCCTTCCGTGGGCCCGGCGTGCCTTGGAACGGGAACGATCGGCCGACAGCTTGCACATGGTGGCGTACGGTCTCGCTGAGACGGGAGCGGATCCGGTCCGCGCCGTCGAACTCGTCGAGGAGGCCGTGGCGCGAGACCCACTGACCCCCGCGATCCGGGTGTATCAGGCCAACGTGCTCCTCTGCGCCGGGCTTCCTGGCCGAGCCGCCAACTCTTTCCGGGATGCCATCGCCACTGGCTTTCCGCTCGTGGGGTTGGCAGCGATCGGCTTGGCGTACAGCACCAGCCAAGAGGAAGCGCTCACCGCGATCGACGCCTGCCGGCCGATGGGGACCGTCTACGACGAGTTCGCGCCGGCGTGGGCGCGAGCCCTCCGCGGCGAACGACCCGTGCTCTCCGAGCGCTTCACCGACGCGGCGGCGCAGGGGCCGCCAGTCGTGGCGGTGTGGGTCGGCGGCTTGTTCGCCCTCCTGGGCGACCGCGACCAGGCGCTCCACTGGATGCGCATCGGCATCGAGCGGGGCTACACCCACGAACGCTGGTACACCGAGCTCGATCCGTTCCTGACCCGCTACCGCGACGACCCGGACTACCTTGCCCTGATCGCCCGGGCCAAGGAGCTCCGCGATTCGCTTAGCATTTGAGCCGCGAAGAAGACACCCCAGATGGAGGTCGGCATGCGGTTGCGGTGGTGGATGGCGCTCGCGGCGGCGGGCTCGGCGGTCACAGCGCGGATCGAGGCACAGTCGCCCCGGTTCGATGTCGTCATCCGAAACGGAACCGTGGTCGACGGCTCCGGCGGTCCCCGCTACTCGGCCGATCTCGGCGTGACCAACGGCCGCATCGTGTCGATCGCCCGAGGTGGCCTGCCCGCCCGGAGCGGGAAGACCGAGCTCGATGCCAAGGGGCTGGTCGTCTCGCCCGGGTTCATCGATCATCACGCCCACATCTCCACCAACATCCACGAGCGGCCGCTCGCCGAGAACTTTCTCTTCCAGGGCATCACCACCATCGTCGCGTCGCTCCACAGCGGCGACGTGCCGTGGCCGCTGGCCGGGTACATGGATTCCCTCCGGACCGCGCCTAACATCGGGTTCTTCTGCGGCCACTCCTGGGTCCGGAAGGAAGTCCTCGGTCTGGTCAACCGCGCGCCCACGGCCGCCGAGCTGGATCGGATGCGCGACCTCACCGATCGGTGCATGCGCGACGGCGCCCTCGGTCTCAGCACCGGCCTCCTCTATGTCCCGGCCAACTACGCCAAGACCGAGGAGGTCATCGAGCTCGCCAAGGTGGCGGCCCGCCACGGCGGGATCTACGTGACTCACATGCGCGACGAGGCGCGCGGGCTTCTCGCCTCGGTGCGAGAGGCGATCCGGATCGGCGAGGAGGGCGGCCTCCCGGTTCAGATCAACCACCACAAGGCCGCAGGGGCCGGACAGTTCGGCTGGAGCGCCGCCACCTTGGCGCTGATCGACTCGGCTCGCGCCCGAGGGGTCGACGTCACTCACGATCTCTATCCCTACGCGGCCGGCAGCACCGGGTCAGGGGTCCTCTTCCCGCAGTGGGCCTTGGCGGGCGGCCCCGATTCCCTCCGCGCGCGAGTCGACAACCCCTCGGTCCGCCGTCGGCTCGAGGCCGAGATGATCGAACGGATCCGACTCGACTGGGCGGGCGAGGACTTGGCCCGGATTCAGTTCCGCGAGCTGTACTCCGACCACCGCTACGACGGGAAGACGCTGGCCGACATGGCCCGCGACCGCGGCCTGCCGATCTCGGCCGTGAGCGGGGTGCAGCTCGCCATCGAGCTGCAGCTGAAGGGTGGGTTCTCCGCCATCTATCACATGATGGACGAGCGCGACGTGGTCGCGATCATGAAGCACCCGCTGGCGATGTTCGAGACCGACGGCGACCCGATCGGTTACGGGCAGGGATTTCCCCATCCCCGGAGCTACGGCGCCTTTCCTCGGGTGCTGGCACGGTATGTTCGGGAGCAGAAGGTCCTCACCCTGGAAGAAGCGATTCGCCGGATGACATCGTTGTCGGCGGCGCAGATCGGCCAGAGCGATCTGGGACTCCTCCAGGAGGGGCGGACGGCCGACATCGTGGTGTTCGACCCGGAGCGGATCGCCGATCTTGCCACCTACCAGGATCCGCACCGGTTCTCGGTCGGGATGGTGCATATCATGGTCAACGGGCAGCTGGTGCTCAGGGATGGGTCGCTGACGGGGGCCAAGCCGGGTCGGGTACTCAAAGGCCCGGCCCGTCGACCCAAGGCGAGCTAGCCATCCAGCTAGGGTTCTCGTGCCAACCTGGCGAAGAAGGACGGCTGGATTTGTGTTTCACTGACTCGCTTGGGGCTCGTCGGGACGGTTGCCCGGCCAACGAGCCAGTCGCATACTTTGTCACCTTCCCCACTCCAAGGCGTGTCCCGATGGCAACGACCCGGCTCGCGCTGCTCACGCTCGGACTCGTTGCCTGCCGGCCAGCCGACCCACAGTTCGCGACCGCCAACGACCACCGGACCCCGGCAGGCACGGTCGCCGACGGCGAGGTGACCGTGGCCCTCGAAGCCAGAGCGGCTCGGTGGCGGCCCGCGGCCGACGACGGCCCCGCCCTCGAGATTGCCGCGTTCGGCGAGGTGGGTCAGGCACCGTCGGTCCCCGGCCCGCTGATCCGGGTGCCGGCCGGCGCCAACGTCACCATCACGCTCGTCAATCGGCTGACCGACACACTCCGGGTCACTGGTCTGATCGACCCTCGAACCTCGGACACTCTGGTCATCGCACCTGGCGGCACCGGTCGAGCCACCTTTCAAGCGCAACGGCCCGGCCTCTACGGTTATGCGGGTCGGACCCGTCGGGACACTATCAGTCACCGGGGCGGTCTCGGCGGCCAACTTGCCGGGGTCATCGCCGTCGACTCCGCTGGCGCCCCCGCTGACCGCATCTTCGCCATTACCTCCTGGAGCGGCCCGATCGTCCCGGCCACCGGCGACTCGTCCTTCCTGCTGACGGTGAACGGGAGGATCTGGCCCCACACCGAGCGGCTCCGGCTCGCGGTCGGCGACTCGGCCCATTGGCGGGTCATCAACTTCGCCAACAGCTTCCATCCGATGCATCTCCACGGAGCATACTTCCGGATCGACGCGCGAGGCACCTGGACCGGTGACACCGCCTCCACCGTCGCCGAGCGGCGCCTGGCGGTGACCGAGGTGCTCCGCCTCGAGGAAACGATGACGATCGCCTGGAGCCCCGAGCGCCCGGGCCACTGGCTTTTTCACTGCCACGATGCATTTCATGTGGCGCACGAACAGGAAACCGACCTGCCGGTGGTGGCGCCGATCTGGGCCGCCCAAGTCCGGGGCAAGGCGAGCCCGCCTGCCGTCCCGCCGAGCCACGGCGGCGCCAGCGTAGCCCATGGGATGGCCGGGTTGGTGATGGGGATCGAGGTCACCGGCGGGGCACCACCTGACAGCTCAACGACGGCGCGGCGTCTCGACCTGAGCATTCAGGAACGGCCCCGGGTCTACGGCGACACCGCCGGCATCGGGTTCGTGCTGGCTCGGCCCGGCCAGGTACCCGCCGATTCGATCACCATCCCCGGCCCACCCTTGGTGATCCGCCGCGGCGAGCCCACCGCCGTCACGGTCCATAACCGCCTCACGATCCCGACCTCGGTCCATTGGCATGGTCTCGAGCTGGAGAGTTTCTACGACGGCGTGGCGGGCTGGAGCGGCACGGCGGCCAAGCTCGCCCCGTCCATCGCGCCAGGCGATTCCTTCGTGGCCCATTTCACCCCGCCCCGGGCGGGGACGTTCATCTATCACTCGCACTTCAGCGAGGTGCGCCAGCTGTCGCTCGGGATGTACGGCGCCCTGATCGTGCTCGAACCCGGCGCCCGATGGGACCCGGATCGAGATCGAGTGGTGCTCTTCTCCCAGGCGGGAGTAGGCGACTCGGCGCTGGTGGTGGCTCATCACGCCGGGTTGCCGCTGCGGAGACGAATGCCGTACCGGCTTCGGTTCATCAACATCACGGTAGCCGACGACGTCGAGCTCGAGCTGATCCAATCTGGCGCGACGGCTACCTGGCGATTGCTCGCCAAGGACGGCGCCGATCTTCCTGATCCGAAGGTCCAGCCGGCCCGGCTTCTGTTCGGTCCCGGGGAGACCGTCGACGTCGAGTTCATCCCCGGTGCCGGTCCCCACACCCTCCGGGTCAAGAGCTTCAACAACTTCGACTTGGTCCTGCCTGTCCGGTAGGCCGTTCCCCGCTCGGCCAGACGCTCTTAGAATAGAGGGAATGGTCAAGCATGTCCTCCGCTACGGGCTCATCGGCGGCGTCCTCATCGCCGGCCTCAAGCTCATCGAGTACCGCTGGCTGGTGGTCGAATACTCGGTCGAGATCTATGGCGGGCTGGTGGCCGCTCTCTTCGCCGGCCTGGGCATCTGGCTTGGTCTCAAACTCACCCGACCCATGGAGACGGTGGTGGTCCGCGAGGTCGTGGTCCCGGCCCCCGCCGCCTTCGTTCGTGATCAGGACAAGCTCGAGTCGCTCGGCATCACCCCCCGAGAGCTGGAGATCCTCGGGCTGATCGCCGAGGGGCTCAGCAACAAGGAGATCGCCGCCCGGGTCAACGTCAGCGAGAACACGGTCAAGACCCATTCCAGCCGGGTCTTCGACAAGCTCGGCGCCCAGCGGCGGACCCAGGCGGTCCAGCTGGGCAAGGAGCTTCGACTCATCCCATAGGCTGGCGCCATCGCTCCAACCGGCACCCTGGCCGCCTCCCACCCCCAACTTTCGGATGATTTTTCGCCAAATTGGGCGAAATCATGCTTTTGGGTGACGCGCTGGGCGGCCGGCGGTGGTAGAATCGGCCCGTCTCGATTACTTCGGAGGGAACATGCGGAAAGTAGTGTTGACCTTCGGGCTCATCGCCGGTGCCATCCTGTCGGCGATGATGCTCATCACCGTGCCTCTCCAGGGCTCGATCTCTTTCGACACGGCCGCTATCATCGGATACACCTCGATGGTGTTGGCCTTCCTGATGGTCTTCGTCGGCGTCAGGACCTACCGGGATACCGTGGCGGGGGGCCAGGTGACCTTCGGTCGGGCCTTCACCGTCGGCCTCCTGATCACCATGGTCGCCAGCGTCTGCTACGTGGCCACCTGGCAGGTGGTCTACTACAAATTCATGCCGGATTTCGGTGAGCGATACGAGGCGGCCTCGATCGAGAAGGCGCGCCAATCCGGGGCCACCGACGCGGAAATTGCCGCCAAGGCGAAGAAAGCGGCGGAGTTCAAGGCGGCGTATCGGAATCCGCTGGTGAATATCGCCTTCACCCTGATCGAGCCGTTGCCAGTCGGCCTCCTGTTCACCCTCGTGTCGGCCGGGGTGCTGAGCCGGAGACGGCGGGTCGAGGGCCCGGCGGCAGCTTAGCGGGTGCGGGCACATCCTGAACCACTTCTACGGGGAGCATGACATGGAGCTCGGTGCGTTTTCGGTGAGCCTGGCCGTGAAAGACATCGCGGCGTCGCGGGCTTTCTACGAGAAGTTAGGCTTTGTGGCCTTTGGCGCGCAGATCGCCCACAACTGGCTGATCCTGAAGAACGGGAGCCATGTGATCGGCCTGTTTCAGGGCATGTTCGACAAGAACATCCTGACCTTCAATCCCGGGTGGGACCAGAACGCCGCCAAGCTCCCGGCCTTTACCGACGTGCGCGACCTGCAGCGCCAGCTGAAGGCGGCCGGAGTCACCTTGGTGACCGAGGCCGACGAGACCACGACTGGGCCCGCCAGTTTCGTGGTGACGGACCCGGACGGCAATCCGATCCTGGTCGACCAGCACGTCTAGCCGATGCCGGGAGCCACCACCGAGCGACGGGTCGGTCGACGGACGCCTCCGGGCGTTCTCGACGATCGACGGCCGGCTGCTGTGGGGCATCGATACGGTGCGAGAATATCCAACGATGAACGGAGTGCCGGGTCGGGGCGGTTCCCTCGATGGGGCCGGCCCCGTGATCGTCGGGGGGAGTCGCCGGATCGCGGCGGCGTGCGCGAATCGATCATCACCCCAGCACCGGCAGCCCTTTGATCCGTGCCTGCCATTCCCGCGGCCCCGTCTCGTGCACGTTGTTGCCGGTCGCGTCCACCGCCACCGTCACCGGCATTTCGTCGACCACGAACTCGTAGATCGCCTCCATTCCGAGATCCTCGAAGGCCACCACCCGCGAGCTTCGGATCGCCTTGGAGACGAGATACGCCGCCCCGCCGACGGCCATCAGATACGCCGCCTGGTGCTTCCGGATGGCCTCGAGCCCGGTCGGCCCCCGCTCCGCCTTGCCGATCATCGCGATCAGCCCCGTCTTGGCGAGCATCAGTTCGGTGAACTGGTCCATCCGGGTCGCCGTCGTCGGCCCGGCGGGGCCAACCGCCTCGTCGCGCACCGGATCCACCGGACCGACGTAGTAGATGACCCGATTGGTGAAATCCACTCCTTCGGGTAGCCCACGGCCCCCCGCTAACAGGTCGGCGATCCGCTTGTGGGCCGCGTCGCGCCCGGTGAGCAGCTTGCCGCTGAGGAGGAGCCGGTCGCCCGCGCGCCAGCCGCGCACGACCTCTGGGGTCAAGGTGTCGAGGTCGACCCGCTTCGCCGTCGCGTCGGGTCGCCAGGTAACGGCGGGCCAGTCGGACAGCTTCGGGACCGGGAGATGGGCCACGCCGGAGCCGTCGAGGGTGAAATGGGCGTGCCGGGTGGCGGCGCAGTTGGGGATCATCGCGATCGGCTTCGACGCCGCGTGGGTCGGATAGTCGATGATCTTCACGTCGAGCACGGTGGAGAGGCCCCCCAAGCCCTGCGCCCCGATCCCGAGCGCGTTAACCTTGTCGTAAAGCTCGATCCGGAGCTCCTCGAGCTTGCTCCGGGCGCCACGCGCCTTGAGCTGAGCCATGTCGATCGACTCCATCAGGGCTTCCTTCGCCATCACCATCGCCTTCTCGGCGGTGCCCCCGATCCCGATGCCGAGCATCCCGGGCGGGCACCAGCCAGCGCCCATCAGCGGAACGGTCTTCATCACCCAGTCGACGATCGATTCGTTCGGGTTGAGCATCGCGAACTTCGCTTTGTTCTCCGACCCGCCGCCCTTGGCCGCCAGCTTGACCTCGACCGTGTCGCCCGGCACGATCTCGATGTGGACCACCGCGGGGGTGTTGTCGCGGGTGTTCTTTCGCCCGAACGCCGGGTCGGCGACGATCGACGCGCGCAACACGTTCTCGGGAAGGAGGTAGGCCCGCCGAACGCCCTCGTCGACCATCTCCTGCACCGACAGGGTCGCGTCCCATCGGACGTTCATCCCGACCTTGAGGAACACGACCACGATGCCGGTGTCCTGGCAGATCGGCCGATGCCCTTCGGCGCACATCCGGGAGTTGGTGAGGATCTGGGCGATGGCGTCCCTCGCCGCCGGGCCCTGCTCGCGTTCGTAGGCCTCGGCCAAGGCGTGGATATAGTCGAGCGGGTGGTAGTAGGAGATGTGCTGGAGGGCGTCGGCGATGGACTGGACGAAGTCGTCTTGACGAATGGTAGCCATACCGCAAAGATAGCAACCCGCTAACGCCGGAACGCAACCCGGAGCTTGGCCAGCAGCTGGTTCGAATCGAACGCCCACCGGTCCAACCGATCGCGGACGTTGTGATTGTAGACCACGAACAGCTCGGTCGCGGGGGTGATGGTCCACCGCAATCGGGTGTTGCTCCCGATCGAGCGGGACTCGTTGTCGTATTGCACCAGGGTGCTGAACTGGAGGTCCGCCGACGGGTTGTAGCGCAACTGGCCACTGACGACGGTCGCCTCGAAGTCGCCGGCCGGGAGTCGGCCCACGTTATGGTCGAGCTCGACTTGGAGGCCCAGCGTGGCGGACGGCCGCCAGCCCGCCTCGAGCTGGTACTGGTCGAGGGTCCCGTCGTAGAACCGGCCAAACCACCACGTCGCCTGGCCGTTCAGCCGACGGGTCGGCGAGGTCTCGACCTCGAGGCGATAGCGGACGAACCGATAGGTACCCGGATCGATTCGAACGCCGTCGCTCACCTCGAACGGCTCCGCCAGCCGCTCGCCCTGGGGGTTGGCGTTGACCTCGATGCGGTCGCCGGTGGTGAACTCCCAGTTCACCGGCGCGAAGAAGTACCGGTAGGACTCCCATTGGCCAGCCAGGTCCGTGGCCAGGGTAAACCGGTTTTCGAAGAACATCCGCCGGATCCCCCACCGCCCCGGCCGGGGCGAGATATCGGCGCCGGCGGTGAGCAGTTGGACGGCTCGCCTGGGCACGAAACCGAGCGGCGGATCGAACCCGTCACCGATCCGCCGGTAGGTAACGGCCGCGTCGATCAAGTCGTTCGGGTAGTCGACCTTGACCGCCAGCGCCGTTCGGTCACCCGTCGCGCCGTCGCGGTCGGCCCAAAGCGCTGACGCCCCGACCAGAAAGTTCTTGTCACCGCGGAAACGAGAGGTGCGATACACGGCATCCACGCCACCCAGCCACCCCGCGCCGCCGAGCGGGTCGCCGGCCGTGACGATGGCCCCGACCGACGACTCGCGAAGCACGTTCTGACGGACCCGCACCACCGCGAGACCGGTGCCGTCGGCCGCCGCGATGTCACCGGTCCGGGCGGCGATGACGCCGATCCGAGTCGATCCACGCTGGCCCGTAAGCTTCCCTCCCACCCGGACCGGCACTTGGGCCCCACCTAACAGCCCGATCCGCCGGCTGAAAAACGGAAGCAGGTCGGTGCCGAGGCCGAGGCCGAACTCGAATACGTCGCTGCCCTCGAGGAAAAAGGTTCGCTTCTCGGGGAAGAAGAGCGGGAATCGGGTCAGGTTGGTCCGGCGCTGGTCGACCTCGGTCTCGGCAAAATCCGTGTTGATGGTGAGGGTGCCGAGGAGATTGGCGCCCAGGCGTTTCTCGATGTCGAGACTGGCATCGAGTTCGCTCGAGAGCGCCACGCCGGGCATCGCGTGACCGGCGCCGGCGGTCACCGACGGGCGCACCGTCAGGCCTCGGCCAAGATCGAATCGGGGTAGGCCGGTGAGGAGTCCGGCCCTGCCGGTCTGGCCAAGTCGGACGTCGCGCTCCGGCGCGGCCCATCGGTCGACGCCGAGGGAGGCCTGCCGTCGTCGCTGCACGTTGAAGGCCCACTGATCGGCATCGGCCGGGAAGGAGAGGCTTCCGGCCGGAATCCGGATCTCGACCGACCAGGACGAGTCGGTTCGGGAGACGGCAGCCTCCCAGATCGCGTCCCAGTTGCTGTTCTCGCCTTCGCCCTGGTTGTTGATCAGCGCGTCGTAGCGGGCACCGTTCGGGTTGATGGCGAAGATGTACCCCGACCGGGCATCACCGAACGGGTCGATCGCGATCCGGATGTGGTCCTCATCGTCGAGCGACGCATCCC
Organism: Gemmatimonadales bacterium; assembly: GCA_046160105.1. Lineage (GTDB taxonomy): Bacteria > Gemmatimonadota > Gemmatimonadetes > Gemmatimonadales > GWC2-71-9 > SHZU01. The sequence goes on along the minus strand of JBJXGT010000011.1, from coordinate 105,902 downwards.
GCGACTTCGCGAATGCGGTGATCGGCTCGCCACCGGTCTCGGCGACGATCCCGATGGCGATCCACCGGGCGGCCGCAAGCACCCGCATCGTGGTGCGAGCCCGCGGAGCGACGCCCTCCACCGGTTCGATCTGGGTGAAGCCTGGAATCGAATCGGCGGCGTTCCAGTCGGGCTCGTCGAGCCGACCGTCGATCGTGATTGGCTCGGCGAGTCGGACTCGGAGGATGGGACGGGCCTGGGCCGGCACCACGGTGGTCGCGGTGACCAGGAGCGCCACCGCGTTGAGCACGATTCGGTACAAGGGCGATCGTCGAAAGGAGACGGCCCCAATATAGCGGCGGCCCGACCGACTAGGCGGCCTTGGACCCTCCCATCGACGCGACCGCCCCTGCCGTCGCGCCCATCGCAACGTACATGGCGATCCCGTAGATCGTGAAGATCCAGGCGATGCCGTAGGTCAAGCCCTGCAGATAGACGTTGAGCCCGATCCAGATCGGGATGTTCACCAGCAGGCCGGCAAAGAGCCCGAAGGTAGCCCCACCTGCCGCGCCGGCGCCGAAGCTCCCGTGGACCTTCTCGTACATCACGGCCACCATCAGGCCCGCCGCGAAGTTGTTGATCATGTTCGCGATCATCGAGGGCTCGGGCTTCATGATCGAGGCCATCGAGGCGAGGGTGCTGGCGAGGACATAGTTGAGCGCGATGTAGTCGAGAATGTTGTAGACGATCCCTGCGGCGACGGCGACCTTCACGATCCGACCGACGTTCATAACCCCTCCAAGGGTGGAATGAGGACGACGAGCCGAACACGCGGGCAGCGGCGGCGACCGCGCCGCCGATCCCCCGCGCTGGTGCGGTGGGCGAGCGGCTATCCTACCGCTTCAAAGGGTTCTCGGCTAGGGTCTGGCGCCCGGGAGGTCGTCGGAGAGGTTAGGAACGCGGAGGACCGCTCGGGAGCGCGCGGATGTGGACTAGGGCGCCCGGCCGATGCTCCGGAGCCGGCCCCGGGCCTCCCCGTTGGCGGGGTCTCGTCGAATGGCCTCGCGGTATGCCGCCGCCGCGGCCGTGGTATCCCCGCTCATCAGGCTGATGTTGCCCCGAAAGACGGCCAATCCTGACGAACCCGGGAACAGCTCCTCGTTGAGGCCCAGCAACGCAAACGCCTCCGCGAACCGTCCCGCCCGCCCGAGTCGGAACGCGGCGATGCTCAGGGAGGACTCCCCGAAGTTGTAGGCGTCGGTCCCGTAGTACCGGGATCGAAGCGCCCGGTACGCCCGAATCGCCGAGTCGGCACCGGCCGACGCGGCCACGTCGCCGACCAGCGTTGACAACGGCACCGGCCGGATCGTGCCGCGATGGCAGGTACCGCAGGTGACCGACAACCCGGGCGTCGGGCGACCGGGAATCGAATCGAGCCGCCGATTGATCTCTTCGACCATCCGCATCATCTGCCGGGCGACCCGCTTGGTCCGCTTCTCGTCACTGGGGAAGTTGAACTCGGCCAGATCGCGGCCTTCCTCGCCCAAGTGGCAATACTGACAGCGGACGCCCAGATAACCGGTGAAGTCCCGCATCGTGCCGATCACTTGGGTGACCGGCGTTCCCCGGGGAATGACCTGAGTGTTGACCAGCGAATCGGGCGGGAACTTTCCGGGTGTCTGAGCCGACAGTCGCGGTCCCAACCCGAGAGCGACAACCATGACGAGGCAAAGGCGCATCGGAGCGATTCTCGGTTCGAAGAGCGATCCTCGCTGGACGCCCCCTCGGCGCGGCGATCGGACCGTCCCCTAAACTACCGGACCGAACCCCAGGCCGCTTCCGGTTCCGGCAAGGTGATTGTCAGGGAACGGTGAACCGGTCCCCGCCGCTCGCGGTTCGGCGGTTACCTTCCTCCCATGCGATCACGCCTCGGATCGGTCACGGCGGCGATGGCCGGTGTGGCCGTGCTGGCGCTGCTCCTCACGGCGGAGGCGGCCAGAAGCGCCCGGGAGCGCCGTCAGACGGCCGAGCGAGTCCTCACCGACTACGCCGCCCTTGCGGCCGACGGGCTGGTCGTCCGCCTCCAGGCGTTCCTGGCCGGAAGGCTGTTCCCCATTCTGAGCGCCCTGGCCGACCGGATCCCGGCTACGGCCCCCGAGCTGGCGGCGGGCCTCGGGCCCGCCGCGGCCGACCTGGCCCGCTCGGTGTCGTGGTCCGGCCACCTCGGCACCGATCTCGCCACCATTTCGTATCTGCCTGACGTCTCGCGCCCAGCTGGCCTCGCCGAGGCGATCCGGGCGGCCACCGTCCGCCTGCCGGACGCCGCCTACTTCGGGATGATCCCGGCGGGGGACGCTCTGGTGGTGTTCGCCCCGCGCCAGCCCAATCGGCCTAACGGTCAGCCGGCCTACGCCCTGCCCCTCGCGGCCCTGGAAGCGGCCGTCGGCCGGGGTCTGGCGGCGGACCCGGTGCTTCCGGCCGCCCTGACCCACGGAGCCGCCGTCGGCGACGAGGTGCGCGTGGTCGTCTCCCTGGGGAACCACGTCGTCGCTCGGCGCGGCGTCGCCGATTCGACCCGATTCGTCGCGACCCGATCGCTCGGCCCCGTCTACGGCGGAATGGCGGTCGAAGTGGCCCTCGCCGAGTCGATCGCGCCGACCTTGCTGATTGGGGGACTGCCACCGTCTCGGCTGCCGTTTCTCGCGACGGTGATGACCCTGACCATCGCCCTGGCGGCGGGAGCCGTCTGGCAACTGCGCCAGAAGGAACGGTTGGCGCGGCTCCGGGACGACTTCGTGGCCGGCGCGTCCCACGAGCTCCGCACCCCGCTGGCCCAGATTCGACTGTTCGCCGAGACGCTCCGGCTCGAGCGGGTCCGATCCGACGAGGAGCGAGCCGGCGCCCTCGCCGTGATCGAGCGGGAGGCCCGACGTCTCGAACACTTGGTCGAGAACCTGCTCCACTTCTCCCGGGCCGAGCGCGGCGCCCTCCGCGTGGCGACCGAGCCGGTCGACCTCGCCGCCCTAACCCGGGAGATCGTCGCCGACTTCCTCCCGCTCGCCGAAAAGGCCGGCGTCCCCATTCGGGTCGAGGGGCCGGCATCGGTCACCGCCCCGGTGGACCCCGGCGCCTGGCGCCAGATCGCCCTGAACCTGCTCGACAACGCGGTCAAGTACGGCGGTCGTCGCCAGCGCGTCGTGGTAACCATCCAACCCCGTGATGGGTTTGCCGAGTTGACCGTCGCGGACGGCGGCCCGGGTGTGTCGGCGGCCGACCGCGACCGAATCTGGGAACCCTTCGGGCGGGGCGACGCCGCCCGGGTCTCCGGGGTCACCGGTACGGGCATCGGGCTCGCGACGGTGCGCGACCTGGTGGCCCTCCATCACGGCGACTGCCGGGTCGAACCCGGCGAGCCGTCCGGCGCGCGGTTCGTGATCCGGGTACCGGCGACGGGATGACCATTCTCCTGGTCGAAGACGACCGCGACCTCGCCCTTGGTCTCCGCAACAACCTGGAGATCGAGGGATACTCGGTGGAGGTGGCCGGCGACGGGGTGGTCGCGCTGGCCGCCCTCGGCGAGCGGAGGTTCGACCTGGTGATCCTCGACTTGATGATCCCGGGGGTCGATGGGCTGCGGGTCCTGAAGACCATCCGAGACCGTGGCGATCGCACCCCGGTCTTGATTCTCACCGCGCGGGGTCAGGAGCAGGACAAGGTCCGCGGCCTTCGGCTCGGCGCCGACGACTATGTCAGCAAGCCGTTCGGGCTACTCGAGGTCCTCGCCCGAGTCGAGGCCCTGCTCCGGCGAGCGCGAGCGGCTCGGCCCGGGGGCAGCCCCGTCCGGGTCGGCGACATCACCATCGATCCATCGATCCGCGAGGCCCGCCGCGGCGACATTCCGGTCGGCCTGAGTCCGAAAGAGTTCGATCTCCTCTGGGCCCTCGTCGAAGCCGACGGAGCGGTGCTGAGCCGGGCCGAGCTGATGGAACGGGTCTGGGGTTACCAGGCGACGGTTCTCAGCCGAACGGTCGACACTCATGTCGCTGAGCTCCGCCGCAAACTGGAACCCGAGGCAGCGTCGCCCCGACTGCTACTGACGGTTCGGAAGGTGGGCTATCGGTTGGCGCTGCCGGGCGAGGCCCGACCACCAGAGCCACCCGCGCGCGCCTAGCTGTCGGTTCTCATGAGGTCTTGAGTGAGGTGTAGCTGACATTCACCTTCACGCCAGAGGCCCCCGTGCGGTACCCCGGAAGCCAGTCGCTCAGGTAGTCAAGCGAAATCAACGCACCCAGCGTCTCAGGTTGCCTTGCCTCAACGCTCGCCCGGTCCGATCTTCAGGTTCTCCGAAACCATCAGCATCTGGCCGGCGAGGGGTTTGAGCGGCAACGCCAGGTACGCGCGCACGATCAGCGGCAGCATAGGCAGGTTGAGGCGAAGCGTCGATTTCATGTTGACGGGCATGAACCGGGGCAGCGAACGAATCACCTTGTATCCATAGGCCTCGAGGAAATCGTACAGGCTCGCATCCGTAAAGATCTGGATGTGAGTGTAGTCATCGAAGTACGTCGATGAACAGTACTTGAAGTTCGGCTGCATCAGGATGAGGCGGCCACCTTTGCGCAGCACCCGGCGAATCGAGTGGAGCGTCAGGATGAGTTCCTGCCGTGTCAGGTGCTCGACGAGGTTGCTGGCGAAGGCGACATCGAACGAGTCCGCCGGCAGGAACGAAAGATCGGTTGCGGAGTGCAGATGGGTGATGACGCCGGGGGCGGCGTACTTCGGGCCTTCAGTGAACAAATCGACGGTGTGGCGTTCGGCCGCGCCGGTGACATGATTGATGAAGTTGCAGTAGCCCGCACCGAGATCGATGACACGCGACCCGGCAGGAATGTACCGGTCCTGAATCCAGCGCACGACCTCTTTCCAGACGAGATCCCGCCGCGCATCAAACGCAAAGCGCGTCTTGAAGTACGCGTCGTACAGCTCGCCAATCGCCTGGTCGCTTCGAACGCCAGAGCCAGATCCACCCTCGTCAGTCCGATTGAACTCCATCAAGCCCCCTCCGATGAGTCGGCAGCTACTTTCTCAATCTGCGAGCGATGCCGTCGACGTCAACGCCCATTCGCGCGAGCAACGCCGGAACATCGAGAATCCAAGGTCCGTCTTCCACGGGCGCACCGCGAAACAAGAGTCCGCGCGGCGTCCAGTACAGTCGGCTGCCTGCTGGCGTTGGCGGCCGTAGGGCCCGATGCCGCTGCAAGACGGCTTCGTCTTTCACGTACAGCGACCCAGCGGCGTTAGTCGCGAGCAGCCTAGCTTCGGCCGGCGCCGGCGCGCCGAGGTCAGTCAGGACGTAGTTGATATCGGCCGCGGGCGTCGGGTTCCGGCGTGCGTAGATGGCCCAGGCCAAGGCGGATCCACCATAGGATTCGGCCGGGACAGCCGGCTTGTAATCCTCTGGAAACAAATGATTTAGAAGAAAGCTACGGTTGTAGGATGCCGGGTGCAAGTCGGCGCGACCGCTGCCCCGGTCGTCAATGGTCTGGCCGATGACCCTAGCGGCCGTGACCGGGCCTCGAGCCGGAGGCAGGGATACCCAAAGGGCCAACCCTGAGGCGGCGGCGGCGGCCAGTCCATGCCAGGCGCGCCAGGGTGCATCCTGGCGCCGCCAGACGGCAGCCAGCGGCAATAGCATCGCCGGCGCGAACTGGTGAATCATCACGTAGGCCTGGAAATAGAACAGCGCGAACTGTGCCGCGGTCACCAGCAGAAGCGCGCGCCCGGCGGCATCGAGGCGCGGCCAGACGACATACGCCGCGAACGGAAAGATCCCGGACGGCACCACGACCCACAACACCCGACGCCAGTCGGTAAACTGCAGAAACGCGAAGCGGGTGACGAGGCCCCCGAGGCCGTGCTCCTTGCCGGGTCGTGGAAGCGAGAGCGCGCCAAGGATCACCGGCGCGAGCGCCATCGCGACCATGGCCGCAAACAACATCAGTGTCGCGGCGAGCGCGGCGGGCCGTTCTTCTCGTCCCCCGCTCACGACCATGGCCGCTAGCCAGAAGATGACCAACACAAGGCCGGACGGAGAGCTTGTCAGCGTCAGCAGGAGAAAGGCCGCGGTCCATCCCGAACGGCGCGCGAGATACGAATGCACGAAGCCGAGGAAGGTGAAGATCTGCAGAGTGGCCGGAAGCCCGGGCATCGCCAGATCAGCCGAGTAGGGATCGTAGGTCGCGCTGAACGCCTGCACCACGGTGTAGACGACGAGCGCCAACCAGATCAGCGCGTGCGACCCCCGACCGAGCGCGTCGCGGCCGCGCTCGGCAACGGCGACGATGGCCCCCTGCGTCGCCACGAGCACGAGCAGGTACGGAAGGCGCACGGCGGCCTCCGTCTCGCCGAACAGGCGCATGAACCACGACGCTGGATACGCGAACAGCACGGTGGACATGCCGGGAAACGTGGACAGCGCGCCAGCCGCCGGATCCCAGAACGGCACGAACTGCCGCACCGCGAGTCTGGCGGTCTCAAATGCGTGGGCTCCGTCACCGTTGAAGCTCTCCCAAAGGAGCTTCGGAGCGAGCGCAGCCACCAGCGCGACAGGCACGACGACCGCGAGCGCGACCGGCATGCTCGACCGCGAAAGGGGAACATCGCTCTGCCAGGCTCGCCGGGTCAGGACAGCCGCGGCGATCGACAGCAGGGCCAAGACGGCGACAAACATCTGGCCGGTCACCGGGGCGCCAAGAAGGACGCCCGACAGCGACGCGCCGATGCTTACGACGACGAGCGAAACTCCGCTCGCTCGCATGATCCAGACGCCGAGCCCCTCGCGGCGGCTCGACCAAGTCAGCAGGAGGCCCGGGGTCATCACGGCCACGCCGGCGCTCGCCGCAACCAGGGGGACGATCAGGTACAGCAGCCAGGCGTGATCCGGCACGAAGTACGGATGCGGCCCGATTCCGGGCGCGACGAGGGCGGCGGCCCTCGGAATGGAGTCGATGCCGGCGAGGAGAGGCAGCCACGCCACCGCGATGATTGCCAGTCGTTTCATCGGGAGGCCAGTGCCCGCAACTCCATCGTACCCGCTCACGCGAACGCCGCGATCGTCACGAGGTGACCGCCGACGGCGATGAAGAGCAAGTCCTTCGCGCGTGCCATGGGATACCCTCGTGGGCAGGAGTGGCCGGTTCCGCGATCGCCGGCTACTGGGGCGTGGCGTCGGCCGCGTACGCGAACAGCGTGCCGGTCGGCGTGCGCTCGAGCGCGCGCAGGCCGGGGATCCGCTCGAAACGGGCCGGGTCCTGGTCGCCGCGCACGTAGACCAAGGTGACCCGCGCGTTCCGCAGGAACGCCGCCTGCGTCGCGGTGTCGGCGCTCGTGTAGAAGGCGTTGATCTCGTCGCGCCGCCGCTCGTAGTCGGGCGTCAGGGCGTAGTGGCCCGCGTAGAGCCGCCCGGGAAAGCCTTCGGTGAGCCAGAGGTCGTCGGTGCGCCAAGGCACCTTGACCTTGTCGACGATGAGCGCGTCGGCCGGGCCGGCGTGCGCGCGCATCGCGGTCACGAGCCGCTGGTGATCGGGGTTCATCCAGGTGTACGCCGGGGGCGCGCCGCTCGGGTGGCGGCTGAAGCTGCGGTTGATCCACAGGCGGCCCGCCTGCCAGACCGGCGTCGCACCGAGCACCGCGACGGCGACCAACGCGTGCCTCCACGGCACCCGTGGTCTCCAGGCGAAGTAGACGGCGCCCGCCACGATCATCAGCGGCACCTGGAGCGTCAGGGTGCCGCGGTCGGAATAGGGGTAGAACGGCCCCGACAGCGTGAGCGCCGTGCACCCCACGATCCAGCCGAGCAGGAAGCACTCGTCCACGCCCGCGGACTTCCAGTAGCGTCCCAGCCCCCAGGCGATGAGCCCCCACGCCAGGGGGTAGGCCAGGGCCAACTCCGAGAACAGGATGCTGTTCGCGCGCCACTCGGGGATGACGATGCCGGACCGATTGTACAGCAGGACCTGCCACAGCAGGGCCGCCGCCACGGCGACACCGCTCGTGACCAGCGTGGCGAACGCCGGCTTCCAGGGCAGGCCGCGCAGCCACAGCATCGCGACGACGCCGGCCGCGATGCACAGCAACGTGACACCGTCATAGATGTGGAGGACCGTGACCGCGCCGAAGGCGAACGCGGCCACCAGCATCCGCGCGACCGTGAACCGTTTTACCGCGGCGTACAGCGCCGCGACGGCCAGGAGCGCGGCGACGACGAAGAACAGGAAGTGGGTGTCGAACAGCGTGGTGAAGATGTAGTGGTTGCGGTACTCCTCGAACACCGTCGCTTCCCGCAGTCCGTCGGTCACGATCCGGCGGAACGGCATCAGGCCGCGCAAGCGGTCCACCTCGTTCAGCAGCATCAGGTGGGCGCCGAGCCCGCCGCCGGCGAACAGCGTGAGGAACACCCACCACGCCTGGTAGCGCGAGGCGACGAACCGCCCGACGAACCCGAACAGCAGCAGCGCGAGACCGATGGTGATCGCGACGCCGGCGTACTGGTACACGAACGCGGGACGCGCGCCCAGCGCGTCGGCGGTCTTCTGGATGCCCCAGTAGAAGAACATCGCGATGTGCGGACGGTTGGGTTCCGTCGTCATCCGGTTGTCCACGACCGGGCCGGTGACGCGGGTGCGCTCCATCAGCACCCGGTACTGCATCTCGTCCGGCGAACCGTTGAGGTTGCCGACGAACTGCCAACCGGGCGGGGTCTGGAGCTGCGCGGCCCAGAACGGCGCGATGTGGACCAGCGCCGCGAGCAGCGCCACGGCGAGGAGCGGCGCCGACAGGTAGCGCCGCAGGCCGGACGGCAACGCGTCCGGGGGGGCGGCCGCCGGGGCGGTGACTGGCGGGGGCTCGGCGCCCTGCGTCATGTGGTCCCCTGGGTCCGGATGTAGCCGATCACCGGGTCGAGATCGGCGCCCAGGCTGCGCCGTGGCCGGTAGCCGAGGGCGGCCGATGCGGCCGAGATGTCGGCAACCGACCAGCGCAGTTCGCCCTCCTGCGCGGGCGCCTGGGTGACGGCCGTGCCCGGACGGATCCGCGCGACGAGGAGGTCGGCCAGCTCGCGGACGGTGGTGCCGGTGCCGGTGCCGAGGTTGTAGGTGCCGGGGGGGCCGTCGAGCGCGGCCACGGTGCCGGCCGCGATGTCGTCCACGTGGACGAAGTCACGCCGCTGGTTCCCGTCGCCGAAGATCGAGGGCGCCTCGCCGCGCAGGAGCCTGGTCACGAAGATGGTGATGACACCCACGTAGGGCGTGAACCGCTGGCCCGCGCCGAAGGTGTTGAAATAGCGGAGCGCGGTGAAGCCGATCCCCATCTGGCCCAGCACGTGCCCGCAGAGCATCTCGGCGGCGAGCTTGCCGGCGCCGTACGGCGAGAGCGGCTTGGTGGGGTGGTCCTCAGTCACGGTGACGTCGGGCCCCGACTCGGCGTACACCGCCATGCTGGAGGCGAGGACGAAGCGCCGCACCCCGACCGGGTCGAGGCAGCGGAGGACGTTGGCGGTGCCGAGGACGTTGGTCTCGACGTCGGCGTAGAACTGGTCGAAGCTGCCGCGCACCGACACCTTGGCCGCCAGGTGGAGCACGGCGTCGGCGCCGGCCAGGGCCTCGCGCGTCGCGTCCGGGTCCCTCACGTCGCCCACCACGAGGCGGACCCCCGCGGGCACGTTCTCGCGGCGGCCCGTCGAGAGATCGTCGAGCACGGTGACGCCGGTCCCGCGCGCGCGGAGGTCCCGCACGACGTGGGCGCCGATGAAGCCGGCGCCCCCCGTAACCAGGACATGACGGACGGGCGCCGCGGTCACGCGCTGCCGAGGTCCTGGCACTGGACGACGCTGTCGCCGTGCGCGATGACGTGGTCGAGGTCGCCCGGCGCCGTGACGCGGGTGCCCGCGAGCACCAGGCTGTTGGTGAGGCGGACGGGCCGGTCGAACGTCGCTCCCGCGCCGATGACGCTGCCCCGGACATCGCTCCCGGGCGGCACCGTGACCCCGGCAGCCACCAGGCGGTCGAGGCCGCGCTTGCGCAACTCCATGCGGTTGACGTGGAGCAGGTCGTCGGGGAAGGTAATGTTCATGTCCTCGACCACGACGGGGTCGTGGTACACCGTGGCGCCGTCGTCGATCATGATCTGGATGCTGTCCGTGATCTCGTACTCGTCGCGCATCGCGGTGCGCGGCGTGCGGCGGATCGCGTCGAAAACGTGCTGGTCGAAGACGTACAGCCCGCAGCCCTTGACCGTGCTCCGCGGGAAGTGCGGTTTCTCGACCACCCGGCGCACCCGGCCGTCGTCGTCGGCCATGATGGCGAAGTTGCGCCGGATCATCTCCGGGTCCGGCTCGATCTTGCTCGCGAGGAAGCCGTTGATCTCGCCCCCGAGCACGCGCCGGATCATCGGCTTCAGGTCGCCGGTAGTGAAGTAGATGTCGCCTAGCAGCAGGATGAACGGCGAGTCGATGGACTTCTCGAGCTTGCCGACGGCGTGGGCCAGTCCCAGCGTCTCCCGCTGCTCCACGTAGCGGATGGTGACGCCCCAGCGGCTGCCGTCGCCAAGGGCGTCCACGATGGTGTAGCCGAGGTGGCCGATGACGATCAGCACCTCGCGGGCCCCGTAGGCGCGGAGGAACTCCAGCTGGCACGCGAGCAACGGCTGGTTGCAGACCGGCAGGATCGGCTTCGGCAGGGTCTCGGAGAACGGATAGATGCGGGTCCCCTTGCCCGCCGCGAGGATCACCCCCACGAGTTCCGGTGAGGATGCCGGCATCCTAGGCCTCCCCGAAACGGCAGGCGATGAGCTTCTGGATGACCCAGATGGCGTCCGTCGCCTTGATCTTCTTCCCCTCGGCGTGGGTGCGCCCCACGAAGCTGATCGGCACCTCGGCGAAGCGCGCCCCGCGCCGGGCCAGCCGCGCGGTGAACTCCGCCTCGAAGTGGAACCCGTTGGCGTGGATCGTCACGCCGTCGAGGAGCGCCTTGCGGTACATCTTGTAGCAGGTCATCAGGTCGGTGACGCGGACGCCGTAGAGGAGCCGCGCCATCGCGGACATCACCCGGTTGCCGAGGTTGTTTACGGCGCGCATCTGCTTGATCTCACCCTTGAACCGGCTCCCGTAGACCACGTCGGCCTGCCCCGCGAGGATCGGCGCGAGCAAGCGTTCGTACTCGTCCGGGTCGTACTCGAGGTCGGCGTCCTGGTGGATGACGATGTCGCCGGTGGCCTTGGGAAGCAGGTACTTGAGCACGCCGCCGCGGCCGACGTTCTCCTCCATCATGAGGATGTGGAGCCCGGGCCGGGGCGGCATCGCGCGGAGGATTTCCCGGGTGCCGTCGGTCGAGCCGTCGTCGCAGATCAGGACCTCCTTATCAACCGGGATCCTCGCGGCCATGACGCGGTCCACCAGGGTCGCGATGGTCCTCGCCTCGTTCCACACCGGGATCAGCACGCTCAGCTTCGGCACGCACGCTCCACGAACGGTTCCGGGGCGCGACGGCGCCCGATGTCGATGTTGTCCCGGAACATAGAGGGGTTCCCGGCGCGGCCGCCAGCGCATGCCGAGGTCGGCACCGCGGCGAGCACCGGAAGCACTCGGCGGCGTTCCGTCGTCACCCCGGTTCTCCAGCTGTCTGGCTCATGTCGATTCCGACGCCGTGGATGTGATGCCCGTTCGAACGGGCCGGCCTCGCACCCCTCGGTTCCGCGCGTCGCCGATGACCGGGACCGCCCGCCCCGGCCCCAAGGGGCCGGTCGGGTGTCATGGGTGCTGCGGGCGGATCAGCAGGAACCGTGCCCCCCGGCCAGGGGGGTCAGGCCCATCCCAGGGGCGGACCAGGGGGCCAGGGTGCGCCGACCCCGGCTTCGCCTGGCCAGCGTATCACGAAGGGGACTTAGCCGCGCTTTCTCGCCGACGCCGCTCCGCCCATGCACGCCCAAAAACGGGGCGCCCGGCGGGCCAGTTTTCCATCATCCACGGGCCTTCGACCATGAAACCCCGGTCGAGCCGGCCGTCGATTCGAAGGCGGAGGTTGGCCGCCGGGTTGGGCGTGCATGGCAATGGCGCGTCGCCGCAACGGCGGGGCGCCACGTTGAGCTCCAGCCCCCGCTCGGTGACGTAGGTCCGGACTGTCGGCCTTCGCGGCTCCCGGTAGAGCCCGGAGGCCTGGCCCTGGAGTCGCAGGTTGGCTTCGACGACGCGGCGCAGGGGCGACAGCCTGCCGTCGGCGCCGGGGCTCACGAGCGGTCGCAGGATCAGGGGACTCGCGCCCAGCACGGCAAGCGCGATCACCGCACCCCGAGCGAGTCGTCCGGCGTTGGCGCCGTCGAGCGCCCGGTACAGGCTGGCACCGACGAGCCCCAACACGATCCAGAGGAGTGGCGCGGCGTATCTTGGCTCCGGCGCGACCCGGAACCATGCGGCGAGCGCGACGACGGCCGGACCGAGGAGGAGCCATGGCCTGGGCGAAGGGTCCCGCCGACCCCGAAGGGTCGCGAAGGCCAGCCCAACCAGGACCAAGAGGATGAACGCGACCGGAACGGCGATGTGGTACAGGCCGTCGCTTCCGCTCAGCTCCCACCACCGTTCGAACCACGCACCGAACGGCTCGGTGTGCAGCACGCCGGCTGGCGTCGACGTCGTCGCGCGGGACGACTCCGCGGCGTAGCCGAACTCGGCGATGGCGTGCTCGGCCGGAACGCGCCAGTCGACCGGCGCGGGCAAGACAGTCATCGGAAAGAGCGGATAGCCGCTCAGCACGATGCCCCGGCCGGCCCAGAGGCCCCCGATCAGGGCAGCGGCGCCAACCGCGCGGATCGCCGTCCGACGACGGGCACCGGCGAAGATGCCGTCCCGGAACACGAGCAGGAGCAGAATTGCCGTCGTGAGGCCCGCAAACACCGCGAGGCTGAGCTTGAACGTCACGGCGACGCTGAGCAGCGCCACGATCACCACAACGGAATACAAACGCTCCGGCGGCGAGTCGTGGCGCCGCTCCACCATGCCGGGGGGTCGTGCCGCGGGGTTCAGCAGAATCCGGTGTGCCTCCGACACGGCGACGAGCACGACCGCAGACGCCGGCAGATCGGTGACATAGCTCGTCAGCCAGTCCTGAATCCCCATGGCGAGCGTTGGCGCCAGCAGGAGCGCGTCGAAGCCGTTCTGGGCGCGATCCGCCGCCCGACCGCCCACCAGTCGGAACAGCCCAAGGAGGCTCTGGAAGAGCAGCACCTGGATCAGCACGCCGTTGGCGACGTGATGCGAGCGACCGGCCCACGGGCCGACCTCGAGCATCGCGTCGTACAGCAGGCTGGCGTTGTTGAAGCCCAGCGGGCCGAACAGATTCGCGAGCCCCGGCACGGTGGCGTAGGCCGTCGCCCACCGGACGCCCTGCAGGTGGTACAGGAGCGAGTCGGTGTTGGTGAGCCCCCCGCGGCCGAGGTTCGCGACCCAGAGCGCGCCGACGACGAGGACCAGCAGCACGACGGGCGTGAAGCACCACGCCTCGCGGCGCGGGAGTTGCCGGAGCTCGCCGGCCGACAGGCCGAGTCCCCCGAGTCCGAAGACGGTCACCACGGCGAGGGGCACTGCGTTGACCCGAGCGAAGAAGGTCCACAGCAGCAGGAAGGCCACGATCGCCGCGAGGCCGACCCAGAAGCCGGTCAGCAGGTCGCGAACCGCCAGGCTCCGGAGGCCGAACGCCCGCCTCACGAGGAGCCCGACGCCCATGAACAGGCCGATGAGGCCCAGCTGCGTCGCCAGAATGGCGGCGGTAGCGACCACCATGCCGATCAGCATTCGGTTAAGCTCCAGGGTCCACACGGATGGGACTTGACCAGCACGGCCGGCTCCGCCAAGGTGCCCTCACCGCCGGAGCATCGGCCGGCCCCGGCGGCACCCGGCGGTAACTAAGATACAACACCTAACGCTGAGACCCAACGGAGAGCCTAACAGTGCAGTTTCTGGCATCGAAGTCGCCCTCGCGCCCCGCCGCGCCCCCCGCTCCCGTCCTGGACGTAGTGCTCTACGCCGCGGGCTTCGCGCTGGCGTCTGGCCTGGCGTATTGGCTGATCCAGCTGATCCGGGGCAAGGTGCTGGGCCAGTTCGTCTGGGTGAGCCCGGACGCCGTCTGGATGGCTCCCCTGGCCTACCTGGCCCTCTTCATCCCGCTGGTCCTCCCAGCGTGGGCGGCTGCGCGGATCCGCGGGGGTGCACCCCTCGCGGCCGGAGGATTCGCCTGGTTGAGCGTGTTTTCGCTCCTGCTGCCCTTCCCGCAGATAGCTCGGTGGGCCGCCGCGATCCTGGCGACCGGCGTCGCGCTCCAGGTGGCCCGGGCGGTGCGGGCCAGCGGGCCGCGACGGCGTTTCGGAGCTATCGCGTGCCTCGCGATGGCCGGTTTCGCGACACTCGGAGCCGGAGTGCGGCTCACGATCGACGGTCTGGCCAGGCGCCAGGCGCTCGGCCGACTGCCCTCGGCCCCCGCGGGTGCGCCTAACGTTCTCCTGATCGTATGGGACACGGTCCGGGAGGAGAACCTGAGCCTCCACGGTCACGACCGGCCCACCACGCCAACCCTGGAGCGACTGGCCGCGACGAGCGCCGTGTTCGAGCGGGCGATCGCCACCGCGCCCTGGACGCTGCCGTCGCACGGCACCCTCTTCACCGGCCACTACGGCGAGGAGCTAGGAACACACTGGCGACGGCCCCTGGCGGCCGGGGTTCCGACGCTGGCCGAGATCTTCAGCCGCCACGGCTACCGCACCGGTGGTTTCGTCGCGAACCTCCTGTACACGTCGAGGGAATCCGGGCTGGGGCGCGGATTCATCGACTACCGTGACTACCGGGTATCTCCCCGCTTGGTCCTGCAGCACAGTCCCATCGCGCAGACCGGCTCGTTCCGCCGCCTGCTCACCGCGCGATCAATGCGCGATGTCCGGCGCGCCTTCACCGCGGGCGGTCTCGTCACCGGCCGGCTGCCGGCCGACGACGTGGTGCCGGCGCACACGGTCACCGACGATTTCCTCCGCTGGCAGGCATCGCTCGACGGGCGTCCCTTCCTCGCGTTCCTGAACTACTTCGACGCCCATGGCCCGTACCGCGCCCCCGACAGCGTCCGCCAGCGACTCGGCCTCTCCAGCCGACCGGAGGATCGGTACGACGCCGCCATCGCCCACCTCGACGGAGAGCTGGCGCACCTCCTCGAGGCGCTCGTCCAGCGGGGTGCCCTGGAGCGAACGATCGTCGTCGTGACATCGGACCACGGCGAGCTGTTCGGCGAGCACGGCCTCACGGGGCACGCCAACGCCCTCTACCTGCCCCTGCTCCGCGTGCCGCTGCTGATCCGCTACCCGGCGGCGGTGCCCGGCGGCGTGAGGGTGGGCGCCGCGGTCAGCCTCCGCGACGTGGCCGCCACAATCACCGGCCTCGCCGGTCTGGAGCCCGATCCGGCGCCGCCCGGACAGTCGCTCGCGAGCCACTGGACGGGCGGGAACGGTCCGGGCAGCGCGATCGTCGCCGAGTTGGGGCAAGGCATGAACGTGGACTCCACCTTTCCGAACGCGCGGACCGACCTGGCCTCCATCATGGATCAGCGATATCACTACATCCGCGACGGCTTGGGCGCCGAGCAGCTGTTCGACTACCTCGCGGACCCGGCCGAAGCCACCAACCTGTCACGGGTGCCCGCCGAGGCCGAGACGCTGCGTCGGTTGCGCCGGTCGCTGGACAGCGTGGTGCGGCGCTGACGCGGCGCCACGGCCGCCCGGCAAGCGCCTCTCCCGGAGCCGCAATGAAGATCCTCGCGTCCGCCTTCGCGGTCGCCGCCCTTGCCCTGCAGGTGGGTTGCTCCACCCCGCCGCGATCCGCCGCCGAGCGGGCGGACGCGGTGCTCCGCGACCTCGCCGATCGACACCTCTTCCAGGGCGCGGCGGTCTTCGGCCGAGGTGGCGTAGTCGAGTACGCCGAGGGCTTCGGCTTCGCGGACGTCGAGCGACGAGTTCCCTTCACCCCCGCCACCCCGACCGACGGCGCGTCGATCGCGAAGACCTTTACCGCCACGGCACTCCTCCTCCTTGCCGGCGAGGGGCGAATCGATCTCGAGGCCCGCGTCCGCGAGTTCCTCCCGACTTTTCCGCACGCCGCGACCCGCGTTCGTCACCTGCTCGCCCACTCGGCCGGCCTTCCCAGCTATGAGTGGCTCGACTCGCGCGTCACCCCGGACGAGCCCAGGACCAACGCGAGCCACCTCGCCGTCGTGGCTCGCGATGCCCCCACGCCGTCCTTCCCACCCGGTACCTCGTTCGAGTACGACAACGTCGCCTACGACGTAGCCGCCATGGTCGTGGAACGGGTGACGGATTCTTCCTTTGCCGATCTCGTCACGGCGCGATTTTCCCGGCCCCTAGGGCTCGAGACCTTCGTTCGGCCCGCCCGCTTCAGTGAATGGTCGGGGACTCGGACCCGCGGCTATCGGCGGACCGCATCGGGATTCGCCGATCACGATGCCTATGACCTCGAGGGCTTCTACGGCGCCGACAACATCTATCTCTCCGCCCGCGACCTCTATCGTTGGGTGGCGGGGTACCGTGACCTCCTCGGAGCGACGACGAGCCGCGTCGCCGTCGATTCCACCACGCTCGACGACGGGCGAGCCACCGGAATCTCTCGAGGAAGCTGGTACGTCTCCTCGGACGGCAATCGGCGCTACTACACCGGTCACCACAACGGGTTCTTCAATTTCGGCTACGCCGACGACGGCCGAAGTCTCGCGGTCGCATGGGTCGCCAATGATGCCCCGCCGCCATGGCTGCAGCCCGCCCTGAGCCGCGCCTTGATCGCGATTGCCGAGGGCCGCGATCCCGAACCGCTGGTCCCGCCGGCGGCCGCGGATACGACCGTCGATCCATCGGGAGTGTATCGGGTGCCGCGGGTGGGTGAGGCCGCCGTGCGTCACGAAGGCGACCGACTCGTGGTCCGTCTCCGCGGCGTCGACTACGATGCCTTCCCGGTGGCTCCGGGCGTTCGCTACCTGCCAGGGTTGGACGGGTACCTGCGGTTCGCCCGTGCGCCGAACGGCCAGATCACGCTGTCATGGGATTCCGTCTTCATCGTCGCGGCCTCCGTCGCGCGGGTAGAACCCTAGGTCGGCGCCGAACCGGTTTGACAACTCAACGTCGGCGCACGAAGTTCGTCCCCGCACTGCCGCCCGCGGATACCGTCGGAGCCGACAACCACAAGGAGTAGCGAATGGGAAAGAGCGCGGACTTCGTGACCGGGATCTACCAGGCCTTCGGCAGGGGTGACGTGCCCGCGGTGCTCGGCGCCTTCGATCCGGCGATCATCTGGCGCGAGGCGGAGGGCTTCCTGCTCGCCGATCGGAACCCCTACCAGGGTCCGCAGGCCGTGGCCGAAGGGGTGTTCCAACGGTTGATGACCATCGTCGACGACTTCACCGCGATCCCCGAGTCAATGGTCGACGGCGGCGATACCGTGGTTGCCCAGGGCCGATATCGCGGCAAGATGAAGGCGACGGGTACCCTGGTGGACGCCCAGTTCGCCCACGTGTGGCACCTCCGCGACGGGAAGATCGCCCGCTTTCAGCAATACACCGACACCAGGCAATGGGCCGCCGCCGCGGGCTGACCACCAGATCCCTCGCCGACCACCCACCCGCCCAACCGTCACCGCAGGGCCTCTAGGAACCGACTCGCCAGTTCAGTCGGGGCCAGCCGACTCCAAGTCTCGTTTACCCCGACGCCGAGTCGATCCCCGCCGGGCCCGTCGGCGACTAGGATTCCCGCCGCCAGCAACCGAGGAGCCACCGCCGACCAGTCCCGCCCCGCGAGCTTGAGGGTGGCGACGTTGGTGCCCCCGTTGACCCGTTCGACGACCAGCCCCGGATGCCGCCCGATCGCCGAGAAGAACTCCTCGGACGCTCGAACCGCGGTCCGGAGCCGGTCGACGAACCCGTCCATGTAGTGGCTCGCCACCACCGCCGCGGGCCACCCGTGCGCCAGGCTGCCGCCGAACATCCGACGGACGTGGTGCATCCCGTCGATGACCCGCTTCGGGCCTGCGAGGATGGCGCCGATGCCGCAGTTGAAGTACTTCCACAGTGACACATAGACCGTGTCGAACGGCGCGGCGTAGTCGGCCGGTGCGATCCCGGTATAGGCGGACGCGATGAAGAGCCGGGCACCGTCCAGATGGAGACCGATGCCCTTGGCCCGCGCCACGGTCGCGATTCGGCGCACTTCGTCCACATCGAAGAGCTGGCCCCGAAGCCGGCGAATCGGGCTCTCGATCAGAATCGCGCCCACCTCGGCCGCGACGCGCCCGCTTGCCGTCCGAGCGAGGGTCGCTTCGACGTCCGCCACGGTGAAGGTCGCCTGTCCCGGCCCGAGCGGTAGCAGCGACAACCCGGACAGGGTCTGACACGCGTCGCCCGTGTCGTTGTAGACGTGGCTCGCCTCCGGCACGATGATCCGCCGCCGGTCGCCGGCCAGGGCCCGGAGCGCCAGCTGGTTGGCGAGGGTGCCGGATGGCATGAAGACGGCCGTCTCTTTGCCGAGGACCTGGGCCCACCGTCGCTCGAATCGTTCGACCTCGCCCCCGAGGAGGTAGGAGTCGGCGGCAATCGCCGTGGTACCCGTGAGTCGGGCCAGCAGAGCCGCGTACTCGCTTGGCGTCAGGTTGAGCCCGTCGCCAAACATGACGACCGGACCGGGAGACGCCCCTGCCCCGGGCGCTTCCGGCGACCAATGTGGCGCCCAATTGACGGCGGCCGATGTTCCGAGCACGCCCACGAAGTCACGCCTGGTCAGCGGGTCCATTTGTCCCCCATGGCAATCGAGATCGCCAGAGCCGAGGTCGGCTGATCGGGCCGGCCTGTCCAACCAGTCAGCGCCGCTCGGCGTCGAGCGCGGCGGCGATAGTCGCGAGCAAGGCAATCCGCGCCAGGGTACGTTCTCGACTGGTCGCCTCCGGCCAGGCGCTGTTGATCGCCACGACAAGACGCCGGGAGGGATCGAGATGGATCAACTGGCCATGGATCCCGATCGCGTCGAACGTTTTCCCGGCGCCGGTCCACCACTGGAACCCATAGCCACGTTCGGGATACGACGTCGGCCAATGCTGCCTGGTGGCCTCCGCGAACCAACCATCCGGAACCACCGCTCGACCGTCGATTCGCCCGCCGTCGAGCACGAACTGCCCGAACCGGGCGAAGTCGCGAAGGCTGGCCTGGAGACAACAGCCGGCCAACTCTTGCTGCGATCGGTCGATCATCCACGACGCCGCCCGCTCCATGCCGTAAGGCGCCCAGATCTTTTCGGAGAGGTATTCCGCCAGGGGACGCTTGGTGGCCGCGACGACGACGGCGCCGATCAGGTGGGTCTCGCCGGTCTTGTAGGCCCACTTCGTGCCGGGAGGCGCCTCGCGCTTCAGGCCCCGCAGGTAGCTCACCGTGGCGGTGAGCCCCGGAGCGATCGGGGCGCGGTAAAACCGGGCGATGTCCGACTCCGGGTCGGTGTAGTCCTCGTTCCACTGAACCCCCGACGACATGGTCAGCACCTGTCGGATGGTGACGCCGTCATAGCCGCTCCCCGCGAGGGCGGGCAGATAGCGGGTGACCAGCTCGTCGATACCGGCGATGAAACCGTCGCGCACGGCGACGCCGACCAAGGTGCTGGTGATGGCCTTGGCAACCGACTGCGAGACCCACCGGCCGGTTGATTGGTACCCCAGCCCATAGCGCTCGATCCGGACGGCGCCGTCTTGGAGCACGATGAGCCCGCCGACCTTCTGCTCGGTCAGGTACTGCGCGAGATGCTGCCCTCCCGGTGTGCCCGGCGCCAGTCCGGCGATGGGCAAACCGGCGGGAAGCGGGCGGACCGTCGCCCCGCGAGCGATGGGCCGACTCGGGAACACCTCGTCCCAGTGGGCGAACCCGAACTCGCGTTCGGCTTGGTTCCAGCTGAACGAGGAGCGACGCAGTGAGGCGGCGGTCGGCGGGGCCTGGGCGTCGAGTGGGGTGGCACAGGCGATCGCCACCCCGACAAGGACTATCCTCGCGCGGCGTCGAGCACGGGCGGTCAGGGGCACGGAGTTCCTACCTAAACGGGCGTGGTGATCCGCTTTTCGTCCGGGGTCTCGAGCGGGAGCCGCCGTTGCTGCGCCAACACTCGTTCCGCGAAGTCGAGACGCTCGGCCAACTCGGCCAGCTGCCGGGCGTATTCGGCGTGACGAACCCCTTGGCGATCCTGCACCCCCGCCAACCGAGATTCGATCAGCGCCTCGGCGTCCGCCAGCTGCGCGGCGACGGTCTCGAGCCGGGCGATGTCGGCGGGCGCCAGCCGGGGCAAGGAGGGCCGGCGCCAGAGCCCCATGGCGGCGAGCGCGCGGCGGGGCCCGCTGGCCACGAACCCGAGCGCCGTCGCCGCATGGTGGAGCGGGTTGATCGTTCGCAGCAACGCCGGGAAACGACCCCCTTCGTACACGCCCAGCGCCATGTCGAGCAGGTCGACGATCTCTTGGGCCAGACCATCCTCCTGGCGACCGTCAAAGATCCGCTGGAGCACCTCGACCCGTCCGAGCGCCAAGCCCGGATCGGTGAGCGTTCCGGTCCCGGTCGACCCGGCGATGCCGGCCGCGCGGACGATCTGAATCACCCGCGGCAGCATCTGGTTGATCCGGGAGCGAGCGGCTCGGGCCCCATCCCAGTCCACCGGGACGCCGTCAGGGTCTCGCTCGGCCCGCTCGAAATAGGTCTCGACCAGGTCGCGGAACTCGCGGAGCTCCCGGGCCCGATGGAGATTGCGAACGATGGTCAGTTGGTCGTGGCGTTTCATCGTCCACCAATATAGGCCTCGCCGGCCGGAGGGTCACCTGGCGAAGTACATCCTTCCGGTCGGCGCCGGGTCGGGGTGGATCCGCGCGGCGTCCTCGCCGGAGTAGACTACCCCGTTGACCATCACGTAGACGACCTCCCGGGCGTTCCTCACGTTGTCGAGCGGGTTCCGTGCCAGCACCACCAGATCCGCCAGCTTCCCGACCTCGAGCGAGCCCAACTCCCGGTCGAGACCCTGAAACCGAGCCCCGTTGAGCGTCGCCACTTGGAGGACCTCCATCGGGCGAAATCCGCCCTGGGCCAGCAGCTCCATCTCCCAGTGGGCATCAAGGCCCAGCTGCTGGCCGTGACCGCCGAGTTGAATCGACACCCCGGCGTCGTGGAGCCGCTTCATCGTCGCGGCGAGGCGAGGCGCGTACTGATCGTCGGGCCAGTACATCGTCGGACGGATTCTGGTGACCAACTCGTCTCGCCGGGCAAACCGGAGCAACTTGGCGTTCTCCCAAACGCGCTCCGTCTGATAGAAATACGACTCACCCATCGGCCCGTCGAGCGTCACGATCAGGGTCGGAGTGATCCCCATGGTGGTCGCTCCGAGGAGCTTGATCACGTCCTGGTAGACCGTGGTGAAGCCCATTCCGTGAGCAATGCCGGTGGCCCCGTCGATGGCCCGGGTGAAGTTGGTCGGCCCTTCGCCTCCGGGCTCGACGTCGAGGTTGAGCCCGGCGGCCCGCGCCGCCGTCGCGAGGTCGGCGCGGACTCGTCGGTTCGGAGTGAGGTAATCCTTGAGCGCGGTCGCGCCGTAATCCTTGTTGTACTGAACCGTCTGCCGGATGTCGTCGGCCGTGTTCATCACCCGGAACTGTTTCGGCCGGAAGAACCGGGACCCGTACATGGGCGGCCCGGTCGAGAAGAGCCGCGGCCCAGTCATCGTGCCCCGCCGGAGCTGGTCCGAAACCCAGAAGTCCTTCTCGTTGTTGCCGTAGACCTCGTACATTGTGGTCACCCCGTGGGCGAGCGCCGCCAGCAGCTCGGCGCTTCGCTGCTCGACCACGTTGAGCGGGGAGATGTCGGGGTTCTGATGGGCGTGCACGTCGACGATGCCCGGCATCACCGTCCGCCCCGGGAGGTGGAGTACCTTGGCGTCGCGGGGAATCGCCACCCCGCGGCCCACCGCCGCGATTCGGTTGTTCCGGATCACGATCGTGGCGTTCTCGAGCACCCGCCGGGCCGAATCCATGGTGATCACTCGAACGCCCGTCAACGCCACCACCCCACTCGGCCGATTGGTGGCGAACGGCCGGCCGAGTTCGGTCCGGGTGGCGGTCTTGCCGCCGGCAAGGATGTCGGCGACAGGTTTCTCGTAGAAACCGCTTCCCCGAACCCAGCTCAACGTGGCCCCGTCGGCGGACCACTCGGCGTAGGTGCCGTCGTTCTCGTCGACCCGCCACGAAGTGCCCTGCCGGTCGTACCCGCTCAACGTGAGCGTCTGGCCGACGAACTCGAACGGCGCCAGGTAACTCCGATAGTACTCCTGGAACGCGATCCATTTGAGGTCGGGCGATACCACGGCGCGGACGGCATGCGGGAAGCGGTAGAGGGTGCGCTGGTCGCTTCCGTCGGCCCGGACGCTCCGGAGCACCAGCGTGTCTCCGGCGAACTCGGTGAACAGCAGCCGCGCTCGCACCGAGTCGAACCGGATCGTAGGCGGGAACTTGGCGGCCCCGTTCGCGGTCCAGGTTACCTCGGTGAGCGTGCGCTCCCGGCCGTCAGGCCCACGGAGGATCAGCTCATAGTCGGTTTGGGCGTGGAGCCGGAGCCCCCGTTCGATCCCTCGCCCTCCGCGCAGGTAGCCCAGCGTTCGCCCATCCGCCGAGAGGGTCAGGGCGCCATACTGCGCCGGGACCGCTGACAGTCGGGCCCGAGGGCCGCCACCTAACGGCTGTGAGTAGACGTGGCCAAGCGAATCGTCCGACCAGGACGCGTAGTAGAGCGTTCGTCCGTCAGGAGAGAGAACCGGGCTGGTTTCGTGCTCGTTCGTGGCCGTGAGCTGGCGGGTGCTGCCTCCGGTGGTCAGATGGAGATCTCCGAGCGCTTCGAAGAGGACTCCAGCCGCGGAGCGGCTGGGCCATCGATGCGAGCGGGTCGTCGCCACCGAGTCGGGAATCACGGCCGGGAAGCGGATGGTGCGATCGACGTCCCGAACCACGGCCGCGCGGAAGGGGATGTCCCGGGCGGTACCGTCGCTCACCCGCACCGCGCTGATCCGGCCGCCCACCCAAACGAGGATCTCCCGACCGTTCGGATGCCAGGCCATGTTCGGGTAGGCGCCATGCTGGTAGACGCCGTAGTCCTGCCGGTCTCGCTCGAGCGGTCGGTAGATCGCCCGCTCCTGGCCCGTCTCGAGATCGTGGACCACCAGCTCCGAGGTCTGGAAGTCGCGATGCACGTAGGCGAGCCACCGCCCGTCGGGCGACAACGCTGGATTCGCCGCGCCACCCGGCCGTTCGACGAGCACGCCGATCCGGCCGGTTTCCTTGTCGTAGAACTTGATCCGGGCACCGCTCGCGTACAGGGTTCGGTCGCGGTGCTCGAAGTAGATCCGGCCCCGGGCCGGATCGTCGATGAAATGAGTGGCCGGCTGGAACACCCCCGTTCGATGGAGTTCCTGCCGGCTGCCATGAAGTCCGAACTGAAAGGCCTGAATCCGAAGGGATTCGTCGTAGGCCGACCCGTAGACGAACCGCCCATCCTTGGACCAGGAGCCCTGATACACCGGAGACGCGGCCTTGGTCACGTTGACCAGTCCCCCAGATGCCCGCTCGAGGTACCAGAGGTCCTCGACGCCGGTACGATCCGAAGTGAACAGGATCCGGGAGCCTTCGGGGCTGAACCGGGGGAACATGTTCCACGAACGGCCGCTGGTGAGTGGGCGGGCCTCGCCACCCCCGATCGGCATCTGGTAGATGTGGCCAAGCAGGTCGAAGACGATCGTCTCGCCGTCGGGCGACACGTCAAGGTTCATCCAGGTGCCCTCGGTGGCCACGAAGTCCAGGCGGGCCGTCGCGGGAGCCGTGCTCTTCTCGACGTCCCACGCCTGGGCCGCGCACGGCACCGCCATGACCGCGAGGAGGAGACCGGCCACGGCCTGAATGGGGAGCAACATCGACACCTCCGGGGGCGAGGATGGGCGTCTTACCAGGTTCATCGGCCGCCGTTTCGGACGGCGCCCACCAGCCGCGCCAACATGTCGCGGGGCGACACACCTGGATGCTCGTCGATGTTCCACCCGGTGAACACCGCGATCAGCTCGTGCTCGGGCACCACGATCAGATACTGTCCGCCGTATCCCATCATGGCCCAGGCCAACTTCCCCTGATCGCCGTAGGGTAGTAACCACCATTTGAGCCCGTACTTGAACCCCGGCAACCGGGCCCCGGGGTCCTTCGCCGGCGTCACCGATTGGGTGATCCAATCCGCCGCGATCAGCTGATTGCCTTCCCATTGTCCTCCCTTGAGGAACAGGTAGCCGAGCTTGGCGAGGTCCGGGGCGGTGAGATACACCCCGCCTTCGGTGTCGGGAAGGCCGAGCGGGGTCCGCTTCCAGTGAAAATCGGTAATGCCGAGCGGCTTGAACAGGTGGGCCGCAGCGTACTCGGCGATGTCCTGGCCGGTGGCCTGCTTGAAGATCTCGGCCAAAAGCTCGGTGGCGCCGCTGTTGTAGACGAAGCTGTCGCCCGGCTGGGTGGCCATCGGGCGGTCGAGCACGTACTGGACCCAGTCCTGGCTTCGCTCCATCACAGCGCAGTTGTTGCGCGGATCAGTGTACTCGAAACTGGTCTCGTCCCAGTCGAGCCCCGCGGTCATCGTCAACAAGTGGCGGACGGTGATCGCCCGCTTCCGGTCGTCGAGATTCGCGATCTTCCGGGTCGGGAAAAAAGCGAGCATGGCCGTGTCGATCGTCCCGAAGTGGCCCAGGGCCCGGGCCACCCCGAACACCATCGAGGTGATCGATTTGCTGGCCGATTGCAGGGTGTGGAGCGTGGTGCCTTGATAGAAGGGATGCCAGTTCGCGTCGTAATAGTTGTACTGGTGGCTGACCGTGTCCCGCACCCCATAGGCGGCCCGATAGTCGTGCCGATACTGGGCTCGGTAGGCTAGCCGACCCCTCCGGATCACCAGCATCTCGTCGACGAAGTGATGCTTGCCGTCGCGGAACTCCTGGTCGAGTTCGGCCAGCACCGCCGAATCGAGTCCCACTTCCGCCGGCGTCGCGGTCGCCCAGCCCGCGGTGGGCCAGCGATCCGCCGGCGGGGTCGACCGGTCACACCCCGACGCCAGCACGGCCAGCGCAAACCACGGAATCGACCGCATGGATGCCTCGAAGGTGGAATGGTGGAACCGTTTCAGCGATTGTACCGGGGTTGGGGTCCGGTCGCCAGTCCAGGAAGGCCGGGCTTCGTACCTGGCGCAGTTTCGGTCCGATCCCGGCCCATTAAGATTGATCCATGCGCGACTTCGTCAAGAGATACCCGGCCCTCTCACTCGGCGCGCTCGCGATGGCGATCGGGGGGATCCTCGTGGCCCCGGTGTTGGCGGGCATCGCCCCGGTCGCCCTCACCCAGCTCGGCGCCCTCAGCGCGAGCATCGCGGGCTTCGTTCTCGCCGGCGTGGAGGGCGGCAGACCCACCGTTCGCGAGTTGCTTCGTCGGGTACTGATCTGGCGGGTCGGCCTCGTCTGGTGGCTCTTTGCGTTGCTCTTCCCAATCATCCCCGCGGCCGTCGCGCTGGCGCTCGCGCCGCGGTTCGGCGCGACGGTCGACTGGAGCAACCTCGCCCCACTGTACACCGTCGTGCCGACGTTGCTGCTGCTGATTGTCTTCGCGGGGCTCGGTGAAGAGTTCGGCTGGCGGGGTTTTGCCGTCCCTCGGTTGCAGCACCGCCACCGCCCGCTGGTCGCGAGCCTCATCATCGGCGCGATCCACGCCGCCTGGCACATCCCCTTGTTCTTCGTCAAGGGAGAGGCCTATCACGATCTGGTCCTCCGGTTCGGGTTCCTGCCGCCCTTCCTCGGCTACGCCGTTCTCGTTCTCGCCCTGTCGGTTCAACTGGTCTGGCTCTTCAACCGAACCAAAGGGAGCGTGCTGCTGGCCGCGGTATACCACGGGGCGGGCAACGCCTGGAACGGCTACCTCGACATCTCACGCGGCCAGATGACCGGCCTCTACCTCTACCTCGGGCTGATGGTGGTGACCTCCGCCGTCATCGTGATCGCGTCGGCCTCGACGATGCTTCGGCCCGCCAGTGAACCCGCGACAGCCTCGGTGTGAGGCGACGGAAAGTCCTTCGATGCGACAGTCGATCGTCCACATCGCCCTCGTCGTTCGTGACTATGACGAGGCGATCGCGTTCTATTGCGACAAGCTCCACTTCACGCTGGTGGAGGACAGCTACCAGCCGGAGCAAGACAAACGCTGGGTGACGGTCGCGCCACCTGGCTCCACCGGGGCGACCCTCCTGCTCGCTCGCGCCACCACCGAAGAGCAAGCGGCCGTCATCGGGCGGCAGACCGGAGGCAGGGTCTTTCTGTTTCTTCGGACCGACGATTTCTGGCGGGACTTCGCGGCGATGACCGCGGCCGGCGTGCGGTTCGTCCGCGAGCCGACGAAAGCCTCCTACGGAACGGTGGCGGTGTTCGAGGATTTGTATGGCAATCGCTGGGACCTGATCGGGCCTTGATGTCGGCTTGACCCCCTCCGTCGATGTTGCCGACACACCGCAACTCTCGGAGGCTCCATGTTCGCCGTCGTCACCGCCATCACCACGCTGGCTCAGTGCTCCGGTTCCCCCGCTCCACTCACCGCCGAGGTCGATACTCGGAACCGCGAGATCGTCCTTCGGACCGCTCCAGTCGACGTCCCCGTGGCGACCGGCGCTGGCGGCTATCGGGATGCCCACCACCGCGGCCCCGTGAGCCCCCTCAGCCCATTCGCCTGGCCGATCAACGGGTGGGCCCGCGGCTTTCGCCTCCGGGTGATCGATTGCGGGGGCAATGAGGTCGCCCGAAGCGGTCTCCACCACGCGGTCGTGCTGGACCTGGGGCGGCGCGAGCTGACCCACCCGATCTACCAGCGCCTGGTGGCCTTCGGGCAGGAAACCGAGGACGTCGTCCTCCCCAAAGGCGTCGGCATCCGGCTCACCAAGGGCGACAGCCTCGGCCTCTACGCGGCGTGGATGCCCAGCCAAGCGGGCGCCGGCCGCGTTATGCTCGAACTCCGGATTCCCTACCTTCCCGAGAACATCAATCCTCGGCCGATCGAGGTCCTCCCCGCCGGCTTCGACGTCCGGTACCAGCCGGGTGAGGGGGCCTCGTTCGACCTGCCGCCAGGGACCTCGACCCGGGAGCGGGCCTTCGACATGCCGCTCGATGGCCGGCTGGTGCTTGCCGGGGGCCACGCCCACGACTTCGCGACCTCGATGGTCCTGATCCACGAGGCGACGGGCAACCGAGTCGTGGACATCACCCCACGGCTCGACCCGCAAGGCCGGTTGCTCGAGATGCCCCGGAAGCTCTACGGCGTGACCGGCCGCGGGGTCAAGCTGGAGGCGGGGCATCGCTATCGCCTCGTGGTCCGCTACCACAATCCGACCGGCACCGTGTTGTCCAAGGGGGGAATGGGAATCCTGGTCGGGCTGTTCAGTCCGGATGATGCCAAGCAGTGGCCGGCGCTCGATCGAACGGCCAGCGGCTTTGCCCGGGACCTCGAGATGCTCGCCCGCGATGGGCTGCTGGATCGCCCCACCGGGGGCCGAGCGCCCTGAGCGGGGAGTGGGTGTGAAGGTCGAAAACCCGGCGGCCAAGACGGTCGCCGGGTTCTCGCGCGGCCCGCTACGGCCGGTGGGGTGTTACGGAATCCGTTGGCCTAGTCGCGACGCAGCCGCCGAATCCACCACGCCAGCATCGCCAGCATCGCCGACACCGCGATGATCGCCGGCCCGGTGGGCAGGTCGAACGGAATCGAGATCCCGAACCCGACGATGGCCGCGAGCACCGCCGCCCCGATCGAGACCATGAACACCGTTCCAATCGTCCGCCCGACCAGCACTCCGGTGACCGCCGGCACCACCAGGAAGTTGAACACCAGCAGAACCCCCGCCGACTGCATCGCGAACGCGATCACGATGCCGATGGTGAAATAGAGCAGCAGATTCCATCGAACCACCCGATAGCCAAGCGTCGCGGCCGTCTCGGGATCGAAGGAGACGAAGATGAACTCCTTCGCCAGGACGACGTGCAGGATCAGGATCGGCACCACGACGGCGAGCATCTCCACCGCGTCGTGGAGCGCCATCCCGAGGACGTTGCCCTGGAGAAAGATGTCGTGAGCGTCGCCGGTGGCCGCCTTGGCGATCAGGAGAATCCCGACCGCGGCCGCGGTCGCGTAGGTGACCCCGATCACCGCTTCGTGGTGGACGAACCGCCGACCGCCCCCCAGCCCGAAAAAGAGCGCCCCGATGAGGGTGACCACCAGTGACATCCCGATGGTATGGGCGTGGGTGGTGCCGAAGAGGCCGAGTCCGCCCAGCCAGAGCGCCAGGGCCACTCCCGCCGACGACAACTGCGCCAGCGCCGCGCCCACGAAGACGATCCGCCGGAGCACCACGTAGACGCCGAGCACCGCGCACGCCACCGCGATGATCAGGGCGCCATAGAGCGCCTCTTGGAACAACAGCAACGAGGCGATCACCCGCCCCCGTTCCCGGCGGCCGCGTTCTTCGCCACCACGACTCGATGACCTTCGAACGAGTGGACTTGGACCGGGATCCCGTACACCGACCCCAACACCGCCTCGTTGATGATCTCGGGCACCGTGCCCAGCCGGACCCGCCCGCCGAACACCAAGCCGATCCGGGCCACGTAGTTTGCCACCTCGTTGAGAGCGTGGCTCACCATCACCACGGTGAGATCCTGGCGGTCGTGGAGGTCGCGAACCAGACCGAGGATCTGGGTGGTCGAGACCAGGTCCATCCCGTTGGTCGGCTCGTCGAGGACCAGGACGTTCGGCTCGCCCACCAGCGCTCGGGCGATCAGGACCCGCTGCTTCTGCCCGCCCGAAAGACCCGCGAGCAGCCGGGGGGCGAGATCGGCGATTCCCACCTGATCGAGGGCCCGGAGCGCCAACTCACGGTCGCGAGGCCCCGGCCGCCGGCCGATCGGGATCCGGTCGTAGCGACCCATCGTCACCACGTCACTGACCCGAAGCGGGTAGAGCGAGTCGACCTGGTCCCGTTGCGGGACGTACCCGAGGCGTACGCCCGGGGCCCGGGTCAGTCGGCCGGCCTGCGGAGCGAGTCCGCCTAACATCGCCCGGATGATGGTGGTCTTGCCGGAGCCGTTCGGACCGACGAATCCAACGAAGTCGCCCCGCTCGAGGGTGAAATCGAGGTTCGAAAGGACGGGCTGGCGCCCGTACCCTAACGAAACCCCCTCGAATCGGACCAGTGGGGTCACTCGACGGCCTTGGCGAGCGAGGTGACGTTGTAGCGGATCACCGAGAGGTAATCGTCGAGCCCCTTCTTCCCTCCCACCGAGGACGGCAGCACCAAGACCGAGGCACCGGTCTTCGAGGCGACCAAGTCGGCCATCTTCCGGTCGTAGTAGGGTTCCATCACGATGACCTTCGCGCCGGTCCGCTTCATCGTGGCGATGAGGCCGGCCAAATGGGACGGCGAGGGCGGCACACCCGGCTTCGGCTCCATGAAGCCGACGAGGTTGACCCGGGTAAAAGCGGCGAAGTACCGCCAGCTGGTGTGCCACGCGACGATCGGCTTCCCGACCAGCGAGGCCAGTGCCGGCGCCCACCCCTCGGCGGCCTTGGTGAGGCTCGCTTCGAAGGTGCCGAGGTTTTGCGCGTACCCCGCGGCACCGGCCGGATCGAGCTCGGTGAACTTGTCCTTGAACGCCACGGCGATCCGACGGCCGTTGGCTGGGTCGAGCCAGTAGTGAGGATTTCCGAGCGGGTGGACGTCGCCCTGGCTGCGGTCGAGGGTGCCGGTGGGAACGTCCATCACCGGGATCACCTTGGAGACGTCGAGGTACCCCCTCCCCCCGGGACGAATCTTGGGGTTACGCGCCCCGTTCAGGAGGAGCGACATCCACCCGATCTCGAGATCCAAACCGATGAACGCCCAGACGTCCGCCTTGGCGAGCTGGAGCACGAAGCTCGGCTTGGCCTCGACGAAGTGGGGATCCTGATAGCCCTCGCTGACATGGGTCACCTTGACCCGGCCGCCCCCGACCCGCGCCGCGATGTCGGCCAGGTCCGTCGTGCTCGTGACCACCCGGAGCTGCCCGAAACCCGGCGCGGCCAGCAGGAGGGTCAGGAGGACGGCGAGCAAGACACGGCGCATGGTCAACCTCAGAACGGATGGGGCCGGTGAGGCCCGAGCGCGAAGGTGGCTTGGACGAGAATCCGACCGTAGGCTGACTCCCCGACGGCCGAGGCCCGCTCGTACCCGAACAACAGTTTGGAGAACTCACTGGGGAAGAACTGGTAGTACGCCGACGCCGCCGCGAGCCGACCGCCCCCGGTTTCCGGATCCGCCAGTCGGTCGAACCGGGCGCCGAGGTAGCCGCGCCGGGACACCTGATAGCGGGCAAAGAGGTACCCGCCGCTCAGATCGCGGCTCGGCCCGCCGTAGCTGGCGGCCGGCGGGGGATCGTAGCGCCCATTGACCTGCCGGAGCCACTCCCCTTGGACGATGAGCGAACGATAGAGACCCTGCTGGAGTGGTCGCCACCGATAGGTCACGTCGACCCCGAACACCGTCTGCCGGACCGGCACCGCGGTGACGTCCCCGAGGCCGGTCACTGGCTGAGCCCGCTTCCCGGTGGCGACCGAGCCCGACACCTCGATGTTCGCGTGTCTGGTGAGGTCGAAATAGTTCCGGAGCCTCGCCGAATAGCCCAGGTTGGCGAGCCTCGTGTTGATCGGCTCCTCGGTGATCAGACTCTCGTCGGCCTCGCCGAACTGGTCGGTGGCGGTAACCTGGAGCTCCTGGTAGAAGCCGAACGGCGCCAACACCTTGCTCAGGTAAATGCCGGTTCCCTTGAGCCCCTCCGGCCCGAGGAAGCGCTGGAGCACGAACGGATACTCGATGGTGTGGAGATCGTGGCGGTGGGTCGTGTTCTGCTTGCCAAGCGGCATCAAGAAGCGGCCCATCCGGGCCTCCAACCCCCAGGGTAGCGACGTGGTGGTCAGGTAGGCCTGCTCGATGGCCACCCCTTCCTCGTCGCTGAAACCGAGGTAGATGTCACCCCGAAAGTACGGGTCGACCGCCGCCTGGATCGCGACCTCGACCTCCCGAATCGAGAACCGCTGGCCGCCTTCCTGGGTCGAGCCGGTGCGGGAGAGATCGCCGATCAGGTCGCCGACGGCGCTCAGGTCCGGAAGCAGCCGGGGATTGGCGGCGCCGGGCTGCCTGGGTGCCATGGCGGCCGGCGCCGCCGTGGCCGCGGTCAACTCCCGCATCAACGCCAGCGAATCGGCGACCGCGGCACTGTCCCGAGCCCGTCGGGTGGAATCCTGCGCCAGCGCCGCGGCGCTCGGGATCACGCTGAGGAGCAGGAGTAAAGAGACGCCGGCGTTCACGCCGCCAAATCTAGTCCCCGCCGCGTCCGGACCCAACGCCGGGCGCTAAAGTCGCTGTAACGTGGCTCGGGAAAGCCATTGACCCCGCCGGACCAGACCGGCCGGGTTCTCGACCGCGGTCACATCGCTGAGCGGGTTGCGGTCGAGCAGGAGCAGGTCGGCCAGTGCGCCGACTTCGAGCACCCCGTGCCCGGGTCGGTCGAGCAGCAGCCCGGCATCGATCGTTGCCGCACGCAGCGCGTGGTACGGGCTCAAGCCGGCCGCGACCAGCTCGCGCAGCTCCTCGTGAAGCCCGGTCCCCGCCGGTGTCCGGTCGATCCCGGCGTCCGAGCCGGCCACGACCTTCCCCCCGGCCGCGACCAGCTCCCGCACGAAACGGTAGTAGTTGGCTCGCGCCGTCGCCGCGGTGCCACCCTCGCCGATGATCCGCCGGGCGATCGCGAGCGTAGGGCAGTTCCACACCCCGTTGGCGATCGTCTCTGCGATCAACGCCGAGTACCGACTCGGGTCGGCATCGGCCCACCGGATGAAGCCGCCGGCGCTCCCGGTCCGACTGACCGCCACCTCGTAGCCACCGAGATGTTCGATCGACCGCATCCGCGCCTCGAGGGCGTGACGGATGTCGACCGCGGTCGGCACGTGGCCCAGGTAGTCCAGGCCCCGCCGCCGTGCCGCGGCGACGATCGAGTCGAACGAGGCCCGACTCAGCCGCTGATAGATCTTGATCGCGCGATAGCCCCGACCGGCTTGGACGCCGACGACCGAATCGGCCTTGAGCGGATCGTCGACGAACTGGGTCTCCGGCCAAGTCGGTGGCGAGGCATCGAGGCCCGAGCTGACCGAGAAGATCGTCGGACCCCAGAGGAATCCGGCCGCGATACTGTCGGCTCGGGCCGCCAGGGTCGAGTACCCCCACATGCTCCGCACCGTGGCGACGCCGGCCTTGAGGTACCGGCTCAGCTCGTCGCGTCGGACGTGCACGTGCATGTCGGTGAGCGCCGGCATCAGGAACTTGCCGGCCGCGTCGATCTCGATCGCGCCCGCCGGGACCGGGTCGGCGGCGCCTTGAATCGCCTCCACCCGGCCGTCCCGAATCACCACGACTCGATCGGCGACGGTGGCGGCGGTCGTCATCGGGACGACGGTGACCCCGCGGATCACGATCGGCTGGGCGGACCGAAAGCCAGTGGAGTCCGGACCGTTCGGTTCCGGGACGGTTGGCGAGGTAGTGCACGCTATCGAGACAACCGCTGTCGCGACGTACCACAAATGGGACATGGATAACTCGTTAGGGTCGGTGATCCCTACGGGATACCAGCGCCGTCGTTTCATCGGTGAGACGGCTGCAACGTTGCAACCAATCGGCGACCGCCGGCGTCTTATGAGATCGAGCCGAACCGATCGAGGACACCGTGTTGGCGGTCGACGCACCATTCGAAACCAAGGTACAGTGGGTCGCCGGCGGCGCCACCGCCAGTTTGCTGCGCGTCCTGGGAACTCTCCAGCTCGACGCCATCGTCCGGTTCGTTGATCAGGTTCGGGCCACCATCGTCGCCGAGGGTCGGCTGGTCGATTTCAGTCAGCTGCGCGAGTGGTTCCAACATGAGGCCCATTCCTGGTTGATGACCGAGTACCGGCTTCGCCTGCTCAGCTCGCTCGACGACCCTCATCATCACGATCGCGTCTTCACCGTCTTGTGGGCCACCAACGGCGCCCTGCGACCGACCCTCTCCGACGCCCTCCTCCTCCGCACCTCCGCCGGCGCTCCGGCCACCACCATCGCGGCCCTGGATGCCGCCACTCCGGAAGACGTCGCCGCGCGCCTCCGACGGGCCGGGCGCCGGGTGAACGCCTTCGGCCTCGAGATCCAGCCGCCGGCCAGCTTCGGCGCGGAGGCGCGGTTTCGGACCGCGATCGTCCGGCTCGAATCCCTCATTGACCGGGCCCGGCGGATCAGTGGCCTCAACGCCCCGACGACGCGCTGCCTGATCGACCTGCTCGGCCTGGTTCGCTCCCGACTACCCACGGTGCCCGCGGCACGACGCCACGCCAGCTAGGGCCCCGGCACTGGCGCAACGGGCGGCGAGCCTCCACTATCGGGCGTGCTCTCCCCCTTCCAGGCGGTTGCCGCGGCGGCCCGACTCGCCAGCGCGACGATCCAGGTCGACCTCACCTCCACCGGCGCCGACCTCGACGCCGTCTTTTCCTTTGCGCCCGCCGCCGACACGGTCCGCTTCGTGGTCATCCGACTGCCCGGTCAGGATATCGCCGTCGACGGAGGCACCGCGATCCGGGAGAATGGACTGTGGCGGATCCTGGCTCAGCCACGCTCCGATGGGACGGTCCGGATTGGCTACCGGGTCAGCGGCCCGATGGCTCGGATACCCCTGCCCGTGCCGTCGGTACCGGCCGGACGCGATCAGGGCGCGGTCACCCTCCGCCTGGCCGGGCTCGATTCGACGATCCCCCTGGCTGAAGCCTTCCCCCGCCTCGAATGGGCGGCGGCCGGAACGGCGACCGGGCGACTCGCCAACGTCCCGAGTCTGATCCAGCTGGGCCAGGCTGCCGGCTGGCCGTGGCTGCGGCTGATGGAATGGGGCGTCGTCGCGCTGGTGGCCCTTGCCACCTTGGGCTGGTATCGGCGATATCGACGGTTGGTCCGGGCATGACCATCACCCTCGCGGTCGTCCTGATCGGCTACTTCGCGCTAGTCCTCGGCGTGGCCATCAGCAGCCATCGGCGGACCCGGACCGAGGTCGATTTCCTGGCCGCGGGTCGCTCGATCGGACCGTTCGTCGGAGGCGCGGTCCTGGCCGCCACCCAGATCAGCGCCGGCACCGTGGTCGGCACGTTAGGCCGCCACTACCTCACGGGGGTCTCCTTCTGGTGGATCTGGCTCGGCGTCTGGGCCGGGTGGTTAGTGTCGGCCTTCTTCGTCGCGCCGCGGCTCCGCCGGTTCGGCGCCCTCACCGTGCCCGACTACATCGGGGCCCGGTTCGGCAGCGAAGGGGTCCGGGTCGCCGTCGCGGCCCTCATCATCATCACCAACAGCGTGATCCTGGTGGCGCAGTTCCAGGCCTCGGGGGAGATCGCCCGGGCGGTGTTCGGGATGCCGGCCCTGGCGGCCATGCTGGTGATCGTGGCGAGCACGGCGGTCTATTCGATGTTGGGCGGGGTCCGGAGCAGCTCCTACATCGAGCTGATTCAGGCGTTGATCATGGTGGTCGGCCTCGCGGTCGCGGTGCCGGTGCTGCTCTATCGGCTCGGCGGCGTCGCAGTGGCGGGCGACTTCCTCGGCTCCCTCGATGGACGGCTGCTCGGCTGGTACTACGGACCCCGGGAGATCGCCGCCTTGGCAATCGCCTTCAGCTTCTCGATCGCGGTCTCGCCCTACGAGCTGACCCGGTTCTACTCGATGCGCGACGAACGTACCGTCCAGCAGGCGATCGGGATCTCGATCGGTTTCCAGGCCTTGATCGGCCTGGCGGTTCTCGCGCTGGGCCTGCTGACCCGAGCGCTCTTCCCCACCCTGATCTCCGAAGACCAGGCCTCGTCGGTGATGGCCTACGAGGTCCTCCCCCCGATCGTCGCGGCGCTGCTGCTCGTGGCGATGCTGTCGGCCATCATGTCGACGGTGAACTCGGTCCTGCTCGTCACTGGGGCCGCCATCTCCCACGACCTCTACGGCAAGCTCCGCCCCCACGCGACGGACCGGGACAAGATCCGCGTCAACCGACTGGCCATTCTGGGCCTGTCGGTGGTGCCGGTGGTCCTCGCCCTTCAGAAGCTCGGGAACGTCCAGGGCATCGTCGTCCTCCAGACCAAGTTCGTGGCGAGCTTCTTCTTTGCGCCGGTCGTGATCGGCCTCAACTGGCGTGGCGGCACCGCGGCGGGGGCCGTTGCCTCGATGGTCGGCGGCTTCGGCGCCTGCCTCGGCTGGGAGCTCACCGGGCAAGCGGGCTTCAGCCGCCACGGCATCGACTCAGTCGAAGTAGGCGTCGCCGTCAGCATCCTGCTGTTCTTCCTCGTCTCCCGCCTGACCAAGCCGAGCCCTCTGGCGGACTTGGCGACCTTCTTTCCGGAGCGTGCCCCGTGAGCCTCACCAAGCGCCCCAATCCCTATCGCTCGTGGAGCTACCTCGAAGCCGGCCACGACTACCGCGCCTTCGACCTCGCCCCCGAAATCGGCCGGGTGGCGCCGTTCGTGGTGACCTTGGACGTCGCCGGCGAGGAACGGGTCCGCCGGCTCCTCGGTGAGCACGTCTACATCTCGCTCCACGAGCATACCATGGTGTTCCCCCGCCGGATGGCCGATGCCCAGGACTACACCCGCTCGGGCCGGATCACCACCGGGTTCGAGGGGCTCTCCCGGGGCCACTGGGATGCCATCTTCGACGGCCTCCTCGACGGGATCCTCAATTTCCACTCGAAGCACGGGTGGAAATGGAGCGAGGTGATCGAGGATCTGGGTCTCCGCCTCTGCGACCTAGCCCATCAGGACGTGGTCTTCCACGCCCGCACGGTCGACGACATCCTCCGGGCCCATCGCGAGGACCGGGTCGCCTGGATCGGCCACCTCGAGGGGGCGGCGATGATCGAGAACGAGGTCGATCGCATCGACGTGCTCTACGGGTTGGGGATTCGCTGCCTCGGCATCGCCTACAGCGAGTCCAACGCCCTCGGGTCGGGTTTGAAAGAACCGCGCGATGGTGGGCTGACCTCGTTCGGTAAGCAGGCGGTCCGGCGAATGAACCAGGTCGGCATGCTGATCGACTGCTCCCACGCGGGCAGCCAGACCACCCTCGACACCGTCGCGGCAAGCCAACAGCCGATCGCCTTGACCCATATCGGGGCGCGGGCGCTCTGGGAGTCCAATCGCCTCGCCCCGGATGAAGTGCTCAAGGCGGTCGCGGGCAAGGGCGGCGTCATCGGGGTCGAGGCGGCTCCCCACACCACCATATCGGCCAAACACCCGCGCCACGACCTCGACGCGGTGATGGAGCACTTCGAGTACATCAAGGACCTGGTCGGCATCGATCACGTCACCTTTGGCCCCGATACCCTCTACGGCGATCACGTCGCCCTGCACGACGCCTACACCGCCAACCTCTCGATCGGCGAAACGCGGCGAGCCACCCCACCATTTCCGAAGGTCGAATACGTCGAGGGCCTGGAGAACCCGACCGAAGGGTCGATCAATTTGGTCAGGGTATTGGTGAACTACGGCTACGGCGACGAGGACATCGCCAAAGTCATGGGTGGCAACGTGCTTCGGCTGCTTCGGGCGGTCTGGGCCTGACCCCGTCAGCTGATGCTGGCGATGATGCTGTCGTGGTCGCGATCTGGGAGGTAGAGCACTTCGATCGCGTCCCCCTCCTGCCATCGCTCGGCGATGTTAGGCAGCACCTGATCGGAGGACCGGATCAGGCCCTGCTCGGTCTGGAACTGATAGCGGACCCGGGCCATCTTGACTTGGAAGCCGACATCGACCGACTCCATGCCCAGGACGGTGCCCGGCACCAGCACGCCCCGTTGCAGGAACGGGCGGACCCGCCGGCGTCGGCTCCCCGCCAGGCTCCAGAACCACAGCGGCAAGACGCCCACGGTCAAGATGCTGAACACCCCCACCAGCAGGACCGAGCCGACATCGACCTGAGCCGGCTTCTGGTCGGCGTTCATCAGCCTCCAGGTGCTCGGCGCCAACTTCCGGTAGAGATCGCGGGTCGGACCGACGAGACGTCGAGGCCCCTCGGAGAGCGCCACCGGGGTTCGCGCGACGCCGGGGGGCCCCACCGCCGCGACCGCCATCGCCGGAGCCCCGAAGACCGCCTCGCGGACCTGCGCCGCGGTCTGGTACCGCTCGTTAGGCGCGGGGCGGAGCAGCCGGCTCAGCACGCTGGCCAGCGGCTCGCCACAGGGCAACCCGGCCGGCACCTCGATCCGTCCGGTCTCCCCCATGAACCCCGACGGCGGCGTGCCGGTGATCAGGTGGAGGAAGGTCGCCGCGAGCCCGAACAGATCGCTGGCCGGACTCGCCTGCCCCATGTACTGCTCGTAGGCCATGTACCCGTACGTCCCGGCGACCGTCGAGCCCTCGCCCGGTTGGAGAACGGCTTTGACCGAGCCGAAATCGACCAGGGCCGGACTTCCGTCGGGCCGGACGATGATGTTGGCGGGCTTGAGGTCCCGGTGGAGCACCGGCGGCAGTCGGGTGTGGAGATAGTCGAGGACCCCGATCAGGTCGGTGAACAGCCGCATCACCGTCGGCCGGTCGAGCCGGCGGCCGCTGTCGATCACGCCCGCCAGCGACTCCCCCTCGAGATACTCCATCACCAGGCACTGCACTGAGTGGCCGTCGACGATGGCCCGAACGACGTCGATGACTTCCGGGATCGCCTGATGGCGGAGCGAGCGGAGCACCCCGGCCTCCCGCTCGAACAGCTCGAGGCTCTTCAAGTCGGCGACCCGCGACGAGTCGAGCACCTTGACCGCCACCGCCCGCCCACCGACCTCGTCGCGCGCCAGGAACGTCTCGGCGAAGGAGCCTTTGCCGAGTCGGCGTTCGAGTCGGTAGCGGTCGGCGACGACCGTCCCGGGCGTCAGCCCCACGGGCTACTGGCCCCCGACCAGCGCCTTGATCGATGCCGGCATGACGAACAGGGCGGCGTCGTCGGCGCGATCGAACTCGAGCCCGGTGACTCGGAACACCTGCTGCTGCCCGGCCGCCTGGATGGTGATCGTGGTGGCCGACTTGAGCGGGCCGAACGTCTTCCAGTCGGTCATGATGCCGCTGGTGGCCATCGACCCCATCGGAGATTCCTGGGTGCCTTTGGAGGCAGCCATCAAGCCGCTGGCGTTGTCGTAGCACTCGGTGGACTCGCGCCCCGACCGAAAGCCCAGCTTGACCCAGGTGCAGGTCCCGGTCGCCAGCGTGGTGTCGCCCACCACGGTGGTCGAGGCGATCGCCGTCGAACGGCGTAGGACCGCCGCGATCCCCGCGTCGTCCTCCAGCCGGCTTCGCTCGGCCCCGGTCAACAGCCGCGGCCCCTGCATCGGATCGATCGACCAGGCATGGGTCCCGTCGAAGACCTGGACGATCTGACCGACGCCCGCGAAGTCGATCACCATCGCCAGCTTGTTCGGCGCGGCGTTGACGGTGGTCATCGTGCCA
The DNA here is from genome assembly GCA_046160105.1 of Gemmatimonadales bacterium. GTDB lineage: Bacteria > Gemmatimonadota > Gemmatimonadetes > Gemmatimonadales > GWC2-71-9 > SHZU01. The sequence continues at coordinate 67,213 of JBJXGT010000011.1, read as the reverse complement.
CTCATCCCCATGGCCGGCATCTCGATGGTGCCCGTGCTCCGAATGCTCTTCATGGCGAGGACCGGGGCGCCGCCAATCACCTCTCCATAGCGGCGAACGATCTCGGCGCCGCGATCCTGGGCGGTGACGTCGGCGGCGGCGAGGGAGGCGAGGGCTATCGCGACGACGGGTCTCATGGGCTGACTCCACGGGGTTGAGTGACGATCCAGGCGATCGCCGATTCGATCGGTCGATCGCGTCCTTCCAAGAGCGCGCGCCGTTCCAGGGGAACCGGCAGATCGGGGACAACCCCCTGGGCCTCGACTCGACGCCCGGCCGGCGTCACGAAGTCGGCGATCACGTGCATCAGGGCATCGCCGGACGGGAGTCGGGCGGCCACCGCCGGCAGCGCCTGCCCCGCCGTGCGGGTCCCGATGATCCGCGCCCGACCTAACGCCTGGAGGCCGGCCGCGAACAGCTCCGAAGCGCTGCCGGTCATCTCGTCGACCACGATCGCGACCGGGCCGGCAAACGGTCGCACCAGCACCCCCGCCGCGGTGACTCGGCGCGGATTGGCGACGATCCGGATGGTGCTGGTCCGATTCCGCATCGTGCCGAGGGTGTCGGCTCGGTCGAGAAAATGGCCGGCCACGCCCATCAGGAGACCGATGACCCCGCCGGGATTGCCCCTGAGGTCGATGACGATGCCCCGACACTCCCGGAAACCGTCCACCGCGCGATCGAAGGCCGGCAGCACCGGCATCATCCAGATCGAGAAGCCGATCACCCCGACGCAGCCATCCGCCGTCGGGTGCCTTTGGCTCCACACCCTGACCAGCTGGGGTGGTAAGGTGCCGAACTGAACCGGGGTACCAGTCGGCTCCTCCGGCCGAACCGCGAGCCGTCGCGTTCCACCGGGGACCCCGAACGCCACGATCAGGTCACGATCGGTCGGCCCGGTCGCCAGGTTGGTAAGTAGGGTGGCCGCCACCGCCGGTCCGGATTGGCCCAGCGCGAGGGCCGCCGCCACGATCGGCGCGGTCGCCCGACCACCGATCGAATCGAGGCTCCACCCGGTGCGGACGCCCGCCCGCTCGGCGGGACCGGCCGAGTCGAGCGCCACGACCACCGGGACGCCCTCGACCAGCCGCACGGTGATGCCCAACGTTCCCGCCGAGCCACCGTCCGAGTCCGCGCCGGCGACGAACGACTCCTCGGGAATGATCACGTGGTGTGATTCGCCCAGCGTCCCGAGGAGCGCGGTCAGCACCCCGCGCAGCTCGCCCCGGGTTCGGGCCGCCACCGCCGCTGGGCGAAGCGAGTCGCGGGCCCGGTCCCAGGGCCGACCCACCAGCGCGGTGTCGTAATGGCTGCTCTTGATCCGCGACCAGACGGTGTCGAACGTCGCGGCCGCGCTGGCGGCATCCACCGCCCGGTCCGGTTGGGCAACGGCCGGCACCGTCCCCGCCAGGGCAAGCAGGGCGATCAGAGCGAGGAAGAATGGCACCGAGGAAATATACCGATCACGCCCCGAGACTCGGGACTACAGCCCGAGCCCCAACTGGGCGACCGGCATGAAGCTCTGGCGGTGGTGGCGGGTCGGGCCGTGGAGATCGATCGCCCGGCGGTGCGACTCGGTGCCGTAGCCACGGTTGGTGGCCCATTCATAGTCGGGATGACGCGCGGCAAGTTGCACCATCAGCCGATCCCGAACCGTCTTGGCGATGATCCCGGCGGCCGAGATCGACAACGAGATGGCGTCGCCGTCGACCAGCGCCTCATGGGCGAAACCGATCTCCGGCATCGGAAGGCCATCGAGCAGGATGAGAAATCGTGCGGCGTCGAATCGGCCGCCGGCCGCATGGAGGACCGCCCGGCGCATCGCCAGCGCGGTGGCTCGGCGAATATTGCGGCGGTCGATCTCCCGCACCGACGCGCCGCCGACCCCGATCGCCACCGCCTTCTCCCGAATCCACGCCGCGGCCTCGTCCCGCTGCAGCTCGGACAGGGTCTTGCTGTCGCGAATCAGGCTCGAGCGCCGGCAGGCCATGGGAAACACCACAGCCGCCGCGACGACCGGGCCCGCGAGGGGGCCCCGCCCGGCCTCGTCGACGCCGACGAGCAGGCGATCTTCCGCCCACGCCTGCTTTTCGTGCGCCAGCCCGGTCTTTCGAGATGCCAAGGCGGTTGGCCTGAAGTGGGAACGCCGTGGAATCTCACGACACGACCCGCGCGGGTAAAGCCCGGCTGGTCGCTCGGGCTCACTCGTACGCCAGGGCCACCCGGGTCGGCACTCGCATCGCTCGATACGCGGGCCAGGCCGACGCGACCAACGACACGACGATGACCAAGAGCAACCACCGGAGGGCGCCGTCCGCCACGGGCAGGTAGTTGGTCGGCACCTCGATCATCACCCGGCTGAACGCCTTGGCCAGCGTGACGCTCATCGGAATCGACAACGGCAGCGCCAGGAGCCAGCTGGCCAGCCCAATGACGAGTCCCTCGACCTCGACTAGCCGAGCGATGGCCCCGTGCCTGGCACCGATCGCCTTGAGCACCCCGATCTCCCGAGTCCGCTCCAGCACCGACAGGCTCATCGTCGACGCCAGGCCCATCCCGCCCACCCCGATCATCAGCCAGCCCATCACCGCCAAGAAGTTGGCCACCATGAGGAGGTGGTCTTCGACGACCCGGCGACTCTCCGCGATCCGCTGACTCCCGCCCACCGCGACGCCGGCCCCGGACAACTCGGCGCGGATCCGTTGAATCAGATCGACCTGCGCGCCGAGGCCTTCGAGGTCGGTCGCCACCACGGCGGTCGACGCCAGCGGCGGGGCCCCGTCCTCGCCGAGCGCATCGCGAGGGGCGAAGGAGGCCGGGGACGGGCCCGCCTCGACGACGCCGACCACCGTCCACGGTTCGGCCTGCCCAGCCACCTGCAGCGACACCGAGGCGCCGACCTGCAGGGCCGGGTCGGTCTTCTGGAGGCTCCGGCTGACGACCAGGGCCCGCCGGTCGCCGGGTTCGAGCCACCGGCCCTCGGAAGGTTGGTAGCGAATCAGCTGGCTCGGGACCGGCACCCCCGAAATGACGAAAGACTCGCCTAACGTTCCGTCGCCGGGAACCCGGGCGGCCCTCGCCGACCGCCACCCCTCCACCACCCCGACCCCCGCCACCCGGCCGACGATCGCCTCGAGACTGTCGGCTCGGAGCGGCGCCCCGACCCGTACCACCAGGTCGAACGGCTGCCGGCCGAAGAGGACGTCGACCGACTGATGGATCGAGGCCTTGAGGTTGGCCGCGCCAAGAAACACCGCGCCACCGAGCCCGAGCGTGATCAGGGTGAGCACCATCCGGGTCCGCCGCCGAAACGCGTTGCGGAGCGACAGGAGCACCGGTCGCGAGGGGCCGGTCACTCGGTTGACCCATGACCGATCGGGCCCGCCGCGGCCGTCGATCCCGAAGTCGCGAATCGACTCGGCGGCCGAGCGCCGGCTCGCCCGCCACACCGGGATCGCCGCCGCCGCGACCGGAAGGAGACAACCGACGGCCACCTGAATCGCGATCGCCGGCCATGGGATGGCGTAGCCGGCCACCTCGAAGTTGAGGAGTTCCGCCTTGAGCCCGGCGTAGACCCGGCCCACCACGACGGCGATCGGTAGCCCGATCGCCGTCGCCACCGCACCGAGCACCAGGGCGAAGCCGAGGTACATCGCGGCCAGCTGTTCGGTCTGGCCGCCGATCGCCTTCATCACCCCGATCTGTCGAGCTTCACCGGCCAGCATCGCGGCGATCAGATTGACCACCAGGAAGCCGCAGAGAGCCAGCGCCAAGGCCCCGAAGGCCCCTTGGGTCATCAGCAAGGAGTTCATCTGGCCCGCGTGGACGTGCTCGCCGGGCTCGGGCACGGTGACGTCTCGCACGGTCCGCCCCGTCGCTTCCACCACCGCCTTGACCCGATAGGCGATCCGCCGGGCGGTCTCCCGATCCGCCGCTGGGTCGCGCACCACCACCCGCACCTCGTCCAGGGCGGAGGACAGCCCGAGTCGCGCCAGCGTCGACCGGGGGACGAATCCGTAGACGACGTGCTCCATCCACCCGGGAGCCAGTCCCACGTCGCGAACGATCCCGACGACGGCGATCTCCTCCGGCGATCGGTCGCCGATCGCGAGGCTGACCGGCTCGCCAATGGCCAGGCCGGAGAAGTCGACCGACGACTGCTCGATCGCCATCGCCGCCTCGCCGGTCGGCCAGACACCGGCCTCGAGCTGGAGCCGACCCACCTCGACGGCCGGAAGGTCGTCGGCCGTGAATAGAATCGCGGTCCGCCAAGTGCCCTGCGCCCGCACCGCGGCCGTCACGGTGCGGCGAGCCTCGGCCAGGGCAACCTCGGGCACCGCCCGAATTGCGGCGAGTAGCGCCGCGTCGACCGAGTCGGTCCGAATCGTGGCCGAGGCGGGCCGACTGGCCAAGAACCCTTCCCGAGTCGCCCGCTCCACCAGGGCCCAGGTATTGAGGATCGTCCCCGCCCCGGCCAGCCCCACCACGATGGCCAGCACCACGAGAACGCTCCGAGCCTTGTGGAGCCAGAGATCGCGATAGACCTTGCGCCACCTCGGGCTAACCATCGGCCCGCCGCTCGACCCCGACCACCTTGCCGTCGGCCAGCGTCACCGTCCGGCTGGCGTAGCCCAACGCGGCGCGTTCGTGGGTCACCATGACCACGGTCTGGCCCTCGGCTCCCAAACCGGCCAGCAGTTCGAGGAGTCCTTGCGCGGTGCGGGAGTCGAGGTTGCCGGTGGGCTCGTCGGCGAGGAGGATCGTCGGCGCGTTGGCCAGGCCCCGCGCCACCGCGACCCTCTGCTGCTGGCCCCCCGATAGCGTCGCCGGCAGCTTGTCGGCCTGATCGGCGACCCCGAGCCTGTCGAGCAGGTTCAGGGCCCGCGGCCGCCGCTCTCGCCCCGGCCAGGTGCCGCAAAAGTCCATCGGCAGCATCACGTTCTCGATCGCCGTCAGGGTGGGTAGCAGCTGAAAGAACTGAAAGACGATCCCGACCGCTCGGCCGCGCCACGCCGACAGGGCTCGTTCGGTGAGGGCCTGGATCGCGGTGTCGCCGATCCGGACCTCGCCGCTGGTCGGCCGGTCGATTCCGGCCATCAGACAGAGCAAGGTGGACTTGCCGCTTCCCGACGGCCCGACGATCGCGACGAACTCGCCCGCGTCGACCGTCAGGTTGATGTCCGTCAGCGCGGCGAACTCGCCGCCGCCGCTCGGATAGCGCTTGCTCACCCCGGTCAGCGCCACCAGCGGACCGGACGAGGCGGGAAGTCGATCGACCATCGGGGACTCCGGGTTCGTTAGGCCGGAGTCAGGATAGGGCCCCGGCGCCTGGCGCGCCATCGGCGTCGGCGCGGTTGGACCGCCCCCAGTCGCCATTGGGCGAACCCCGGTCGCATCCCTCGCCGAACCATGGCATTCTCCACCGTGGACAGACCTATCTCGGGGGTATCGACCGTGCGACGTTCTTCGATCGTAGTCTTCGCTGGAGTGCTCCTGCTGGTTCCTGCCGCCCTCCCCGCACAGCACGGCACGCCGGGCGGTGGCGGTCGGGTTCTGGCGCCGGCCGCGGAAGCATCCCAATTCGACTTCCTGATCGGTCAGTGGGAGATCACGGTTCAGCCCAGGGCCACCTCGCTCGCGGCCCGGATCCACGGAGCCCCGAAACTGGGCGGAACCTGGAAGGCCTGGCGGGCCTTCGACGGCTTCGGGATCGAGGACGAAATGCGGATCGTCGACGCCTCCGGCAACCCGGTCAGCCTCACCCACGCCGTGCGGGTCTACGACCCGACGGCTAAACGCTGGAGCATCAGCGGCCTCGATGTCTACCGAACCCGATTCTCGGCCTCGACCGCCACCTGGACGAACGGTGAGATGGTCGCGACCGGGACCGGAACCGACCCGGAAGGCAAGCCGTCGATGACCCGGACCCGGTACTTCGAGATCTCCCCGACCGGGTTTCGCATGGAACAGGACCGCTCCGCCGACAATGGCGCCACCTGGGCCAAGGCGACGATCAAGATCACGGCAAGGAAGGTGGCGGCTGCGGCGCCTCGCTGATCGGCCCGAGCGCGCGCCGGCGTCACGGGGAGCATCAACCAACGCCTCTTGCCGGAAACGGCCTCGGCCCGCAATCGTTCCCCGATGAAGCGGCCCAACCTCGTCTGGCTGCAGCTGTTGATCGGCTGGCTTCCGGTCTGGGCCCTGCTGTCGACCCTGATCGGCACCGCCCACCCGGAGGTCGAGCCGCTCTTCGCGGTACTCTACGGGTTTCGATTGGTCGCCGCCGCGGCCATCCTCGCGGTGCTGGTCGATCGCCTAACGATCCGCCTCCCCTGGCCCCGCGTGATCCGGCCCCAGTTCGCACTGATCCACTTGGTGGCGGCCGCCGCCTATGCCTCGCTCTGGGTGGCGTCGGTCAGTCTGGTCGAAAGCGTGTTTCGCCGCCAGTTGGTGCTGGTGACCGGACCCACCGGGGTCTTTTCCTTCTTGATCCTCGGGGGCTGGCTCTACCTGATGGTCGCCGGCGTCGCCTACGCCACCCGGGCCAGCAACCGGGCCGCCTTGGCCGAAGCGGCGGCGGCGCGTGCCGAATTGGCGGCGCTGCGCGCCCAACTCAACCCTCATTTCCTCTTCAACACCCTTCACACCGTGGTGCAGCTCATCCCGACCGCGCCGGCCCGCGCCGCGGAGGCCGCCGAAAGCCTCGCGGGGTTGCTTCGTACCACGCTCGAGCAGGACCGTGACCTGGTGCCCCTCGAGGAAGAAATGGTCTTCGTCGATCGCTACCTCGCGCTCGAACGGATTCGGTTCGGCGATCGGCTCCGGGTGCGCCAACAGATCGCGGCCGACGCCGGACTCGTGGAAGTGCCGTCGTTCGCGGTCCAGACCCTGGTCGAGAACGCCGTCCGCCACGGGGCCGCCCCGAACATCGACCCGACCGATATCGCCGTGATCGGGGAGCGGGTCGGCAACACCCTCACCGTGACGGTCACCGATAACGGCGCCGGGACCAGCACTCCCCCCGCCGAGTCGAACGGAACCGGCCTCCGCCGACTCCGCGACCGCCTCCAAGTGCTTTACGGCCCGGCGGCCCGCCTCGACACCACGGCCTCGCCAAACGGTTTCCGGGCGGTCCTCACCGTCCCCGCGATCGACGGGAGCGACCGGCCGTGAAAGTGACCGTCCTCATCGCCGACGACGAGCCGGTGGCCCGAGCCGGACTGCGCGATCTGCTGGCCACCGTCGACTGGGTCACCTGTATCGGCGAGGCCGCCAACGGGCTCGCCGCCGTCGAGATGATCGATCGGCTCCGCCCGGAGGTGGTCTTCCTCGACATCCAGATGCCCGGTTTGCTCGGCACCGCCGTGCTGGGTCGGATCGAGCACCGGCCCCAAGTGATCTTCACCACCGCCTACGCTCAGCACGCGGTCACCGCGTTCGAGCTCGGCGCCCTCGATTACCTCCTCAAGCCGTTCGGCCGGGAGCGGCTGCTCACCGCGCTCGAACGGCTCCGGGCCTCGATCGGCGAGCCGAGCCCGGTCCCCGCGCTCGATCGGTACCGGGACGCCCTCGCCCACGGCCCGATCAGCCGACTGTTCGTGCGGGCCGGTGGGTCCGTGGTCCCGGTCCCGATCGATCGGGTCGCCTGGTTCGAGGCCCGCGGTGACTACGTGGCGGCACACCTCGGTCCCACCCGCCATCTCCTCCACCTTTCGCTCAGCCGGCTCGAGAGCCGCCTCGACCCCGATCGCTTCCTCCGGATCCACCGCACCCACATCGTCAACCTCGACCACGTGGCTACGTTCCGCCGGCTGGGGAAGGACCGCCTCGTCGCCGTGCTGACCGACGGCGCCGAGCTGCCGGTCAGCCGTGCCCGCGCCCAGGACCTCAAGGGCCTCTCACTGTAGCCTCGTTCCACCATGAAACCATCCGGGGGGTTCGCGCGTCCAATAGCGTGTCGCCCCGCGACCGGAGTCGTTTCCTATGGCTTGGCAGGCTGTCTGGTCCCGTGTCCGCACCGCGTTTGCCGCCATCCGAAGCCGGGTGACCCGGCGCGTCGTCTTTCGATCCTCGGTCGCGGCGATGCTGGTCGGCACGGTCCTCGTCACCACCGAAGCGCTGATCCGTGGCCACCTCGGAACGAGCCGAAGTCGCATCCCTACCTCGATTTACACCCGACCGATCGGCTGGGGTGAAGGCGGGCGCCGAGCCCCGGTCGCCCTTGCTACCGTTGCCGGCGCCCCGGGCGAGCTCCGGGTCCCGATCCCGATCGGCGACGCCCCGAGCCACCTGGTCGATGCCATCCTCGCAGTCGAAGACAAGCGGTTCGAGACCCACCACGGCCTTGATTTCCGGCGGATCGGGGGCGCGCTCGTCGCCAACATCCGCGCCGGCCGGATCAGCCAGGGCGGGAGCACCGTTACCCAGCAGCTGGTTAAGAACCTGTTCCTGTCGGCCGAGCGGACGCCGCTCCGGAAGCTCAGGGAGGCGGCCCTCGCGCTCGCGATCGAGGTCCGCCACGAAAAGGACGAGATCCTCGAGGCGTATCTGAACGAGATCTATCTCGGTCAGGATGGCCCTCGCCCGATCCACGGCGTGGGTGCGGCGGCCCGGTTTTACTTCGGCAAGGAAGTCGGCCGGCTCACCGTGGCCGAGTCCGCGCTGTTGGCCGGGATGATTCAGGCGCCGAACCGATACACTCCGATCCGCAACGAGCGCTCCGCCCGCCGCCGGCGCAACCTGGTGCTGGCCCTGATGTCGGCACAGGGTCGCATCTCGGCGCGGACCGCGGACCAGGCCGGGCGGGCGCGGATCGGCCGGCGCGCCTTTCCGGCTCCGAGCCTCGACGCCCGCTACTTCCGCGACTTCGTGTTGACGAGCCTCCCGGGAGGTCTGCCCAGCCGAGGCGGCGCGGTGTTCACCACCATCGACCCGACCCTGCAGCGGGCCGCCGATCGCGCGGTAAAGGATGGCCTTCGCCGTCTGGGCAGCGGCGACATCCAAGCAGCGCTCGTCGCGATCGACCCCCGAACCGGCGAGGTCCTCGCGATGGTGGGCGGCCGGGACTACGGCGCCTCGCAGTTCAATCGAGCGGTCGAGGCGCGGCGGCAGCCGGGCAGCGCCTTCAAACCGATCGTGGCCCTCGCGGCGCTCGAGCTGGTCGGGGCCGGCCGCCCCGCCTTTACCTTGGCCTCCCGAATCGAGGACGAGCCCCTCAGCGTCCGGACGCCCGGGGGGCGGTGGGAGCCGAGCAACTACGATCGCTCCTACCGCGGGGAGGTCACCTTCCGCGAGGCGATCGAACAGTCGCTGAACGTCCCCTTCGCCCGAGTCGGCTTGAGCATCGGACCGGAGCGAATCATCGCGACCGCCCGCCGCCTTGGCATCGCCAGCCCGCTCAAGGCGGTTCCGAGCCTGGCGTTAGGCAGCTCCGAGGTCACCCTGCTCGAGATGGTTCGTGCCTACGGCGTCTTCGCAACCGGCGGTCGCCTGGCGGCGATGCGCCCGATCGCCGGGCAGGCCGAACTCGGCGGCAAGGTGCGGGCGACCCCGCGGCCAGAGCCCGTTCGGGTAGCGGAGCCGGGGGCGGCCTATCTGGTCACTTCGGCGCTCGAAGGGGTCATCGCCCGGGGCACCGGTCGGGCCCTCGACGTGAGCGGACGGTTCGGGGCCATCGCGGGCAAGACCGGGACCTCCAACGATTGGCGCGATGCCTGGTTCATCGCCTACTCCCCGACCTTGGTGGTCGGCGCCTGGGTCGGCTACGACGACGGCCGCAGCCTGCGCCTGAGCGGGTCCGACGCAGCCCTACCGATCGTGGCCCGATTCCTCGGGGAGGCCGAGCCGGAGAACCGATGGGACGGGTTCGACGTGCCGGACGGGATCGAAGTGGCCCAAGTCAACGGCGGTGGCGACTGGGGCTACGATTGTGGCTCCCGGGAATACTTTCTGGAAGGCACCGCGCCCGAGACCGACTGCGACCGATTCGAGTTCCGGAATTGGAACGGCGAGCGCCACGACGAAGACGATGATGATGACGAAGAGACCGCCCCCCGGCTCCAGCAGCGGGCCGGCCGGGCGGTGATCAGCGCGCTCCAGCGTCTGCTCGAGCGGGCCGCCGAGGAGCAACGTTGGCGGGTGGAGGTCGAGGGCCGCCGGATCCGAGCGCGGCTCCAGCGGTGAGACCGCGTTACCGACTGGTGCGGGCGCGCAGCGAGTCGAGGACGCCGCCCCCGGCGCGGCCGTCCACCGGAAGACCCACCGCCGCCTGAAACCGCCGGATCGCGTCCCGGGTCTGCTGCCCGAGTACCCCGTCGGCCGGCCCGGTGTACCACCCCTTCGCCGCCAGGCGTTCCTGCACCTCACGCCGCTCGGCTCGTGACAGTCCGCGATCCGCGGTTGGCCATTCCCGCACCAAGCCGACTTCGCCTCGGAGCCGATTGGCCAGCAAGCCAATCGCGAGGGCGTAGGACTGGGCCGCGTTGTAGGAGTAAATGGCGTCGTAGTTGGCGAAGACGAGAAACGCGGGGCCGCGCTTCCCCGCCGGGAACAGGAGCGCCGCCGGGCCGGACGCCACGATGACGCGGCCGTCGAGTCGACGAACGCCGGCCTTGGTCCAATCCGCCACTGAGCGCCGCGCGGTCCGACCGCTGGGCCCACGATAGGGATTCGGGACCTTCACCTCATACCCCCATCGAGCGCCCGTTTTCCAGCCGGCCCGTTGGAGAAAGCGGGCGGTCGATCCCAGCGCGTCGGGCACCGATCCGACGATGTCGCGACGACCATCTCCATCGAGATCGACCGCCGTCGACAGGAACGTGGTCGGCATGAACTGGGTCTGGCCGAATGCCCCCGCCCACGAACCGCGCAGTTGATCCGCGGTGAGCTCGCCGGTGTCGAGGATCCGCAGCGTCGCGACGAACTGCTCCGCCGCGAATGCCCGGCGGGTGCCGTGGCAGGCCTCGGTCGCCAGGGAACGGACCAGGGGCCTTTGCCCCAATACCCGCCCGTAGTCCGACTCGATCCCCCAGACCGCCACGATGGTGTGGCGATCCACCCCGAACCGCTGTTCCGCCTGCTCGAGCGCGTCGGCCCAGATCGTCAGCCGCTCCCGGCCGTCGGCGATCCGCTCCTCGTCGACGAGGAAGGCGAGGTAGTCCCAGATCGGGGTAACGAATTCGGGCTGGCGTTGCCGGGCCACCAGCACGGACGAGTCGGGGGTAAAGTCGCGGAGGGCCTCAGTGATGGTGGCCGGGCGGACCCCGGCGGCGACTGCGGCGGCGGTGAGACGGTCCCGGCAGCCCGCCGCGGGCGAGCCCGGCTGAGCGGAGGCGGGCCCCGCCCCGACCGAGCCGGCGACCATCGTTAGGCAGGCCCCGGCAAGCCATCGCCGGAGGGCGGCGTCGAGAGTCCTCGGCGGGTACATCGATGAAAGGTGACCCGATCGGGGCTCACCTTCAACGCCTGGCCTGGCCCGCATCGGGCCGCGACCTGGCACCGCGCCCCAGCACCCTAGTCGGTCGTTTGCTCGCGCTTCTCGCGAATCCGGGCGCCCTTGCCGCTCAACGCGCGGAGGTAATAGAGCTTGGCCCGGCGAACCCGACCCCGCCGCACCAAGTCGATCGAGGCGATGGTCGGGCTGTGCAGCGGGAAGATCCGCTCGACGCCCACCGAGGCCGAGATCTTCCGGACGGTGAAGGTCTCGTCGATGCCGCCGCCCCGGCGGGCCATGCAGACGCCTTCGAACGCCTGGAGCCGCTCCTTGTCGCCTTCGCGGACTCGCACCATCACTTTCACGGTGTCGCCCGGGGCAAAGCGCGGAATGTCGGTCTTCAAACCGGCGCGGGTAATCGTCGCCAAATGATCCATGGTGTCCTCAGCCTTCATCAAGTGCCTGGAAGCGCGCCCATAAATCAGGGCGTCGCTCGGCCGTCAACCGTTCGGCCATCTGTTGTCGCCACGCGGCGATCTCCGCGTGATTTCCGGACTTCAAGACCTCCGGGACGGTCATGCCCCGAAACTCCAGGGGCCTCGTGTAGCTCGGCGGACTCAGCAGTCCGTCGTAGAACGAATCAGAACTGGCCGACTCGTGGTCTCCCAGCGCGCCGGGCAACAGCCGAACGACGGCGTCGATCAGACACAGCGCCGCCGGCTCACCTCCCGACAGGACGAAATCGCCGATCGAGACCTCGTCCGCGCCAAGTCCCTCGACCACCCGTTGATCGATGTCCTTGTAGTGGCCACAGATCAACGTCAAGTTCGGCTCGAGCGAGTACCGCACCACCCGATCGTGCTGGAGTGGAACGCCCCGCGCCGACAGCACGATGACCCGACCCGGGTCGCCCAGCGACTCGACGGCGGCGAACAACGGCTCCGGCTTGAGCACCATTCCGGATCCGCCGCCGTACGGCGCGTCGTCCACCGTTCGGTGACGGTCGGTCGCGAACTCGCGAAGATCGACCAGCCGATATCGCACCAGCCCCGCGGCGGCCGCGCGGGCCGGAATGCTCGCCGCGAGGTACGGACCGATCGCCTCGGGAAACAAGGTGACCACGTTGATCGTCACCACGGCGTCACTCGGCCAGTCCGTCGGGCAGGTCGACCACCAACCGCCGCCCGTCTCGATCGACCTCGACCACGAACTCCTTGCGAAACGGCAGCAGGAACTCGCGCTTCTTGCCCTGCACCTCCAGCATCACCCCGGTCGGTACCTCGTCGACCGCGCTGACCACGCCGAGGGCGTCACCCGCCCGGCTGACCACGGCGAACCCGGTCAGCTCGTGGAGATACACCTCGCCGGCCTCCGGTGGCGCCAGGGTCGCGGCGTCCGCTACCAGGAGCCGATCGTGCCATCCATCGATCGACGACCGATCGGGATAGCCCTCAAAAGCCACCAGCCACTCCCGATGGTACATCCGACTTCGGCTGATCTCGAGCGGCCCAACCAGGACCGTCCCGCCCAGGTCGGTGACCCACACCGCCCGCCCGGGCGCGAACACCGCGACCGGATCGCTGGTCAACGGGAACACCGCGCAATCGCCCTTCAATCCATGGGGCTTCCGCAGCCGGCCTACCACCAGACGCCTGGTCACCTGTCGCCCCGTCGCGGTCGCCGCGGCCATCCGTCGTGGTGGCCCGGCAACGGCCCGTTGACTACACGCCCGCCTTTTTGAGCAACGCCCCGACGGTATCCGACGGGGTCGCGCCCTTCTTCAGCCACGCCTTGGCCTCTTCCACGTCGAGCACGAGCTGCTTGGAATCCTCGGCCCGCGGATCGTAGGTGCCGAGAATGGCGATGAATCGACCGTCGCGCGCCTTCTCCTGATCGGCGACGACGACGCGATAGATCGGAACCTTCTTGCGCCCGATGCGGCGCAATCGAATACGAGTTGCCATGAAAGAATCTCCGTCGCTACATCATGCCGGGGAAACCGCGTCCAAATGGCAGGCGCCCCCCCGGCTTCCCTGCCACCTTCATCATTTTCTGCATCTGTTTGAACTGGTTCAGGAGTTGGTTCACCTCCTGCACCGTCCGTCCGGCACCCTTGGCGATTCGCATCCGCCGGGAACCATTCATCACCTCTGGATCGGCCCGCTCGCCGGGCGTCATCGACAGGACGATCGCCTCGATGTGCTTGAGCCGCTGGTCATCCACGTTGGCCGACTTGAGCATCTGGGAGTTCACGCCCGGCAACATTCCCAGCACGCTCTTGAGCGGCCCCATCTTCTGCATCTGTCGCATCGCCGAGAGGAAGTCCTGAAGGTCGAGCCCCTTCTTGGACATCGCCTTCTTGGCGAGCTTTTCGGCTTCCTTCTCGTCGATCGCGCCCTGGGCCTTCTCCACCAGGCTCAGCACGTCGCCCTGCTGGAGGATCCGGCCGGCCATCCGATCGGGCCGGAACGGCTCCAGCGCGTCGACACCTTCCCCCACGCCAACGTACTTGATCGGCGCGCCGGTGACGCCGTACACCGACAGGGCCGCTCCACCGCGGGCGTCGCCGTCCATCTTGGTGAGGACGATCCCGGTCACCCCGAGCGCCTCATGGAAACCCTGGGCGATTCGGACCGCGTCCTGACCAGTCATCCCGTCGGCGACGAGGAGGATCTCGTGCGGCTTGATTGCCTGCTTCAAGCCGGTGAGCTCCGCCATCATCTCATCGTCGATCTGGAGCCGCCCCGCCGTGTCCACGATCACGCTGCGGGCCCGGGCCCGCTCGGCCGCCTGGATCCCGCGCCGGACGATCCCGGCGACATCGGTGCCACCCAACTCGACGTGACAACCGACATCCACCTGCTTCGCCAACGTCGCCAGCTGCTCCATCGCGGCGGGACGATACACGTCGGCCGCGATCAGAAACGGCGCCTTCTGCTCGGCCTTGAGCCGCTTGGCCAGCTTGCCCGCGGTGGTCGTCTTCCCGGACCCTTGCAGGCCAACGATGAGGATGACCGTCGGGGGCACCGAGGCGAACGCGATCGGCGCCTGCTTCTCGCCGAGCATCGTCACCAACTCGTCGAACACGATCTTGACGAGTTGCTGCCCCGGATTGACGCCCTTGAGGCGGGCCACACCCACCGCCTTTTCCTGAACGCGCTCCAGGAATTGGCGGGTCAAATCAAAGCTCACATCAGCTTCGAGCAGGATCCGGCGGATCTCTCGGAGCCCCTCTTTGACCGCGTCCTCGCTTAAGACGCCTTTGCCGGTGAGGCGCTTGAGGGCGTCAGTAAGTTTTGACGACAGGTCGTCGAACATAAGCCATTTAAGATAGCGGACTTAAGGCCACTCCTCAAGAGCCGGCCCGGACCACCTCAATGCCTTTCGCGATTCTTCGCCCCTCGCCGCGAGAATTTGGTTACCGGGGTGGGTCGCAACGGGGCCACCTTCCGCCGGTGCCTGAAGTCCCGACCCCACCCCCAAGGAGTTGACGGTGAATACGAGATATGCCATATATATTACATGCGCCGCACCACGATCTTTCTGGACGAGGCCCTCTTGAAACGGGCCCAGCGTTACGCGGCGCGCCACGACAAGAGCTTCGCCCAAGTCGTCCGCGAAGCCATGACGGCCTATTTGGCCGAAGGAGGCATCATGAAGACCAAGCTGCCCAGCCTCGCTGGCAAATTCGCCAGCGGGCGCGCCGACATCTCGGAGAAGGTCGACGAGCTGCTGTGGAAGGACCCCCACGGATGACGGTCCCGGCAGACTCCGGGGCCGTCTACGCGCTGCTCGATCGAAGCGACGCCTGGCATCAGCGCGTCGTCGAGTATTGGGAACAGCACGCCGGTCGGATCCGCCTCCCGGAACCGATTCTGCCGGAGGTGTGTTATCTGATCCATACGAATCTGGGAACCCGGGCGGAGAACGCCTTTGTCCGAGCCGTCGCCGACGGCGAGTTCATGCTGGAGCCCATGGTGGCCGAGGAAGACGTTCCCCGTGCAGCCGACCTGATGCAGACCTATCGGGACGCCACGATCGGCTTCGTCGACTCGGCCGTCGTGGCCGCCGCCGAGCGGGTCGACGCGTCTACCCTCCTGACGACTGATCGACGCCATTTCCCCTTGATTCGACCCCGGCACCGGCCGGCTTTTCTGCTCGTTCCCTAATTCCTGCCACCGCGGGCCCACCTGCCCGGCCGCCCGGCAGCGCTGCCTGGGCGCCGCTCAACGGCTCGCCCAGAACCCGAGCGAAGTGTGATCGCGACCGGCCTGGGACCGTCGCGCTCCCTACCGTGGACGGCGACTGCAGCGTTATTGCCGTATAGTTGCCATCTTACGCCTCATTACGGCGACTCTAGAACGCTCTTGCAGTCTTCCGGAGCCAAGCTGCCTCCTCCCCGGGCTGACGGGGTAGGCCACGGTGCCGACAATGAGATTCCCCTTTCAGGCCTCGGGCCGCTAGTCCCGCCTGCGGTGCCTGGCCCGGCGACGGTCCGCGTTCCACTGGCCGGCTCCGCGGTCACGAAATCTCATTGCGAGCAACTTGATTGATTGTTTAATTGAATCAATGAAGACGATCGCGGACACTCCCCCGGCGAGTCGAACTGCCATCCTCGACTCGGCCGACGAACTCTTTGCCTTGCAAGGGTTTGCGGCTACATCAGTCAAGCAGATTGGCGAGCGAGCCGACGCCAATCCGGCGCTGATCTACTATTACTTCGGCGACAAGCTGGGGCTCTATCGCGCGGTGTTCCAGCGAATCGGGGCGACTTTGCGCGACTCGGTTCGGGCCCAGGGGAATCCCGAAGCGATCGGTTCGCAAGTGGAGAGGCTGGTGGCCGCCCAGGTCGCCCTCATCAACGCCCACCCCCGGGCCGTGATGCTGATTGCCCGAGAACTGCTCGACCATGGCGCGGAGCACGCTCAGCCGATGATTCACGGACTGGCGGCTGAGTTGTTTCGGCCAACGGTCGGGGCGATCGAGGCGGCCCGGGCCAGCGGCACGGTCCGGCCCGACGTTCGGGCCGAGTTCGCGCTCCTCTCGACGATTTCGCAGATGTTCTACTTCGCGCTTGCCAAACCGTTAGTGCGGGTGCTGCTGCAACGAGGGCCCGACTATCCGACCGACGCCGAGGTGACCGCCTTCGGCCAGCATGCCGCCCAATTCGCCCTTGCTGGAATGGGCGTGACCACCCCTGGGAGCCGACCATGACGATCCGGTGGCTGATGGTGACGATGGTCGTGGCGACGGCCTGCCGCCGGGACTCGGCCACGGTGCTCTCCG
This sequence comes from Gemmatimonadales bacterium, assembly GCA_046160105.1. Lineage (GTDB taxonomy): Bacteria > Gemmatimonadota > Gemmatimonadetes > Gemmatimonadales > GWC2-71-9 > SHZU01. The sequence continues at coordinate 50,457 of JBJXGT010000011.1, read as the reverse complement.
CCCGTGGCACCGTAGAGATTCCGGAAATCGATCTCGGACCACCGATCGCCGCCCGAGTGGTGGCGGTCCGGGTCGAGGAGGGCGTCGACGTCGCCGCCGGCGATACGGTAGCGCTGTTCACCCAAGCGGATCTGCCGGCATCGCTCGCGGCCGGCCGGGCCCGAATCGCGATGGCCCAATCCGCCCTCAAGGACCTCGAGGTGGGCGCTCGCCCCGAGGAGGTTCGACGGGCCGAAGCGGACGTCGCGGCGGCCCGGGCGGAAGCCGAGCGAACCGCGGGCGACCTGGAGCGGTTCCGCTCGCTCTATCAGCGAGACGTGATCGCCAAGCAACAGCTCGACAACGCCACCACTGCCAGCTCGGTGGCGGCTGAGCGCAAACGGGCGGCCGAGGAAGCGCTCGCCCTCCTCAAGGCCGGCGCGCGAACCGACCGGGTGGCCATGGCCGGTTCGGAGCTGGCCGCCGCACGGGCGTCGCTGGGGATGATCGAGGCACGGGCCGCCGACCTGGTGATCCGGGCACCGGTGGCCGGCCGGGTGCTGCTCCGCCAGGCGGAGCCGGGGGAGTATCTCCCGGCCGGCGCTCCGGCCGTGACGTTAGGCGACCTCGCTCGACCGTTCGTCCGGGTCTACCTGCCGGCCTCACGCGTCGCCGGCGTCAAGATCGGCGACCGGGCCACGGTCACGATCGACGGGACCGATCGCACCGCCGGCACCGCGCGAGTGGTGGCGATCAACACCAAGGCCGAGTTCACGCCCCGGGTGGCGCTCACCGAAGAGGAGCGGGCCGACCTGATGTTCGGCGTCAAGCTGGAGCTCGCCCCGGCCGACGGCGTGCATCCGGGGCTATGGGTCACGGTCACCTTCAGCCAGGCCGCCCCGCGGTGAACGATTTCGGAGTCCAGGCGGCCGGTCTCCGAAAGGCGTTCGGCGAGATGGTCGCGGTCGCCGGGCTCGACCTCGAGGTGCGTCGCGGGGAGATCTTCGGCCTGCTCGGCCCGAACGGCTCCGGCAAGACCACCACCATCCGGATGCTGACCGGACTGCTCGAACCCACCGCCGGCACCGCCATCGTCGCGGGGATCGACGTGGTCGCGGCGCCGGAAAAGGTGCGGGAGCGGATCGGTTACATGTCGCAACGGTTCGGCTTCTACGAAGATCTGACCATCGACGAGAACATTCGCTTCTACGGCGGGGTCTACGGGTTGACCGCGAAGGAGCGCCGGGTCCGGATTCCCGAGCAGTTGGCCCGGTACCGGCTCGACGAGCGGAAGCACCAATTGGCCGGCACCCTCTCGGGCGGCTGGAAGCAGCGTCTCGCGCTGGCCTGCGCCACCGTCCACCACCCCGCCCTGGTGTTCCTCGACGAACCGACCGCTGGGGTCGATCCGGCGTCGCGCCAACTGTTCTGGAAACTGATTCGGGAGCACGCCGCGGAGGGCACCACCATCATCGTGACCACCCACTACATGGACGAGGCCGAGCGGTGCGACCGGCTCGGGTTCCTCTCCCGTGGGCACCTGATCGGCCTCGGCACCCCGCAGGAGGTCGTCGACCGTTTCGGGCTACCCTCGATCGAGGCGGTCTTCGTCGAGCTTCAACGGCGCGACGAGGCTGATTTGGGAGCCACCTCGTGAAGCCGATCGCCCGGTGGCCCGTGTGGGCGATGCTCTGGAAAGAGTTCGTCCAGATGCGCCGAGACCGGTTCACCTTGGCGATGCTGGTGGGGATCCCGATGATCCAGATCGCCCTGTTCGGTTACGCGATCCAGACGGAAGTGCGCCACTTGCCGATGATCGTCCTCGACGAAAGCAAGAGCGCGCAGAGCCGTGGGTTGGTGCGTGCGTTGGTGAATACCGGGAACTTCGATCTCGCGGCGGAGGTGTCGAACCGGGACGAGATCCGCCGCTGGATCGAACGCGGGGACGCCTCGGCCGCCTTGGTGATCCCCCCCGACTTCGCCCACGACCTCAAACGTCGCCGCGAGGCCAACGCCCAGATCATCATCGACGCGGCCGACCCACTCGCCTCGTCGTCGGCGATCGCGGCCGGCGCGCAGGTCGGCGCGCTGCAGACCCGCCTGATGGTGGTCCAGGCGACCGGCACGGCGGCGATGCCGTCGATCGACGTCCGGGTCCGCCCCTGGTACAACCCCGGTCTGCGCAGCTCGGTGTTCATCGTCCCCGGCATCATCGGCGTGCTGCTCTCGATGACGATGGTGATCATCGCCAGCATCGCGGTGGTCCGCGAGCGGGAACGGGGCACCCTCGAGCAGCTGATCGTCACCCCGATCAACAAGACGAGCCTGATGCTCGGCAAGATCATCCCGTTCCTCCTGGTCGGGTACGTCCAGATGACGGTGATCCTGCTGGTCGGGCGGGTCCTGTTCGCGGTGCCGATCGAGGGGAGCCTCGTGTCGCTGTACCTCGCCGCCCTGCCCTTCATCGTGGCCAGCCTCGGAGTCGGCCTGCTGGTGTCGACCACCGTCAAAACCCAGGCCCAAGCGATGCAGCTCGGTTTCTTCTATCTCCTTCCGAACATCCTGCTGTCCGGGTTCATGTTCCCTCGCGCGGCGATGCCCGAACCGGCCCAATGGATCGGCGCCGCCCTCCCGCTCACCTATTTCCTTCGCGTCCTTCGGGGGATTCTGCTCAAGGGAGCGGGGCTGATGACGATGGGTCCAGACCTGGCGGTCCTGGTGGGTTTCGCGGTGGTGCTCGTGGCCCTCGCGGTCCGCCGATTCCACAAGCGGATCGACGGCTGACGGGAGGCGCTCCGTCGGAGAGGATTCGCCCAGCCAGTGACCACCTTGCGGCCCCGGTCGACCAGCCTAATATCTACCAATCCAGCTGGACCCTCACCCGCCATTCGTGTCCCGAATCGCCCGGAGCGACCCGATGCCCGCGTTCATCTGCCTTTTGCTCGCCACGATGGTGCTGCACCCGTTGGCCGCCCAGACCCGTCAACGCGGTCCCTGGTGGCCCCACCCGCTCTGGGGCGCCGACGACCAGGCCGGCGGGTCGAACTGGATCACGCCCGAGAAGGTCCTCGAGTCGCTTCGGTTGGTCAAAACCGGGAAGGTGTACGACCTGGGCCAGGTCTACGAGGCAGGAATGCCGCTCTTTGGCCAACGGACCTTCAGCCTAACGATCCCCGCGGCGCCCGCCGGGGCCGTCGGGCGAAACCGGCTGGTCGGCAACGACGAGTTCGTGGCCGGCGAAATCGGCCAGGTCGGGACTCAATTCGACGGCCCCGGTCATATCGGGACCCGGGTGACCATGGCGGACGGCTCGACCCAGGACGTCTACTACAACGGCCACCCCTGGAGCGAGATCGCCGGCCGGTACGGCCTCGCCAAGCTCGGCGTCGAGAACATCAAGCCGATCATCACCCGCGGAGTGCTGATCGACGTCGCCGGTTACAAGGGGCTCCCGGTGCTGGCGAACGGCTATGAGGTCACCGTGGCCGACGTCCGGGGTGCGTTGGCTCGCCAGGGAATGACCGAGGCGAGCATTCGGCCGGGCGATGCCATCCTCTTCGCCTACGGCTGGTCGGCGTTGTGGACCAAACCGGGTGAGTACTCGGCCGGGCAGCCGGGGATCGGTCTCGAGGTCGCCCAGTGGATCATCGACCGCAAGCCGTCGATGGTCGGGTCCGACTCTCCCGGATTGGAAGTCACTCCCAATCCCGACCGCGGTCTGATCTACCCGGTCCACCAGGAGCTGATCACCAAGAACGGGATCTGGAACCAGGAGAATCTCCACTTCGAGGCGCTCACGGCCGAACGGGCCTACGAGTTTCTCTTCGTGTTCACGCCGGTCCGATTCAAGGGCGCGACGGGATCGCCCGGACGCCCGATCGCCATTCGATAGTGGCCGAACGAACCGGGCTAGAACCGGAGGCGGAGTTCGCCCACCGCGGCGAATCGTTCGCCCGGCTCGATCAACTCGAACCGGAGCGCATCGCCACCAGCGCGGCGCACGAGCGGGACGATGGGGCTTAGATCGACTCGAATGCTCCGGCGGACCACCGCCTCGCAGAGATCCCCGGCCGCATCGTGGGCCAGTCGCATCACCGTGAACAGCGGCCAGGACTCCGCGAAAGTCGTCCCGGTCACCAGGGCGAAGGAGTGCTCCCGACACCCGCCGCTGTAGCTCAGATCGAGAAGCAAGATCGACCCAGTCAGGGTCGCCCGTTCGACCTTCGCCGGATCGGCGGGGAGCCGGCTCGGGACCAAATCTTCGACCACTTGGAGGCGGAGGTCGCCGGTCGCGAGATCCACACCGGTGGGCTCCCCACATCCGACCGAGGCGGCAACCAACAGAGCGATGGGAAACCTGGCCATGACCGACGCGTCCGAGAGGGATCATTCGCCCGACTGGCAAGGAAGATGCCCATCCCCAAAACCCGTGCTGTCAACGGGATAGCCATGGCCGCGTGTCGAACCGACGCGCGCCAGCCGATCAGCCGCTTGTCTTTTCACCGCGGCGAGTTCTGATTCCCGGCCCATGGATCGAGACCTCATCGCGGCGGCGGCCGTCACCATTCTCGGTGGCGCGTTTGCCGGAGGCATCACCAACGCGATCGCGATCTGGATGCTGTTTCGGCCCCACGAGCCGACCGGGATCGGGCCGTTTCGGCTCCAGGGCGCGATCCCCAAGAACAAAGCCCGGCTGGCCCGAAGCATCGGCAAGGCGGTCGGCGAAAAACTGCTCACCGCGCAGGATCTCGCCGAGCGGCTGGCCGCTCCGCCGGTTCGGGCGGCCTTCGACGAGGCCGTGGGCCGGGCGATCCGCGGGGTGCTGGAACGGGAGCACGGCTCGTTGCGTGCCCAGCTCGGACCGAGCGCCCTGGCGGCGATCGAGAACGGGATCGGCCAGTTTTCGGCCCGCCTGGCGGAGCGACTCGCCGATTACACCCATTCGCCCGAGTTCGAGGCCTTGCTCGGACGGTGGCTCGACACCCTCAAGCGCGATCTGGAAGGACGGCCGGTCGGCGAACTGTTGACCCCGGCCCGACGCGACGCCCTGGCCGAGCAACTCGACGGTTGGGTGGTGAAGATCGCGGAGAGCGAGGGGCTCGAGCGGACCATTCGGTCTTGGATCCGGGGCCAAATGGCGGCCTTCGAAGCCGACGAGCGACCACTCGCCGAGCGGTTGCCGCCGGGGCTGCTCGGCCCGATCGAACAGGCGATCACCGACGCGCTGCCCGCCGCGCTGGCCCGGCTCGGCGACCTACTGGCCGATCCCGAAGCCAAGGCCACGATTCGGAAAGCCCTCCGGGAAGCCTTCGACAGCGCTGGGAAGAAGCTGCTCTTCCACGAGCGGCTGATGGCCAAGTTCGTGGTGAACGACAAGTCCTTGGCCCGGTTGGTCGACGGCTTCGAGGGCGAGGGCTTCGACCGGTTGGCCGCGGCGGTGACCTCGTCGCCGATGCGGGAGCGGATCGCCACCGCGGTGCACCAAGGGCTGACCAGCCTCCTCCAGGAGCCGCTCGGCCCCCGACTGAGGCGGCTCCCCCCGCCCCGTCGCACCGCCCTCGACTCCTCGATCGGCGATTGGCTGGTCCAGGCGGCCCGGGCCGACGGGATGCGGGTGTCGCTCAAGGACGCCCTGATGAAGGCCCTCGACGAGGCGGGCGAGACCACCTGGGACCGGCTCCTGGCCCGAATGACCCCCCAGCAGGCGGCCGACGTCCTCCGCGCGGCGTTAGGCAAGGAGCGAGGCCGCGCCTGGGTCGAACAGGCGCTCACCTCGACCGGCACCGCCCTGCTCGACCGGCCGATCGGCCGCCCCGCCGACTGGCTGGGTGACGAGCAGACCGATCAACTGAGCGGGGCCGTCACCGCCAGCGCCTGGGGCTGGGTCGAGCGGCAGGTACCCGAGGTGGTCGGCCGGCTCAACATTCCGGAGATGGTCGAGCAGAAGATCATCGGGTTCCCGCTCCCGGTGATGGAGGACATCATTCGCCGGGTGATCGAGCGGGAACTCAAGCTGATCGTCCAATTGGGTTGGCTACTTGGCGCGGTCGTCGGCTTGATCACGTTCGGCATCAGCCAGCTCGCTTCCTGAGGATCGCGCGATGATCGACGACCTTCTCGCCAGCAACCGGGCCTGGGCCCGCCGAGCGGTCACCTCCGATCCGGATTTCTTCCAGCGGCTGATCGCGCAGCAAACGCCGCGCTACCTGTGGATCGGGTGCAGCGACAGCCGGGTGCCGGCGAACGAGATCGTCGGCCGGCTTCCCGGCGAACTGTTCGTCCATCGGAACGTGGCCAACGTCGTGGTGCACACCGACCTCAACTGCCTGTCGGTGCTCCAGTACGCGGTCGATGTCCTCAAGGTCGCCCACGTGATCGTGTGCGGTCACTATGGCTGTGGGGGTGTCCAAGCGGCCCTCCGGGGCCAGCCGCTCGGCCTGATCGACAATTGGCTGCGGCACGTGCAGGACGTGGCCGAGCGGCACAAGCCCGCTCTCGCGGCGCACCCGACCGAAGCCGATCGAGTCGATCGGCTCTGTGAGCTCAACGTGATCGAGCAGGTGGTCCACGTCTGCCGAACCACCATCGTGCAGGATGCCTGGCGACGCCAGCAGTCGCTCACCGTGCACGGCTGGATCTACGGCCTCGCCGATGGGCTCCTCACCGATCTCGGCCTCTCGGTGGCGAGCCCCAGCGACCTCGAGCAGCGCTACCCGGCGGCGATCGCCGCTTCACCCCGGGGTCCCCAAGCCACCTCCGGCGGCTGAGCCGGCCCGGGAACCGAAAGCCGGCCGGCCGCAGCGGGCTCACGTCACGTTGCCCCCGCAGCCGCTCGGCTTGGCGCATTTCGGATCGAGTGGCACCAAGCGAAGCCTCGCCAGCTCGGCGTTGACCGCCTCGAGTTCTCGGGCCCACACCTCGGTGAGCCGATCGGTGTAGCCCTTCAGCTCGGTGCTGAGGATCCGGAAGATCTCCGGCATGTTGGTCGTCGGCCGGCCGTCGCCACGCTCGGCCATCGACATCAGGTTGGCGAGCCGGTTATTGACCTTGATCGGGAAGTTGAGCGGATCCTGTCCGCTCCGGTTCCGGACCTGGTAGATGTTTTCCTCCACCGCCGAGGCGCTGCCGACCAGCCGGTCCGCGGCCGCCTTGAGCCGGGTGTCATCCGATTTCTTGAGTCGATCATCCACCTGCGCCTTGACTCGGCGAATCGCCACCACCGCGTCGTTCGCTTCCGAGACCTTGTCACGCACCCGGCGGGAAAACGCGTACTGGGCGTGAAGGTCGGCGTCGGTGACGTCGGTGATGCGCGGGTTGCGGACCACCGCCAGCGGGGCCGAGGCGACCTGGCCGTCGGCCGTGACCCGGACGGTGTACCGCCCCGGGGGCACCACCGGACCGGCCGTGCTCGCTCCCCAGAGGATCATCCCGGGAAAGGTGGTGGCGCCCTCGGCCCGGAGGTCCCACGCCATCCGATTGACCCCGATTTCGTTAGGCATGAATGGCCCCGATCGACCCCGGAACCCCTCCTCGCCGGCAACCGAGTCACGGGCGGCGCGGCTGAGCGTATCCGGGCGAAATGCCCGTAACACCGCGCCGGTCGAGTCGAGGATCTCGAGCCGAGCTTCCTTGGCGGGGGCTTTGCGCCACCAGCTCAATACCACGGTCGGGCCCGACCGGAGCGCCGCCGGAGCCCGAAACACGGCCAGGTCCTTCGCCAAGACCGCAGGGCTCGCCTGTCGGATCGGGGCGATGTTGTCGAGCACCCAGAACCCGCGGCCGTGGGTGCCGATGACCAGCTCGTTGCCCTCGACGATCAGGTCGGCCACCGGCACATCGGGCAGGTTCTGGTTGATGGGCTGCCAACTCGCCCCGTCGTCGTAGGAGAGGTACACGCCGTGCTGGGTCGCGGCATACAGCAGCCCGGGTCGGCTCGGATCCTCGCGTACGGCATGGACGTACGCGTCGGCTCGGATTCCGGCGACGATCTTGGTCCAGGTTCGCCCGTAGTCCTTGGTCTTGAAGATGTACGGCGCCCGGTCGTCGAGCAGCGGCCGCCGCACCGAGAGGTACGCCGCCCCGGAGCCGAACGCCGATGCGTCGATCTGGCTGACCCGGCCGAACTCGGGCATGTCCGGCGGGGTCACTCGGCTCCAGGTCGTCCCGCCATCTCGGGTCACGTGCACCAGACCATCGTCCGAGCCGGTCCAGATCACGTTGAGATCGCGCTTGCCCGGTCCGACGGCGAAGATCGTGGCGTACACTTCGGGGCCGTTCATGTCACCGGTGATCGGCCCACCGGACTTCCCGAGAGTCGCCGGATCGTGCCGGGTCAGGTCGCCGCTCAGGGCCCGCCAGGTCTTGCCGCCGTCGCTGGTCGCCCACAACCGCTGCGACGAGACGTACAAGGTCCGCTTGTCGACCGGGGAGAAGATGATCGGGAAGGTCCACTGCCAGCGTTCCTTGATGTCCTTCGCCGGCTCGCCGGAGTAGAACCAGGGATACGGGTTCACCTCGCGTGAGGTGCCCAGCCGCCGATTGAACTTGTCGAGGTAGGCGCCGTTGTTGGTGCCCGAGTAGAACAGGTCGGGATCGAGCGGATCGGGCGCGATGTATCCCGGTTCGCCTCCGCCCGCCTCATAGGAGACGGCCATGCCGCCCAGGGTGATGTCCCGAGCCGAATCGGCCCCGGCGCCACCCCGCCGACCACCTCCGGCCAGCCCGAAGGCGGCGGCGTTCCAGTTGAACGGCGTGCACAAGGTGCTGTTGTCCTGTTGGGACCCGCAGACGTGATACGGAACGTGCTTGGTGGTGATGACGTGGTACCATTGGGCGGTGGGGTAGTCCTGCGCGGTCCACCGTGCGGAGGTGTCGTACGACACGGCGCCGCCGCCATCGTTGGCGACCACGAGATGGGCCGGATCATCCGGGTCGATCCAGAGGTCGTGGAAATCCCCGTGGGTGCCCTCACCGACGCTCTTCAAGGTCTTTCCGCCGTCGGTCGACCGAAACAGCGAGGTGTTCTCGAGGTAAACGACGTCGGCGTTCTTGGGATCGGCGAACACGTGGGTGTAGTAGAACGCCCGCTGCCGGATCGACCGGTTGTCGTTGATCTTGGCCCAAGTGGCGCCGGCATCCTCGCTCCGGAACAGCCCGCCGCTGTGGTGTTCCACCAGCGCGTAGACACGTTTCGGATTGGCCGGCGACACCGCCACACCGATCTTGCCGACCAACCCCGTGGCGGGCAGACCGGGAGCTCGGGTGATCTCGGTCCACGTCTCGCCGCCGTCGGTGCTCTTGAAGAGTCCGCTGCCCGGGCCGCCGCTCGACATCTGGTACTCCTTGCGGTAGGCCTCCCAGAGCGCGGCGTAGAGCACGTTGGGGTCGGAGGGATCGATCGACAGGTCGACCGCGGCGGTTTGGTCGTTGCGGAACAGGACCCGTCGCCAGCTCGTTCCGCCGTCGGTCGATTTGTAGATGCCTCGCTCCGCGCTCGGCACGCTATATCGTCCGAACGCGGCGACGAAGACGACGTTCGGGTTGGTCGGATGGATCCGGATCTTCGAGATCGCGTCGACCCCGGCGAAGCCGACCCGACTCCAGCTCTTCCCGGCGTCCGGCGACTTGTAGACCCCGTCGCCGGGCATGATGTTGCCCCGAATGCAGGATTCGCCCATCCCGATGAAGACGATGTCCGGATTGGTCTCGCTCACCGCGACGGCCCCGACCGACGCGCTGGTGATCTTCCCGTCGGTCACCGGGGTCCAGTGGTCCCCGCCGTCGGTGGTCTTCCAGAGCCCGCCGCCCACCGCGCCGAAGTAGGCCTCCTTCGGCCGGCCACGAACACCGCTGGCCGCGATCGATCTGCCTCCGCGGTCGGGGCCGATGTTGCGCCAACGGAAACCGGACAAGAACGCCGAGTCGAGGGTAACCGGTTCGAGGCGGGGTGATCCGGCCGGGGGCCGCTGGGCGGTGGCGGGAGCGACCGAGAGCGCCAGCAACACGAGGGAGAGTCGCGCGGTTTTCATGGGGGATCGGGAGATTGAGGGTGCGAACGAAAGAGCTACCGATCCAACCTACCTCGGCTAGGGTCGGATCGGAACCACCAGCGCGCTCGGGTGCTCGTGTCCATGAAGGACGGTGACCCGGGCCGTCCGGGCCTCGCTTCGGGTCTCGTTCGCGACCACGCCGCCGCCGTTGAAATTCTGCTGGAGCTCGAGGCCGTTTGGCGAGCGGAAGAACAGTCGCAGCCGGCTTCCCTTGGCGATTCGCCGGGCAAACCAGTTGAACTGGTCGAACCGGTACGGCAACGGCACCTCGGGTGGGATCAGCGTTTCCTTCCGGAGGGATTCGCGATATCGGGCCCGGAGCTGAGTCCAGGCGAGTTGGATGCTCTGCCCATCGGGCAGCACCTCGGACAAGGTCACCTCGAAGTCGGTGTCCGGCACGTTCAGGGCCAGCCAGATCGTCAGGGAGACTTCGCCGGCGATTTCGGTCTCGGCCGGAAACGGATCGGTGTGGTAGATGACGCCGTTGCCGCGGGTGGTGAACAGACGGGTTTGATCGACGAACGAAAGCGCCGCGGGATGGGTCACCTCGCCGGCGGCGGGCGGGTCGAGCGGATTGTAGAGATACTCATCGGACCCAGCGCGGCTCGGCGCGGCCGTCTCGAGCCGGCCGCCACCGAAGGGATCGGCGGCCCGGCCGGTCGAGCTGAGATAGAAGGTCCGTTTCTCCGAGGCAACCGCTTCGAGGCTGTCGGCATACCGCCAGACGTCGCCATTGGCGCCGGCAACGTAGTAGGCGACTCGTTTCTCGAGGAAGCGCGGGCGGGTGCCGATTCCTCGCAACGTCCAGTCGTACCACTCCTTGTGGAGTCGGTTGATGTCGACCATGCTCGCCGGGCCGAAGGAGACGCCGTTGACCTCCCGGGTCGGGACCCGGGTGCCGCCATGGTCCCACGGCCCGATCACGAGGTAGATGTTCTGGCGAGCGGCCGGGGCGGCGTGTTGGAGGAACTTGCGATAGTGGGTCAGGGTGCCTAACTGGTCGCCGTCGTAGTGGCCGGTGATGGTCAGGATGGACTGGGTCATCCTCGCGTATTGCGCCGGAGTCGGCGAGGTGGCGTCCCAGTACGGACCGGGGGTGGGATTGGCCAACCATTTCTGGAACACCGTGGACCGATTGCCGGCGATGCTGTCCAGCGCGCGAAACGGGAGCCCCTCGCGGCGGAGCACCTTCATGTATCCAGCCCATTGCGCCATGTCGCCGAAGATCTGCGCCTGATCTGTCTTGCCGGAGGTGAAGGTGAGCCACTGCGGCAAATAGCTCGAGAAGATGTTGCCGACCATCGGAAAGTCGATGCCGAGATAGGCGGGGGCGACGGGGACGATGGTCGTCAGGTGGGGCGGCAATTCCTTGAGCGTAGCCCACTGATCGAACCCGCCATACGAACCACCCCACATCGCGATCTTGCCGTTGCTCCACGGCTGGGCGGCCAGCCACTCCACCACATCGTGCCCGTCGCGAGCCTCGTTGACGAACGGCTCGAAGCTGCCCTCGGAGTTGCCCCGTCCGCGGACGTCCACGGTGGCGAATATGTAGCCCTCGCGGGCGAGGCCCATGGCGAAGCGGTGGTAGGTATCGGAGATGTAGGGAGATAAGGTGAAGACCACCGGCTGGGGCGCGGTCTCTCCCCGCGGACGGTACAGGGTCGCGTTGAGCCGAACCCCGTCTCGGAGCGGAATCTTGACGCCCCACTCGAGAGCGACTTCCCTGGGCTGGGCCGTTACTGTCCCCGGGAGCACGGCCGCCAGTCCCATCAACGCGATCCAACGCATCGGCCCCTCCTTGGTGTGGCGATTCAGCGGCGTCATCCTGCGTGGGTCTCCCCACCCCCGCGCGGGGTCCGCCGTTCAGGCGTCCTTGCGGATCGAGGCGAGGCGCCGCTCCACCATCCGGCGCGCCGCCTCGACCGGTGACTCGTTGCGGGCCTTGGCCTCTTCGAAGATCCCGGTGAGACGGGGGTCCATCTTCTCGATCTCCCGCTCGATCGCCTCGAAACTGGCTCCTTGGTCGACCATGGCGAGGGACACGGCTCCGGCCCCGTTGACGACATAGTCCGGCGCGTAGAGAATGCCCCGCGCCACCAGTCGGGCGGCGTCCTCGGGCCCGCGGAGCTGGTTGTTCGCGGCTCCGGCCACGACCCGGCAGGTGAGCTTCGGAATGGTGGTTTCGTCGAGGGTCGCCCCGACCGAACACGGCGCGTAGATGTCACAGGCCGTCTGGTAGACCCGCTCGGTCGGGACCGTCTCGGCGGACAGCTCCTCAGCCAGCGCGGCAAGCTTCGCTGCGTTCAAATCGGTCAGCAGCGGCACCGCGCCCGCCTGTTTCAGAGAACGGGCCAACGGCGCGCCGGTGTCGCCGACGCCCTGGACCAGGACCCGGAGGCCTCGGAGATCGCTCGACCCGGTCAGGTGTCGCCAGGCGGCCTTCATTCCCACGAACACGCCTAATGCCGTGTAGACGCCCGGGTCGTAGGGGGCCTTGATGGTCCAGTCATAGCAGTGGACGTACCGGGTGACGGTCGCGAGCAGGGCCATGTCGTCCGGGGTGGTCCCGATATCCGGGCCAGTCCCGTAGCGACCGTTGAGCGAGTCGATCATCCGGCCGAAGCGGCGGAGGAGGGCCGTCCGGGCGTCGCCCGAGACGGGTTTCGACAGGGCGATCACCGCCTTCCCGCCGCCGTAGTTCACGTCGATCGCGGCCCACTTGTTGGTCATCCCCTCGGCCAGGCGAATCGCGTCCCAGAGCCCCTCGTCGGGCGTCGGGTAGACCTTCATCCGGCAGCCCCCGACCGACCGGGTGCCATGGGTGGCGTGGAGGGCGATGAACATCCAGGCATCGGCCTCCCGGTCGTAGCGAACCACGACTTCTTCGCCGGGCCAGGCCTTGATGAGATCGATCCAGCCGGTCACGAGGGCGTCCTCTCTTGCGGTGTTGAAATCAGGCGCGATATTCCAACTATGTCAAGCAGAACCCGGACCCGTCCCTACCTGATCAAACGGGCCGATCAGTTCGCCGCGATCGAGTCGGCGGTCCGCCAGGAGATCATCGACACCATCCAGGCGGCGGGGCCTCGCTCGGCCCCCGAGCTCTCCGCCCTGATGGGGCGGCCGGCAGACGCGCTCTACTACCACCTCAAGCGGCTGCTCCGGGTTGGCCTGCTGATCAGCCGGGAGCCCCGGCGGACTGGGCGCCGGCTCGAGGCGGTGTACGACTTGGCCGGCCACCCCTTGGTGCTAGACTACCCGGTGCACCGCGAGGGCCGCGACCATCCCCTCTCCCGGCTGGTTCGCTCGATGCTCCGCACCGCGGAGCGGGACTTCAAGGCCGCCGTCGGAACCCAGCCGGCGCGACCCGACGGCGACCGCCGTAATCTCTGGGCTGGCCGGCGCCACGCCTGGCTCTCGCCTCGCGACCTCGAGCGGGTCAACGACTTGGTCGACCGGCTGGTCGCGATCATGACTCGGGCTCGGAACCCCACCGGCGGAGAGTTGTGCACGATGACCCTGGTGCTGGCGCCGCGCGCATCCCGCGCTGGACGCCGACGGCCCGGCGCCGCCGTTTCTCGAGCGACCCGGAGGTCCCGATGAGCCACCCGTCCGACGATCTCTTCGCCCCGGACGTCATCGCCGATCCGTACGACTACTTCGGGCGGCTCCGGGAGACGGATCCGATCCACTGGAACGCCCGGTCCGAACTGTGGATCGTCACCCGGTACGACGACCTGGTCTGGCTGGTTCGCCATCACGAGCTGTTCTCCTCGGCGGTCATCCGATCGGATCAGCGACCACCCTATCCCCCGATCGACCCGGCGGATCGCGGCCTCTTCGACGAGGTCCGTGACTTCCGCTCCGATCAGCTCGTCGAGCAAGACCGACCCGCCCACACGGACATGCGGGGCGCGGTCCACGAATACTTCACCCCCACCGCGATGGAGGCGTGGCGCCCATTCGTGCGCAACGCGGTGGCCGGGTTGCTCGACGAAGCCGCGCCCCGAGGCCGGATGGACGTGCTCGAGGCCCTGGCCGCGCCACTGCCGGTGCGGATCATCACCCAGATGATGGGGGTGCCCAACGAGGATCGGGAGCACCTCCGTCAGCTCGCCGACAAGCTCCTCTACATCAACCGCGGCGAGCCCTATCGGATGAAGCCCCTGATGGAGGGGATCCGCGCGATGATGGCGTATGTCGATCCCAAGGTCGAAGAGCGGGCGGCCCACCCCGAGAACGACTTCATCTCGGTGTTGGCCACGGCAGAGAAGGAGGGGATCTTCACCCGCCATCAGGTGTTGGTGAACAGTGCTCTTCTGCTGTTCGCGGGGCACGAGACCACCATGAACCTGATCTGCAACGGCACCCTCGCCCTGCTGCGTCACCCCGACCAATGGGCGCGGCTGTGCGGAGATCCCGAGGGGCTCTGCCGGCTCGCCACCGAGGAGTGCCTCCGCTACGACCCGCCGGTCAAGTCGACCCAACGGATCGCGGCGGCGGACGTCGAACGGCACGGCAAGCAGATCAAGAAGGGCGATCGAATCCGGTGGATCATGGCGGCCGCGAACCGCGACCCGCGAGCCTTCCCCGACCCCGATCGGTTCGATCTGTCGCGAAGCCCCAATCCGCACCTATCGTTCGGATCGGGGATCCACTACTGTCTCGGCGCGACCCTGGCCCGAGTGGAGGGTCAGGAAGTGTTTCGTGCCTTGGCCGAGCGGTTTCCCGACCTCCGGCTCGAGACGGCTCGGCTCGAGTACCAGCCGAGCATCCAATTCCGGTCCCTCAAGTCACTCCCGGTGGCGTGGCGTTAGGAGGCAACCGTGGCCCGTGCTCTTCGCATCACCGTCGATCACCGCTCCTGCGTCGGCAACGCCCAGTGCGTCAACCTCGCACCGGGCGCGTTCCGTCATAACGACAATGTCCAGTCGGAGGTGTTCGATCCGGCCGGTGCCCCCGAGACCGTGATCCTCAAGGCGGCCCGGTTCTGCCCGACCGGCGCGATCCGAGTCGAGGACGCCGAGACCGGCGCCGTTTTGTTCCCGCCCCCCGCCTGATCTCCTGCCCCAGGGACGATTGCCATGGCCGAATACCTCGCGGACTCTCGCAAGCGGATCACCACGCTCGAGTTGGTGCAGAAGAAGCGGAAGGGCCAGAAGATCGTGATGATCACGGCCTATGACGCCCTCTTCGGCGGGCTGGTCGACGCGGCCGGCGTCGACGTCGTCCTGGTCGGCGATTCGGTCGCTCCAGTGCTGGCGGGCGAAGAGACCACGATCCCCGCGACCGTCGATCAGATGATCTATCACGGCCGGATCGTCCGCCGCGGTGTCAAGCACGCGTTGGTGGTCGTCGACCTGCCGTTCCTGAGCTACCAGGTGTCGATCCCGGACGCGATCGCGAACGCCGGGCGGATCCTCAAGGAAACCGGCGCCACCGCGGTCAAGCTCGAAGGCGGCGCGACCTGGGCCCCCACCATCGCCGCGATGGTGAACGCGGGCATTCCGGTCATGGGCCATCTCGGATTCACGCCGCAGTCGGTCCATCAGTTAGGCGGGTTCAGGATTCAGGGCAAGCAGGCCGACGGCGCGGCGCGGCTGGTCGAGGACGCCAAGGCGCTCGAGCAGGCCGGGGCGTTCGCGATGGTGCTCGAGCTGATGCCCGGGGCGGTGGCGGCGGCGGTCACCAAGGCCGTGTCGATTCCGACCATCGGGATCGGCGCGGGCCCCGACTGCGACGGCCAGGTCCTCGTGCTCCACGACATGCTCGGCCTCAACGAGGGGTTCACCCCGAAGTTCCTCAAGCGGTACGCCGAACTCGGGGAAGCGACTCGGCGGGCGGTGAGCCAGTTCGGCGCCGAGGTACGGGCGGGACAGTACCCGGGTCCCGAGCACACCCATGGAGGCTAGTCGTCCCGGCGGCCGGCTCTTCGCGTTGCTGTGCCTCCTCAACCTGCTCAACTACATCGATCGCCAAGCCGTCACCGGCCTGTTGGAGCCGATCCGCAAGGACTTGGGCGCCACCGACGCGCAGATGGGCCTGGTCGGCTCGGCATTCCTGCTGACCTACACCTTCCTGCCACCCTTGTTCGGCTGGCTTGGCGACCGGATGGTGCGGACTCGGCTGTTAGGCATCTCGGCGGCGGTGTGGTGCCTGGCCACCGCGGCGTCGGGTCTGGTTCGGTCGGTCGGCCAGTTGGCGGTGACGCGGGGGTTCGTCGGCATCGGCGAGGCCTCCTACATGGCCAACTCGCCCGGGATCATCTCTGACCTCTACCGGCCCGAGCGGCGGGGTCGGATGCTATCCATCTTCTACGCGGCGGCCCCGATCGGCGCGGCGTTAGGGGTCTCCATTGCGGGCCTGATCGCCGGCCAGCTGGGGTGGCGGGCCGCCTGCTTCATCGTCGGCTTGCCGGGGGTGCTCGCGGCGATCGCTTTGTTTCGGGCCGCCGACCCGATTCGCGGGGCGATGGACGTTCGGCCCGCGACCCCGCCCGTCGCGCTCGGCCCCACCCTCCGTCGGTTGTTCGGCAATCCGGCCTACGTCGTCCTGGTGCTTGCCTTCGCCGGCCATATCTTCGTCCAGAACGCGGTCGAATACTGGCTCCCGACCATTCTCCAGCGCGACAAAGCGATTCCGATCGCGATCGCCAACTCGACCTATGGCGCGATGGTCTTCATCGCCGGAATCGTGGGACCGTTGCTCGGCGCGCTGGCCGGCGACTGGCTCCGGCGCCACACCGCGTCGAGCTACTACTGGGTCGCGGCGCTGGCCATCGTCGGCACGATCGTGCCGTTGGCGACGATTGCCATCGCCGAAAGCCGCACGGTCGTCTTCGGGAGCGTGCTGGCCGAGGCCCTCTTCGGCAACGCGGCCACCGGTCTCATCCTGGCGATCGCGATGGCCCAGGTCGGCGCCGAGATTCGGGGAACGGCGTCGGCGGTCCTGGTCACCAGCGTCCATCTCCTTGGCGATTTCATTTCCTGGCCATTGGTGGGGGCAATGTCGACCGCGATGTCGACCGGCGGGCTCGGATGGCTCCGGACGCTGGCCGAGTCGGTCGGGGCGAGGGGAACGGACCATCTCAGCATCGCGCTGGTTTCGGTGACGATGCCGGTGGCCTTGTTGGCCGGGGGGCTGTACCTCCTGTCGAGCCGGGTCGCCAACCGATCCGCCGCGGAATAGCCGCGCCCCGGGTAGTGGTGTGAGTCCTTCAAACGTCGAGGTCGCCGATGCGAATAGCAATACTCTTATCACTGGGATGGGCTGGCTCGGCCCTGCCGCAGGCAGCGGCGAATTTACCCGCCGCGGAGCGTCAGTTCGTCGCGGTTGATGCCCCAGTGGTCGCGCTCCAAGGCGTCAGGCTCGTCGACGGCACCGGGCGCGGGCCGGTCGAAGACCAGACGATCCTCGTCGAGCGCGGCCGGATCACCTGGGTGGGACCGAGCGGTAAAGCTCGGATCGCCCCAGGAACTCGCACCCTGGAGCTGACCGGTCACACGGTCATTCCCGGCATGGTCGGCCTCCACAATCACACCTTCTATGGTGGCGCCCAGTGGCCGTATGTCCACCAACCGGTTAGCGCGCCTCGTCTGTACCTCGCTGCCGGCGTCACGACGATCCGGACCACCGGGAGCATGGCGCCTTACCAGGACCTGATCCTCAAGCGAGCGATCGACCGCGGCGAGCTGGTGGGCCCGCGGATGTACGTGACCGGCCCCTACATCACCGGTCCGGGCGGGAATCACGGCATCATGCACGAAGTCACGACGCCCGAAGCGGCCCGTCGCGTCGCCGCCTACTGGGCAGGCGAGGGCGCCAGTTGGCTCAAGGTGTACGATCGGATTACCCGAGAGGAACTCGCCGCCTTGGTGGCCGAGGCCCACAAACATGGCGTCAAGGTGACCGGCCATCTCTGCTCGATCGGCTATCGCGAAGCGGTCGAGCTCGGCATGGACGCCGTGGAGCACGGTCTCTACGCCAATCAGGAGTACGATCCCGACAAGCGCGCCAACTACTGCCCGGGCGTGAAGATGGGCGTGTTCGAATCGCTCGATCTTGGCGGGGAATCGGTTCGGGCCACCTTCCGCGACATGGTGACCCGGGGCGTCGCGATGACCTCCACCGTGGTGATCTTCGAGGGCCTGATGGCGGGCCGGCCTCCGCTCGAACAGCGCACCCTCGACGCGCTCTATCCCCCAGCGAAGGAGGCCTATCTCGAGGCGCGCCAGTTCCTCGGGACCGCCGCCGCGGCGAGCGTCGCCATCACTGAAGCCGCCTTCAAGAAACTCCTGGCCTATGAGCTGGCGTTCGTCCGAGCGGGCGGGCTGTTAGGCGCGGGCGTCGACCCCACCGGGGTCGGCGGGATCCTCGCGGGCTTCGGCGACCAACGCAACTATGAGCTTTTCCTGGAGGCCGGCTTCACCCCGACCGAGGCCGTCCAGATTCTCTCGGCCAATGGCGCGAAGATCCTCGGCGCCCAGGCCGATTTCGGGACGATCGAAGCGGGCAAGGCCGCGGATCTCGTGGTGATTCGGGGCGACCCGGTCGCCCGCCCGGCGGAGATCCGGAACGTGACCCTGGTTTTCAAAGAGGGCGTGGGCTACGACTCGGTAAAGTTGATCGAATCGGTGAAAGGCATGGCGGGACTTCGATAGCCTGGCGCCGGCCCGCGGAGGATTCTCGCCTCCGACCAATCGGCGTACATCACCGGCACCGCGCTGAACGTCACCGCCCGGGACCACGTCTAGAGACGTTCGACCAACCGGGCCGCCACCGCCTCGCCGATCGCAAGGGAGGCCGTGGCCGCGGGCGACGGCGCGTTGAGCACGTGCACCGCGTTGGGTTGGTCGGCGAATACGAAGTCATAGACCAGCCGCCCGTCCCGGTCGACCGCTTGAGCTCGCACACCGGTCCCACCCGGCGCGAGATCGTCGGCCCGCACCTCGGGTACCAACCGAGCGAGAGACGCCGCGAACCGATCGCGCGAGAGCGACCGGAGCGCCTCGTCGAGCCCGGTCCTCCAGTGGCGGATCCCCAGCCGCCAGAACCCCGGATAGCCGATCCACTCGGCGAGGTCGCGCACCGAGACGTCGCGCCACCGATAGCCCTCGCGGCTGGTCGCCAAGACCGCGTTGGGTCCGGCCTCGACGGCGTCGTCGACGCCGCGGGTGAAGTGAACACCCAGGAAGGGGAGCGCGGGATCCGCAACTGGGTAGATGAGCCCGCGCACCAGGTTGGCTCGCTCGGCGCGCAAGCGATAATACTCGCCGCGGAAAGCGACGATCCTCGCCTCCGGCACCGCGCCGGCCAGGCGGGCGATCCGGTCGGCCTGGAGCCCGGCGCAACTGACCAGCGCTCGGCTTGCCACCAACCCAGCCTCGGTCTCGAGGGCAAACCCGGACCCGTCCCGGCGAATCGCCCGGACCCGCGCGCCGAGCCGGACCTCCCCGCCCTGTCGCTCCAACCGGCGGCGAATCGCCTCCGCGACCATGCGGTAGGCGACCACCCCCGTCTCCTCGACCCAGAGCCCGGCCCGCCCTACCACGTGGGGTTCATAGTCGGTGAGCGCGGGGCCTGGCACCCGGCGGATGGTGACGCCGTTTCCTCGGCCTAACGCCTCGAGCCGATCGAGCCGGGCCAACTCGTCGTCGGTGACCGCCACTACCAGCTTGCCACACCGGCGGAAGGGCACCCCTTCCTCGGCACAAAAGCGATACATCGCGTCGAGTCCGGCGCGGCACAGCGTCGCCTTGAGGGACCCCGGCTGGTAATACAGACCGGAGTGGATGACTCCGCTGTTGTGGCCGGTTTGATGGGCCGCCACCGACCGCTCGGCTTCGAGGACGACGACCGACTTGCCGTGGCGCTCCACCAAGGCGAGCGCGGATGCCAAGCCGACGATCCCGCCACCGATGACCGCGACATCGGCGCTCGCCATCCGTCAGCCTCGCGCCGGTCGAGGCTCGTTCGGGCCGGCGTTCATCTCCACCCGGAGTGCCAACGGCTTCATCACGGGATCACCGGCAACAGCAGATGGGACGGATAGCGCGCGGAGTGATGGACCCGATTCTTGGCCACCACCATCGTGGTCTCCCGGGAGTTGTCGCCGCCCGTATTGAGGTTCCGATCGAAGCGGGGAAAGTTGCTGCTCGAGACCTCGACCCGGATTCGGTGCCCCGGCCCGAAGAAGTTGCTGGTCGCATGAACGTTGACCCGAATCGGATAGATCCGGCCCGGCTCCATCAGCACCTGTCGGTCGAACCCCTCTCGGTACCGAGCCCGCAGAATTCCCTCCTGGACGTTGTACGCGGTTCCGTCGGGGTAGACGTCGACCAGCTTGACCGTGAAATCGGTGTCCTTCGCCGACGACGAGACGTAGAGCACCGCCTCAATCGCCCCGGTGACTTCGATGCCCTTCGTGAGCGGCGGCGTAGAATAGACCAGAACGTCGTTCCGGATCTCGACATCCGACTGGTCGAACGCCCCGGGCGGCGCATCGGCGGTGCCGGTACAACAGAGCGCCCCGCCCTTCGACGGCACCGGCGTGGCGGGATCATAGGTGTACTCGTCCGCCGGTTCCGCGCCTGGCGCCTCGAAATCGAGGCGGCCGGTGCCGAAGCGACTGTTGGCCCGGCCGTCGCTGCGAAGATAGAACTTGGTGGGCTGAGTCGTCGGCAGCGGCCATTCGTTCGACGAGCGCCACTCGTTCCTTCCCATCACATAGTATTGCACCTTCGGCATCGAGGCGATGCCGTTGTCCTTCCCCTTGAGCCAATAGTCCATCCAGCGGAGATAGGTCCCGGTGAAATCGAACCGGGCATCGCCGACCGGCCGGGTACCGACGACGGTCGCTTCGGTGGCTCCCTCGAAGGCGCAGTGAGCCGTGGGTGCCACGATCAGGTACTGGCCGTCGCGGGTCCTAGGATCGGCACCTTCGCGGCGGAAGCGACCGAAGTACTCGATCGTCTCGAAAACCCCATAGTCGTACCACGACCCCACATGGAGCGCCGGGGTGGCCACCGTGTCGGCCGGAGTGAGGAGGTTGAATTGATGCCACCACGAATCGCCCGGACCATGGGTCACGAACGCCTCCCACTCGGTCGGCGGCCCGGGCACTCGCCGATTCATCTCGGCCAGCGGCAGAGTCTTCCAGGCGGCCTGAAAGTCGACCGCCGGCAATTCGAGGCGGGCCGATAGAAAGGGCCGGGCCAGGGCCACCAGCGAGTCCGGCGTGCCCGGGGCGGGCTGCAGGTGGACCAGGTTGCCGGCGGCGCGCAGCCACCCGAACATCAAGGCCAACTCGTACGCCCCGCCGTTGATGATCGAGAGATAGCGGGCCGGCCCGGCGGCGGCTCGGGGGATCATCGCGGCGTGGGCCGGATGGCGTCGCTTCGCCAGGAAGATCTGCGCCTCGCCAGGATAGGAGCACCCGGTGGTTCCGACCTTGCCGCTCGACCACGGCTGCCGAGCCAGCCACTCGACGGTATCGTAGCCGTCGTCAGCGTCGGTCGCCTGGACCCGAAATCGGCCTTCCGACTGATACTTGCCCCGCACGTCCTGGACGGCCACGACGTACCCTGCCGTCGCCATCTCGCGAGACTGCTCGGCGTTGCGACCGGCAGACTTGTTGTACGGGGTCCGCGTCAGGATCACCGGCCAGGGGCCCGCTCCCGTCGCCGGCCGATAGAGGTCGGTCGCGAGGCGGACCCCATCGCGCATCGGAATCATCACGTTCTGTTCGACCCGGATCGGCGGGCCTTGCCAGAGCGCCGCCGCGAGCACTGCGAGCAACGTGGCCATGGGCGCGCCCCTGGAGTTGACGGTTTATCCCTGCGTCTTTGGCCCCGCCTGACTTCACCTCACCCCGAGCAACCGACCATCCGTAACGCCGCCGCTCCGTAGAGGCGGGCGACTTGGGCCGCGGCGAGGCGGCCGCTCGCCTTGAACCACGCCGGGGCGAACTCACCGAGGGCCATGATCCCCATCGCGGTGACGGTGACGTCCTCGATGGCAAACTCGCCGCTGGCGACTCCCCGGTGGAGAATGGCCTTGAGCCGGCCCAGCACTCGGTCCTGCAGCTCGATCACGTTCGTCCGCTGCCGCGGCGTCAAGGCTCCGAATAGGGCAGCGGTGCCGAGGAACATCGCGTTGTAGACCCGAGCGCCCTCGATCGTTGCCAGTTGGAATTCCACGTGGGTCCGGACGAAGGCCGCCAACTCTCCCGCCGCCGAGCCGGCCGGGGCGGGAGTCGCCGCGAGCGTCGCGTCGAGCCGGTCGATGATCCGGGTGAGGTTCAGCTCGATGACCTCGAACAGGAGGTCTTGCTTCGAATCGAAGTAGTAGTACAGAGCCGGGCCGGTCATCCCGACCTTGGTGGCCACGTCCTGCATGGTGGTGGCCTCGTACCCGCGCTTGGCGAACAGGGCGACGGCCGCGTCGAGAATGCCCGCGACGACCTGTTCGCGCGGGGGGCGACGGGGGACCAACGTTCGGGGCATGGGAACCCTCCGGGGATCGGGCACCCGGGTGGCCTTGACCGGGAGTCCAACTAAACGTTCATTTAACGATAGCTAAACGGTGATTAGACGGCAATCCGCCGGGCGTTCTTCCCAGTGCATCGGAGGTCCTCAGATGGCGCCGAGCGCGACCAGTTCCCTTCCCAGACTGAAGCCGGCCGAGGGCAAATGGGCCCGGGTGTTTTCCAATCACCCGTTCGACATCACCCTGGCGCGGTCGGAGGGGATCTACCTCTACGATACCGCCGGCAACCGCTACCTCGACGTCTCGGGCGGCGCGTTAGCCACCAGCATCGGGGCCGGCGACCCGCGGGTCCTCGAGGCGATGCGCCGCCAGGCCGAGCGGTTCGTCTATGTCACGCCGGCGATGGCCAACGAACCTCGGGCCGACCTGTGCGAGCGAATCGCGGGGGTCATGCCAGGCACCCTGAAGACCACCTACCTGGTGTCGGGCGGCTCCGAGGCGGTGGAGACGGCGATCAAGCTGTCGCGGCAGTTTCATCTGGCGACCGGGCATCCCAACAAGTCGCGGGTGATCGGCACCTGGGACAGCTACCACGGCATGACGTTAGGCGCGCTCTCGGTCGCCGGCGGCCCCGGCTACCGGACCGCCTTCGACCCCCAGCTGAACAACTTCCCCCACATCCGCCATTGCCGGCGGTCCACCGACCGTCCCCTCGGCGTCACTGAGGAGGAGTGGGGTCGGACCTGCGCCCTCGAGCTCGAGGAGATGATCCACTACCTCGGCGCGGACAACGTGGCCGCGTTCATCGCCACGCCGGTGGGGGCCGGGAAAGATTACGGGCTGGTACCGCCGGTGTCGTACTGGACGACGATCCGGGAGATCTGCGACCGCTACCACGTCCTCCTGATCGCTGACGAAGTGGTGACCGGTTTCGGGCGAACCGGATCGTGGTTCGCGATGGAGCACTTCGGGGTCCTTCCGGACATCCTGGTCACCGGCAAGGGGATCTCGAGCCTGTACTTCCCGGTGGGCGCGGTGACCGTGTCGGACCGCGTCAACGAGCCGTTCGCGCGGGGCGCCTACTTCATCCACGGCCACACCCACATGGGCAACCCGATCGGGTGCGCGACGACCCTCGCGGTGCTCGACGTGATCGAGCAGGATGGCCTGGTCGCCAACAGCGCGGCGGTTGGCGAGTACCTCCACGGCTTGCTGCGGGAGCGGATCCTGCCCCACCGGCCGATCGCCGACGTTCGGGGCAAGGGGCTGTTGGCGATTCTGGAGTTGGTGAAGGACAAGGAGACGATGGAGTTCCCGGCACCCGAGGCCGAGCCGGAGCACCTGTTCCAGGCGGTGGCGTACAAGAACGGGCTGTCGTTCTACATGTCGTTGTACGGGCCGCGGCGACCGGGCGCGATGAAGCGGGGGGTGCCGGTGTTCGTCACGCCGCCGCTGTGCATCACCAGGACCCAGGTGGACGACTTGGTGGAGCGGCTGGACCGGACGATCGGGGAGTGGGATCAGTTGATTGCCGGGTAGCGGGCGCGAACTCGTTTTTGCCGCTGGATAGCCGCCCGGTTTCGCCTCAGTTCGCATTGGCCACGCCGCCGGGCGAGCCGACTAATGTGGTCGCGCTGGTTGTCGCGCTGTCTGTCGTATTCTCCTTGGGGAACCCTCGATGAAAGACACGTTGCAGGTCGGCCTGACCACCACCGCCCGGATCACGGTCGATACTGACCGCACCATCAGCTTCATGGGCGACGAAGGCCGCGTCTACGCCACCCCCGCCGTGGTCCGCGACGTCGAGATGACCTGCCGTAACCTGCTCTTGCAGCGCGTCGACCCCGGGGAAGACTCCGTTGGCACCCGGGTCGAGATCGATCACCTCGCCGCCACCCCGCTCGGCCTCTGGGTGGACATCACCGCGACCGTGGTGGATGTCGCCGGCCGGCGCGTCACCCTGGAGTTCAGCGTCCGCGACCCGGTCGAGGAGGTGGCCCGCGGACGGCACGGGCGCTTCGTGGTCGCCACGGCCAAGACGGTCGAGCGACTCCGCGACAAGGTGGCGAAGGCCAAGCAGGCCATGGGCGGCTGAGGCCGAGGGGCCACCCGCCGGTCGACGGGTGGGTCAAGAAAGGGAGAGACCGAGTACGGAGGCAATCTCCTTCCGTAACCAGGCACGCGCCTGAATCCAGTCACGCTGCACCGTCTTCAAGGAGGTCGAAAGGCTCTCGGCCGTCTCTTCGAGCGTCAGCCCCGCGAAAAACCGTCGTTCGACCACTTGGGCCGCCCGAGGGCTGGCGACCGCCAGTCGGTCGAGTGCCTCGTCGAGCGCGACCAACTCCTCGGCGGCCTGATCCCCAACCAGGTGCTCGACCTCATCGAGCGGCACCAGGTTCTGGCCCAGCCCCCGTTTCTGCCGCCGGCGGGCTCGGGCGTGATCGATCAACACTCGTCGCATCGACTGGGCGGCCAGGGCGAAGAAGTGGCTCCGATCCTTGGCGTTGAGGCGTTCGCGGTCGGCGAGGCGGACGTAGGCTTCGTGCACCAAGGCGGTGGCGCCCAAGGTGTGGCCGGTCCGTTCGTCGCGGAGTTGGGCGCCGGCCAGGGCCCGAAGTTCGTCGTACACCAGGGGAAGGATCCGATCGAGCGCGCCGGAATCCCCAGCACGCAGTCGTTCCAGGCAGGCGGTAACGGAGGTTTCGGGGGTCACGATCAGTCTCGAACTGGAGGTTATCCCGCCGGTGGCGGCGGGGCAAGCCGGGGGTAAATTCTCCCCAGGACTCACCGTTGGAGCGGCGATGCACTCGGAAACGTGGCAGCGACTTGGGGCCGTCTTCGACCGAGCACTCGACCTCACCGGTGAGGCCCGAACGGCCTTCCTGGCCGAGGCCTGCCAGGGCGACGCCGCGTTTCGAGCCGAGGTCGAGGCGATGCTGGCGGCCCACGAAACGAGCGGGGTCGGCGAGAGTCCCCAGCACCTCCTCCCGTCGATGCGTCCCGCCGGCGAGCCGATCGGGGTCGGCGCCCAACTCGGCCCCTACCGTCTGGTCGCCGTGATCGGGCGGGGCGGGATGGGCGAGGTCTATCGGGCGGTCCGGGTCGACGATCAGTTCGAGCAGCAGGTCGCGATCAAGGTCGTTCGCCCGGAGCGCTCGACGCCGGAGCTGACCCGGCGATTCCTCCAGGAACGCCAGATCATGGCCCGGCTCGACCACCCCAGCATCGCCACGCTGCTCGACGGTGGGATCGGCCCGGGGGGGCAGCCGTACCTGGTGATGCAGTACGTCGACGGCGTGCCGATCACCGAGTACGCCAACCTGCACCAGCTGTCGGTCGCCGACCGGCTCCACCTCTTCGTGACGGTGTGCCAGGCCGTCCAGTTCGCCCACCGCCATCTGGTGGTCCATCGGGACCTCAAACCGTCGAACATTCTGGTCGATGCGCTCGGCACCCCCCGGCTCCTCGATTTCGGGATCGCCAAGCTGCTCGACCCGTCGGCCGCGGCCTCGACCACGGGCGACCTGCTCCTCCTGACACCCGAGCACGCGGCGCCGGAACAGTTCCTCGGCCAGCCGGTGACCACCGCGACCGACGTCTATGCGTTAGGCGTCCTCCTCTACGATCTGCTGACCGGCACCCGGCCGTTTCGCGACGTGCCCGCCCCGGACTTGCCCCGGGCGGTCTGCGAGCAGGCCCCCAAGCCGCCCAGCGCGATCCGTCCGATCGACACCGATCTCGATCAGATCGTCCTGATGGCCCTGCGGAAAGAGCCGATCCGACGGTACGCATCAGCGGGCCAGCTCAGTGAAGACGTCTCTCGTTTCCTGGGTGGCTGGCCGGTCATCGCCCGGCCGGATACGGCGCGCTACCGAGTCCGCCGATTCGTGAGCCGCAACCGGATCGGGGTGGGGGCGGCGGTGGCCGTGGGGATCGCGTTGGCCGGTGCCACCGGGTGGTCGCTGTGGCAATCGGCCCGCCGCGCGGCGGCGCTTCAAGTGGCCGAGGCCGAGCGGGCTCGCGCCAGCCGAATCACGAATTTCCTGCTTGGGGTATTCCGAGCCACCAATCCAAACGAAACTCGCGGTCGGACCGTGACGGCCCGCGAGCTGCTCGATCAGGCGGCGGCCCGGGTGAAGACGGACCTCGCCCAGGAACCCGCCGCCCGCGCTGACATGGAAATGGCGATTGGACAGGGGTACGCCTTCGTCGGCCTCACCGCCACCGCGGAGTCGATCTTCACTCAGGTGGTCGACGCGCGACGGGCCATGGTGCCCTCCAATCCGCGCGAGATCGCCAACGCGATGGAGTGGCAAGCCCGGTCGATGCTGACCGCGGGCAAGCTCGCCGAGGGCTCGGCGGTGATGAACGAGGTGCTGGCGATTCGGCAGCGCGAGCATGGGCCCAACGCGCCCGAATTGGTCCCGGCGATGCAACGAATCGCCCTGGCGGCACATCAGCGGGCAAGGAGCAGCGCCACGACCGACAGTGCCCTGGTCCTTCTCGACCGCGCGGTGGAGATCCTGGAGACCGCGGACTCCGGGCGGACGATGGCCGCCGCCGAGCTTCATCGCCTTCGAGCGTGGATGACCCAGGATATTGGCAAGGACGCGGAGGCGCTCGAGATCCAGCGGCGGGCGGTGGCCATCGCCACCTCGGCGGCCCGGGACGGCGACGATCCGGTGCTGTTTGACTTCAAGGAGACCCTCGCCCTGATGCTGACGGCGAATGGCCGACGCGACTCCGCCATTGCCATCCACCGCGAGCTGCTCGAGGTCCGGCGGCGGGTCTACGGGCCGATGCACGCCAACGTATCGTTCAGCCTCTTCAACCTCGCAAGCCTGCTTCGGGAGGAGGGTCAGCTGGTCGAGGCGGCGCGACTGATCCGAGAGTGCATCGAGGTCCGGGAGAAGGCCTTCGGTGCCGAGCACCTGCAAACCGGTTATGCGTTCGGGATCCTGGCGGCCGTCACGGCCGACTCGGGCGACAAGCCAGGGGCAGTCGCCCTGTTTCGGAAGTCGATCGCGATCATCGAGAAGACCGCTGGCCCGACCAACCCCTCGGTGGTCAGCCGATACGAGGCCATCGCCCTGCTGCAGTTGGAGATGGGCCGAACCGCGGAGGCCATCGCCACCCTGGCCACCTTGGTTGACCGCGGCTACCGCAAACTCGACCGGAAGGAGTATGCCCCCCTGGCCGCCAACCCCCGCTTCCGGGCCTTGGCGGCGAAGGTCACGGACTAGTCAGTGCGCCGGAGGTTGACCGCCCGTGTGCGCGTAGGTCTTGTTGGTGATCTGCCACCGGCCCCCGATCCGCGCCACCGAGAAGTAGTCCACGAAATCACAGCCCAGGTAGTCGGTCTCGACCAGCACCGCTACGCCGGCGTCACCAACGAGGTCGATCGAACGGACGAACGCCCGGTAGTTGGGACCCGCCATGCCGGGCCGCGCCGCGACCATATCGAAGAAGGCGGTGATGGGAACGTAGGTGTCCATCGGACCGATGTGGCCCATCATCCTGGCGTCGGGATGAAACGCGGCCTTCAGTTTGGCGACGTCCCCATTGGAGCCGTCGATCTAGAGTTGGATGACCGCGCGGACGTCATGAAGGTCCTGCAGATAGTTCGCCACGGTGGACACTCGCTCAGATCGGAGGTGGGCCGTATGCCGCGATTCGACTGACGGACGGGAGGGCTACACCTCAAGATCGTCCTGGAACCTGCCGCGTCAAGAGATCGAACGACCAAGCGGTCGGGTCAGGACTTCCCCGGCCCGACCCGGCGAACGTGGCCCGGACCGATTTCGCCCACGGTACGGCATCCGAGCAGCGCGACGCTTCGCTCCAACTCGGCTCGCAGCAACGTGAGAGCCCGCTCGACCCCGGCCTGCCCCCCCGCGGCCAACCCATACAGGTAGGGCCGCCCGATCGCGCAGGCATTGGCCCCGAGGGCGAGCGCCTTGATCACGTGGGTCCCGCGCCGGACCCCGCCATCCACGATCAGTTCGAGTTTGTCGCCCACGGCTTCGCGAATCGGGGCGACGCAATCGATCGGGGCGGGTGCCGAGTCGAGCTGGCGCCCGCCGTGATTCGAGATCATCACCGCCGTCGCGCCGACCTCCACGGCCCGCTTGGCGTCCGCCGGCGATTGAATACCCTTCAACACGAAGGGCCCCCGCCATTGATCGACCAACCAGGCGACATCGTCCCAGGTGACGGTCCGGTCGAACTGGCCGTTGACGTAGTCGATCAGCGACACCGTGCCGAGCGCGCCAGTCCGATGGACCACGTTGGCGAGCTGAAAATTGGGGTTCATCAGCAGGTGGAAGGCCCAGCGGGGGTGGGCCGCGAAACTGGCGAAGCTCTTCAGGGAGAATCGTGGCGGCATGACCATCCCCGTCACCCGATCGCGCTCCCGGTTGCCTGCGAGGGCCGTGTCGACGGTGAGACAGAGGGCCTGATACTTGGCGGCCTTGCAGCGCTCGACGAACTCCGAGGTGAGGGTCCGGTCCTTGAGGATGTAGATCTGGTACATCCACGGCCCGGCGCCCAAAGCGGCGATGTCCTCGATCCGGGTCGTGCCCATGGTCGACAGGGTGTAGAACGTCCCGAACTTCTGGGCGGCCCTCGCCACCGCCGGCTCCGCCTCGTGGTGGAACATCCGCGACATCCCCGTCGGGGAGAGAAACACGGGCCAGTCGATCCGCTGCCCGAGCAAGGTGGTGCGGAGGTCGATGGTGCTGATGTCGCGCAGGTAGTTCGGCAGCAGCTCGTAGTCGTCGAAGGCCGTGGTGTTGCGACGGAGGGTCCACTCGTCGTCCGACCCGCCGTCCATATAGTGAAACATGGGAGCCGGCAGCCGCGACTTGGCCACTCGCCGGAGATCGGCGACGTTGTGACAGCGGAGGAGGTTCATGCCCCAAATCTGGCGTCAGCCGGGGTCGGCGTCGAGGTCGCCGGCACGGTCCCTGCCCGTCAGGCAATATTTCGCCTCGAGGCCCCCGGGTTCCGCGGGCCGAGATCGGTCATTGTCTGTCAGTCCGGCGCAATCTCAACGGTCGCTCGATCGGGCCGTCACTATCGGAGGCTGGTAACCCGTGTCCCCCGCCGTCCTGGACCGGCCCATCATCGCCCCCTGCCGGGTGGCGGCGCGCTACCGAGCCCTCTGGCTGACCAAGCCGGCCCCGTCGCGCTCGGCCGCGTTGACCGGTGCGATCTGGGAGGAGGCCCCCCGCCGGCTCACCCATCTGGGACAGCGCGACGGGCCGGGGATCTTCCTGGCCAATGGCGGTCGGCTTTCCCTCGAGCCTGACGGCTGGCTCCGGTTCGAGACCCCGGAGTGCCGCAGCCCGTCGCTGGCCCTCCTATATATCCGGGCGGCCGAGGTCACCCTGCTCGGGCTGACGGGCCCGGTCAGCGAGGCAGCCGGGCTCCCCATCGGGATCGAGCGGGCGCGGACCAGCTGGGAGGAGACCTTTCTGACCGGTGACGCGGTGGAGCATCGGCCCGCGCAATTACTCCCGTTTCTGATCTCGCGGCTGACCTATGGCGGTGCCGGCGGGTTCGAGCCCGACGTAGCCAACCTTCGGTTCGTGATGAGCACGGCGCCCTATCGGCCGGGCGTCCGGCTGGGCCAGTTGGTCGCGACCGTCCGACCGGGGCGTTTCAGGCTGCCGAGCCGGGCCGAACCGGGTTCGCGCCTGCGGATCCAGGTTGGTGACCTCGGCGGCTCGGATCCGGCGGCTATCCTCTCCCTGGGGGCGACCCTGCTCGTGGTCCATCTCGCATCCCGAGGACTACTCGGCGATCCACCCGTCGAGCTGCGCCGCCCCCTTCATGCCTGGAAGGCCTTCGCGTCGGACCCCTCCTGCCGGGCGACCGCGCGACTCAACCCCGGTGGCGAGCGTTCGGCGATCGACCTGCAGCGCCACTACCTCGCCGCCGTCGAGCGGCACCTGGCGGCCCTCCCGGGATGGGCGCCGGAACTCTGCGGGCAATGGCGCTCCGCGTTGGACCGGCTCGCGGCGGGCCAGCAGGTTGGCTGGATCGAGTGGCAACGGCGCCTGGAGCGCTCCGAGCGGCGGATCCGGCTGGAGCCAACCTGGAAGGAACTGGGCGGCTGGAACGATCGGTGGGCCGCCGTGCTGCGGGAGGCCGGGGTCGACCGAAACGCGGTGACCAGCGAATCGGATCCTGCCGCCGTCGACCAGGCGGTGGCGCGCTGGGTGGCAGCCGGAGGCCCCGGCGCACAGGGTGCCCTCGGCTATCTCCGAGTCCGCCGCGGCGTTGCGGAGCTCGATGCCGAGTCGGATCGCGTCGGGCTGGGAGATCACACCGACGGACTGGTCGGCCCCGAGCAGATCGAGAACGCCAGGGTCAGCGCTCCCCCCGACACCCGAGCCGCCGTTCGGGGCAAATGGGTCCGGCGGTTAGGCGCGACGGAGCAAAGGGTCCGATTCCGCTGCGACTGGCACGGGGTCTGGGATCAGATCGCCGGGACGTCGATCGACCTCTCGGATCCGGAGGCCGCTCGAGCGGAGTGGCGTCCCGAGGGCGCGGCGACCGGACAAGGCGATCTGTTCTCCGGGCTCCGGGACTGGCTCGATCGATTTTAGCCCTCGTCGAGGGAGTCCGGATCGTCGTCCCGCCATCGCGCCACCGCAATCGTCAGCACCGCCGCCACCAGACCCATCAACCCGACTCCGAGCCGAAAGCGAAACGGCACCCACGACGACGACAAGTAGCCGACGATCCGCAGGAAGAGGGGCAGCTGGGCCACCATGACTAGACCGATCCACCCCAGCGACGGCCCGCAGCAGACAGCGGCGGCCGCCGCCAACATGAACGGACCCGCCAGGGCGAAGACCTCCCACCAGGCCAGCGGAGCCGTCCCCGTCGGCACCTCCCAGCCAAAGGTGGACACGGTGGCCGTCATCGCCATGAGCGCGACGACTGGCCAGGCACGAGATCGAAGCACCACCGCGAACGACACTGTGGCCACGGTGGCCAAGGCGCCGATTCGAAAGCCCTCCATGAAGCCGAGCGCCACCACCCGGCGGATGAAGTAGTGCGCCTCGCCGCCACCGATCGGAAACAGCAGCTGCAGATGCCACCCCTGCCACGAAAACGCAGCGAACGTCACCACGATCACCTGGACGGTGTATTTCCAGGCGGCCACCTCTCTCGCGAATCTCAAGGCCCCACCTCCAGTGGCCGTTGCGGGATCCAGTACGGCTCGTCTTCCGCCCCGACGAAGGGATCTTCCAGGTCGGCCACACCGCGGCCGAGCGGGTCGTAGATGGTGTACCAATCGCACTCCGCATCGGCCCGGCGCTGCGGATCCGCGGACACCTCGCGAACGGCTGCCCCGCGGTGCCAGGCCCTGGTCCGCCGGGGCGGGGTGATCATCGCCGTCGCGATCTCGGAGTCGGTGACCTGGCGACCGCCTAACATGCCGCGACGGGCGAGCTGATCGTAGACCCCCCGCCCCCCGAGCTCGCCGAATCGGGCGTCGAACTCGCGAATCGCGGCGCTGCCCCGTCCGTCCAGCGAGGTCGCTCCGGGTCCGGGACCGAGGGTGGCTCCCACCGAATCGGCCAGTCCTTCGACCAGGGCGAGCTTGGCCACCCAATCGAGCGTGCGGGCCCCGCGCGGATCCGCCCCCAGCTGGTCGAGGTGGCTGCGCCACGAGGCACAGACCGTCCCCGCCCACGCCGGCAGCCGATCGAGGTGCGCCACCGCCGCGTCGAGGTACTGCCGCTGGATCTCGATCGCCGAGATCGGCCGACCACCCGCCCGGTCCACCCGCGCCCGACAGGTCAGGTCGGTGGCGAACCGGCGAAGGGCGCCGACCGGACTGGCCACCGCCAGCGGCCGCGCATCGAGGAGACCGGCATCCGCCAGCGCGACCACCAGGGCCGTCGTCCCGATCTTGAGCACGTTGGCGACCTCCGAGCAGAGGGTTTCGCCGGCGACCACATGGAGCCGGTAGCCGGCGTCGCCTAACGGCTCGTCTCGGAGGTTGAAGATGCTCCGGTCTTCGGTGGTGCCGTCGCCGGTACTCCGCACCAGGAACCACGCCCGGGGCGATACGGTGTACTCGAGGTGCGAGGCCCCCGGCCGCAATCCCCCCGCCCCGGTCAGGATCACCCGGCTCACCAAGTGGGGAATGAGCCACGGCTCGAGCTCGACCGGGTCTCGTTCGGCGCAATGGTAGTTCTCGTGACATGCCCATGACACCGGCGGGGGACCGAGATCGGTGTTGGTGCGAAAGACACTGACCACGGCAAGGTCGGGGCAGGCGGCCTTGGCCGCCTCGGCCAGCTGATGGACGATCCGGTCCCCGGCGCGGAGATAGACGAGGGCCTCCCACGGATCGAGGCATTCGGGCGTCGCCATCTCCGGGTGCTGGCCCGCGTCGATCAGGAACCGCGCCCCATTGCCGAGGAACACGCCCCGCCCATCGAAGTCGCGCAACGAGGGCATGGTCTCCCGGGCCATCGCGAGCATCGCGGTGGCGATCGGCTCGCGCGGGTAGGGCGCGCCGGCGAGGTCCCAACCCGAGATGGCGTACTCGGTCTCGATCCCGAACAGGGTTCGGAGGGGCGGGGCGGTCAAAAGACCTCCGAGAACAGGTCGTCCGCGGCGGCGAGTGCGACCGGCGGTCGCCGTTCGGGCCGGGGCTCGCGGCGTTGCCAGGTCGCGGTGGTCGAGAACGGATCCGACAAGTCGAGCATCCGATCGCTGGCGCAGTCGACCACTCGCGTCCAATCGCAGAAGACCTGCATCTTGCGCGGTTCGAGTCGATACTCCGCCACTGCCTCTCCACGGCGCCGGGCCCGGGTATCCGCCGGCGGATCCCCCACCGGGTGGGGCCGGTCGGGCCGCTCGACCATCCGGCGGCAAAGCCCCTGTCGGTCGAGCTGTTCGTAGATCCCATCGCGACCGAGTTGGCCGAACCGGAAATCGAGCTCGAATCGCGCCGGCCGATCCGAAAGACGCTCGGCCAATCGGTACTTCATGACCCAGTCCACCGAGGTCGCTAGCTCGCCGGGATCGCGGGCCAGGCCGGCGAGCTGCTCGCTCCACAGCTCGATCAGGGACGGCGCCCAGGGCGGCAACGTGCCGTTGCGAGCCGCCTGGTCGACCACGGCGAGATACTGCAGTTGGAGGTCCAACGCCGAGATCGACCGGCCGTCGGCGAGCCGCGCGGTGGCGCGGCAGGTTGGATCCCCAGCGAACACCCGAATCGCGTCGAGCGGCGACTCCAGCACGACGCCCCACCCCGGATCGAGACCGGATTCGATTGCCGCGAGAATGAGGGCGGTGGTGCCGAACTTGAGGACGATGGGCACGTCGCCGCAGACGGTTTCGCCGCAGATCAGGTGGAGCCGGTGCCACCCGCGGCCGTTGTGAGGTTCGTTCCGAATATGGAAGAGCGGCCGCTTCCCGGTCGAGTGTTCCGAGACGACGGCCTCGAGAAAGCTGGCTCGAGGCGAGAGGCTGAACTCGCCCTCCGATGACAACGGGTTGAACCCGCCACCGCCACAGTAGACCAGACGGGAGGCCAGGTGACCGAGGAGCGGAGCGGAGTATTCGAGGGGGTGGCGGCTGACCAAGTAGTTCTCATGTTGACCCCACCCGGTCGGCCCCGCCTTGACCGCTGGATCGCCGTAGTCGACGTTGGTGCGATAGACCGCCACCTCCGACGCCAGCCCCGCGACCTCGATCGCTTGGGCGAGAAACGCCATGATCGCCTCGCCCTGGCGGATCTGCTCGACGAGGTCGAACGGATTGGTCACCTCGCTCGAGGCGATCTCGGGGTGATCGCCAGCGTCCAGGTAGAAGCGCTGCCCATTGGTGAGGAACACTCCCTGGCCCCGGCCGTCGAGCAGGTGATCGAGCCGGCTCACCGCGGTCCCCCGAAACGCCGCGCCGAGCGGCTTCCGACGGCCGGGAGCCGCCCAGCCCGTCACCGCATACTCGGTCTCCGCGCCGAACAACGGGGACGGCGGCCGCTCGAAGGTCACTGCCCCCCCTCTTGCCGATTGGCCCGAAGAAATGCCTCTGAATCCGACGACAGCGCTCGTCGAATCGCCTCGTCACCAGCCGCCAGCAGCGCGTCGGCCTGCTGACGGATCTGCCGTAGTCCCGCCCCGTCGCCCTCGTCCGGTCCTGGTCCGCCGCCCAAGGGACGTTCTCGTTCCAGCTCACCCATGTCGGTATCCTCCCTCTTCAGTGGAACTCCAACCCGCCTGCCATTGACTCCCCTGCCCCCAACCGTCTCGACTCGGCGGCGCCACCGGGCGCCCGCCGAGGGATCTCAGCAACTCTTCGAATCCCGTCTCTCGTTCGAACGCACCGCGCCACTCGCCTTCGGTGGCCGCGAGCGGCGATGGGAGATCGACCTGCCACCGGGTGAATCGCCCCTCCTGACCCGCGGCCCAGAAGCGGACCCGATCCCAATCGACCTCGTCGATCGACCACGGCGGAGCGCGCCGCAACATCATCGCTCGACCCCAAGCCCTGGTATCCGGCGGCGGCTCGGCAGCCGCCCGCTCGATCTCCGCCGGCGAGACGACCGCCTCCACCGCCCCGCCCCGCTGCATCGCCCAGTAGAGTCCCTCGTTAGGGTCGAGGCTGGCGTAGAGATGGTCGAGATGCTTGACCGCGGCTGACGTCCACCCGAGGCCCGGGGCCTGCGCCATCGCCCGTTCGATCGCACCGAGCTTGAGGGCCCAATCGAGCCGCCGGGCCACGGCAGGCCAGTCTCCCCGGGCCAGTTGCTCGAGCGTCGACACCCAGGTCGACGCGATTCGCTCCCCGTCGCGGACCACGCCCTCGCGTTCGGCGCGGGCCGCGAACCCGCCGAGCCGCTCCATGAACATGGCGAGTAGCTCGACGACGGTGACGCTCCGCCCATCCACCAACGGAGCCCGGGTGCGAAGCGTCGGATCGGCGCTCCAGGCATGGAGCGTGGCGACCGGATCCTCGAGGGCCAGGTCACGAGGCGCCTCGCCCGCCTCGACCGCGGCCATCACCAACTGCAACCCACCCGCCTTGAGCAACGTTCCGACCGGGGTCAGGCCGGTGTCGTAGCAGATGACGTGGAGGCGGGCCGTGTCGACGGTCGAATGGGATTCGAACCGTGAGTTCACCACCGGCCGACGGAAGGTGGTCTGCGGCCCGACCAGGCACTGGGTGAAGCCCGCGCGTTGACTCAGCTCGAACCGGCCCGGTCGGCCTTCCTCCGGGGTGCCGACCTTCCCCTGCCCC
The DNA here is from genome assembly GCA_046160105.1 of Gemmatimonadales bacterium. Lineage (GTDB taxonomy): Bacteria > Gemmatimonadota > Gemmatimonadetes > Gemmatimonadales > GWC2-71-9 > SHZU01. The sequence continues at coordinate 14,668 of JBJXGT010000011.1, read as the reverse complement.
GTCACCACCATGCTGGCCACCTGATAGCTCGCTAGCATGGCGAGAAGGTGCGGCTTCCGTTCGAGGACGTCGGTCCAGGCCCGCCGGGTCACCAACAGATTGAGGTGACCCCCGTACGAGTTCCCCTGCCCGTCACTGTTGTTGACCAGGGCGCAGTATCGGCGCCCACCCGCCTTCTGGTTGGCATGGTGGAGCGCCTGCTGCGCCAGGAGCAGCATCCCGTGCCAGGCGGCGACGAAGGCCCGCGCACTCGGCTGCTCACCTAACGTCAGCTCGAGATGACGGAGGTCGATGTACGCCCCGCCGCCGGTGCTCGGCAGGAAGAACCGGGACCAGTCCTGGGCATTGCCGCCGTTGGCGGTGCTCGGCTCGTCGTCGAACCGGCCCACCGCCCCGGTCACGGCCACGAACGCCGCCAGCAGGTCGCGCGACGCTTCGGCCCCCGAGCCCTGATCGGCTCCCCCGACGACGAAGTTGCCCAGCTCGACGTCGGCCCCGAGCACCTTGGGAATCATCGCGGCCTCGGTCATGCGAGCCTCAGGTACCGATAGTCGCGCCGGGACGTTCGGGTCGACGGTTCGACCTTCACGACGTCGACGTCCTGGGGCAGGTCATCGAGATGGTTGCGGCAGTTGACGGGGGACAGACTCTCCGCGGCGGCTTGGACGGCGTCGTCGGCCGCCTCGAGGAGATCGATCACTCGAACCCCGCCTTGGCCGCCTTCGGCTTCCCGGAAGGCCGCTCGCTCGATCGCGTCCTGGGCGACCTGGGCCAGCACCGCGCCGCTGACCAGCTCGCTCGCGGTCACGGCACGTTTCCGACCGTCGCGCAACGTCAGCTGGGCCACGACACCAATGCCGTTCGGGGCATAGATCCGCCCCACCGCCACCTCCAGCAGCCGGTCCCGTGACTGGCCCGACTCGACCGGCACGGAATCGGGGAAGTGACGGGTCAGGATCGCCGCCGCGCCCGCCCGGTTTGGGCGGCGGATCTCCAGCACCAGGTCGCCAAGCCGACCGGGCCGCAGCAGTCCGGGATCGAGGTCGGCCCGCCGATTGGTCGCGGCCACGACCAGAACGTTTCCCCGGGGCCCGAACCCGTCGAGTTCGGCCATCAACGCCAGCAGCACTCGGTCATCGACCCGATTGAACGACCCGCCGCGCCGGCCACCGATCCCATCCACCTCATCGAGCCAGATCACCACCGGAGAGTCGGGATCCTGTTCCCCCGCGGCTCGGGCCGCCGTGAAGAGGGACCGAATATTGGCTTCGGACTGCCCGTACCAGGGACTCGAAAGCGACCCAGGGATCACCGGACAGAATCGCGCCTTCCCCGACGGCGAGATCGACGCGAGCCAATTCGCCAACGCCCGGGCCAGCAACGTTTTTCCGGTACCCGGCGGGCCGGACAGCAGTACGGAGCGCTTCGGCTTGACCCCATATCGCGCGATCAGATCCCCGTGGTCGCGCTGCAATCGGATCGATCGGGTCAGCCGGGCGATCTCGGCGTCGAGACCGCCGACCGACGCGAACGTTTCGGCGGGCGTGTCTTCGAGCAGCACCTGCCGGTCTGCGCCCCGTTCCACCCGCTCGAACGCGACGCCGAGTGCCCGGCTCCACCGAACCAAGTCGCCGGCCTTGAGCGACCCACCCCGGAGGGCCTGCGCCACGTCCACGACGATCTCCTCGTCCCGACTTCGGATGATCATCCGGTCATCGGCGAGATGACGTTCGAAGGTCGCGGTGTCCCCGGTCGATTGGACCCGCTGCGGCGACACGGCCAGGATCACGTTCCGCTCGGGACCGAGGAGCACCTCGGCGCCTCGTTTGAGAAGCCGTGGGCTCACCTCGGGGCTGATCGCCACGACCCGACGGGTTTCGCCCGTCGCCACCACGGCGTGCATTCCCTTCGGCAGCCGAGTGAACTCGACCAACAGGGCCGGATGCAGCGGTGGTGCGGTCACCTTGTCGACCAACTCGCGGAGCGCCTCGAGCTGCCCCCGCGCCCCGCGGAGCGCCTGGCGCTGCTCCTCCTGTCGGGTGACCAGCCGAGCATCGAGCGCCCGCGACGCTTCCGGCGACGCTCGCCGGATTCGCTCGATCAGCCCGACGCGCTCGGCGGTGGTTGGTCCACCGTCGGCGTCCGAGAGCACTTGGTCGATGAGGGAGGCCAGTTCCGGCAGCTCAAGTTGCGGCATGGGACAATGCTCCGATTCGATGAAAGCCGCGGCGCTCGATGACGCCCCGGCGCCAACCGAACAACGCGAACGTGGGCGGGCCCTCGTGGACGTCGCTGACGACCAGCGCGACGTTGAACGCCCGCGAGAAGACGGTCCGATGGAGGACCCGGTCGTCGGCACTGAAGAACCCCAGGCCGAGCGGGCACCCCGCCCGCCATTTTTCCTCGGGACAGGTGCACATCACCTTGACCGGGTGGGAGTGCCAGCTGCCAAGTTGGATTTCGCCGAGGCCCCGCAGCGCGATCGCGGCCCGGACGTCGTTCCAGGTCTCCGGCGTGAAGGTCAGCTTGGTCGCCGACGCCTCGGTATGCCGAGCCGCCACCTGAGCCGTCACCTCGAGGTAGATCTTGGCCGACGCGCCGTCCCGGACGAGCCGACCGATCAACACACCACCGGTCTCCACCCCGGAGTGCTCGAGGGTCAGCGCGGCGCACTCCGCCAAGACATCGCCGGGAATCAGCACCGGCGCGTCGTCGCCATCCTGATCACCCTCGGAGCAACCGCCTGCCAACGCCTCGGCCAATGCGCCCGGAACCACGTTGATCCCGGGAGCCGTCCGGACCGCGCGGGCGGCCGGCGGCTCGATCGGCTCCCCCTCGGCGAACGCCAGCGGCAGATATCGGAACACCTCGCCATCGGTCAGCTGGCCTTCGCCGACGAGGATTCGGGCCAGCGCGCTGGCCGCGTCGCCGAAATACTCGATCGGCACCACATCGAGTCGATCATCGGCGGCGCCCGTGGCCGGCGGCGCGAGGACCTCCACGCCGCCGACGTAGGGAGCGCCCGCCGCACTCCACACCGGCCGAATCACCACCTCGGCGAGCAGCGCGTCAGCGACGGGCCAACCGCGCCGAGCGAGCTGCCACCGGCCCCACTCCACGGCCGGCCCCCAGGCGAGCTGAGCCGGCCGCTGATCCACCGGCGAGCCGTCCGCCCGAAGGATTTCCAGCGCGTACCGATAGCCGCCCCGGCTGGTCACCCGGAGTGGCTCCCCGCTCCAGCGTCGATCGACGGCTGCAGGGTGACCCGATCCCGGCTTTGGAGCACGTCGCCGGAGCGCTCGGCCCCGTTGAGCGCCCGACCCTCGCGTTCCAACCTGGCCTGATAGCTGAGGGCTCGGCCCTGGCTGTCCTCCAGGTTGAGCTCCAGCTCGGCGAGGGCCCGTTCCACCAACTCGGAGATGGGGGCGTCGGCCTCGATCTCGGGGACGGTGATGCAGTGCTGGCCCGACGCGTCGCTCACTTCGAGCAGCTGAATTCCCGATCCGCCATCCATTCGCATTGTCGTTCCTTGGTAAGGGTGATTTCGAGATAACGGCGCGCGAAGGACGCGTCGTTCAGTGCGTCGGCCTCGCGGCCGACCATGCCAACTCCCAGGCGCAACGCTCCCAGCGCCCGATCGATCCCTGCATCATCGGCGCGCGCCGAGACCACGACCTCGAGGAGAAGCCCCTGGTCGGTGGCCGCCGCCCGAACCAGCCGGGCCGCATCGGTCGCGGTCAACAGGAACCGCCCGACCGCGATCCGGCACGAAGGCTCGGCCGGCGGGCTCTTTTCGACCACCACCACGCACCGGAGCCCCGACCCGTTCGGCTCGATCACCGCGTGATCGAGCCCGGCCCCGAGATCGAGATCCACCGCGAGCCGCCCATCGGCGCGGCTCGCGATCCGCCAGGGCGTTCGTTCGACCGCGGCCGTCCAATCGGCCCACTGGGGCGAGCTCGGCGTCGGTTTCCGAACACCCCGGCGGGGCGGTCCAACCGCGGCATGATGGGCCTCCTGGAAGTCGGCCCGAGCCGCCGCCTTCGCGGCGCCATCGGAAACCGACAACTCGGTTCGGATCCGCCACTCGTCGTCCTGCAGGGTGATCCGGGCCGCGCCGCGCATCCGGCCGTTGAGCGTGAGCGCCCGCCACGGGTCGAGGCCCACCGAGCGCGGGATCGGCGCCACCAGGTCGATCCAGTCGCCCCGCCGGGTGGCCATCGCCGGCAGCGGCTTGCCGTTGCCGAGATCCGTCAAAGCCGCCATGCCGTCCGACACCGGCCAGGCCAGCGGGGTCACCGGACGACCACCCCGATCTGGGGCCGTTTGAGCGGGCGCCGATCGATCGGGAACCGACCTCGATGCTCTCGAGCCCAGACGCAGGCCTTGAGATTGAGGGCGTTATCCTCCCGCGGGGTGACCCGCTGGTAGCTGACCATTTCGTAGACTTGGTAGAGCAGATCGACGAGGCTCGTCCCGGGATTGACCCACCCCACGCAGATGAACGGCGGCCGAATGTTGGGGTGAAAGGCGTTGGTCGGCGCGAGGAGACTGACGACCTCGAGCGGCTCGATCGGGCCGCGAAGGTAGTGCGGGGGAAACCAGATCCCGACGTGCCAGTCGTCGGCCTCGACGATCTCCCCGGTTCGGGTGCGAACCAACCCGCGGCAGGTCAATCGGGCCAGGTAGCGATCGGGGGCGATGCCCCGACCCGGGCGCAGTTCGAGCCGATCGCTGGCGGCCGCCAGCGCCTCGCCGGCCTCGCGTTGGGCCTCGAGGAAATCGGCGAACACCGAATCGCGATTCATCCCAGCACCTCCAGGCAGGCCGTCTCGTCGCGGCCGTGGATCGAGAGCAAGTCGCCGGTCGCGCAGCCGAGCGTGGCGAGGGTGATGTCGAAGACCGGAGGGTCGCACTCGCCGAGATCCAGCGCGGCCATCAGACCAGCCCCGACGACGGCGGCGCGTCGACCGCATCGTTGACACGGCGTCGAGTTGTCCCCGGCCCGGAGCACCCGCGGCGCGATCGGGACCATCCCGCAACGCCGGCAGAGCACCTGGCCGACGAACCGAGCGCCGATGACCCCGAGGGACTCGAGGGACCGGCCGGAGCGACGCGCGGTGACGACCAGGTCGGCGATGCGGGTGCCGAGTGCGACCGGATCTCCGCCGCTGGCGAGGACGGCATGCTCGGTCGGGCAGCGGGGATTTCGCACCCACGCGGTGGCGGTCGATTGCCACCGGTCGGCGGAGATCACGAAGTCGGTTGGGCGGTTCGGCGCCACCGGGTTGGCCAGGACCCGCTCGGCCTCCAGCGCCACCAGGGAGGCCGCCAACGCGCCCAGCCCCGAGGAGGTCCCGGTAGCCGGGTCAGCTGCCGGGCTTCGCCGGCCGCCGGTTTCCTTGACGCACGGCAGGCGCTGCTCGATCAAGGCGAAGTCCCGCGGGCCCCAAACGCACGTTAGGCACGGTCCGGCCGGATCGGCGCCGAGCCGGGTCACCCGGGCATGACCGCCGTCGGCCATCACCCCGGCGTCGATCCACGGCACCCCGAGCCAGCGGGTCAGCTGATTGAGATGGACCCGGGCTCGGCGGTTGTCGACGCCGCTGACGACGAGGCTGGCCCGGAGCAGACCGGCCGGCACCCGCTCGACGTCCGCCGCGATCCCGATCACATCGAGATCGGGATTGATGGCCCGAGCCCGGCGCGCCTGGACCGTCGCCTTCCGACCCGGCGCCGCGCCCGCCTGGTTCCGTCGGTTGCGGGGCTCGTAGCGATCCCGATCGATCACCACCAGCCGACCGATGCCTGGCAGCCGGGCCAGGTGCTCGACCAGGTGGGAACCGATGTTCCCGGCACCGACCATGACGACCGTATCGACTCGGGTCATTGGGTCGGGGACTCCGGGACCCATCGGAAACCCGTTTCGGCGGTCGGCTGCGGGCAGTTGCCGCAGACCGGCCCGTAGGACCAGCAGGCTTTCCCTTGGTCGAGGTCCTGGTGGTGATAGAGGCCGCAGCCAGGGCAGCGGACGGCGGGCGTCCCGGTGGTGACCGCCCGCTTGCAACGAGGGCAGCGGATCTCGCGACCGAGTTCCGGCATGACCACGACTTCGGCCAAGCGCTCGGTGGAGAAGTAGATAGGGTCGTGGCCGCCCGGGCGGATCTCATCCCGATCGCGGAGGACGACGAGCCCGCCGACGACGGGCAGCCCGTTGACCGTCGCCCCCGCACCCGGCGGGGTCATCACGGTCCATCGCTCGCCCAGGCGGGCCAGCTCGAGCCCGGCAAGGCTGACTTCGTCACGGTCGAGCGGCACCACGCACCACTCGTTTCGATCCGACATCCACAGATGGGCCACCGAGCGCCCCTTTCAGCGAGGTGCCCACCACCAACGGGAATGCCGTGCCACCAAACTCAACATCTGGTCGCCAAACTCAACCCCTATGCAGCGGCTGGTCCTACGAGGATTCGGGTGGCGAACGCTTCCTCGGACGCCGACTCAACACCGGCGAATCGCGCTCGCCGGTGGTGAGTTTGGGCCGGTTCGGCCGATGAGTAGCGGTTGAGTTACTGCCGGAACGGAAAACGACGGTTCAGTCGATCGCGAGTTTCGATTATCTGGTCGTCGAGCCGGCGGTGCTCGGCCTCGAGGCGAAGTTTGTACTCCGCCTTCCAGACCTCGGCAATCAGCCCCGGCTCGGCGATGGCCCGGTGGTGAACGAAGGCGAGGTCGGTCATGAAGTCGATCAGGTCGTGGAAGAGGGCTGCCCGCTCGAATCGCAGCGGGTCGCGGCAGAGGTGGTCGAGGGTGTCCAAGGCAACCTCGATCGCGCCGAGGCTGGTGATGATCGAGGCCAAGCTGGCGGCGTATTCCTGCCGAATTGGACGAAACTCAGCCCAAAGCTCGCCAAAGGCATCGGAGACGAGCTTCAAGTGCGCCAACTGAGAGGCCGTCGGATCCAGCTCGATGCCGTATAGAATGCCCGACGGCGTTGAATACGCGGGTCGTTCGCGCTGGCAGGACTTGAGCGCCGCGCTGAACTGCGTTACGGTGGGAGCGCCCTGACTGGTCGTCTGCCACAAGGTGACGAGAACGGCATACAGTTCATCCGCCTCATTCGGAAACACCTGCCGGCGGATCTCGTCGAGCACTTCGTCGGGAAGCTCGCCGCCCCGGCCGCCGGTGACATCCCGCCACATCTTCCGGGCGATCACCAGCCGATCCTCGGGACGCAAGGCCAGCGACGGGATCCGGATCTCCGCGTCACGAAGCAGGGCGGCGAGGTCCGGGTGGACTCGCCGCTGTTCGATCAGCGTGGCGAGACTGAAGCGCGAGATGAACACGAGGCGGACGTCGAGAGGCGCGTCGGGTCCGACGCAGGCAGCCACCAGCTCGGCTTGAATCGAGAGCGGCAACCACTCGAAGTCCTGGACGATCGCGGTCGTGCCCCGGGCCATCTGAAGGAGGCCGGGGATGAGAACCGACCCGAGACGGACGCCAAACAACTGGCGCCGCTGATCCTGGCGCGGCACTTGAACGCAGGTGTGCTGGGGAAGGCGGCCACGATTGGGCCCGGAATGGTGCAGCACGACGGCCGCCAACAGCCGCCCGCACCCGGGCGGGCCGCTGATCAGAACCGGACAGCGCAACCTGGCGAGAACGCCGATTGCCGCGCGCACCGCCTCGGCGGCGGCCGAGGACCCATCGAAGGTCGGCGGCGGCAGGACGACAGCTGGCGGCTCGGCCGGCCGGGCGATCTGGGCGGAGGCCGATACCCATCCGTCCGGGCACGCGATCCGCCATTTGGGTTCGAAGATCTCGGCGGGCACCGCGACGAAGTACACCTTGGTTTCGCCAGCCGCCTCCGCCCGGTCGAGGAACTTCCAGATCCCGTTATTGAGGGTGCCCAGCCTGGTATACTTCGCTTCGATGAGGGGGGTGCCCGGGACCCCGAGCAGTCTGCGCGCCAACTCTACTTTTTCCGGCTGCGGCTCGACCTCGCTGACCCACGACTGCGCGCGCAACAGATCGACAGCCGAGATCGAGACGACGAACACCTCGGGACGGGTCGCCGTTCGGGTCGCCAACGGGCGCAGCGCCGCGTCATCCACCACCTGCCCAACCACCGCCGACCGGTTGCCATCGGCCCTGTACCGAATGACTCGAAGGTCCATTCGACACCTCCACTCCCATACACGTAACGATCGCGAAACGGAGCCTGCAATCTTCGAACGAACCGCCTCGGACGCAAGTGCACTTTCTGGCAGGATCGCATCCCGGAGCGAGACAGGTTGTCAACTCGCTGTGGCCGCTCGGGTTTGTCCGATGCTCTAGCCCAGACTGCCAATTGGGCGTATTGATGAGCTATGGCAACGCCCACCAACGGCCCGGTCTATTCGCAAAGTTACCTCCGCTACGCCCTCGGCCTGCTGGTTATCGTCTACACCTTCAACTTCATCGACCGACAAATCCTCGTCATCCTCCAAGAATCGATCAAGCAGGAGATGGGCCTCTCCGACGGCCAACTCGGCCTCCTGTCGGGGTTTACCTTCGCGATCTTCTACGTGACCTTGGGGCTGCCGATCGCCCGGATCGCCGATCGCGGCAATCGCCGCAATGTGATCTCCTGGTCGATCGGATTCTGGTCGGCGATGACGGCGATCGCCGGGTTCGTCCAGTCGTTCCCACAGCTGGTGGCCGCACGGATCGGGGTCGGGATCGGCGAGGCGGGTGGAAGTCCGCCGGCCCACGCGCTCATCTCCGACTACTTCCCGCCGAAGGAGCGCGGAAGAGCCCTGTCGATCTACTCGATGGGTGTCTATCTCGGGGTGCTGTTCGGCTACGTCGCGGGCGGCTGGCTCAATCAGCTCTTCGGGTGGCGGGTCGCCTTCGTCGTGGTGGGGGTCCCCGGGCTCGCGATCGCGGTGTTGCTCCGGCTCACGATCCGGGAACCGGTGCGTGGCCAGTGGGACGCCACTGCCGCCAGACGGGAAGCGCCCCCGCTCCGAACGGCGGTCACGACGCTTTGGTCGCTCCGTTCGTTCCGCTACCTGGCCCTCGCCGCCGGCCTCAGCGCGTTCGTCACTTATGGGACCGGCAACTTCGCCCCCTCGTTCCTGGCACGCACCTTTCAACTGACCCCGGGACAGATCGGCACGGCGTTAGGCCTGATCGGCGGCCTTTGCGGCATGGCCGGCACCTACTTGGGCGGCTTCCTGGGCGATCGACTGGGGGCCCGCGATATTCGCTGGTATCTCTGGATCCCGGCGTTGCTGACGATCCTTGCCCTGCCGATCCGCGTCGCCAGCTACGCGGTGCCCGACCCCGCGCTCGCCCTGGCCCTCAAGGGTGTGAGCGAACTGATGGCGCTGACCTTTCTGGGGCCCGTCATCGCCATGTCTCACGCCCTGGTGGCGCCAGGAATGCGAGCCTTCACGTCGTCGGTCCTCTTCTTCGTCCTCAACTTGGTCGGCTTGGGCCTGGGGCCGGTCTTCACCGGCTTTCTCAGCGACGCATTGCTCCCGCGTTTCGGAGCCGATGGGCTCAGGTGGGCCATGGCGGTGACCACCCTGGCCTGGCTGCCGGCCAGCGCCCTCTACCTCCTTGCCGCGTCCACCCTTCGGCGTGACATCGGCCGCGGAGTCGCTCAATAAGGGGTGAGCCTGTCCACCTCAGGGGGCCCGGCGCTCACGTCCATCCAGGACCCCCTCAACCCAAGCGGGCCGGAGCGCCAAGGCGATAGCGGTAGAAACGCTCACCCCCGAGCTCCACCTCTCCGTCCAGCCGAAACCCCAGCCGGCGAATTCCGCTAACCCGGGCGCGACTCGGTGGGAGCAAGATGATCACCGACGGAGCGCGCAACTCCGCGAAGGCCGTCGCGACGAACCTCTCATATAATAGACGCCCGCACCCCCAGTACTTCGGCCGCAGCACCAGGCCGAGGTCCACGTCCTCGCCCTCCGGTTGCAGCCCACCCCACCCGGCGAATTCGCCGTCAATGATGACCGCCCACGGACCGTACCCGTGCTCCGCCCAGAGCCGCTCCTTCGCCGCGACGAACCCGGCGCACTCGGCCGGGCCAAACCTGCCACGGGCGAGCGGCAAATGGCGCCGCACCCGAGGGTCGTTCATCAGCGCGATCAAGTCGGCCGGATCGACCTCGGACAGTCGCAGGAACTCGATGTCGACGCGCGGAGGCACGGTCATCCACCTGCCTGCGATCGGGTTGCGGGGCCGTCCAAATCCAATTCCCAATCGAATCAGCCTGAACCAATTCCGCAACCCGACCCAGTCTCCGACACCAAGGCGCACGCCGGCTTGCGGCGACCCCGAATGGGGGCGAGTTTACCGGCTATCCCACCACTCGGCCAATACGATGCGACCCAACTGGCGCCTCTCGCTCGGATTCCTGTCTCTCCTCGCGGCCGTCGGTTGCCAGAAGGGGCCGAGCGGCGGCCCGGACGCGAATCGGGTCTCCACGTTCGGCGAGTACCGGGGCTATTCCGATTCGCTCTACTCCGAGTGGGTCCGGGAATCGCACTACGTCACCATGCGCGATGGCGTAAAGCTCGCGGTGGACATCATCCGGCCGGCGGTGAACGGAGTGGCCGTCGACAAGAAGATGCCGGTGATCTGGACCCATTCCCGCTATCACCGAGGCGCCGCGCCGCGAGCCGCCTTCGAGGTCAGCCATGATCTCAAGGCCGCCCCGCCGGGTCCGTGGCCGATGGACTCCATCCCGCCCAAGGTCCGGTCGCAGGTGGATGGGAACCGGGCCCTCCAGCGCCTGGTCAAGCACGGCTACGTGGTCGTCTCCGCCCAAGTCCGCGGCGGCGGCGCGTCCTACGGTCGCTATCAGGGGCTCTTCTCCCCCGCCGAAACCCAGGACGCCTACGACCTGATGGAGTGGATGACCAAGGAGTCCTGGTCCGACGGCAACCTCGGCATGATCGGCGGGTCGTATCTGGGCGTCACCCAGTACATGGCCGCCAGCACCAAGCATCCGGCCCTGAAGGCGATCTTTCCCAACGTCGCGGCGTTCGACATGTACGACGTGCTCTACGACGGTGGCATCTATCGCCAGAACATGATCGAGCATTGGGGTCGGCTGACCCGCGCTCTCGACGTCAGCTATCCGGAGCCACCGGTCGACGAGGACGAGACCGGGTCGATGTGGCGCGAGGCGCTCGCCCAGCACAGGGACAACTGGAACGTGATCGACGAGTGGGGCGCGGCCGAGTTCCGGGACCACAAGACCGCCAACTTCGACCTGGTCCGCTTCCAGCCGTCATCCTATCTCGCCGAAATGAACGCGTCCGGCGTGGCTGCCTATCACTGGGGCGGCTGGTACGACATCTTCGCCCGCGACGAGATGATCTGGCTCACCAACTGGCACGGCGTGGACCGCGTCACCATGGGACCGTGGGCGCACGCGGCTCCGGACAGCGCGATGGGCGTCGAACAGGGACGATTGATATCGGCCGAGCAGCATCGCTGGTTCGACCGGTGGCTCAAAGGGATCCAGAACGGCGTCGACTCGGAGCCGCCGGTGAGCTACGCCCTGATGGTCGATCCCGGCCGGTGGACCTGGGAGCACGCCGCCGAGTGGCCCCTCAAGACCGTCGCCAATACCGACTACTTCTTCGGCGCCGGCCCCTCGGGCAGTGTCAAGTCGCAGAACGACGGCGTGCTGGCGCCCGGGGCAGCCGGTGCCGCAGGCTCGGACCAGTGGAAGGTCGATCTGACTACCACCACCGGCACGGCCTCGCGGTGGGACAACGCCGTCGGTCAGGGTCCGATGCGCTACCCCGACCTGACCCCGAACGACGCCAAGTCGCTCACCTACACCACGGCGCCGCTGACGGCCGACGTCACCGTCATCGGGCACCCGGTCGTCACACTTTTCGTGTCATCGGATCAGGCCGACGGCGACTTCTACGCCTATCTCGAGGAGGTGGACACCACTGGATTCTCGCGGTATGTCAGCGAGGGCATGATCCGGGCGTCTCACCGGACCCCGGCGAAAGCGCCCTGGGACAATCTCGACTTGCCGTGGGAGCTGCACCACAAGAGCGACGTGGTGCCGATGAGCCCCGGCCAAGTGGTGGAGTTGGTCTTCGACCTCCAGCCGACCGCCACCGTCTTCAACGGGGGCCACCGGATCCGGGTGACCATCGCCGGGGCCGACGTCGACAACACCGAGAAGCCCCCGGTCCGCGGCCGCCCCACCGTGATGCTCCATCGCGGCGGCGAGCGAGCCTCCCGGATCTCCCTCCCCATCCGATCCGCGACCACTCCATGACGCTGACCACCAAACCAGGCGACGACGCCACGACGATGCCGCACGCGAATCCCGCCGGCGTCGGGCGCGCCTCCAAGTGCTACTACCAGGGCGCCTGGCACGACGGCCCGACGGCCCTGATGGACTCGGATACCAACGCCACCTGGATGGCCAACACCGTCTTCGACGGAGCCCGGGCCTTCGCGGGCGTGGTGCCGGACCTCGCGCTCCACTGCCAGCGGATCATCCGGTCGGCCCTGTCGCTCGGCATGAAGCCGCCGGTGACGGCCGCGGCGATCGAGACCTTGGCCCGCGAGGGGATTCGGCGCTTCCCGGCCGAGACCGAGCTGTACGTCCGGCCGATGTTCTGGGTCCAGGACGGGGCGATTCCCTTCGACCCCGACTCGACCCGGTTCGCGCTGGTCTTGAGCCCGGATCCGCTCCCACCCGCGACCGGCTTCTCGGCCACGCTGTCCCCCTATCGGCGGCCGTCACCCGATCAGGCGCCGACCCAGGCCAAGGCCGCCTGCCTCTATCCGATGTCCACCCTCGCCGTCGTCGAGGCTCGATCGCGCGGGTTCGGCAACGCGGTGATGCGGTCGCCGGACGGGACCGTCGCCGAGTTCGCGACCCAGAATCTCTGGCTGGTGAAGGACGGGGTCTACCACACGCCGGTACCTAACGGCTGCTTCCTGGCGGGGATCACCCGGGCCCGGGTGCTGCAGCTCCTCCGGGACGCCGGCCACCGGGTCGAGGAGCGGGCGATTGCCGTCGAGGAACTGCACACGGCCGACGAGATCTTCTCGACGGGGAACCACGGCAAGGTCCTGCCGCTGATCCGGTACGAGGACCGGGCCCTGACCCACCACGAGGCGACGATGGTGGCCCGGTCGTTGTACTTCGAGTTCGCCAAGTCGGAGCCGATCTAGCGGACGATCGCCTTCGACGGACGACCACGGCGAGCGAGGTGCAGACCGATCCTCGGCTCGAGGCCTTGCGATCGCCTGGTGGTTCCCCTTTCGCTTCACCTGAGCCGACCTACGGCGGTTTGGGAGCGGCGGGGTGCCGGGACGGGTCGCCGCCACCCGTGGGAGGACGACAGGGACTCGGTGGCGCTCGCGCTGGCCGATTGGTGCAGCCGGCGCGCCGACTCCGCTCGAGCCAACAGTCGTCGCGAGCAGCGGGTCGCCCGGCGCGATCGCAGCCCGGCGGGACGATCACCTCGCGTTACGGCTCGACGTCACCGCGACCACTCGCCTCGACCTGTCCCTGTCCTCGAGTGTCCTACGGCGTCCTAAAGTGTCCTAAAAGTGTCCTCAAATGAGGACACTTTGGCACTTCCTGATTTCTCGCCCGCAACGCCTGGAAACTCGACTGCAAGGGCTCATTTTTTGTCGGCACGGCCGTGAGTTGCAGGTGCACCGTCGTGACCTTCACTGACCCCTCCTCCACCCTCACCCGCGCGCCCTTGGCAATCGATCGCAAGCCGCTGAGCGAGGGCCGCCACGACTGAGGCGCGACCCGTACCGGTTTGGCCTCGACCCGCCGGGTCTGGAGGGTCACTTCCCCCCCCTTGGACGACGCCGTAACCGATTTCACCGACACGGGTTGCGCCTTGACCGTCGGCTACCAGTCCTGGGATGTCACCGACCCCGGTTTGGACGTCATCCGCACCGTCTTGGACGCGACTCACCACGCCTTGGCGGGCACCTGCCACGGGCCATCATCGACCGACCCGCCGCCGACGTCGACCGGCCCCGTCTCGGCGATCGGTCACCCCGATTTTTGCGCGACCGGCCCCGACTATTTCTCGACTGGCAACGACTTCGCGAAAGCCTGCGCCGATTTTCTGGCACAGCCCTTGAGTCTGGTTAGTCCCGGCCGCCGTCGGTCGGGGCGATGGCGGCCCTCGACTCTCGCGGGACGGGCGTCGCCTCGACCGATGACCCAGGGTAGGTAACGATCGGAGGTGCTGTATGGATGCGCTGGTGTGGTTACGGATGGTGATGTTGGCGCGGGTCCGGGATTTCCTGGTGGCTCACCCGTTCGGTGAGGCGAAGGCCGACCAGGTCGGCCAGCGGTTCATCGCCGGGGTGGCGCGGGCGTTCGCGCTTCAGGTCGAGTACGAGCAGGGGGTGGCCACGGCGCGCAGCGCCCGGTCCCACCGAGACGCGCTCGCCCGGAAGATCCGAGACGTCTACGTCCGGTTCCTCGCGACGGTGGCGCGAACCACCTCGGGGGAAAATCCCGAACTGGCGGCCGAGTTCCGGCTCCGGCGGACTCGGCTGGGGCTCCAGGCCTTTCGGACCACGGCCCAGGTGTTTCTGGATCGGGCCAAGGAGCGGGAGGCGGCGTTCCTGGAGTATGGGTTGCCGGAAGGTGGGC
>JBJXGT010000010.1:0-119071 GCA_046160105.1 Gemmatimonadales bacterium | reverse complement strand
GGCCCCGCCGCGGCCGCCGGCGCCGGCGCCGGCGAATCGTGAGGTGCCGGTGGTCGCCGCGCCCGGCCGGTCGGATCAAGGCCGCGAGCGGGGGGCTCGGATGGCACCCCGGATGTCGCGGCGTCTTGCGTTCGCCGGCCTCATCGTGACCCTGGTTGGTGCGATCGCCGTTGCCGGCGCGGCCTGGCGCTCCGCCCGTACCGAGGCGCGCCCGCCGGTGCTGGCGGTCGGTCAACTTCGCGATCTCACGGCTCCCGACTCCGCTCGACAAGGCGGGGTCTTGAGTGAGGTCCTGGCCACCAGCGTGGCTCGCCTCTCCGACATCGAGATGATCGCCAATTCCCGGCTGCTCGAGCTCCTCGAGCGCGGCAAGGACACCCTCGGGTCCGCGCGGACTGACGCCGCCCGTCGCGCCGGAGCCACCGAGATCCTCGAGGGCGAGTTGGTCCCGGCGGTCGGCGGCCAGCTTCGGCTCGACCTGCGCCGAATCGAGATCGGACGGGGCGCGGTCCGCGGAGGGTATTCCGTCTCGGGGACCGATCGCCTCGCGCTGATCGACAGCGTGACGTTGCTCCTGGCGGCGGACCTTCGGATCGGCCCACCTCGGCGGCCCTTGGCCGACGTGACGCCCCGATCGCCGGTCGCACTCCGCCTCTACGAGGAAGGTCTTCGGGCCTACGCTCAAGCCGAGTTGGAGGTGGCCCTGCGGTTGTTTCGAGAGGCGTTGATGGAGGACTCGACGTTCGCCATGGCGGCGTACTACACCTACCGGTTGAACATCGGATTCAACGGTCGCGACCCCGAGCTGGCGTCACGGGCCCTCCGGCTGGCGGTGCGGGCTCCGGATCGAGATCGGTTGATCATCGAGGCCTCGCTTCGCGGCGCGCAACACGACCCCATGGCGACCCTGTTTGGCGATAGCTTGGTCGCGCGGTTCCCGCGTGATCCGGAGGCCCTGATCCCCGCGGCCGACGTTGCCGCGATCCAGAACTTGATCGGCCCCCGCGAACGAGAACTGTTCGAGCGCGCGATCGCGATCGACTCGGCCGCTGGGTTCCAGCCGAAGGCGCCCTGCCGCCTTTGTCTCGCCATGAGTACGTTGGTCGCCCACCTGCAGTTTGCCGACTCGGGGGTAGCGGCGGAGGCGGTGATCCGGCGGATGATGGCGATGAGTCCGGCCGATCCGAATCCCGTCGTCGCGCTCGCAATGCAGCAGTTCGGGTTCGGGCGATACGAGGCCGGCGCGAGTACCCTCGCCAAACTCGACGGCCTCGAGCCCCCGCAGCAACGGCTTGCCGGGCCGATCTTCCTGGGCCGGCTGATGACCGGCCGCCTCGAGGAGGCGGACGCCGAGTGCATGGTGCACTTGGGGCAGGAAGACCCGAGAACGATCGACACCTACCGGTGGCTCTGCGCGATCGTTTGGCGCAATCAGGGCCGCTATCAGGATGCCGCGGGGCTGGTGTTCTCCGGACGGCTGCCGGGCGGCGGCGAACTCAGAGTGCGCCGTCCGCGGGACGTGGTCGGCGAGGTGGTGCTCGACCTCGAGATGGGCCGGCCAGCCGCGGTGCTGAGGGCCCTCGAGACCGTGGCCCCCATACCAGGCGCCCTTCCCGCGGGTCAGTTCGCTCGTGACATGACCTGGAACCTGGCGCGGCGCGGGACGGCCGCCGCGATGGCCCGCGAGTACGAGCTCGCCCGCCGCCTCGCCGACAGCGCGGAAGGGATCGGCCGGGGCAGCCTGTTTGGCCGAGATCCGCGGCTGCACTATTTCATTCGGGGCATGATCGCCCGCGGAGCCAACGATCATCAGACCGCCGTCGACTTCTTTCGCCGGTCGATCTTCTCGTGGAATTTCGGATACACCCGGGCCAATCTCGAGCTGGCGCGAAGCCTGTTGGCGCTGGGGCGCGCGTCCGAGGCGATCCACCCGCTCCAGGCCGCCCTCCGAGGCGGCTGGGACGGGTCCAACCTCTACGTGACCCGGACCGAGCTGCACGAACTGTTGGCCCAAGCGTTCGCGGCCGCCGGGCGCCGAGACAGCGCCGCGGCGCACTACGCCGCGGTCGAACGGGCCTGGCGACGGGCGGATCCCCCCTTCGCGGCCCGCTATCAGGCGGCCCGCGATTTCCTCTCCAGGCAAGTGGCGGCCACTCCGTAGCTCGACGCCTTGCCAGAGGACCAACCGGGTGGTACGGTTGCTCGGTCAATGAGCCCAGGGTTGCTTTGACTCCTTTCCGCCTCGTCACCCTCGATCGGGTGGCGCTCTTGGGTCCTCTCGGTCCGGTCGTTTTGGCGGATTCGCGCCATCTCGCCGTATTGGTCCGGCTGGCGGTGGCCCCGGGCCGCAGTCTCGCCACCAACGAACTCCTCCTCGATGTCTGGCCCCATCTGACGCCCCAGCAGGGCGCCCGCGAGTTGGCCAATGCCGCTTCCACGATCGCCACCGCGGCGGGGGCACCGCTCGTCACGGCCGCCGCCGACCGATGGACGCTCGACCCGTCGATCGAGTGCGATGTCGCCCGGAGTCGTTCGGACGCGGCGGCTTCCTTCGCGGCCGGGTTTCGGCTGCCCGAGACACCGGAGTGGGACCAGTGGGTGTCCGGAATCCGAGAAGAGATCGCCCGGCGCCCGGCGCCGGGCGCGCGTCCCCGCCCCTGGCGGGCGGCGCTGGCGCTGGCGGTGATCGGGTCGGCGGTCGGGGTCGGCTACCTCGTCACTCGACCTCGCGCCGTCGCCGGGTTCACGCCGGGCGATCGGGTCATCCTGGCCGATGTCGCGCGCGCCACGGCCGACTCGATCCTCGGGCGGTCCCTCCAGGTGGCGGCGGTCGTCGGGCTCGAGCCGGCGAGCCGGATCGAGCTATTTCCCCGGGGACGGATCCTCGAGTCCCTCCGGGCGGTGGGGCGGCCGCTCGATTCGGCCGGGCTGACGGTGGATCGCGCCTTGGAGCTAGCGGTCCGCGAGGGCGTTCCCTGGGTGGTCGCGATCGGCATCGAGCCGGATCGGGACCGGACCCGGGTCACCACCCGCCTGATCCGAACCGGGACCCGCGAGCCCGTGGTGACGACGCGCGCCGAGGCCGTCGGCGTACTCGACCTGGTCGAGGCGGTGGGTGAAACCATCAGGACCCTGCTCGAGCGGCTCGGTGAACCGAGGCAAGCCTTGCGCGAGCAACCGACCCTCGCCTTCGCCACCTCGGCGGATCTCAACGCGTTGCGGGCGTACACCGAGGGCACCGCTGCGTGGAGTCGGGGCGAGTACCACCTGGCGCGCGACTACTGGGCTCGGGCCGTGACCCTCGATACCGGGTTCGCGATGGCCATGGGGTCGTTAGGCAGTTACTACTACTACCACCACCACCGGGCCGAGGGCGAGCGATATTTCCAGAGCGCCTTGGCGCGAACCGATCGCCTGACCGAGTGGGAGCGGCTCCAAGTCGAGCAACGGTATGCCGGTTGGCGCGGCGACCGGGACTCGGCCGTGATCCTGGTCCGGCAGATCGCCACGACGTTCCCTCGGGCCAGTACCTATTTCAGTCTGGGGACCGTTCTGCTCCAGGCAGGGCGCTGTTCGGAGGGGCTCGAGGCCCTCGAGCGGTCCCGTCAGCTCGATCCGGCGGACTCGAAGACCCACATCAACATCGCCACCTGCGAGAAGGCGCTCCGTCGCTACGATCGGGCCCGGCTCGCCTACCTCGCCGCCGATCGGCTCGATTCCACCGCACTCTTCCTCGGCAATGTCAACCTCGAGTTCGCGGGAGCCACCCTCTTGGCCGGTCGGGTGACCGAAGCCGAATCGGCGTTGACCCGAATGACCCGGCGGCCGGGAATGAGTGACCAGGCGCTTGGGTTCCGCGGGCTCGGGTTCCTGGCGCTGTGGCGGGGCGAAATCGCTCGAGCGGGGGAGCAGTTCCGCCGGGCCGCCGCCCTTTCGCGCCAGCAGCGCGCCGCGAACAGCTTGCTGCGTAACTTGGCCCTCTTGGCCGCGACCCAACGGGCCGCGGGGGCCTCAGAGGAGCGCCGCCGGACGCTCGCCGCGGTCGACAGCCTGGCCGCGCTGCCGGGAATGGCACCGGGATTTCTGGTGATGGCCGTCGAGCCGCACGCCGATGACGGCAACTCCGGGAAGATCCGGACCCTCCACGAACGGATCCGAGCCCGGGCCGACGCGCGGAATCGCGAAGACTCGTTGCAGATCCACTATGTCGCGGGAGTGCTGGCGCTCGCGGAGCGCGACCCGGCGGCCGCCTTGGCGGCCTTCGATCGAGCCGAGGGCGTGATCCGTCCCGCCAGTATGGGCTATCGGCGGGCCCTCGCGTACCAGCAACTCGGCCAGCTGGATAGCGCTCGGCGGGTGCTCGCCGCCAGCCTCCTCCCGCCCAGGTTCGGCACCGAAGAGGAGGACGCCTGGATCCGGTCCCTGGTGGAGATCGGCCTGGTCGAAGAGCGCCTCGGGCGGTACGATGACGCGATCGCGAGCTATCGGCGTTTCCTCGAACAATGGAAGGACGCCGATCCTGGTCTGCCCGACGTGGCCCTGATCCGGGGTCGGCTCAACGCCCTCCTCGCTCGGCACGATCGGTGATGAAGGGTCTAGGGTTACCTGCGGGATCGCCACCACGAGGGACCGTGTTCCGGACTACGAACGTCGCGCCAACTCATCCGTCCACAGCCGGTCCAAAAACGCCTGGAGCGGTCCCCAGAGAAAGAAACTGTTCCCTGGGAGAGGAGTCGAGTGCCAGCAATCGCCGCAGCATCGCTTCATTTTAGCATGATAAACCGCAGTGCCAATGCGAACTGTCGTCCTGGCGGCCGCGGACGCGGCCCCTGACTCTAGCCCGCGCCGTCGCGGTTCCGCAACACCAGCGCCGCGTTGATTCCTCCGAACCCGAATGAATTGCTGAGGATGAACTCCGGATCGGCCGAGAGCCCATCCCCCACCGTATAGTCGAGATCGCAAGCCGGGTCCGCCTGGCCCAGGTTCACCGTCGGCGGAATCCACCGCCGCTCGGTCGCCAAGGCGCTGATCGCCGCCTCGATCGCCCCGCTCGCGCCTAACGCGTGGCCGTAGTATCCCTTGGTGCCGCTGATCCGCACCGTGCGGGCCGCCTCGCCGAAGACGGTCTTGATCGCCACCGTCTCGGTCGGATCGTTGAGCCCGGTCGACGAGCCGTGAGCGTTGATGTAGCCCACCTCGCCGGCGCCGATTCGGGCCATCCGGAGCGCGTTCGCCATCGCCCGGGCGGCTTGGCGCCCCCCCGGCAGCGGCGCGGCCATGTGATGGGCGTCGTTGGTCAAACCGTAGCCGACCACCTCGGCGTAGATCTTGGCCCCCCGCGCCACCGCCCGGCTCCGCTCCTCCAGGATCAAGACCGCCGCCCCCTCCGCCATCACGAAGCCGTCGCGGTCCTTGTCGAATGGCCGGCTGGCAGCGGCGGGATCGTCGTTCCGGGTCGACATCGCTCGGATGATGGAGAAGGCGCCGAAGGTGAGCGGCGCCAAAGGGGCCTCCGAGCCGCCCGCGAACATCAGATCGGCCTCGTCGAGCATGATGGCTTTGGCGGCTTCCCCGATCGCGATCGCCCCCGAGGCGCAGCTCATCCCGTTGGTGATGTTGGGGCCGGTCACCCCGAAGTCGATCGCCAGATTGGCGCTCGAGGCGCCAGCGAACACCGTCAGCGCCACGCCGGGGTCGACCGCCCGGACCCCGCCCGCCAAGAACCGGGTGTGCTGCTCCTCGGCGAGCTGGACGCCGCCTAACGCGGTGCCCATCATCACCCCGACCCGGTCTTTGTCCTCGGCCTCGAGCCGGAGCGCCGCATCCTCGAGCGCCATCCTACCGGCCGAGAGCGCCAGCTGGGAGCAACGGTCCATCCGCTTGGAGCGCCGAGCACCGAGGTACTCGACCGGATCGAAGTCGTTGACCTCGGCGGCGATGTGAGTTCGGAACGGGCTCGGGTCGAACCGGGTGACGGTCCGCACCGCCGACTGCTGGCGGCGGAGCCCCGTCCAGAGACCCTCGACCCCGATCCCGATCGGGGTGACCGCGCCGATCCCGGTGATGACGACCCGTCGCGGGGTGGTCATCGGCCCTGCTCGGCGAATCGCTTGACGCCGGCCAGCGTACGCGAGGCGATCCCATGGACGAAGATCGGACCGATCACCCACTCGGCCGCCGGACGGCGGATCAGCGGCCAGTCGGGACCGTCCCACTCGTGGATCAGCTCGACGTGGGCGCCGGTGGGCGTCGGCGAGAGCCGCCAGACCACGTCCATGCCAGTGGTGATGCCGCGAACGTGTTTGTAGCGGACCTCATGGCTGGCACGATCGATCCGCATCTCCGACACCCACCAAGTGGGATAGTTGAAAGCGCCGAACGGCCGGTACGCGGCCATCTCGACGACCCCGCTCTCGGGGCCAGTGTGCTCGAGCATCTTGACCCACCGGTAGTGGTCGAGAAAGGTCGGCCATCGCTCGACCTGACTGGCGGCCTCGAAGGCTCGCTCGAGCGGGGCGGCGATGTCCGCCAGGTCCACGGTTCTCATCATGGCGAGACACTCCAGGTTGCCACCACCCTCCATCCCGGGCGGCGAACGCACTCGGCCACGACTCCCGCCCGAGCCAGGTGCGCCGTCAGCTCCGCGACCCGGAATCCCCGCTTGACCGAGGTCACTCCGTCGGCGACCGTGGCGGGATCGAACCGGAGCATCCGGCTGGCGACCGCGAAGCCCCATCGGGCCAGGTGGGACCGTTCCAGGTCGGCCAGCACCACGCCGACTCTGGCCACCCGGGTGGCCTCGGCCGCGAGTTGGGCGATCCCGTCCGGGCCGAAGTGGTGGGCGATCTGGCAGAGCAGGACGATATCGACCGAACGGTTCGCGAACGGGAGCCGCAATCCGTCGCCGGTCACGGTCGGCACCCCGCGGCCGGTGGCGAGCCGGGCGGCGGTGGGGTTCCGCTCGATCCCGGTGGCCCGGAGCGCGACCCCGCGGCGGGCCCAGTGGCTGCCTAACGCGCGAGGCACGTCGCCCAGGCCGGTGCCGACGTCAAGGAGACTGACCGACGCGGCGCGGCGACCCCGGAGTAACCGATCGACGCCGTACCGCGCCGCCGCGACCCCGCCGAAGAGCCGGTTGGCCACCGCGATGTTCTCGAGCGACCGGCGCACCAACGCCGGGTCCGCCGCCGGGTCGTCGAGCAACTCCTCACCAACCGGGGTGATCTCCGCCAGGGCGCTCATGCGAGGATGTGGTATCCGCCACGGAAATAGAGCAGCGGGCGGCCGTCGCGGGCCTCGCCGCCGACCACCCGGCCCACCACGATGGTATGGTCACCAACCGGGATCCGATCGAAGATCTCGCACTCGATCGTGGTGATCGCGCCCGACAGGGCCAGGAGGCCCCGCTCGGTCCGCCGGTAGCCCACCCCCTCGAACCGATCCGACCTCGGATTGGCGAATCGCCGCGACAGGGACTCCTGATCGTGCCCGAGCACGTTGATGGCGAATCCGCCCGCCCCGAGGATCACCGGGTGGAACTCGGCCTGTCGGTCGACGTTGACGGACACCAAGGGCGGGTCGAGCGACACCGAGGTGAAACTGTTGGCCGTCATTCCCACCGGCTGGTCGTTCGCGTCGGCCGCGGTGACGACCACCACGCCGGTGGCGAACCGGCCGCAGAGGGCCCGGAAGGTGGCGGAATCCACGCTCGATGCCATCGCCTAAACTACCATCGCGGCGAGGAATCCGGGCCGGAGGACGCGGCTGGCCGGGAGGAAGTCGCCGGTCACCCCGATCAGGGTGTGACTCAATCCCCGGCGTCCGAGGCGACCCACCGCCCGATCGAACAAGGCGGGGCTCGCCATCGCGTATCCGATCATCCGCTCGACGGCCCACTTCCCGGCGAACGCCTCCCTTCGCCCGCGACGATACGGTTCCAGCGTCGCCCGCCGCACCGGGCCCTTCCCCGCCAGCGCCGCGATCGCCACCGGAGCGAGCAGTGCCGCACCCCGGAGCGCGGCGCAGACGCCCTCGCCGGTGAACGGGTCGAAGAAGTCGGCGGCGTCCCCCACCAACGCGAGGCCGTCGCCGATGACCCGACGCGACCGGGCGGCGAACGGGCCGGTCACCATCACCTCGCGGACGATCCGGGATCGATCGACTCGACCGCGCACCCCGGGGAACCCTTCCAGCGCCTCGAACCAGAACCGCTCCGGGTCGCCGCCGGCCAGCGCGGCGCGGCGCTCGGGGACCACCACCGCGACGTTGGTGATCCCGGGCGCCACCACGTTGAGCCCCACGTAGCCCGCGGCGCCCACGTGCATCTCGGCCACCGACCCCATCCCGCGGACCTCGGCGACGTGGGCCACGAAGCCCCAGCGGCGGAGCCAGCGCCGAGCGCGGCCGCCTAACGTCGCCACGAGGCGGGAGCGGAGCCCGTCGGCGCCGATCACCAGGCGGGCCTCGACCGTCTCCTGCGCCTCGCCGCGCCGGAGAGTGACCCGGTGGCCGAGCGGACCCGGCTCGATGGCGATCAACGAGGTGCCCTCGGCGATCTCGGCCCCGACATTCGCCGCCCGGCGCACCAGGGCGTGATCGAGGACTCGCCGGGGCAGGCTCAACCCCGCGGCGCGGGGCGGGGCCGGGGTTGCCTCACGAAACAGCCCGGTCATGTCCGATCCGCGAGGGCCGATCACCTTGGCCCCGTGCAGGGGCATGGCCTGTGGCAGGAGTTCGTCGAGCACGCCGAGGAGGTCGAGTTGGCGGGCGGCCTCGGGGCTCAGGTATTCGGAGCAGATTTTTTCGCGGGGGAACTGGGCCCGATCGATCGCCAGCACCTCGACCGACGCCTCCGCCAGACGAATCGCGGTTGCGCTGCCCGCCGGGCCGAGGCCCACCACCAGGACGTCGACCGCCCGATACGCGCCGGTCAACTCAGCCCGGCCAGGTCACGACGCCAAGGACGCCGGCGAAGACCGTCGCGGTGGCGTTGACCGCGTCGTTGTCGAGCCACCCCCAGCCCCGGACCCGGTCGGTCGCGCCGCCGCAGTCGTGGCGCCGGCGCTCGGTCGCCAGGCCGCAGCGCGCGCAATGGAATCGGGCTTGCCACCGGGACCCGAGGACCGAATCGGCCAGCATCGCGGCGAAGCCGATGAGGGTGGCCGCCGGATACAGCGACCATTGGCCGGAGACGGTCGCGGCCACCAGTCCGATCAGCGTCGCGCCGACCAGCCCGCCGGTGGTGCCGAACCAGCTGACCCCGCCGCTGGTGCCTGCCGGCACCGGTTGGCGGGTCACGATGTCGCGCGGGGGTCGGGGGCTGAACCGGCCGAACGCGGTGGACCAGGTATCGCCGCCGGCCGCCGCGAGGACGACGGTGACGAGCCAGAGTCCCAGCCCCGGCACCCACGGCTCCGCCAACGCGCCGAGGGCGGCGACTCCGCCGTTGGCGAGCACCTGGCGGGCGTCGCGCATCTCGGTTTGGGCTTGCTCGGAGGTCGGGTCGATCCGGCTCGCGACCCGAGAGACGAAGGTGCTGCCGACGAAGAACGTCCCCAGCACCGCGAGGCCGGCCGTACCGGTCTGGCTCACGATGGCGGTGCCCACCAGGGTGGCGGCGACCGCCCCGTCGGCGCGTAACGCCCGGCGCCACCAGCCGAGCCCGGCCACCGAGACCGAGATCATCACCGCGAGGAGAAGGGACACCCGGACAATCTAACGCGCCGGCCCGCCCCGACCGTGCCTAACGACCGATCGCCGGGCCGGTCGACCGCCGCCGCCGCCATCACCCGGGCTTGGAGTCGGCGGGCCGGGGTCTTATGTTGCCCCCCACCGAACCTCCCCTTTTCTCGACATCCCGTGAGCGTTTCACCGACCGTCAACGCTATCGTGCCGCTCGCCCTGCTCGAGGCGATTCGCAATCTCGACACCCCGCTCGACGATGGGCTACCCGCGGAGCTCGCCGCCGAGACGTTCGCCAAGCGATTGGGCCTCTCCAGTACCGTCGCCGCACAGATCGACCGTTACCGCGAGATGGCGGCCCGACGCGGTGCGGTCAGCGACGAAGAGGCCATTCAAGTCTTTCGGCTCGTCGGGCGGCGATCGGATGCCACCTTGGTCTATTCCGATGCCGGCCGCCGGGCGGCGCGGCTCGCCGCCCGGCGCTTCGGCGGTGAACCCGGGGCGTGGGCCCGGATCCTCCCCAAAGGCCCCCGTCGGCGGCTCGGGGTGCGGGCCGCCGGACGCGCCCTCAAGCGGGCGTTCGGTCTGGAACTGGTGGCCGAGCCGACCGGGCCGAGCCTGCGCCTCGACCAGACCCTGGCGAGCCGGGCCGGGTTCGAGGGCAATGGCTGCTACTTCTACGCGGCGCTCGTCGGTGAAATGCTCCGGGTCGCCAGCGGGTTCGAGGGATCGATGATTCACGAGCGCTGCCGCGCCCGCGGCGACGACGCTTGCCGCTGGAAGGCGGCCGACGCGGATCAGCACTGGTAACCGCCAGCAAGGGAGTACATCGAATGCGACATTTGGCCGAGATCGATCGAGGCGCGCTCCAGGCCGGGCTCGCCGCCGCCGGCGCGGACGGCTGGCTCCTCTTCGAGTTCAAGGGGGTCAACCCGGTGTCGCTTCGGATGCTCGACGTGACGCAGGGGACCCGCCGCCTCTTCGTGTATCTGCCCAAGACGGGGGCGCCGGTGGCGATCGCCCACAAGATCGAGCTCCAACCGCTCGCCGATTTCCCCGGCGAGGTGATCGGGTACGCGCGCTGGGAGGAACTCCACGCGGCGCTCACCAAGGTGGTCGGCGGCAAGACGGTGGCGATGGAGGTGTCGGCCAAGGACGCCGTCCCCTACCTGGACCGGGTGCCGTACGGCGTGGTCGAGCTGCTCCAGTCCCTCGGCACCAAGGTCGTCTCCAGCGCGCCGCTCGTCACCACCTTTACCGCCCGGTGGTCCGCCACCGAGGCCGAAGACCACAAGGCGGCGGCCGAGGCCTTGGCGCGGGTGGCTAAGCGGGTCATGGCGGACACGGTACGCCGGCCGGGCACCGGACTCACCGAATCGGCGGTCCAGCGTCAGGTCATCGAGGCCATCGAACAGGAGGGCTTCGCGGTCGATCCCGGCCACCACCCGATCGTCGGGTTCGGGCCCAACGCGGCGAATCCGCACTATGCGCCGGTGGCCGGTCAGGATCGGACCCTGGGCGCGGACGAGGTGGTGCTGATCGACCTCTTCGCCGGCCGGACCCTCACCACCGTCTTCGCCGACCAGACCTGGATGGGATTCAGCGGGCCTCGGCCCCCTGCCGAGGTCGACCGGGTTTGGACCGTCGTGCGCTCGGCCCGGGATGCCGCCCTGGCGGCGGTGTGGGATGCGGCCAAGGAGAAACGTCCCCTCCGTGGGTTCGAGGTCGACCAAGCGGCGCGACGGGTCATCGATCAGGCGGGTTTTGGGGCGTTTTTCGTCCACCGGACCGGCCATTCGATCGATCGGGATCTCCACGGGTCGGGGCCTCACTGCGACGACTACGAGACCCGGGACGATCGAGTGATGATTCCCGGGGTGGGGTTCTCGGTCGAACCGGGGGTCTATCTCCCCGGACGGTTCGGGATCCGTAGCGAGGTCAACGTCTACTGGTCGCCCGACGGGCCGATCGTGACGCCGAACGAACTCCAGCGGGAGCTGATCCTCCCCTAACTGGCGATTGGAGCCACCGGGCAAGACGATGTTGGCGGCATGGATGGGGGCAGTCTCCGCGTTGTTCGCGGCCGACACCAGCCTCGTGGTCAAGACCGTGCGGTTCTACCGAGCCGACCCCGGGCAGTCGCCCGGCCAGACCCAGGTGACCGCCTTTCTCGGCATCCCCGCCGACCTTCCGAAGGCGGGCGGGACCGGCGAAGTCAGTCTCGCCTTGTCGATCCGGGTCCTCGACTCGGTCGGCCAGCCCCTCTACGAGCAGGCCTGGCGCCGGCGGACGGCGGTGCCGTTTCCGCGCGGTGAGGCCGATCGCCTCGACCACATCCGGTTCACCGTCGGGGCCGGGCGGTTCCGGCTCGAGGCCCGGGTCGTCGACTCGGTGTCGGGCCGCGAAGCCAGCTCGACGACCGCCGTGGAAGGCTTTCCCACCCCGCCGGACGCGTCCGACCTGATGGTCAGCCCCTGGCTCCGCCCGGTCGCCACCGTCGACACCATTCCCCAGCCCGGCGAGTTCCGTCGGGGTGGGCTGATCCTGGCGATCGCTCCCCAAGTGATCGTCGGTGGGGCCACCGCGTCGGTGGCCTACCTGCTGGAGACCTATGCCGGCACCGAGGTCGAGGGCCGCCTTACGGTCCGGGTGACCGACGAGTCGGGCGCGGTGAAGAAGCAGGTCGGTCCGACCCGGCTCAGGGTGGCGGCGGGGATCGGGCTGTTGACCGGGCAGCTCGAGGTCGGCGAGCTCGCTCCCGGCCGCTACCGGCTCCAGGCCGACATGGCCCTCGGCGAGCAGACCGTGTCGCGATCGACCGGCTTTCTGGTCGACCCGGCGGTCGCCAATGCCCCCGCGGGGCTGCCCGACGACACCTATTTCGGAAGCCTCGGCGAGCTGGGTCTCGACCAGGCGTTCGCCCCGTTGGCCGCGATCGCGCCGGCCAGCGAGCTGGCGGGCTGGCCGGTTCAGGCCGGCGAGGCCGCCAAACGGGAATTCCTGGTTCGGTTCTGGCGGGTCCGAGATCCGACGCCTCGATCGGCCGGCAACGAGCGCCGGGCCCAGTTCTACGACGGGGTCATCTACGCCAACGCGTTCTACTCGGATCCGGCCCGGGGCCTGGCGGGGTGGCAGACCGATCGGGGTCGGGTCTTTCTCCGCGAGGGGCTCCCGATCCAAGTGCTCCGCCGCCAGGCGCGGGGGACGGTGCCGGGATACGAGGTGTGGCGGTACTTCGAGCCGGTGGGGCGCTACTACCTGTTCGTCGACCGCGGCACGTTAGGCAGCTTCGTGCTGGTTCGGTCGAACGATCCGCGAGAACGGCGGGAGGGTCGGTGGCAGCAGTGGCTCACCCCGGTCGGAGTCCGCGAAGTGGTCGGGTTTCTCGGCCGGCAGGTGCTGGCCGAGCCGTAGCCTAGTGGCCGTGCTGCTCGGCGGCGGCGTCCTTCACCAATTCCAGCTTGGCGGCCTCGGGCGTCCGGTGTCCGAAGGGCAGGGCCCGGTCGACGCCCATCGCGACGAAGAGGAGGGCCAGGTAGAGCAGTGAGTAGCGGTACATCCGCCAGGCGGTCGGGGTCACCCCGTCTTCCGTCAGCAACTTCAGGCAGAACCAGACCAGCCGCCCGCCGAGCAGGAACGCCGCCACCCCGTAGAACAGCCCCTGATGTCCGGACAGCGCCGGCAGGAGAGTGAGCGGGAAGAGGAGCAGGGTGTAGCCGAGCATCTGGACCTTGGTCTGGTGATCGCCCTTGACCAGCGGCATCATCGGGACGCCGACCTTGGCGTAGTCCTGTTGCTTGACCAGCGCCAAGGCCCAGAAGTGGGGGGGCGTCCAGTAGAAGATGATGGCGAACAGGTAGATCGCCCCCAACTCTATCGAGTTGGTCATCGCGGCCCAACCCACCAACGGCGGGAACGCGCCCGCCGCCCCTCCGATGACGATGTTCTGCGGGGTGGTCCGCTTGAGCCAGGCGGTGTAGACGAGCACGTAGAACGCGAACCCGCCCAAGGCGAGCCAGGCCGAGAGTGGATTGACGAAGAACCAGAAGATGGCGAAGGCCGCGGCGCCGAGACCCAGGCCGAAGACCAAGCCCGCCGCCGGCGAGATTCGCCCCGAGGGAATCGGCCGGGTCCGGGTCCGAGCCATGTTCACGTCGATGTCGCGGTCGAACCACATGTTGACGGCGTTGGCGCCGCCCGCCATGAGGTACCCGGCCAACGACACCCAGCCGATCAGGGCCAACGAAGGCAGGCCCTGGTCGGTGATGAACATCGGGGCGATGGTCGTCAGCAACAGCAGCGAGATGATCCTCGGCTTGGTCAGGGTCACGAGATCGCGGAGGATCGAAGCCATCAGTGGGGGCGTTCCGTAGGGTAGTGTTGGACGACGGCGGGAAATATACTCCAGCGGGTCCAGGCCGGCATCGGTTTCCCCCACGCGAAGGTCCCGTGATGCAATCGGAACGACTTCCTCGAACGGTAGGCCTGTTCTCCGCCATCGCCGTGATCGTGGGGACCACCATCGGGTCGGGCATCTTCCGGGTCCCGGCGACCGTGGCGGGCCGGCTCGGCGAGCCGGGGCCGATGATGCTGGCCTGGGTCCTCGGCGGGGCCCTGGCCCTGTTCGGCGCCCTCACCCTGGCCGAGCTGGCGGCGATGTCGCCCCGATCGGGGGGGATCTTCGCCTACCTCGAGGAGGCCTTCGGGCCGGTCCCCGCGTTTCTGTTCGGGTGGTCGCAGCTCTCGGTGATCCGGGCGTCCGCGTTAGGCGGGATCTCGACCATCTTCGCGGAGTATCTCGGCTACTTCGTGCCATTGGGCGGCCGGTTCACGGTGCCGGTCCTCGGGTGGGAGCTGGGCGGGGTCAATCTGGCGGCGGCGGCCACCATTCTGGTGGTGGCCCTGATCAACTACCTCGGGGTCAAATACGCGGCCCGGGTCATGGGCGTCGCGACCATCGCCAAGTACGCGGGCATGGTGGGTCTGGTGCTGCTGGCGTTCGCGGTGGGGGAGGGGAGCTGGGGGAACTTCACCGACAGCGGCCGGACCGCCTTCAGCATCTCGATGGTGGCCTCGGCGCTGGTCTCGATCATGTGGGCCTACGACGGGTGGGCCGATCTCTCGTTCATCGGTGGGGAGATCAAGAACCCCGGGAAGAACTTCCCGCTCGCCCTGATCATCGGCACCATTCTCATCATCTTCATCTATCTCCTCCTCAACGCGGCCTACATCTACCTCGTCCCGGTGCCCGAGATGGCCGGCCAGCGGCTGATCGCGGCGACCGCGGCCGAGCGGATTCCGCTCCTCGGGGGCGCCGGGGCGGCCGTGGTCTCGGCGATCGTGATGATCTCCTGCTTCGGGACCTTGAACGGGTCGATGCTCACTAACCCGCGGATCTTCTTCGCGATGGCTGATCGGGGGCTTTTCTTCAAAGGGGTCGCCCGGGTCAGTCCCAAGTTCCAGACTCCCTCGGTGGCGATCTGGTTGGCGGCGGCGTTGGGGTGCGGCTACGTCCTGTTCAACGACTTCCAGCAATTGGCCGATCGGTTCGTGCTGGGGATCTGGCCGTTCTACATCATGGCCATTCTGGGAGTTTTCGTGCTTCGCCGGAAGGCGCCGGACGCGGTCCGGCCCTATCGGACCATCGGGTATCCGGTGGTGCCCATCGTGTTCCTGCTGGCGGCGGTCGGGATGGTCATCAACGCCCTGATTACCGATCCGGTCAATACCGGAGTGACCTTTGGGATCCTGCTCGCGGGGTTACCGCTGTATTATCTGACCATCGGGCGCCGCCGGGCTGGTTGAGGTTCGTTCCGGGTTCGATACTGGTCCTGCTTGACCGGGCTAGGCCCAACCATATGTTTTGACCTTCGCTTCACCACTACCGGAATCTCTCTTCGGAGCAGCTGATGCGGCACCACTCTAGATACTCATCCTATCTCGTTGCGGCCATGGCATTTAGCGTGTTGGCGCCCAACGGGGCCCCGGCCCAGGGCGTCACCAGCGCGGCGGTCCAGGGGATCGTTACCCGCGAAGGCGGCACTCCGGTGGAGGCGGCCATCGTCTGGCTCACCAACTCGGCGACTGGAGTTCGCCAGACCACCAGCACCCGGACCAACGGCCGGTACAACCTCGAGAACGTGCCGCCCGGGGGTCCTTACACCATCGAGGTCCGGGCGATCGGCTTCGAGCGGGCAACGAAGTCGGGGGTGACCCTGACGTTGGGCCAGCGCTACACCTCCGATTTCGAGCTCAAGGCGCAGGTCGTGACGCTCGAAGAGATCTCGGTGATCGCCAGCACCAACCCCTTGATCAACACCGGTCGGACCGGTGCCGCGCAGATCCTCTCCGATACCACGATGGGGCGGCTCCCGCTGCTGGGGCGCAACTTCACCTCGCTGCTCAACATCAATCCCCAGGTCGCGACCACTTCGGGGGGTGGGATCACCATCGCGGGTCAGAACAACCGATTCAACAACATCCAGATCGACGGCGGCATCAACAACGACGTCTTCGGGCTTGCGGCGAGCGGTACTCCGGGCGGGCAGGCGGGCGCCAAGCCGATCTCCCTCGAGGCCCTTCAGGAGTTCCAGGTGCTGACGGCGCCGTTCGACGTCCGCCAAGGCAACTTCTCCGGTGGGTTGGTCAACGCGGTGACCAAGTCGGGGACCAACAAGCTGTCCGGGTCGGTCTTCGGATCGTTCCAGCGACAGGACCTGGTCGGTCTCGACACCGCCGGCACCCGACTGGCCAACTTCCAGGTGAAGGCGTTTGGGTTTTCGTTGGGTGGCCCGATCATCAAGAATCGGATGCACTTCTTCGTGACCGGCGACATCCAGGATCGGAACCAGCCGTTCACCGGGAACGAGAGCACCATTCCGGCCACCGGGATCACGACGTCGACGGCCGAGCGGGTGGCCGGCATCATTCGCAGCAAGTACGGCTTCGACCCGGGCGGGTCCGAGTCGCCCGTCATCGAGCGGCCCGACAACAACTTCTTCGGTAAGCTGACGTACCAGTTGTCCAACAACCACTTCGCCGAGCTGTCGCACAACTACGTCAATGCCGGCGACGACAACTTCGGGCGGACCAGCCGGACCCGGACCGACCGCGACGGCTGGCAGTTGTCGAACAGCGGGTATCGGTTCGAATCGAAGACCAACAGCACCCGCCTCAAGCTGACCAGCACCCTCGGTTCCTCGTCGAACGAGTTCCTGGTCAGCTACCAGACGGTTCGCGATCAGCGGGCGGTCCCGAATCGGGTCCCCTTGCTGCTGATCCAGGGCGACGTGGCCGGCAACTATATCGCGGCGGGGGCGGAGAAGTTCTCCCATGCCAACTCCCTCGATCAGAACATCCTCGAGATCACCGACAACTTCACCTTCGGCGTCGGCAACCATCAGTTCACCGTCGGCACCCACAACGAGTTCTTCAGCTTCCGGAACGTCTTCTTCCCGGGTTCGCTGGGCGTCTGGACGTTCGCGAGCGCGGATGCGCTCGACGCCGGGACCCCGAATCGGTACGAGCTCTCGTTCGGGACCGCGGCGCGACCGGAAGGTC
This sequence comes from Gemmatimonadales bacterium, assembly GCA_046160105.1. Lineage (GTDB taxonomy): Bacteria > Gemmatimonadota > Gemmatimonadetes > Gemmatimonadales > GWC2-71-9 > SHZU01. Next base: position 101,830 of record JBJXGT010000010.1, on the reverse strand, counting down.
CGATCGCCGATTGGGGGGTCAAGCAGCTCGGCGGGTACCTCCAGGATCGATGGAACCTGTCCGATCGCGTCGCGCTGACCTTCGGGGTGCGGGTCGATGTTCCGCTCCATGACGCGCCGGTGGCAAACGCGGCTTTCACTGCGGCGTTCCCGGGGTTGCGAACCGATGACTTCCCCTCGGGCAACCTGGCGATCGCCCCCCGGTTCGGGTTCAACTGGGACGTTTGGGGATCGGGAGAAACGATCCTCCGGGGCGGGGTAGGGATCTTCGCGGGTCGGCCGCCGTACGTCTGGTTGTCGAATGCCTTCACCAACACCGGGCAAGAGCAGTTCACCTTAGTCTGCACCGGCAACTTGGTGCCGACCTTCACGCTCGATGTCGGCAACCTGCCCCGGACCTGTCTCAACACGCCGCCCGGAACGCCGCCGGCGCAGACGATCAACGTCTTCGATCCGGACTTCAAGGCGCAGCAGTCCCTCCGGTATGCCTTCGGGATCGATCATCAGTTCGGGAGCGGAATCGTCGGTACCCTGGACGTGATCCATACCCGAAATCGCCACACGATGTACGTCAACAACATCAAGAGAATCGAGACGAACGCGAACGCCGAAGGGCGGATGTTGTACATCGCCGATCCCGCCCCGGCCAGGGCGGCCTTCGCGACCGTGGTGACCCACGAGAACCGATCCAAGGACCGGTCGTGGCTGGTCACCGGGCAGCTCCAGAAGCGTTTCTCTGATGGGGTCGAATTCAACGCCGCGTATACCTGGCAGAAGAGCGAGGACCTCTTCTCGCTGACGTCGAGCATCGCGACCTCGAACCTGAACTTCACCTCACTCGACGGCACCCTGGCCAACCGCAATCTGGCGACTTCCGGGTTCGAGACTCGCCACAAGATCATTCTCTCCGGGACGGTCAACCTTCCGTTCGGTCTCGCGGGCTCGATGATTTACCGCGGTCAGTCGGGCTTGCCGTTCGCCTACACCTACAACGGCGACGCCAATGGTGATGGCATCGTCGGCAACGACCTGCTGTACGTGCCCAAGGATCCCACCGACATCAGCCTGGTCGCCGCGGCCGATTACGCCGTCCTCGATCAGTTCATCGCCGGGCAGGACTGCCTCCGGTCCCAGCGCGGCCAGGTCATGCGGCGCAACAGCTGCCGGAATCCATGGATCAGCTTCGTCGACGTTCGGCTCTCCAAGTTCATCAACGTCCCGGGTGGCAATCGGATGCAGGTGGGCGCGGACATCTTCAACTTCCTCAACATGCTCGACGCGGATTGGGGCTTGCAGCGGGAGACCAGCGCCTTCGAGGAGCTCAATTTCCTGCGGGTCGCTGGCACCGACAACCGGGGCACGACCGGGACCACCGCCGATGACCGCGGGCTCTACGACCTGCCCAAGTCAGGTAGCAACATCATTCTGCCCCGGATCCGACCGGTCCAGACCTTCGGGTCCCGCTGGCGGGTGCAGTTGGGCGCGAAGTACGTTTTTTAGGACTCAAGACTCAGGACTCAGGACTCAAGAAAGTGACGGCCGGGTTTCGGATTTCGGAACCCGGCCGTTCTCTTTGCTGATCCTGAGTCTTGCGTCCTGAGTCTTGCGTCCTGAGTCTTGAGTCCTGAGTCCTGAGTCCTGACCCCTACGTCCTCACCCGCACCATCAGCCACAAGCCCATCACCAAGAAGATCCCATTCGGCACCCACGCCGCGGCACCCGCCGGATTGATCACCCCCGTCGCCCCCACCGCCTTCATCAGGTTGATCAGCAACAGGTAGAACACGGTCGTCCCCAGGCTGATCGCGATGCCCCACGCGGTGCCCGCTCTCGGGTTGGTCATCGCCAACGGGGCGCCGAACAAGGCGATCACCAAGCACGCCGCCGGGAGGGCGAGCTTGATGGCCTGGTCGACCTCGAGCTTCCTGGTGTCGTTCCCCGAGCGGCGGAGCGTTTGGATGTATTCACCGAGCTCGGCGTAGGCCATCTCCTCCGGGCGCTTCGGCTCGATCAACAGGGATCGGGGCGGCTCGTCGAACGACTTGAGCTCGAGCGAGGCGAACCGCATCGTTTTCGGCACCGTGGTGTCGGCCAGGATGTGCGACGAGCCGCCCATCAGCCGCCACCGACTGGTGGTGTCGTTCCACCGGGCGCTGTCGGCCGAGATGGCGAGATTGGCGTAGCCGGCCCGACGCCCGGCATGCTCCAGCACCACCCCGTGCATCATCCGGGTCTCGGTGTTGAGGTACCGCACCGAGTAGGTCCAGCCGTCGTCGGCGATGTAGACGAACTCGTGGCGGGTGGTCTGGTTCCGGGCGATCCGCTCCTTCTCGAGCTCGAGCTGGCGAGCCGTGGTCCGGGTGGCCACCTCACCGATCCAGAAGCAAAAGACCGCGGCCAGGGTGCTGGCGAACAGCACCGGCAGCGTCAACCGGTGGAAACTCACCCCTCCCGCCTTGGCCGCCGTGATCTCGGAGTTTCGAGCCAGGGGTCCGATGGTGAAGACGGTGGCGAAAAGGGCCGCCGCCGGGATCATCTGCGCCATGTGTCCGGGGAGGCCGTAGAGCCCCGCCAACGCGATGGTAGCGCCCGAGAGATCCCGGTCGAGCAGCCGATTCAGTCGGTCGGTGGTATTGATCAGCACCGAGACCAGCGGCAACCCGACCGCCGCCAGCACGAAGATCCGGAGCCACTGCCAGAGCACGTACTTGGAGAGCAACCGAACCATGCCCACGGTCAGGCTTCCTTCGGAGCCCGCCGGAACACCCGGACGAGGCCGTCGATCAGGTCGGAGAGATCGCCGCCGCGGGTCGAGCCGAACTCACGGTTGACCCGGAACAACCCGATCAGGCCGGCCCCCAGGACCAGGATATTGGGGAACCACATCGCCAGTGGCGGCGAGACCAGCCCCCGGTCGGCCAGCGACTCGCCGCCCACCATGCTGATGTAGAAGATCGCGAAGATGAGCAACCCGCCCCCGATGACGAGCCCCATTCCTCCCCGGGGGAACCGCAGGGCCAGGGCCACTCCGATCAGGACGAACGAGAAGCAGGCCACGCTGATGGTGTACTTCTTGTGAATCTCGACCGAGTAGCGGTGGGCCTGGCTGGTGCCGTAACGCTCGTCCTGTTGCGCCCCGGTGACCTCCGCGAGAGTGGTCAGCGTCGTCGGGTAGTCGGAGGTGGTGGCGAGACCCGGCGTGGTGTCGCTGATCACCGGTGTCTCGAACACCGGCGTCGCCGGCGCCTGGGAGGGCGGTCGCTGGGGCTGCGGCAGCGGAGGGGGCGCCGGTTCCTGCGCCTCGACCACCTCGGGGAGCAGCACCTTCCCGATCGCTCTCTCGAGGACCCGCCACTGGCCGCAGTGCTTCTTCGGCGCCGTCGTGTCCGCCACCGGGACCGGCGCGGCGCTCTGGTAGAGCCGCATCATGGTGCGGAGGTCCCGGCGGACGTAGTCGGTCCGGACCGCCCGAGCCCGTTCGCCGGTCCGCTGAAAGGCGGCCACCTGGTCCATCATCTCGCAGGTGGTCATCTCCCGATCGCCGCGGTCGAAGTTGGTCGAATCGCGCTCGAACAGATTCTGGACGTGCTTGACCCGGATGGTGTTGGTGGTGAACGCGGTGACCTGAAACTTGCCCGGCTCGAGCGTCTTGTACTCGTGGACCCGGCCGACGAACAGCGTCAGGATCAGGTCGGTCTGGTTGGCGTCGAACGCCATCGTGCCGCTGTCGGCGTAGATCACCCGGCGCCCGTCGACCAGGCTCAGGTCGAAAATCTCGACCTCCTGGAGCCGCCCGGAGCCGGGATAGACCCGGGCGGCCCGAATGAAATAGGGCGGCAGGTTGTTGATCGCCTGCTCCCGCATCTGAAACGCCGGCTTCTTCACCCCGATGCCGGTCTGGAGATTCTTGAGCCGGGCGTTGCTGCGAGGCAGCACCTGATCGATGAACAGGAAGTTGAGCGCCATCACCACCACCCCGGCGACCATCGTCGGACGGAGCATCTGGAGCACGCTGATGCCGTTGGCCCGCATCGCGGTGATCTCGTTGTCGCTGCCCATGGTGCTGAAGCCGTAGAGCACGGCCACCAGCACCGCCATCGGCAAGGTCAGCGCGATGATGAAGGGGATGCTCAGCACCAGCACCTCGACGATCACCCCGGTCGGCAAATCCTTGCCGACCAGGTCCCCGAACCGCTTGGCCAGGGTGTTGATCATCATCAGCCCGGTGCAGGCGGTCAGCGAGAAGGCGAACGGAGTCGCCACCGACCGAAGCATGTGTCGCCGGAGCAGCCGCATGGTGGAAAGTTAACGGCGCCCTTGGCCCGATGCCTGGCCGGCCTTACACTGGTGGGAACCTCACCCCCCGGCCCCTCGGATGAGCCTTCGCCTGACCTTGCTCGTTTCCGCCCTGGTCGGTTGCCAGACCCCGCCTCCCGCCCCGGAGATCGACGGCCAGGCCGCCCTCGGTTACGCCACCACCCAGGTGGAGTTCGGGCCCCGGATCCCCGGGACCGAGCCCCATCGGAAGACCGGGGAGTGGATCCAGGCGCAGCTCAGCGAACGGGCTGATACCGTGATCGTCCAGGCGTGGCGGCACCGGAACGCCCAAGGCGATACCCTGTTGCTGCGGAACTTCATCGGCCGGTTCAACCCCGCCGCCACCAGGCGGTTGCTCTTCCTGGCCCATTGGGACACCAAGCCCCTCGCCGACTACGACACCGGCGCCCGGGCCAAGTTGCCGGTGCCGGGGGCCAACGACGGCGGCTCCGGCGTGGCCGTCCTCCTCGCGATGGCCGACGCCTTGAAGAAAAGAGCCCCGACCATCGGGGTCGATCTCCTCTTCGTCGACGCCGAGGATTACGGCACCTTCACCCCGGAGGTCGACGTCCTCCTCGGCTCGAAGTACTACGCCGCCAACCCCGCGCCCGGGCCGAGGCCCGAATTCGCGATCCTGCTCGACATCGTCGGCGGCAAGAACGCCCAGTTCCGCAAAGAGGGGCACTCCCTCACGGCGGCTCCGGGTGTGGTGGACCTGGTCTGGAGCACCGCGGCGCGGGTGGGACACGGCAACCTGTTCCTCAATGAATCGGGTGGCGCAATAACCGACGACCATGTCCCCCTTCAACAGGCGGGGATTCGGGCCATCAACATCATCGGCGACTTCGGGCCCTCGAGCGCCTATCCCTGGTGGCACACCGCCGATGACACCCCCGACAAGCTCAGCGCCGAGGTCCTGGCGGCCGTCGGCAACGTGGCGATGGCGGTGATCCGCGAGGCGAAAGCGGCGAATTGATCCCATCTCGGCACAATTTGGTTATTCAGTTCCGCGGGCCCACCCTACCTTGGTCGCCATGTCGACCAAAGAACGTCACGCCCTCGCCATCCTGATCGGCATCGGCCTCGCCGGCCACGTCATCCGGATCGTCGCGACCAAGCCAGACTCGCCCCCGGGCGGTGTCACCCTCCTGTCCGCCTCCGGCCCCACCGATCTGGCGGCCCATCGCGCTCGATCCGTTGCGGCCGGCCGGCCACTCACCCCGGGTGAGCGTATCGACCTCAACTCCGCCTCCGCGTCGGACCTGGCGCGGATTCCGGGCGTCGGTCCGGGGCTTGCCGCCCGGCTGGTCTCCGAGCGGCGGGCTCGCGGAGGGTTCCTCTCCCTCGCCGATTTGGACTCGGTGCCGGGCATTGGCGACGCAACCTTCCGGAGGGTCGCCCCATTCCTCAGTCTCGGCGATACCAATCGGGTCAGAACTCGGCGCGGTAGCGGCCGAGCCCGATCGGTCCAGCCGCCCCCGCCGCCGCCCCCCGCCATCGTCGTGCTGACGCCTGGTTCCGGCCCGGCGGCCAAGGGGGCCATGGTTCGGATCAACTCGGCGTCCGAACCCGAGTTGGATGCCCTCCCGGGGATCGGTCCGAGCCGGGCGAAGGCGATCATCGCATATCGCCAAGCCAACGGGCCATTCGCGTCGATGAAGGACCTGGAAAAGGTCCCCGGTCTGACCCCATCTTTGATCCGGAAGCTAGCACCGCAAGTCATTGTTCCGTAGAGCTTTGGATGTAGTCAGCGGGGGGTGCCGACCGGCCAGGAAATCGACCCGTTTTTTTCGGCGCAATTCCTTGCAAAAGGGGATCGGTTCCCTTGTCCCTTGGAGTGGTCCGAAGGCCCATGGCGTCGAGTGTGGTGGCACCCCCCGGCATAGGCGACCGGCTCGGTGAGATTCTCCTTTCGGAAAATCTCCTGACCCGGGAGCAACTTGGTGCCGCCCTGGCCGAGCAGAAGTCCAGTGGGCATCGCCTCGGTTACGTCCTGGTCAAGATGGGCGTCATGCCCGAGGTCGAGATCACCAAGGTCTTGGCCCGCCAACACAGGATGCCGGCCGTCGACCTGTCCCGGTTCGAAGTCGATGCCAAGATCCTCAAGCTGATCCCGTCGGACGTGGCTCGGAAACACTGCGTCCTGCCGCTCAAGCGCGAAGGCCGCACCCTCACGGTGGCGATGGCGGATCCCACCGACCACGGGCTGCTCCAGGACCTCAAGTTCATCACCCGGTTCGACCTTTTCCCGGTCCTCGCCGGCGAGTACACCCTTCGCTCGTTGATCGAGAAGTACTACGATGCCAACGACAACCAGCAGCAGCAGCTCCACGATCTGCTCAAGGACATGGAGGGTCTTGGCCTCACCGACGATCTCGAGTTGGTCGAGGAACAGGAAGAAGAGAATGTCGGCCAGGCGCAGATCAACGACGCCCCGGTCGTCAAGCTCATCAACGGCATCCTTTCCGACGCGGTCAAGCGCGGCGCCTCCGACATCCACGTCGAGTGCTTCGAGCACGAGCTGCGGGTCCGCTACCGAATCGACGGCGTGCTCCACGAAGTGATGAAGCCGCCGATCAAGATGCGGGCGGCGCTGATCTCCCGGATCAAGATTCTCTCCCAGCTCAACATTGCCGAGCGCCGGGTGCCTCAGGACGGCCGCCTCAAGCTCAAGATGGGCAGCAAGGTCATCGACTTCCGAGTCTCGACCCTGCCCTGTCTGTTCGGCGAGAAGATCGTGCTCCGAATTCTCGACAAGGGCAACCTGACCCTCGATTTGACCAAGTTCGGCTTCGAGGTCAAGGCCGAGGCCGATTTGCTCCGGGCGATTCTCAACCCGTACGGGATGGTGCTGGTCACCGGCCCAACCGGCTCCGGCAAGACCACCACCCTGTACTCCGCCCTCCAGCGCATCAACACGATCGAAACCAACATCATGACGGCCGAGGACCCGGTCGAGTACAACCTGATGGGGATCAATCAGGTCCAGGTCCGCCCCGACATCGGGCTGACCTTCGCCGCGGCCCTCAAGGCCTTCTTGCGGCAGGACCCGAACGTCGTCATGATCGGTGAGATTCGAGACCTGGAAACGGGCGGCATCGCCATCAAGGCCGCCTTGACCGGTCACTTGGTGCTCTCGACGCTCCACACCAACGACGCGCCGAGCACCATCACCCGTATGATCGACATGGGGATCGAGCCGTTCAACGTGTCGGCGGCCGTCAACCTGGTGGTTGCGCAGCGGTTGGTCCGTCGGATCTGCCCCGGCTGCAAGGCGCCGGCGAAGTACAAGGACGAGGAGCTCAAGGCGATCGGCCCCGATCTCGACCGGATTCGCCAGATCCCCTTCATGAAGGGCACCGGCTGCGAGACCTGCGGCGGCACCGGGTACAAGGGCCGGGCTGGGCTCTACGAGGTGATGGCGATGACCCACGAGCTCCGGCGGATGATCCTTCGAGGCGCCTCCGTCGCGGAACTTCGCGAGCAGGCGGTCAAGGACGACATGCTGACCCTGCGGATGGACGGGATGAAGAAGATCGACCGAGGCGTCACCACCCTAGAAGAAGTCGTCAAGGAGACCGCGCAATGAGCGACCAAGAAATCCGCATCGAAGGCGCGCCGGCCCCTGGGAGCGACGCCCGGAACCGGCTCAACCTTCGATCCCTGCTCCAGGAGATGATCGACAAGGACGCCTCCGACCTGCACGTCACGGCCGGCGAGCGGCCGAAGATTCGGATCGACGGGGACATCACCGATTCGTCGGTCGATCACGTCATGAGCCCGAAGGACACCCTCCAGCTCGCCTATTCGGTCCTCACCGAGGCCCAGAAGAAGCGGTTCGAGCTCGAGGACGAGCTCGACTTCTCGTTCGGGATTCAGAACCTGGCCCGGTTCCGCGGCAACGTGTTCAAGCAGCGCGGCTGCGTCGCCATGGTGCTCCGAATGATCCCGTTCCAGGTCCGGACCTTCCAGGACCTGGGCCTCCCGCCGGTCATGGCCAAGCTGGCCGAGCGCCCCCGGGGTCTCATCCTGGTCACCGGCCCGACCGGTTCCGGTAAGTCGACCACGCTCGCGGCGATCATCGACAAGATCAACAAGGAACGGCACAGCCACATCATCACGGTGGAAGATCCGATCGAGTTCATCCACCGGCACCAGGGCTGCATCGTCAACCAGCGCGAGATCGGCACCGACACCAAGAGTTTCGCCAACGCGCTCAAGTACGCCCTTCGGGAAGATCCCGATGTCATCCTGGTCGGCGAAATGCGGGATCTCGAGACGATCGCCGCCGCGCTGACGATCGCCGAGACCGGCCACTTGGTCCTCGCCACCCTGCACACCAACTCGGCGGCCGAGTCGATCAACCGGATCATCGACGTCTTTCCGCACAATCAGCAGTCCCAGGTCCGGGCTCAGCTCGCCTTCGTGCTCGAGGGCGTGGTGACCCAGACCCTGTTGCAGCGATCTCGCGGCAAGGGCCGGGTCATGGCCTGCGAGACGATGGTGGCGACGCCCGCCATCCGGGCCCTGATTCGCGATGACAAGATCCACCAGATCTACTCGGCCCTGCAGTCCGGCAAGAAGCACGGCATGCAGACCATGACCGATGCCCTCTACCAGTTGTACATGAATCGCGAAGTCACCAAAGAGGAGTGTCTCCGGATCGCCCAGGAACCGAACGAGTTCCTCCGGATGATCGGAGAAAAGCCGCTCGACGATCAGCCGATCGCCGATCTGCCGCAGTCGAAAACGGAGCGACCCCTGGCGCGCAGGTAGCGTCGCACGACGTCGAAACACGAGGTCACTATGGCGGTATTCGAGTACACGGCGAAGAACACGACCAACGGCCAGATCATGAAGGGAACGCTGGACGTTCCCTCCAAGGACGACGTGATGTCGTACTTGAAGAAGAACCGGCTTCTCCTGGTCAGTGTTCGCGAGCAGCCCAAGCAGCTCGCCTTCAAGATGCCCGGTTCCGGCGGCGTCAGCACCCGCGATCTGGTCATCTTCACCCGGCAGTTCGCGACCATGATCAACGCGGGCTTGCCGCTGGTCCAGTCGCTGACAATCCTGGCGCAGCAGACTGAGAACAAGGCGCTCAAGGAGATCGTCAAGACGGTCGTCTACGACGTCGAGGCCGGCAACACCCTCGCCGATGCCTTCCGGAAGCACCCGAAGGCCTTCCCCGACCTGTACGTCAACATGGTCGCGGCCGGCGAGGCCGGCGGTATTCTCGACACCATCTTGCTGCGCCTGGCGACCTTCCTCGAGAAGAGCGACGCCCTGGTCCGCAAGGTGAAGGGCGCGATGGTCTATCCGGCCGTGATCATCTCGGTCGCGGTGATCGCCATCGCCGTCCTCCTGATCTTCGTCATTCCGACCTTCGAGAGCATGTTCGCCTCGGTGAACATGGAGCTGCCGCTTCCCACCCGGATCGTGATCGGGGCTTCTAAGGCCCTGACCCAATGGTGGTGGGCGATCATCCTTGGCGCCGTCGCGATCTTCTTCCTCGGGAGGCAGTACTACAACACTCCCGATGGCCGCAAACGGCTCGACGGCGCGATGCTCAACGCCCCGGTGCTCGGCGACGTGCTCCGCAAGTCGGCGGTGTCGCGCTTCACCCGGACCCTGGGGACCCTGATCTCCTCCGGCGTCTCGATCCTCGACGGCCTCGAGATCACCGCCAAGACGGCCGGCAACCGGGTCATCCACGATGCCGTGATGCAGTCGCGGGCCTCGATCGCCGGCGGTGAAACGATCGCCGGGCCGCTCCAGACGTCCGCCGTCTTTCCGCCCATGGTGATCTCGATGATCGCCGTCGGCGAGCAGACCGGTGGTCTCGACGAGATGCTCTCCAAAATCGCCGACTTCTACGATGCCGAGGTCGACGTCGCGGTGAGCGCCCTGTTGAGCTTGATGGAACCGATCATGATCGTCGTCCTCGGCGTGGTCGTCGGCGGCATGGTCGTAGCGATGTACCTCCCGATCTTCGACATGGTGAACGCGGTCCAGTGACACTCGACCGCAAACTCGACTGACACCTCAGGGAGGAACGGGCGAGGGCCGGCGGGAGCCGGCCCTCGTTCATTTTCCGTCCCGGGCCCGGCGCCCCCACCGGCCCTTGCGGTGGCCGGAATTGAAGGGATCTTACCTGGCGCCCCAGCCGGTGCGATCCCTCCAGCCAGGAGTCAGCGTGGACTTGACTTCGTTGTTGATTCAACTCGTGTCGGGCGCGGTCGGTGGGAACGCCGGCGGAATGCTCGCCAAGGCCAAGAGCCTCGGACCACTCCTCAACACCGTTCTCGGCGCCCTCGGCGGCTTGGGCGGGGGCCAACTCCTCGGCGGCCCCTTGGGCAACGTGCTCGGTAACGCGACGGGGGGCAGCGTGGCCGCCTCGGCGGTGATCGGCGCGGTGTTGCCGCTGATCGTTGGCATGCTCAAGAAGAAGGCCGCCTGAGCGCTCGCGTCGGGCCGGCGATCACCGAACCGATCGACCCGGGCGTCACCATCGGCCACGTCCATCTCAAGGTGGCGGATCTCGAACGCGCCTTGGCGTTCTACTGCGGCGTGCTGGGCTTCACCCTGACCCAGCGTTATGGGCGGCAGGCGGCGTTCGTCGCGGCCGGCGGCTACCATCATCACATCGGCCTCAACACCTGGGAGAGCCGGGGAGGCTCACCGCCGCCGCGCGGATCGACTGGTCTCTACCACGTGGCCATCCGCTATCCGACCCGGGCCACCCTGGCCGACGCGCTCCGCCGGCTCACCGCGGCCAAGATCGCGCTGCAGGGCGCCAGTGACCACGGGGTCAGCCAAGCCCTCTATCTCTCGGACCCCGACCACAATGGTATCGAGTTGTATTGGGACCGGCCCGAAGCCGACTGGCCCCGTGGACCGGATGGGGCACTCGCGATGACGACCGGTCCGCTCGACCTCGCCGAGCTCCTCGAAGAACGGTAGGGGCTGGTCGGTGCCGCCCCCGGGGGGCGACCGGACACCGGAACCTACCCGGCGATCCCGGCCGCGAACGCGGCCACGATCTCGGCGTACCCGATGGGGTCCAATACCGGCGCTATGTGGCCGGTCCCGTGGAAGGTGTGCTGGCTGGCGTCGGGAAATGCCCGCCGTAACGCCGCTCGAGCCGCCGGCCGGACCGCCGGATCGTCGTCGCTGTCGATCAGCAGGGCGGGGCCGCGCCACCGCCCGGCCGGCTCGGGCATCTTGGCCAACCCGGCCCCCAGCCGCAGTCGGCGGAAAAGGCCCTCGGTGCCGAGCCGGGCCAGGCCGTTGTCGAACAAGGGGAGCCAGGCCGGGTCGGCGCCCCGCATCAGGCCTCGCAGGCGTTTGGTCAGGCTTCCCACGACCCATCGCTTGGGCAGTCGCTCCACCAAGGCCAGCAGCCACCCCGGTGATCCCGCGGTCGCCACCAGGCCGGTGTGCGACAGAATCAATCCCGCGATCCGGTCAGGTACTCGGTCGACCAGTCGTTGGGCGATCAACCCACCGAACGACGACCCGTGAATCACCGCCCGGCCGATGCCCTCGGCGTCGAGCATCGCCACCAGGTCGGCGAGGAGCCGAGCCGGTTGGTCGGTGTCCGGATAGTCCGGGGCGAGGATCCGAAACCGGGACTCCAGCGCTCGGTGCACCTGGAAGCCGAGGTGCCCGATCCCGAGCGCCCCGGTCAGCAACACGATGGCGGGCTGACCGTCCCCACTGACCCGGTAGCGCACCTCGCCCTCGTGCCGCCTCAGCGAGGATACCGGATGGCTCGCCGTGAACTCGGCGAGATCGGCCGCGAGCGTCATGGGAGTCGCTGGCGCGCCGGGGGATACCCGATCGCCGCGTTGAGCCAGCGGATCAGCGGAAGCGCGGCCTCGAAGTCCCGGGCCAGGCGGTCGACCAGCTTCGCCGAGACGAGCTCCGCCACGCTCACATCCCGGCCCACCGTAAATGACTGGTGACGCAGCAGGTCGGCGGCGGGATGCTCTGGGGAGTAGCCGCGGGGCACCCGGGTCAGCATCGCCTCGTCGTGGAGCGGGCCGAACCGGCGTCGAAACGCCGGGGCCTCGATGATCCGCCGGAAGACGCCCGGGCGTTCGGCGATGGCATCGCGAATCTTGGTCAAGGCCGGACGCGATGGCATCCAGATCCCGCCGCCCGCGAACGACGACGAGCCATCCAGATGGAAGTAGAACCCGGCCCCGCCCTCGGCTTCCTGGCCCACCCCGCGCCCGGCGGCTTGGTGGTAGAACCACAGACCAGCGTTCGTTTTGTACGGCGACTTGTCCTTGGAGAAACGGATGTCCCGGTTGATCCGGAACATCGAGCGCCGCGGGTCACCGATGATCTCGGGGGCGAAGCCGGCCAACCGCAGGTCGATGGCCTCCACCAAAGCTTTCATCGGCTCCCGAAGCGCCGTCTCGTAGACCGCCCGATTGGTCTCGAACCAAGTCTTGTCGTTGTGGCGGGCCAGGCTCCGAAGGAAGCGTTGGGCCGCGGGCGTGAAGCCGTCGAACTCGCTCACCGTTCCACACTCCTCCGAGGATGCTGCGAAGTTACTCCTCCTGGGCCGATCACCTAGTCCACCGACGCCGACCCGGCGACCACCGGCTCCGGCGCGGTCGCGCTCGCCTGGGCCTGGTCGCGGGCCGCCTCCCGCTGGTGATACGCCACCAGCGCCTCCAGGGAGGCCTCCGCCAACCGCCACCGGACATGAGTCAGGCACGACGGCCGCGACGGCACGTATACGGTTGGTTTCAACATGGTTCCTCTCCCTGGTAAAAACACATCGCCCCACCAGCGCCAGGCACGGGTGGGGCGGACATCGAGCAACCGAAGCGGGTACGCTTAACGGAATCGATACCTCTCCCACCGGCCAAACGGCCGACCCGAGTCTCGCACGAGACCCGCCAGAATGGTGGATGCGATGGTTGCCTTCACGGTGATCTCCATCACGAGTCGACTGCGACGGTCTGCATAACGCCAGCCAGCCCAGCCAGCTGCCCCCCGGGTCCGCGAATTGCTGAGACGACCACGGGGCCGCACACATTAAGAAGTGGCCTCGAATTTGTCAACAGGTCGTGCGGTTCGAGTGATCCAGATCACCGGGTGCTCGGAAATGAGCCGCCGATCGACTTATCTTTCGTCCGAACGCCGGGGGGCTGACACTTTTTCGGGGGATCAGCGAATGCGAAGAACAATCGGATGGGTGGCAGCGGGTCTGATGACGGTCCTCGCGGCGGCCCCGGTAGGGGCCCAGACCAAGGGGCTCGAGCTCAACCTCTTCGGCGGCCTCTACCTGCCGACCGACAAGGACGGCCTCCAGGAGGCCGTTCGGGACGCGAGCCGGCGCGGCTCGGCGGTCTACGGCGGCCGGCTGACCGTGTGGACCACTCGATCGCTCGGTCTCGAATTCACCGGGGCGTACTCGCCGGCTCGGGTGTCGGTCCAGTCCGCTCGGGGTCGTTTCCCACGGAGCACGGACCTGGTGTACGGCACCGGGAAGGTGATGCTCAACCTGACCCCGGGCAGCAAGTTCATCGGTCTGGGGATCGGCGGGGGCGCGGCCTACCTCCGAACCGGTAGCCTCGTGCGTGACCCGGATCTTTCGGAGAGCGCGTTCGGCGGCGTCGCCGGGGCGACCGTGCGAATCTCGGTCGGCGAGAACGTCTCGCTCCGCGGCGACCTCGAAGATCTCTTCTACAGCGGCGACTTCGGCCTCGGTAGCAAGTTCACCCACGACATCCAACTGACGGCGGGCCTCGCGATCAAGCTGTAGCCCGATCCGATCCGCCCGACGACTCCGCGGTGGCCTTCGGGCCCGCCGCGGGGTCGTTCAGCTTCCGGGCCTCCAAATTGACATAGGGTAGGGGGGTATGCTATCATCCCGCCCATGGAAACGATCACCCTCCCGGTCCAAGGAATGACCTGCGGGGCCTGCCAGGCCCGGGTTCAACGTTCCCTCGAGCAGGCGCCCGGCGTCGCCACGGCCTCGGTCAACCTGATGACGCACTCCGCGGCCGTCTCCTTCGACGCCGCGACGACGACCCCGGAGCGTCTGGTCGAGGTGATCCGCGCCGCCGGCTACGACGCCACCCTCGCCGCCCCCGAAACGGTCGCCGAGATGGACCGAGCCCTCGGGGAGGCCCAGGCCCTCGAGTTCCAGTTGCTCCGCCGGAAGGCCGTCGTTTCCGTCGGGCTCGGAATCGGGGCGATGCTGGTGGCGATGCCGCTGATGACCGGAGACGGCCATGTCGCCATGGACCCCTTGATGCGGTGGACGGCCAGGTGGCTCATCCCGCCGCTGCAAGCGGTGCTCCCGGCCCTCTTCAGGCTCGATCACGACACCATTCGATTCGGCCTGCTGGCGGCCACCCTGTTCGTGATGGTGTGGGCCGGCCGCCATTTCTACACTCGGGCCTGGTCGGCGGCTCGGCATCGCACCGCCACGATGAACACCCTGGTCGCGATCGGGACCGGGGCCGCCTTTCTCCTCAGCCTGGCGGCCACCGTCGCTCCCGGAGCGTTCACCTCGCGAGGCCTCTCGCCCGAGGTGTACTTCGAGGCGGTCATTCTGATCATCGGCCTGCTCCTGGTCGGGCAGGCCCTCGAGTCGAGGGCGAAACGCCAGACGAGTGCGGCCCTCCGGCGGCTGATCGACCTCGCGCCCCAGACCGCCCGGGTCGTTCGAGATGGCCGGGAGCACGACCTGCCGCTCGAGCGGGTGATCGTGGGCGATCGGGTGGTGGTTCGACCCGGCGAGCGGGTTCCGGTCGATGGGCGGATCGTCGCCGGTGCCAGCGCGCTCGATGAATCGATGTTGACGGGCGAGCCGCTGCCGGTCAACCGCGGCGTCGGCGACCGAGCGATCGGCGGGACGATCAACACCAGCGGCGCCTTCGAGCTCGAGACCACGGCGGTCGGCACCGGCACGGTGCTCCAGCGGATCGTCACGATGATGCACGAGGCCCAGACCACCCGAGCCCCGATTCAGCGGCTGGCCGATCGGGTCAGCGCGGTGTTCGTTCCCGTGGTCCTCGGACTCGCCGCCCTCACCTTCCTGATCTGGTATTTGGCGGTCGATACCGCCCCGTTCATCCGGGCCGCCACCGCGGCGATCTCGGTCTTGGTCATCGCCTGTCCCTGCGCCATGGGGCTCGCCGTGCCGACGGCCGTCATGGTCGCCACCGGGAAAGGCGCCGAGCTCGGGGTGCTGATCAAGGGCGGCGAGGCGCTCGAGCGGGCTGGGTCGCTCACCGCGCTGGTGCTCGACAAGACCGGCACGATCACCGAGGGCAAGCCGACCGTTGTCGCCGCCACCGGCGCGGGGTCCTTTTCGGCCGAGCGGACGTTGGCGCTGGCCGCCGCGGTCGAACGTCGCTCCGAGCATCCCCTCGCCGCGGCCATCGTCCGCGCCGCGACGGAGAACGGGGCTCGGATCGATCCCGTCGAGGGGTTCACGGCGACCGTCGGTCAGGGGGCCACCGGCGTGGTCGAGGGTGCCTTGGTGGTGGTGGGTCGGCCCGAGCTGCTCGAGGAGTACGGGATTCGGACGCCGGCCCCGACCGACGATCATCCCGGGGCGACCCGGGTCCACGTCGGTGTCAACGGCGAGTACGCCGGATCGATCGCGCTCGCGGATACCGTCCGGCCGACCTCCGCGGCGGCCATCCGGCGACTCCACGCCCTCGGTCTCGAGGTATCCATGGTGACCGGCGATGCGGCTCCGTCGGCACGGGCCATCGCGGCCCAGGTTGGCATCACCGACGTGGTGGCGGGGACCTTGCCCGAGGGCAAGCTCGCCGAGATCGACCGACGCCGGGGATCGGGCCGGGTCGGGATGGTCGGCGACGGGGTCAACGACGCCCCCGCGCTGGCCCGGGCCGACGTGGGATTCGCGCTCGCCTCCGGCAGTGACATCGCGGTCGAGGCCGGGGACATCACGGTGCTGCGTCCCGATCTGGGGGCGGTCGCCGACGCGGTGGCGCTGTCGCGGGCCACCGTGCGCACCATGCGACAAAATCTCTTCTGGGCCTTCGTCTACAACGTGATCGGGATTCCGGTGGCCGCGGGCGCGCTCTATCCGTGGTTCCAGATCCAGCTGAGTCCGATCATCGCCAGCGCCGCGATGGCGTTGAGCTCGGTCAGCGTCGTTTCCAATTCGCTTCGCCTCCGGAGGTTTGGTCGATGAGCACGATTCCCTGTGGGTGCGCCGCCGAAGCCGGTGGCCGCAAGGCGCATGGCGTCGATCCCGAAATCAAGACCGCCAATCTCAAGCGACTCCGGCGGATCGAGGGCCAGGTGCGCGGCCTCCAGAAGATGATCGAGGAGGATCGCTACTGTCCCGACATCATGGCCCAGATCGCGTCAGCCCACGAAGCCTTGCGGTCGGTAGGGCGGGAGTTGATGCGCAACCACCTCCGCCACTGTGTCGGGGCCGCCGTCAAGGCCGGAGGTAGCCGAGCGCAGGAGAGCTACGACGAGCTGCTGGACCTCATCTATACCCACTCGCGATAGCGGGTAGGTTTGGGGCCTCATGGCCTCCCGTCTCTTCCTGATCGGGGCACTGCTCTGGCTCGGGTGCCCCGTCGTCGCGACCGCTCAATCGCCGCCCGCGCCCCGCCCCGTTGCCCGCGCCGTTCGCGCCCCGACCAAGCCCATCATCGACGGCCGCCTCGACGATTCGGCCTGGGTCGCCGCCGAGCCGATCGGCGGGTTCGTCCAACACGAGCCGTTCGACGGCCAGCCGGCCACCGAGCGCACCGAGGTCCGGGTCCTGTTCGACGGCGACGCCCTCTACGTCGGGGCCCGCCTGTTCGACTCCGATCCCGCGGGCATCATTCGCGGCGAAACCCGGCGCGACATCGCGCTCAAGGAGCAGGACACCTTCATCGTCCTCCTCGACACCTATCGGGATCGACAGAACGCCTTCCTCTTCGCCACCACCCCGGCGGCGGTGGAGCACGACGGGCAGATCAACAAGGAGGGCGAGGGCGGCTTCGGCGGACCGGTCGGGAGCGCGCCGACGGTCACCGGCGGGAACGAGAACGTCAACTGGGACGGCACCTGGACGGTCCGGACCTCGGTCGACAGTGCCGGATGGACCGCGGAGTTTCGGATCCCGTTCGAAACACTCCGCTATGGGAGCGGGAAGACCCAGACCTGGGGCCTCAACTTCGCGCGCTACGTGCGCCGGAAGAACGAGGAAGACTTCTGGGCCCCGATTCCTCGCCAGCACACCCTGTTCCGAGTCTCGATGGCGGGGTCGTTGGAGGGTCTCGAGCCCCCCGCCAGGAAGGTCTTCCTGGTCACCCCGTACGCGTTAGGCTCGGCCTACCGCAACTACCGGGACGGCACCCCGACCGACGAATCGGCCGAGATCGGCCTCGACGCCAAGATCGGGGTGACGCCGAGCCTGACCCTCGATCTGACCTACAACACCGACTTCGCCCAGGTAGAAGTCGACGAGCAGCAAGTCAACCTGACCCGCTTCAACCTCTTCTTCCCGGAGAAACGGCCGTTCTTCCTGGAGAACGCCGGGATCTTCGGGTTCGGGACGCCTCAGTCGGTCGACGTGTTCTTCAGTCGCCAGATCGGGATCGGATCGCGGGGGCGTCAGGTGCCGATTCAGGGCGGTGGCCGCCTTTCCGGCCGGCTCGGCGGGATGGGGCTCGGCCTGATGACGGTCCAAACGGAGGCGGTGGACGGTTTCGGGACGGCCAGCCGGATTCCGGCCGGCAACTTCTCGGTCGGTCGGGTCATCTACGAGCTGCCCCACCGGTCGCGGATCGGGGCCATCGTGGTGAGCCGGCTGAACACCGACAGCACCGGAGATCGCAATGTGACGGTCGGAGTCGACGGGAAGCTCGGGATCGGTGAGGCGGTTTCGCTCGACGGCTACTGGGCCCATTCCGAGACCCCCAGTCGATCCGGCCGTTCCAACGTGGTCAATCTGTCCGGCACCTACACGACCCGCCAATGGGAGGTGGGCAGCGCGTTCCGCCAGGTGGACGACGGCTTCAACCCCGAGGTCGGATTCCTCGAACGACCGGCGTTTCGGTTCTACAGCCTGCGGATCCTCCGGCACCTCCGGACCCCGAAACTCGCCTGGTTCCGAGAGGCCCGGCCTCACGTCACCTTCCGGCAGTACGATGATCTCGACGGCCATCCCCAGAGCCGGATCATCCATATCGACAGCCACTTTGTGTTCGCCAATGGATCGTTCTTCGAGCTGCCGGGCTTCAACCTGACCAGGGAAGGACTCCGGGACACCTTCGCGATCGCCACCGGGGTCAAGGTGCCGCCGGGCGTCTACGACAACTTCGAGTGGTCGACCGTGTACAACACCAATCTGAGCGCGCCGTACTCCGTGACGGGGACGATCACGATGGGCGGCTTCTACACCGGCCATCGGCGGGGCGGCTCCCTGGCGCTCAACGCCCGCCCCAACGACCGGCTCAACAGCAGCCTGCGGATGTCCTACGACGACGTCAGGCTCCCGGAGGGCAACTTCCATCGCACCCTGGTCGGGCTCCGAGTCGCCTACGCCTTCACGCCGCGGATCTATCTCCAGTCGCTGACCCAGTACAGCAATCAGACCGAGAGTTTGGGGGCCAACGTGCGGTTTGGGTGGCTGGGACCCGCGGGGACCGGGCTGTTCGTGGTCTTCAACGAAGGACGCGCGACCGGCGAGTTCGGTGGACTCGTCGATCGCGCGCTCGCGATCAAGTTTACCCGGCAGTTCGAGATCGGCCGCTAGTTCGGCTCCTTCTCCGCGTCGATCTTCATGCTGACACCCGCCTCGCCGGCCAGGAGCCGGAGCAGAGCATTGCCGCGCTTGTCGTTGGCATTGAGCGAAACGCCTTGCTCGTTGGCCCGGAGCTTGAAGATTTCCCGCCCTTGCTCATCGCGGATCTCGATCAGTGCCCCGCCATCGGACGCGTCGAGCCGGACGGTGCCTTTCTCACGATGGCCGCGCCGGTCTTCGACATCGAAGCTGGCTTCGCCGGTCACGGCGTTGCCGTCTTCCGAGTGCAGCGAACCCTTGAGGCCGCGAATTGCCGAGCGGTTGATCCGGCGGACATCGCGTTCGGTGGCGTAGAGCGGGCGAACCAGATCGCCCGGCTCGAAACGCACCTCACCGACCTGGACCAACTCCTCGTCGGTGATATCCTCATCGGTGACGCATCGGAACCGGGCGTCTTCGTGGCGGCGGCCCCACCGGTCGGTGGCCAGTTGGCACTCCTCCAAGCCGTCGATCTCCTCGGCCAGGGCCACCCGGATCTGGACTGATTTCGGGGTCCATTCGCCCTCGTTGGAGACGTCGATCCGCTTGACCGAGCCGATTCGGCGACCATCCAGACGGAAGTTGAGCAACTCGGACCGTAGGGCGGCGAGCACGGCGGGAACGGGGCCCAGGGCGGCGGTCTTGAGTTCGTGGACACCCTTCTTCGCCAGGGTCACCCCGGTCATCCCAACCCCAAAAACGACGGCCGCGCCCAGCGCGATCTTGACCCAGTATTTGTCCATCGCCCCCTCCGGTTTGCTCTGATTGGTGTCCTAGCTGCCGGTAACCTACGGCGGGGTCGGGTGATAGTTTCGAGTTGAGACGTCGGGCTGGGGCAGCGGGGCCGCATCCGCAGCCACCCCGCCCCCTGTTCATCGCCGCTTGCCGAACAGGTAGCCAAGGCCCCCGTGGAGGTGGAGGGCGGCGTTGGGCACCGATGCGTGACCGTCGACGACCGGCACCCGGACGAAGGACGCCGAGGCCCGGACGTCGAGGTTGAGGACCAAACCGCCCGTCAGGGGGATGTCCCGACTGACGGTGCCCATCACCGAGCCGCCGCTAAGGATGTACCCGCCGAGCCCCTGATCGTGATCGAGTTCCCGACGACGGACCTCGTTGTACGGGTAGCTGAAGACCGGGCCGGCCCCGAACCCATAGGTGAGGTTGTTCGATCGGTAGGCCCGCCCAATCGTCAGGATGTTGAACCCGTTGGTGATCCGGAACTGCTGTACCTCTGGTGGCGGGTTCTCGAGGTAGATCTTGTGATGGGTGTAGTCGAGTCGCCAGCCGCGGTTTCCACTCCACAGGCCGAACCGAAGGGCGTAATACATCGCCGGCCGGGTGGGCCGGGTGGTCCATCTGGCGGTGAAATTGAGGTCGGGTTGTCCCCGTTGGACGATCGAGATCGGCAAGGGGAGGCTGGCGGCAGAACCCAAGTACGCCTGAATCTCGGCCTTCTGGGCGGTCGCGGGACCAACCAGCGTGGCCGTGACCAGCCCAAGCCATAGGAGCGGTCGCATTCGGGGCAAAATAACAGGGACCGAAACGGATCACGTTGCCGGGTTCGGCGCCTGCTCCTATACTGTGACCCATGACTCGGCGCCTGCTGGGGGTCCTGATTGGAGCGGCGGTCGTCGGCTGCCGCGAGGCGGGTTCCGACCGGCCCGCGACCCCGGCCGTGATCGCGCCCGCGCCGAGACCGACCGCCTTTCGGATTCCGCCGGACTCGGAAATCCCCGCCGATCAGGTTGGGGCCTCGATTCGGCGCGGGCGGGCGATCCTGGCGGCCCCGAAGGATAGCCTTCCCCGGTACGTCGGGAGCGACCTCCGCTGTACCAGCTGCCATCTCGATTTCGGCACCCGCGCCGACGCGTCGCCGTGGATCGGGGTCTACAGTCGGTTTCCTCAGTACCGGTCTCGGAACGCGAAGATCAACGTCATCGAAGATCGGATCAACGACTGCTTCCAGCGCAGCCTGAACGGGAAGGCCTTGGAGTGGGGTGGCCGCGACATGGCGGACATCATCGCCTACATGGCGTTCCTGTCCCGCGGCGTGGCCCCGCCGGGCGAGGTCCCCGGTCAGGGGTTTCCCCGGATGACCCCGCTCGATCCCGACACCGCGGCTGGACGTCGCGTGTACCTGAGTCAATGCGTCCGTTGCCATGGGGCCGACGGCCAGGGGCTGCCAAACCCCGATTCGACCGCACTCCCGAGGGTCTATCCCCCGGTTTGGGGACCGCGAACGTTCACGATCGGGGCCGGGATGGCCCGGCTGAGAACGGCCGCGTCGTTCATCCGTCATAACATGCCATTCGATCGCCCGGGGACCCTGACCGATCAGCAGGCCTTCGACGTGGCTGGCTATATGTTGTCCCACTCGCGCCCGGATTTCGGCCCCAAGGCCCTGGATTGGCCCCAGGGAGATCCGCCTCCGGACGTGGCCTATCCCACCAACGCCGCCAAGCCGACTCGGCCGCGGTAAAGGAGTTCTCATGAGCAGCGATCGCACCCCTCGTCGCCGTTTTCTCGCCGGAATCGGGGCTCTCACTGGGTTGGCGCTCGGGCAACGGGACGCGGTGGCCGAGGTTCCCACCGGTCAGCCCGACAACGCGAACGATCGATGGCTCGATCAGCTCAAGGCGCCCAATCGCCAGGTGTTCGATTTCAACGCCCACGGCGATGGGATCGGGCTGATCCACATGCACAATTTCATCGAGACCCACAAGGCGGCCTACGGGATCACGGAGAAGGACATCAACGTGGTCGGGACGTTCTATGGTGGGACCACACCCCTTGCCTGGAACGACACGGTCTGGGCGAAGTACAAGATCGGTCAAGCGCTCAACCTGACCGACCCGGCCACCAAGGTGCCGCTGGCCCGCAACTGGTTCTTTCGTCCCCAGTCGGGGGATCCGGTCTTCTTCAACGGGATGCTCGCCGGCGCGTCGATCGAGAGCCTCTCGAAGCGGGGCGCGACGTTCATCATGTGCAACAACGCCCTTCGGTTCTGGGTCGGGCGGCTGGCCTCGGCGGGTCTGGGCAAGGCGGAGGAGATCGAGGCCGAGATCCGGGCCAACTTGCTGCCCGGGGTGATCACCGTTCCGGCGATGGTGATCGCGGTCAATCGCGCGCAGCGCAAGGGGTTCACCTACATGCGGACCTGAGCCGCTAGCGCTTCCCCTTCCACTGGTCGATGGCGCGGCGCTGCTTCTTGGTGGGCCGGCCGGCGCCGTCGTAGAACACCGGGTTCTGGATTCGGAGCCGGTCGGAGACGGCCTGCCGGGCCGCGATGCTGGCGGGCGTCTCCCGATAGAGTGTCGCCGCGACGCTGGCCGAGCCGCGCCGGACGGCGAGGCCGATGACCGCGAGATCGTAGTGGTAGGGTCCGATCCGCAGCCCGACTCGGTCGCCCACCTTGACGAGCTTGCTGCGCTTGGCGGACTCGTCGTTGACATCCACCCGGCCGCCGTCGACGGCTTCGGCGGCCGCGGTCCGGGTCTTGAAGAACCTCGCTGCCCATAGCCAACTATCGATTCGCGCCTTGCCGGTTTCGTCCACCGGTGCCCTCCCGAGCCGCTATACCGTCGAGCCGTTCATCCAACACGGCGTCCGATATTAACTTACCTCACTACCCGTGAACCAGTCTCTGAACCAGCCACCCGACGGCCCAGCTTTGCCGGGCCCGCGAGACCCGGCCAAACCCCGGGTCACTCTTCCGGACGCCGACGTTCGCGGCGGGTTGCCGAGTTTCCCGGTGCTGATGCAGTGGTTGTTGCTCGGTCGGACCGTGCTCGCCGTGACCACCCTGATTCAGGCGGCCTTCGCCTTCAATCGGCCGCCAGCGGTTGGGGCGGACTTCGCCCGGTACGTGGCGTTCGTCGCGGTAATCACCGTGGTCTTCGCCCTCGCGGTCACCGGGTACGGCGCTTACGTCGTGTTCGTCCGTCGGGAGCGGCCCCAACTGGGGTTTCTCCAGAGCCAGGCCGCGATGGACCTTCTGTTGGTCACGGCCCTGGTGCACTTCGCGGGCGCCGAGGACAGCGGCTGGGCGGCGCTCTACGTGCTGGTGCTCGCGGTGTACGGCCTCCTGATGCCGCTGCGCTCCGGCATCGTCATGGCGCTGTTCGGGGCCGCCCTGTTCCTCGCCAACGCGAGCCTTGCTCAGCCAGAGCGGGGCTTCAGTCCCGGCCTGTGGGGCCAGGTGGCCGTTTTCACTTTAGTTTTCGTCGTGGTAGCGTTCCTCGGGCAGCGACTGCGAACCGCGGTCGAGGAGCAGACCCAACTCGAAACCGAACTCGAGCAAGTTCGGCTCGAGGCCGACGAGATCCTCCGCAACATCCGGTCGGGGGTGATGACCGTCAACAGCCGGGGCGATCTGGCGTTCCTGAACCCGACCGGCGAAATGATCCTCGGGGTCGACGGGCCGCGCTATCTCGGCCGTCCCTTTCTCGAGGAGCTCGAACGACGGGCCCCGGAGCTGTACCAGGCCGTCATCACCGGGATTCGGCGGGGCCGGCGAGTGCCTCGCGCCGAGGGATACGTCCACCGGCCGGAGGGGCGGTCGTTCCCGATCGGGTTGTCGACCACCACCTTCGAGCGAGAGTCCGAGACGATTCCCTCGGTCACCGCGATCTTCACCGACATCTCCGACGCCCAGTACCTCCAGGAGCTCAATCTCCGCGCCGAGCGGCTCGAGGCGGTGGCGGCGCTCTCGGCCTCATTGGCGCACGAGATCCGTAACCCGCTGGCCTCGATTCGAAGCGCCGTCGAGCAGCTGGTCCGGATTCGCCGCGACGATCCCGACGAACGGGTCCTCGGCGATCTGGTGCTTCGGGAGAGTGATCGCCTGAGCCGGCTGCTCGGCGAGTTTCTCGATTTCTCCCGGGTGCGGGCCAGCCAGTTCCGCGCGGTGAACCTGCTCAGTGTCGTCACTGACGCGGTTCGGCTGGCGCGCGAGCACCCCGATTGCGGCCCCTCGAAGGAGATCGTCGTCGAGGGAGGTCCGATCTTGGTCCAGGCGGACGAGGATCTGATCCATCGGATCGTCTGGAACCTGTTGCTCAACGCCATGCAGGCCCTGAAGCCGGGCGGCCTGGTGACCCTGGCGATCGACCTGCCCCCGCCGAGCGAGCTGCCCCGGGGGGCCGAGTTCGAGCAGCCGGTTCGGCTCAGGATCATCGACAACGGCCCCGGCATCGATCCCGATCTACGGGAGCGCCTCTTCCAGCCGTTCGTTTCGGGGCGGCCAGGCGGCAGCGGGCTCGGCCTGGCAATCGTCCAGCGGGCCGTCGAAGCCCATCGAGGACTCGTCCTCGTCGACTCTGCCCCGGGGCAGGGCACCACGTTTACCATTCTGTTGCACGCGAAGCTCCCCACGGAGGACGTTGCATGAGTCAACAACCCTCGATCCTGATCGTGGACGACGAGTCCGGGATTCTGGATACCCTTCGGATCTTGCTCCGGAAAGAAGGGTTCGAGGTGACCACGGCCCAGGGTGGCAAGGCCGGCCTCGAGCAGATTCGCTCGGGCAATCACGACATCGTCCTCACCGACGTGCGAATGCCCCAGGTGAGCGGGCTCGACATCCTCCAGGCCGCGAAGGACCAGGATGGGATGACGCCGGTCATCCTGATGACCGCGCAAGCCTCCCTGCAAACCGCGGTGGCCGCGGTGAACGCGGGGGCGTTCTACTACATCCAGAAACCGTTCTCCAACGACGAGCTGCTGGCGATCCTCCGGCGGGCCTGCGAGTTTCGGCAGATTCGAGTCGAGAACCGGCTCCTCAAACAGGATATTCGGCGCCGGGGTGAGCGGTCGACCATCTCCCGTCCGATCGGAAAATCGCGCCGCTTTCTCGAGGTGCTCCGGCTGGTCGAGGTGGTCGCTCCCACCGACTCGACCGTGCTGATCCAGGGCGAGAGCGGCACCGGCAAAGAGGTGATCGCTCGCTATCTCCACAATCTCTCGACCCGCGCCGACGGGCCCTTCCTGTCGATCAACTGCGGCGCGCTCCCAGAGAACCTGCTCGAAAGCGAGCTGTTCGGCCACGTCAAAGGCTCCTTTACCGGCGCCGTGCGCGACAAGCAGGGACTCTTCGCGGCGGCGCGCGGCGGCACCTTCTTCATGGATGAGGTCGGCGAGATGCCCCCCTCGCTCCAGATCAAGCTGCTTCGGGTGCTCCAGGAGCGGGAAGTCATCCCGGTGGGTGCCACCGAGCCGATTCCGGTCGACGTCCGGATCATCGCGGCCACCAACCGGGACCTCGAAGAAGAGGTCCGGCGGGGCCGGTTCCGCTCGGATCTCTTCTACCGCTTGAACGTGATCGCCCTGGAGTTGCCCGCATTGCGCGACCGTCGCGACGACCTGGTGCTCCTCATCGACGGCTTCCTCCAGGAACTCGCCACCGAACGGGGCGACCCGACCCGGGCACTCACCTCCGAGGCCCTCGACGCGGTCATGGTCTACGATTGGCCCGGCAACGTCCGCGAGCTCCAGAACGCTCTCGAACACGCCGTGGTGCTGAGCAAGGGTGACACCATCGAACCCACCGCCCTCCCCGAGCGGATCACCCGACGGCGCAAGGAGCCACTGGTGGCCGAGCGCTCGTCGCCCAACCCGTCGCTCGACGTCATCGAGCGGGCCTACATCATGTGGGTGCTGCAGTCGGAGGGTGGCAACAAGACCCGGGCCGCGGAGGTGCTGGGCATCGATCCCTCGACCCTCTATCGGAAGCTGTCGCGGTACGAGGAACAGAACACGAATGCCTGATCGGTTGGTGCCGGGCGACCCTTCCGGCGCCCTCACGTTGGAGATCATGGCGGCGGCGCCCCGGTACAATCGGTGGATGTTCGACGAGATCGCCCCCTATCTCGGTCGGCGGATCCTCGAAGTGGGGTCGGGCATCGGCAACATGTCGGCCCACATGGCCGGGGCGAAGCCCGAGCTCCTGGTGTTGACCGATCGCGATGCCTTCTATCGGGATCACGTCACCGCCCGGTTCGCCGGCAACCCGGCGGTCCGGGTCGAGACCCTGGAGTTGCCGGATGCCGGCGCGCCAGGGCGGTTCGGCCCCGATCGGCTCGATACCGTGGTGGCCCTCAACGTCGTCGAGCACATCGAGGACGACGTCGGCGCGCTGACCACGATTCGCGGCCTCTTGGCGCCCGAGGGGCGCGCGGTCATCCTGGTGCCGTCCTTGCCCGGGATCTACGGCGCGCTGGATCGGGAGCTCGGCCACCATCGTCGCTACAGCCGGGAGAGCCTCGCTGCCGCGTTCGCCGCCGCCGGATTGCGGTTGGTCACCATGTTCTGGTTCAACCGAGCCGGCGTCGTCGGGTGGTGGTTCAACGGCCGGGTGCGGGGACAGAAGCACATCTCGCTGTCCCAGTTGAAGCAGTTCGACGCCCTGGTCCCGGCGCTGCGGTTGGAGCGGTTCGTGCCGCTGCCGTTCGGGCAGTCCCTGATCGCGATAGGAGCCCCCGGATGATCGAGTTGCCGAGGCTGAGCGTCATCGTCCCGGTGTACAATGAGAAGGATACCATCCGGACCATCATCGACCGGCTCCATTCCGTGCCGATCCCGATGGAAATCATCGCCATCAACGACCGATCCACCGACGGCAGCGAGCTGATCCTCGACGAGCTCAAGGCCGCCAAGCTGATCGACACCCTCATTCACCAGCCGGTCAATCGGGGCAAGGGATTCGCCATTCGCACCGGGATCGAGCACGCCACCGGCGACGTCGTCATCATCCAGGACGCCGACCTCGAGTACGATCCCGCCGAGTTCGGCCGGCTGTTGGGTCCGATCATGGAGGGCCGGGCCGACGCGGTGTTCGGGTCGCGGTTCCTGGGCGGTGAACACCGGGTCCTCTACTTCTGGCACTCGGTCGGGAATCGGTTGCTCACCCTCGTCTCCAACATGTTCACCAATTTGAACCTGACCGACATGGAGACCTGCTACAAGATGGTGAAGGCCCCGATGATGAAGTCGTTGGTCTTGACGACCGATCGGTTCGGCTTCGAACCAGAGCTCACCGCTCGACTGGCGCAGGCCAAGGCCAGGATCTGGGAGATTCAGATCTCCTACTCCGGCCGCACCTACGAAGAGGGCAAGAAGATCGGCTGGAAGGACGGGGTCGCCGCCTTCTTTCACATCGTCCGCTTCAACCTCTTCCGGCCCAAGCGCAGGCCCCCCGAGTGACGACGGCGCGGTCGATCGCGCGCCTCGTCATCGCCGCGCTGCTCGCGGTGAGTCTGCTCCCCATCGCCAATTGGATTCCATCGGAACGGGCCACGCCCTGGTACGGCGTGGTGGCGACGAACTGGCTCGTCCTCGGTGGCGGCTGCCTCGCCGGGGCGGTGCTGGTGGGATGGCTCGGCGGCCGGGCGCCCGCCCGGTGGCGGACCGGCGCGCTGGCGGGCTTGCTGGGAAGATTCGATCCGATCCGCCCGCCGGCGCTCGCGCTGGTGACGTTCCTCGCCCTGGCCGCTTATCTCGCGGTCGCCGTCGGCATCTTCCAGACCCGGCCGATCCTGATCGACGAAATCGTCTTCCTCTTCCAGGCGCGCAGCTACACCGCCGGCCGCCTCTGGCTGCCGGTCGACTCGGACCCGGCCTTTCGCAGCGTCCTCCATCTCGTCGAGCACGGCGGCCGGTGGTTCGGCCATTTCCCGCCGGGCTGGCCGGCCCTGCTGGCCGTCGGGGAGTGGGTCGGTCGGGCGTGGCTGATCGGGCCGCTGGTGGGCGCGGCCACGGTCGCGGCTTGGGGACGGGTGCTGGTGCGCCTCGAGGAGCGTCCGTCGGTTCGGGGTGGGGCGCTGCTCCTGTTCGCCCTGGCCCCGTTCGTCGCCTTCATGGCGGGGTCGCAGATGAACCACTCGGCCGCGTTGCTCTGGATCCTGGTGGCGTTGGTGGCCTGGCTGGCGCTTCGGGCGGGTGCCGGGATGGGTGCCGCGGTCGGGGCGGGGTTCGCGCTCGGAATGGCAGCGATCACCCGGCCGCTGGACGCGCTCGCATTCGGGCTGCCGGCGGCGATCTGGGTGCTCGGATGGGCCCGGGCCGGCGGGCGGGGCCGGTTCGTGGTCGCGATGGCGGTGGCCGCGTTGGTGCCGCTCGCGGGGATGCTGGCGGTGAACGCCGCGACGACGGGGTCGGCCTGGCAATCGGGCTACCAGCTCTTGTGGGGACCTAACGTCGGGCTCGGCTTTCACCCGGCGCCGTACGGCCCGGCCCATACCCCGAGTCGGGGTTTCGAGCTGGTCGCGCTCTACCTGCTTCGGTTGAACGTCTACCTCTTCGAGGCGCCGGTGCCGGGACTGCTGGCCGCGGGCCTCGCCTTGATCCTGGTTCCCCGATGGGGGCCGATCGACCGTTACCTGCTGGTGTCGGCCGGCGCGCTGCTCCTCGGGTACTTCGCCTACTGGCACGACGGCTTCTTCCTGGGGCCGCGGTTCGTCTACCCGCTGGTGCCGCTGGTGACCTTGTGGACGGCCCGGCTCCCGTCGGCGGTCGGCGCCGGGTTCGGCGATGGCCCTCGCCGCGCCGCGGCGGCCCTGCTTGGTTTCGCGACGTTAGGTGCCCTGGCGATCGGGATTCCGGTCCGGGCCGGCCAGCACGCCGCGTTCCAACCGGCCCTCCGGTTCGACGCCGATCGGGCGGCGACCGCGGCCGGGATTCGCGACGCGGTGGTCCTGGTGCGCGAGTCGTGGGGCTCGCAGCTCCTGGCCCGCCTCTGGGCGCTGGGCGCCACCCGTCCCCAAGCGGAACGCTTCTATCGGAACGTCGACAGCTGTCGCCTCGACCACGCGATCGATTCCCTCGAGCGAGCCGGCCGGCCGGGCGGCCTGGAACGACTGGTGCCGCTGATGAGCGACTCGGCCCGACTGGTGGCGTCGCCGTTCTCGCCCGACACCTCCGAGCGGGTGCTCGACGGCGCTCGCTACGACCAGCGTTGCGCTGCCCGGATCAACGAGGATCGGGCCGGCACCGCGCTGCTGGCGCCCACGGTGCTCAGCCGCCGCGCGGATCTGGTCTTCGTCCGGGACCTCCAGTGGCGGAATCGGGTGATCCTCGAGCGGGAGCCGTCGAAGGCCGTCTACCTGCTGCGCCGCCTGGCCGCCGAGGCCGCGCCGTCGTTCGTCCCGGTGTCTCGCGATTCGATTCTCGGGCTGACGCCGTGACCGACGCCGCCCCGTCGCGAACCGACGCGATCCTCCGCGGCGCGGTGGCCGGCGGGGTCGCGGCGGTGGTCGGGATCGAGGCGATCTCGGCGGTCGGCGCGCTCGGGACGGGGTCGGCGGCCGCGGTGGGACTCGCCGCGATCGGGGTGACGGGACGGTTCCTCTGGCGGGCGAAGTCGTGGCCTCGACCGAGGGAACTGGCCGGGGCCGCGTCGTGGATCGTGGCCGTCGTCGCCCTGGTGACCCTCGCCGTGGCCCTCGCGGCCGCGCCCAACACCTGGGACAGCATGACCTATCACCTGCCTCGGGTCGAGCAGTGGCTGGCCCGCGGCTCGGTGGCGCATTTCCCCACCGCGGTCGACCGCCAGGTGTGGCAGCCGCCGTTCGCCGAGTTTCTCGTCACCCTGAGCGTGGCCCTGGCTGGCGGCGATCGGCTGGTCAATCTGGTCCAGTGGGCGGCGGCGTTAGGCGCGGCGGTGGCGGCGGCCCGGATCACTCGACTCCTCGGGGGCGGCGTCCCGGCGACCTGGACCGCGATGGCGCTCGTCGGCACCGCCCCCGCGGTGGTCCTTCAGGCCACCTCGACCCAGAACGATCTGGTGGCGGCGCTCTGGGTCGCGGCCACCGCGGCCTTCGCCCTTGCGGCGTGGGGCGGTCCGGTCGCGGCGGCGCTCCCCGGGTGGCTGGGCGCGAGTCTTGGTTTGGGGATCGGTACCAAAGGGACCGCGCTGGTCTTCGGGCTCCCGTGGCTCCTGGTGATGGCGCTCGGGGTCCGGCGCCATCGATCGGGGCCGGCGGCGCTCCGAGCGGTGGTCGTGGCGGCCGGGGTCGCCGGTCTCCTCAACGCCCCGTGGATGGTCCGGAACTTCTCGACCTATGGTTCGCCGCTCGGCGACGTCGAAGTCCAGCGCCTGCTTCGCCCGCCGAGCGCCGGCCCGACGGTGGTGGTGGCGAACCTGATCGCCAATGCGTCGCTCAACTGGGGGACGCCGAATGAGACGGTCAATGGGGTGACCACCGGCGGCCTCGCACTGGCCCATGCCGCGCTCGGCGTCGATCCGAAGGCGGCCTATCCGTACTTCGGCGGACTCCGGATCATTCCCTGGTCGACCGACGAAGACCTGGCCGGGTCGCCACTGCTCTTCTTGCTCGGGCTGGTGGCGCTCGGAACCCTGGTCCGGGGCTGGCGGGTGGCCGAACCCGCGCTTCGCTGGTACCTGGTCGCGTCACTGGGATCGCTGCTGTTGTTCGCCGCGCTGGTCCGGTGGCAGCCGTTCGGGGCCCGACTCCAGCTCCCCGGGTTGGTTCTGGCGGTTCCGCTGGTCGCGGCGGCGGCCCATCGCTGGGGTGATCGGTGGGTCAGGCTGATCCTCGTGCTGGCCGGGGTGATCGCGGTGCCCCCGCTGATCGCTAATCTCACCCGGCCGTTGATTGGCGACGGATCGGTCTTCTCGACGCCTCGGCCGGCCCAGTACTTTGCCCGTCGCCCCGAGGAACTCGCGCACTACCGCGGGCTGATCGACCGGCTCCGGGCGGAGCGCTGCCTCCGGGTCGCGGTCAAGGCCGGCTACGACTCCTGGGAGTATCCCCTCTGGGCGCTCGGTCGCTCGGGTGGCGGGGCGATTGGCTTCGAGCAGGTGCTGGTCGAGAACGCCACCGGCCGTCTCGCCACCAACCCAGCCGCGCCCTGCGCGCTGGTGGCGATCGACCAACCGGCCGACTGGGTGCCTAACGGTCCGTTTGGGGCGTGGCGGGCGGCGGGTCGGGCCGGACGGCTCGGCCTCTGGTTGCCCGGGCCAGCGGCGCAGTAAACTCGGTCATCCCGAGTCCCAGCCCGATCTGGGCGACCTCGACGGCTCCGGTGGTGTCGCCCACCGTCAGCAGACACTCGAACAGTCGGCTTCGAAGGACGGTGGCCCGGGGATGGTGCCCGAGCCCCCGCGAGAAGATCGGGATCGCCTGATCGCACCGCCCGGCGGCCCGTTCCAGCTGACCCCACTCTTCGAACACCCGGGGATCGCCCTCGTACAACGCAGCGGCGTCCTGGTACATCCGGGCGGCCTCGTCGGGGGCGTCGCGTCGGGCCACCTCCTTGGCCCGGACCAGATAGCCCCGATAGCTTCGCGGCGCGTCGACGATGGTCTGGGCGAACAAGGTCGGGCTGTCGCGCCAGACCGCCTGGCGCGACCACGACCGGGCCGCCCCCGCCGCGACCACGGCGACGGTGATCGCGATCGTCGCTCCGAGACGGCGAGGGTCCGCCCCGCCCCACGCCACCACCGCCCCAGCCATCACCGCGATCCCGACGCTCGGCAGGTAGAGGGTCCGCTCGGCGATCAGCACCCCGGTCGGAAACAACAGGTTGCTCACCGGCAGCAGGCCGATCAGGATCCAGGCGATGCCTAACGTGAGCCTGGGGTGGCGCCGCCGGGCCAGGAGGGCGCCGCCGGCCCCCACCAGGATGCCCGCCCCGAGCAGTTCCGCCCACCCGAACCCGTCCGGCAGCCCGAACGCCGGCGGGCTGTACTGGGCGAGGAGGTCGCGGGGCCAGACCAGGAGGCGGGCCCAGTCGGCCGCCAGCGGCAGCATGACCCGGGCGCGCTCGGCGAGTGAAAGGCCCTCCAGTCCCGCGGCCGGCGGCCCCCCGCCCATGTCGCCGAGGACGGCGTATCGACCCGCCAGAAAACCGAGGCCGACGACCGCCAGCAGGAGGTACAACGGCGCGAGGCGGCGGAGGCGACGGGTCAGCGGCTCATCGTCGGGGAGGCACCATTCGATCGCGACCAGCAAGGCCGGCAACACGATCCCCTGTTCCTTCGATGCCGCGGCCAACACCAGGCAGAGGGCGATGATCAACCGATCGGTACCCGACCACACGCCGCGCCGCCGCGCCCGCAGGTACCAGAGGATGCCGGCCGTCACGAAGCCCACCATCCATAGCTCGCCCTGACCGACCACGTTGGCGTTGGCCTCGACGTGGACCGGATGGACCGCGAAAATCGCCGCCCCGGCGGCCGCGCCGATCGGAGGCAGCCACTCGGCCAGGAGCCGGTAGACGAGCCCGATCACCGCGAGGGTGAGCACCAGGTTGCCGAGGTGGAACAACCAGGGCGCCCCGTCGCCCAGGGCCCATTGGATCGCGAACCACCACACCGTCCAGGGCCGGTAGGCGTCGCCGAGGTTCTTGGGAGGCCAGTAACTCTGCTGCGCGTAGACCCACGGGGGGGCGAGGGATTGGACCTGGGCGTTCTCGGCGATCATCGGCACGTCGTCGAACGCGAAGCCGTTGCCGAGCGCGCGGCCGGCGGCGATCACTCCGAGCCCGGCGAGCCACAGGTAGATCCCCGCGGCGTAACGGCGAGGAGCGCCGCTGGTCACGGGGTCGTGTCGCGCGCCGCGATGGAAATCCGGACCGTGCCGGGTGCCGCCTTGGCGCGGGCGGCGCTGTCGGAGATCACCAGAAGCCGCTGAAAGAGCATCAGCCGAGCCGGTCGGGTCGCGTAGCTCATCGCCTCGCGGGATTCGGCCACGGCGTCGCCGTATCGCCCCATGTTGAGGAAACAGGCGATCACGCTGGTCCGAGCGCTTTCGAGCTCCGGCTCGATCCGAAGCGCCTGCCGATACTGCCAGACGGCCTGCTCGCACTGGCCTTCGAGCCGGAGCTTGTTGCCGAGGTCGAAGTAGGCGCCCCACCGGCGCGGATACAGCGCGATCGCGGTGCGGTACTCCCGCTCGGCCCACGACCGAGCCCCGACCGGGAACAGCAGCGAGGCCAGGGCGTGGTGCGCCTTGTAGGACAGCGGAGCGTCGATGGTGGTCTGGTGCCAGAAGGTGAACTGATCCTTCCAGACCCGCTGCCGGCTCGCGCTCCGGGTCAGGCCCATCACCAGGACCGCCCCGACGGCGGCGCCCGCCACCAGGTGAAACGAGCGGGGCCGCTGGCGAAGCCAGTCGATCGCGGGGGCGGCCAGCCCGCCCACGACCAACATCATGCCGATGCTCGGGAGGAAGAGAATCCGCTCGGCGACCACGATCGCGGTCGGGACCAGGACGTTGCTGACCGGGAAGATCCCGATCGCGGTCCAGGCGAGGCCGAAAAGAACCGCCGGTGACTTCCGCCACGCGGCGATCGCCATCATGACCGTGAGCACGAGCAGCAGAGCGCCCTGGGTCTGGCCGATGCCCCAGGTGGTCGAGGTGTCGATCTCCCTGGGGGCATAGTCACCGCGCAGATGGGCGGGCCACAACAGGAGGCGAAACCAATGGGGCACGACCGTGAGCATCGTCATCGCGCGGCCGCCCATCGAAAGCCCTTCGAGGGCCTCGGTCGTGTAGGTCCCCCTGGCGTTGCCCTCGAGCGCGAAGGTCCGCAACGCGAAGAAGGTGGCGGCGCCGAGCAACATCACCAGCAGGAGCGGGCGAATCTCGATCAGCCGCCGCCAGAGAGAACGATCGCTCCTGACCACGGTCAACTCGGCCGCCACCAGGAGGCCGATCAGGACGATCCCGCTCTCCTTGAACATCAGCGCCGTCAGGTAGAGCCCGAATACCGACGTGCCGTCCTTGACGGTGATCGTCCCGGAGCGCCGGATGCCGAGATACCGGATGATCAGCAACGTCGCCAGCAGCCCGACCATGATCTCGGCCTGGTTGACCCCGACCGCCACCGATTCGACGTGGACCGGGTGGACCGCGAAGAAGGCGCCCACCAGCCAGGCGGCCAACGGGGGCAACAGCAAGCCGGCCAGATGAAAGACCGCCAGGGTGGCCGCGGTGTACAGCAGGATGCTGGTGACCCGGTAGACCCAGGGCCGGCCCCCGCCGATCACCCACTGGACGGCGAATCCGGTGGTGGAGAGCGGGCGGAACATCTCGGGAGCGAACGGCTTGGGCCAGTAGGACTCGGTGAAGAACCGCCACGGCTCCGCCAAGGTGTGGACGGTGGGGTTCTTCTGGATGACCGCCATGTCATCCTGGGCGTACTGGTTGGAGAGGTTGGTGATCGACGACCCCACCGCCAGTAATACCAGCGAACCGATGAGCAGCCAGCGCGGCATGGTGCCTCGTCAGGGAAGGGTGTCGCTCGCCCGGATGCTGAACCGGACGGTGCCCGCCGGCGCTCCGACGGCGCCTGCGCTATCGGCCACCTGCTGAAAACGGCTGAACAGTTTCGCCAACCCGGGCCGAGGAGCGATCCGCCCGCCGTCCTTGGCGGCCGCGCTGGCCTCGGCGTAGCGGCCGTCGTACAGCAAGCAGGCGATCATCCCGCTTCGGGCCGCGACGGCCTGGGGCTCGACGATCAGGGTTCGATCATAAAACACCACCGCGTCGGCGCACATCCCCGCGAGCCGGAGCCGATTGGCATTGGCGTTATAGACGGTCAACGCTTTGGGGTAGAGAGCCACCGCGCGGCGAAACTCGCGCTCCCCGCCGGCGCGATCACCGGTGGCGAAAAGTAGCTGCGCGTAGGCGTGCCCGGCCCGATAGGACCGAGGAGCGTCGATCACCGCCTGACGCCAGTAGATCTCGTTGTTCCGCCAGACCCGGAACCGACTGGCGCTGCGGCTCGCGCCCAACCCGATGACGACCAGCGCCGCGCCGGCCACCACCAGCCGCAACCCTGGGCGGGTGGCCGGATGGCGCCAGAGCGCCGCCAGGCCCCCGCCGATCGCCAGCATCATCCCGATGCTCGGGAAGAACAGGGTCCGCTCCGCGAGCACCACCCCGGTCGGAACCAGGACGTTGCTCACCGGGAAGATCGCGATCCCCGCCCAGACCAGTCCGAACGCCACCACCGGCGCCCGGCGCCAGCAGTACCACACCAACGCGAGGGTGATCAGGAGGAGAACCGCACCCTGAGACTGGGCCGGGCCCCAGATCGCCGTCGGCTCGATTTCCCGGGGCGAGTAGTCGGCCCGAAGATGAGCGGGCCAGAGGAGGAGCCGGAACCAATGGGGTACCACGCCCAGCATCAACACCGCTCGCTGGCCCAGCGAGAGGTTCTCCAGGCCTTCCGCGACGAAGGTCCCGAGGAGGTTCCCGCCAAGGGCCGCGGCCCGGACCGCCATGAAGACGACCACCCCGAGGAGAAGGCCTAGGATGGTCGGACGGATCCGGGCGAGTCGGGCCGCGAGCGGGGCCGGGTCCCGAACCAGGATGATCTCGGCGGCCAGGACGATGCCGACCAGGACCGCGGCACTCTCCTTGAACAGGAGGGCGGTGAGGAACAGGAGGGAGAGCCGAATGACGAACCCGCGGCCGGCGGTGGAGTGATGTCGCTGATCCAGGTATCCGGCGACGAGCACCGCGGCGATCAGGCCAACCACCAGCTCCGACTGATTGACCGCCGCCGCGACGGCCTCCACGTGGACGGGGTGGACCACGAACACAGCGGCCATCAGCCACGCCACCGGCTCGGGCAGAACCCGTCGGCCAAGGCGAAAAACGGCTATCCCAGCGGCCACGACGAGGGCGATGCTGACCAGCCGGAACACCAGGGGGGCCCCGCCACCCGCGACCCATTGAATGGCGTAGCCGATCGAGGCGAGCGGCCGGTACAGGGCGGGGTCGTAGGGCTCCGGCCAATAAGACTCGGCGAAGAACCGCCCCGGCTCGGCCAGCGAATGGACCCGGTCGTTCCGCTCGATGATGGGCTGGTCGTCCTGGGTGTACCCGTTGCCCAGACTGGTCACCGCGGCACTGAAGCCGAGGATGGCCAGGGCGAACGAGGCGAGGGTCGCGCGGGGTGGGGTTCTCATAGGCGCCGCGCCGGGGGTTCGCCAGAAGTATGCCCTTCGGAAACAGGCCCGGCCAACGTCATCGCTTGCAAACTCCGAGGCTCCCGTCTTGACCAGGGCCTGCAGTACGGCCTGCAGTTGGACGGTAACGCGTTTATTTGCAACGCCTTACGCGCAATGGGTACACCTGGCACCATCGTTGCTCATTACCTTGGCGGACGAGCGAAACCGCTTGGTTCGGGCAAGTACGATAAACGGTTCTAACCTACTCGGAGGCAGCATGGGCAATCGTAAGGGCTTCACTCTCATCGAGCTGTTGATCGTGGTTGTGATCATCGGCATCTTGGCGGCGATCGCGATTCCGAAGTTCGCGGCGACCAAGGACAAGGCGAAACTGGCTTCGGTCAAGACCGACGTCCGGAATCTCATGACGGCGCAGGAGGCGTACTTCTCCGACTTCGCCACCTATGGTACGCTGGCGAACCTCCAGTCCGCGAGCAACTTCTCGCTGTCCTCGGGCAACACCGCTGGTGTCGGTCCGGCCGCGTCTGGCTTCACCGTCACGATCACCAACAGCACGATCACCTCGGCGATCGACCAGTGCACCACGCAGGTCGGCGCGGGTGCCGCTTCGACGCTCGACGGCGTCATCGTCTGCTCGTAAGCGTGAACTGACGCGACGATGGGGCGGTGGCTCGGCTCTCGAGAGTCCCCGCCCCGTTTCGCGCCTGGCTACCAACCCAACGACGGAAAGGAGGGCGACCACCATGAAGACCAACCGACACACCGCCGGCTTCACGCTGATCGAACTCCTCATTGTCGTGGTGATCATCGGCATTCTCGCCACGATCGCGATCCCGAAGTTCGCGGCCACCAAGGACAAGTCGAAGCTGGCTTCGATCCGGTCCGATCTTCGCAACGTGATGACGGCGCAGGAAGCATACTGGGCCGATTTCGGCACCTTCGCGACGTTGGCACAGCTTCAGTCGTCGACCAACTACACGTTCTCGGGCGGCAACGCGGCGGCCATTTCGCCATCCGTTTCCGGGTACACGGCGACCATTACGAACAGCACGATCACCTCGGCGCTCGACGAGTGTACCGTCCAGGTGGGAGGCGGTGCGGCAAGCACCGTTGATGGGCAAATCGTCTGCTCCTGACCGGAGCCCGCCCCTTGGCTTTGTCTCGGCCGCTCGGGTTGACCAGCCCAGCGGCCGCGAGCGTCGAAACGGATGAACCCGATGCGCGTACTACTGCTGGACGCTGACGACTCGCTGCGACACGCCGTCGCCCCCTCCCTCGAGGATGTGGGCTACGAAGTGATCGCGCGTCGCGATCCCGAGGCCGCCCTGCTCGAGGCGCAGGCCTGTGGGATCCGGACGGTCGTCTGCGATCTCGCGCTCCCCAACGACGGTGGCCTGGCGTTTCTCCGCCGCTACCGGGCGGGCGGCGGGACCGGGATCGTGCTCGTCTGCGGTGGTCCGACCGAATCCGCCGCCGCCGCGTCGGCCCTCCGGGAAGGCGCCGACGGGTTTCTCAGGAAGCCGGCGATCGCCGAAGAGGTGTTGCTCGCCCTCCGCCAGGCCGACGAGCGGGAACGGCTCCGCCACGAGGTCGCCACCCTCCGCGCCACCATCGGCGCCAAGGGTCTCGAGCCGATGCTGGTGGCCGAAGATTCCAAGATGCGCTCGATCCTCGAGGTCGCGGCCCGGGCCGCCGCCAGCGATCAGACCATCCTGATCACCGGCGAGCGAGGCACCGGCAAGGCGCTGCTCGCCCGGGCCATGCACCGGTTCAGCCGCCGCGGCGACGGCGCTTTCGTGGCGATCGACTGCACCGCGACTCCTGATTTCTTCACCGCCGCGGGCGGCGAGGCCAATCTGAGCCCCTCCGATCCGCAGAGCGTCTGGCGGTCGGCGAGCCGAGGGACCCTTCTGCTCGAGGAAGTCGAGGCCCTGACCCGGGAAAGCCAGACCTATCTGGTCTCCCGCCTTGGCGCGGGTCGTCCAGGCAACGGGCGGCAGTCCGGCTCGGTCGCCGTGGTCGACAACGACGTCCGGATCATGGCGACCACTGAAATGGCGATCGATCGGCTGCTCAATGACGGCAAGATCCAGCCCGACCTCGCCAAAGGCCTCGGAATGACCACCCTCGACCTGCCGGCCCTCCGGGATCGTCGGGACGACATCCCAGCCCTGGTCACCCACTTTCTCCAGCAGGTGGCCTCGAAGACCGCCCGGCCGATCAGCATTACGCCCCAGGCAATGTCGGCGCTGGTCGGCTACTCGTGGCCAGGCAACGTCCGGGAACTGCGCCAAGTCGTCGAACGCGCCGCGGTGCTGAGTCCCTCGGGCAAGCTCGACCGCAGCGACTTCCCGGTCCTGGTCAGCGCGGGCCGGGCCAACGGCAACGGCGCCAGCGAGTACGCCCTCAAACCCCAGGTCGAAGCCTTCGAGCGGGAGATCATCCTCCGCGCCTTGGCCGCCTGCGGGGGCACTCGGCGGGAAGCGGCTCGGTTGCTCCGGATCAGCCTCCGGACCCTCTTCTACAAGCTCCGGCGATACGGCCTGGCCTGACCGATTCGGCGGGTCGATCCGGACGGGAATCGAGACGTCCGCGGCGAAATGGTCCTCGCTGCGGACGTTTGGTTAACCGGTTCGCCGGTCGGCTCGCCACCTTGGGGCATGCCACGTCGCCACCCCGGCTTTACCCTCATCGAGGTCCTCCTCGCGGTGGTCACCTTCGCGATCGGGGTCACCGCACTCCTCAAGCTCGTCGCCCAGACGGCGGAGGTCACTGGCATGTCTCGCCGATGGCTCGCTATGGTCGCCGCCGTGGAAAGCCAAACGGCTCAGCTGGAGCGCGCCTATCGCGAGGCGGCGCCGGCGTGCGCCCTGCCGGCGGCCGGTGTCGCCACCACGGTCGAGGGAATCGGCCTGGCCTGGATCGTCACGGGAGACACGGTCGGGGCCACCATCACGATCGAAGCCCGAGCCGCCCTTGCCCGGCGAACCATGGTCGATACGGTCGTCACCGCGGTGACCTGTCGATGACCGGCCGTCGCGGTTTCACTTTGCTCGAGGTACTCCTCGTCATCACCGTGGGCGGGATGGTCCTCACGATGAGCTTCCAGCTCTCGAATCGGGTCCAGCACATCGGACGGGAGCGGAGCGAACGGCTCGGGATGACCGCCAACGTGACCACCGTGGCCCATGCCCTCGAAAGGGAACTCGGCGCGATCGGCTACGACACCTTGGCGGGGGAAGACCTCCGGCTGGTCGCGGCGAACTCGGTCACCTATCGCGCGCCACGTGGCGTCCTGGTGGCCTGCCGGCTGGGGCGAGACAGCCTGACTCTCGCGTTAGCCCGATACCCCGAGTATCGGGCCCGGATCCCGGATCCGAGCCGCGACAGCCTCCTGCTCTACCTCCCGGGCGACTCCACCGCGCCGATCGACGCCTGGGTGCCGCTTCCCCTTTTCAGTGGGCCGGCCGCCGCGGTCTGTCCCACCGGCGAAGCGGCGGTCGTCTTCACGACCCTGCTCGACTCGGCCACCGCTCACCGGGCCGGGGCGACCCGAGCGGTCGTCCGATTCTTCGAAACGATCAATGCCCGGGCCTACCTCTCCGGGTCCGGCTGGCAGTTTGGGGTCGAGGCGGTTTCGGCGGCCGCCACGGTCCAGCCCGTGGCCGGCCGATTGAATGGCCCGAACGGTCTCGAGCTCGCCGCCGTCGACCGATTCGGGGTGCCGTGGGCGCCAGGTCAGGTCGCCGCGGGTCTCGACGTGGCGATCCGGGCCGTTACCCATCGGGAGTTGGCCAGCGGCCCCGGACGGGTGGCCGGCGCCGCCGATAGCTTGCGTTTCCGCCTCCGGCTGAACAACGTCCCATGATCCTCGTCGTCTTGATCGCGATCGGTTTCGGCTCGGCGGTCGCGGCGTTGGCGGCGGCCGCTGGCGATGGGGGTGTCCGCCAAACGCGGGAGGCGTTCCTGGCCATGGCAGCTGAAGGCGCGGCCCGCGCCGGAGTCGTGGGGGCCCTCTCGGGCAGCTGGCTCGATTCGACGGCCGGGGCCGTCCCGGGCTACCAGGTCGTCGTCGGAGTGGCGTCGCCTCGACCGGCGACCAGCGTGCGCCTCCGAGCCGAGTGGCTTCGCGGCGACCTCTGGCTCCTCGATGGTTTCGCGGAAATTCGCGACGCGGCGGGCCGGCCTCGGGCTCGGGCCCGCGCCGGCATTATCGTTCATGTGTACGTCAATCCCGTTGACAGCACTCGGTACGCGGTACCGATCAGGAGACCCTGGGTGGCGGGTTTCCAGTAGCGCTTCGCCAGGCGACCGGATCTTTGCGAAAAGTTTCGACGGTTGGAACGTCGCCTGGGGAGCCAGTGGGCGCGATTGGAACCGCCAAACTGAAGTCGAATAACGAGTTAAACGCGCCGATGCCAGTAGCAGCAGGGGGCTGCCAGCGATGGCATAGCGGTTGCCCCCGACACCGAGTGATGGGCAAAGTGGGTCGACTCGCGAGAAGCCGACCGATTCGGTCGGTGCCGCCGTCGATAGAGTTCTGCAAGTTGTTGCAGAGTAAGTCTTTAGGGAAGGCGATCGGGGGTTGATCGCTGTGACTGACAGAGGTTTGCGCTACTCCTGGCGTGACTGTAAACCATCTTGGCACTCGGGCGGACTATGGGACTTTTTAGCCGCGCACGCACGACAATCGGCCTCGACATCGGCAGCGGCCTGATCAAGGTTGCGGTAGTGTCGCATGGGACCGGAGAACCGGTCCTGTCCAAGGTGGCGATGGCCACGGTGGTCGACGATGCGATCGTCGAAGGCGAAGTCATGGATCCGGGCATCGTCGCCGAGGCGATCCGGGGACTGTTCGCCGACATGGGCATCAAGCCGAAGAACGTGGTGACCGCTGTCGGCGGTCGCGACGTGATCGTCAAGCGGATTCCGATGGATCGGATGAAGGAGGGCGAGGCGCGGGAGCTGATTCGCTGGGAAGCGGAGCAGCACGTGCCGTTCGACATGGACAACGTCGAGCTCGACTTTCAGATCTTGGATCCCGAGAGCGAAGGTCTCCAGATGTCCGTGCTCCTGGTGGCGGCCAAGCGAGAGCTGGTCGAAACCAAGATGTCGCTCCTCAAGGAAATCGGCATCGAGCCGTCGGTCATCGACGTCGATGCGTTCGCCCTGCACAACGCGTTCGAGGTCAACTACCCCGATGCGATGAAGGGCGTGGTCGGTTTGGTGAACATCGGCCATGAGCTGACCAACGTGAACATTCTCGACGAGGGTGTCCCGGTGCTGACCCGAGACCTCCCGGTTGGCACTCGTCGATTCAGGGAAGATCTCCAGCGGGAGCGGGGGCTCTCGGCCGAAGAGGCCCAGAAGCTTCTCCAGGGCTTCGAGGTCACCGACGTGTTGACGCCGTTCCTCCAGAGCCGGGGCGAAGAGTTGGCCGTGGGCATCGAGCGGGCGGCGGCTTTCCTCCAGACCGCGAGTCGGTCGGCGGCCGGGTTGTCGCGGATGTACCTGTCGGGCGGTGGGGCGCGGATTCCGGGGCTCGCCAAGGCGCTCAGCGATCGGCTCAAGCTGCCGGTCCAGCTGGCCAACCCGATCGAGCGGATTCAAGTCGCCGAGGGTGTCTTCGATCAGATGAACGTCGACGAAGTTGCCCCGTTGCTCATGTTGCCCGTGGGGTTGGCCCTGCGGGTGGCCGCGTAACGGAAGAGGAGGTAATCGCGCTCCCATGATTGAAATCAACCTGAAGCCCGGCCACAAGCGCGCCAAGAACGCGTCTCCGCTCGCGGGGATCGCGGCGCAGCTGAAGAGCGTCGGGCAAAAAATCAAAGATCCCTACCGGATCGGCGCCTTGGTCCTCGGGCTCGGCTGGCTGGGCTACGTCGGGATGGCGCAGCTCAACACCAGCGGCGAGCTCTCCGACCTCGAGCCCCGACTCGAACAGGCCCGCGCCGAGAATCAGCGATTCCGGGCGTTCTTGGCGGAGAAACGCCGGCTCGAAGCGGTGCGCGACTCGATCCAAGCCCAGATCGCCACCATCAAGAATGTCGATGGCGACCGCTACGTGTGGCCCCACATCCTGGACGAAGTCGCCCGGGCGGTGCCGCCGTACACTTGGCTGACCGACATGCAGTTCATCGCGATGGCGCCGCCGCCGGCGCCGACCGACACCACGGTGAAAGCCCCGATCGAGCCACCCCAAGTGCAGCTCCAGGTGACCGGTCGCACCGTCGACATTCAGGGCTACACCCGACTGCTCCGGCAGCTCGAGGATTCCCCGTTTCTCAAAGACGTGACCGCGATCTCGGCCAATACGGTGCTCGATCAGAATCGCGCGGTGACCGCGTTCGTCCTCAAAGCGTCGTTCCAACGGTCCACCCGGGCCGAGGCGACCACCGATCGGCCTACCACCGAATCGGCGGCGCATTTGGAGCGACCGGCCAAGAGCCAGGAGAACTGACCATGGCGCTGCTCGACAATCCCAAAGCGGCCCCGGTGCTCGGCGTCATGTTCGCCGGTCTGATCGGGTACCTGTTCTACTCCGGCGAAGTCGTCAACATGATCGGGGTCGATGGCGTCACCGCCAAACAGACCCGGATCGCCTCGCTGACCGACTCGATCGGGGCGCTCGAGGCGCAGACCGACAGCGTCAAGCGGGACCTGGCTCGCGGCACGATCGAAGACCTCAAGAAGAAGATCGACGCCAATCGCGGCAATCTGGCGGTTCTTCGCCAGCTGGTGCCGGAACGCAACGAGGTCCCCAACCTGCTCGACGACATTTCGACCCGGGCGAAGATCCGGGGCGTCAACCTCGCCGAGGTGGTGCCCCAGCCGGTGGTGCCGGGACCGTCGCCGTTCGACACCTACGCCTACAAGGTGGCGGTGGTCGGGCGCTACGATCAGATCGGCGAGTTCCTGGCGGACATCGCGAGCCTCCGCCGGATCATCGTCCCTTACGACGTGGTGATGATCGCCGCGCCCCAGGCTCAGGCCCAGGCGTTAGGCGATAACAGCAAGGCGTTGCTCGAGGCGAAGTTCCAGGTTCGAACCTACGTGAAGGGCCAGGCGGCACCCGAAGGAGGGCAGAGTGGTCACTAGAACGCTCGCTCCACTGGTCGCGGCGCTCGCATTCCTCTCGGGATGCGGGAGCGGTGACGACGCGGAAGCGAAACAGGCGGCCTTGACCCCGGCCCCGGTCACGGCCGACGCGGTCGAGGAACCCGAGGTTACCCCGGCGCCTCCGCCGGCCGCGACCGCCGCCGCCGCCACCGTGACGACCCCGGCCACCACGCCGACGGCCGTCGACTCCGCGGCCAAGCCCGATTCCGCCGCGTTGGCGGCGTCGACCGCGAGCGCCTCGACCGCGCCGATCACCGCCGAGGCGATGCCCGACCGGGAGAGTTTCGCCTACACCGGCGGCAGTCGCGACCCGTTCGCCTCGCTGCTCAAGTCGACCCGGCTCGGGCCCGAGCTGCCCGATCTGATTCTCGTCGCGATCTACTACGACACCCGCAACCCGGGCAGCAGCGTCGTGGTCATGCGCGAGAAGGTCGGCGGCCGCAAGTACAGCCTCAAGCCGGGCGATCGGCTCGGTCGGTTGCGGGTCAGTTCAGTGCGTCCCAAGGATGTGGTCTTCACGATTGACGACTTCGGCACCGAGCGTCAGGAAACCGTGTCGCTTAAGAAGCAGGAGGAAACTCAATGACCTTCAGTTCCTGGTCGCTCGTCGCTGCCGCGCTGTTCTCTTTCGCCGCCACGACGCCCGCCCATCGTGAGCCGACCGACGGCGAAGTTCGGTCGATGAGCCTGGTGGCCGCGGCTGGCCGCGCCGAGCTCACCATCCAGGTCCGCGGGGCGGTGTCGGTGAACGACTTCGCCTTGGCCGACCCGGCCCGGGTCGTCCTCGACCTCGCCGGCGCGGTGCTCCCGTCCGATTTCAAGTCCAACTATGACGGCGTCAATCGCGCCGGCGTGGTCGGCATGCGAGTTCGCCAGTTCGACGAGACCACCGTCCGCGTCGTTCTGGTGCTCGATCGCGCCAAACCGTACACCGTCGCCCAAACCGATGACGGCATCCGGATTTCGTTCGGCGCTGATCAGTCGTTCACGGCCTGGTCGACCGGCGCCGCCACGGTGCCGGTTGCCCAAGTCGCCCAGGTGGCCACGCCGCGGGCCCAGTCGGCCCCGGCGCCCGTCATCGTCGAGCCCACCGA
Source organism: Gemmatimonadales bacterium (assembly GCA_046160105.1). GTDB lineage: Bacteria > Gemmatimonadota > Gemmatimonadetes > Gemmatimonadales > GWC2-71-9 > SHZU01. The sequence goes on along the minus strand of JBJXGT010000010.1, from coordinate 57,571 downwards.
GGCCGACGCCGCCGAGAGGTCGGTCCTGTTACCCGCCGCCCGCGATCGTCGCCTCGTCGCGATGAGCCCGGTCCAGCAGCGCCAGGAGCCCCGGCTCACGGTCAGCTGGGACAACGCCAGCATTCAGGAAGTGATCGCCGGCTTCCAGGCGATCAGCGGTCGGTCGATCATCCTGGGTAAGTCCGTCGACGTGAAAGTCTCCGCCGAGATTCGCGACAAGCCGTGGCCCGAAGCCTTCAAGGCGGTGCTCGGGGCCTACGGGCTCTCGGCCCAAGAGGTCGAGGGTGGCATCATTCGGGTCGACGCGCCGGAAACCCTGGCCGCGATCGACTCGCTCGAGCCCCGGCAGACCGACGTGCTCAAGGTCAACTACGCCAACGCCGGTGAACTCGCCAACACCGTCAAGGGTGTCATCTCCAAGCGGGGCTCGGTCGTCGCCGACACCGCCACCAACTCGCTCATCATCACCGAGTCGCGAACCAATCTTCCGGCGATCATGGACTTCGCCCGAGGCCTGGACATCCGGCCGCCCCAGATCGCGATCCAGGCGAAGATCATCTTCGTCGACCGGACCGATGTCGAGCAGCTCGGGTTCCGCTACGACTTGGCCTCGAACAGCCAGTTCTACAACAAACTCGTTCAGCGGCCCGATCCGGACAACGACAACAAGCCGTTCAACCCCGGTGTCAACATCGTCGACCTCGGCGGCAACGCGATCTCCGCGATCGCCAACGCCGACGCCGTCGTCCTGTCCTCGGCGCTCGATCTCACCTACTCGATCGCGCTCGGCGGGTTCAGTCTCACCAGCTTCCTGACCGCGCTCGAGCGGGTCGACCTGACCGACGTGCAGACCGAGCCGATCATCACCACCAAGGACAACAAGAAGGCGTCGCTCTTGGTCGGTGAAGAAATTCCGCTCCGCGTCATCGACGCGAGCTCGCTGGGCGGCGGCGCCGGGCAGTCGCCCAGAGCCACCGTGCAGTTCAAGGAAGTCGGCATCAAGCTCAACGTCACGCCGCACGTCACCAACAACCGGCAGATCGTGCTCAACATCGAGACCGAACGCTCGGCGGTGAAGATTCTCTCGGCGGCCGACCTTGGCTTCAGCATCGACAAACAGAGCACCAAGAACGAGATCCTGGTCAACGACGGCGAGACCGCGGTGATCGGCGGCCTCACGGTCACCACCGTGACCCGCGCCAAGACCGGGATCCCGTTGCTGTCGAGCCTCCCGATCCTGGGCAGCCTGTTCAGCTACACCACGAACACTGAGAACCGGAAGGACCTCATCATTCTGGTCACGCCGCGGATCGTCGACGACGCCGGCCAGGATAACTGAGGCGAGTCGGACTTGTTCGAGTAGGATCGCTCGTCCCGATCCTAAGTAGTAACACCACTGGGGTTGGTCGCCTATCGACCAGCCCCAGTGGTGTTTTAGTCCTCCTCGGCCCAGACCCGGCGGAAGTAGGCCGGCAGGTCGATCGCTAACTCCTCGGTGGCTCCGGATGGGTGCCAGACGATCGTCTCGTCGAGGATCTCGGAGCGGGCGTCGTCGGGCCGCCACCGCTCGACCGCTCGGGCGTCGGGATCGATGATCCAGTACTCGGCCACCCTGCTTCGCTGATAGCGGCGCCGCTTGACGATCCGATCGTACCGGGCCGTGGACGGCGAGGTGACCTCGGCGATGAAGAAGGGGATCCCGTAGTCGGGCCAGTCGATCGGCTCCTTGCCATCGGGCTGGCGATGGACGACGAAGAGGTCGGGCTGGGATACCTGCTCGCTGCGGAGATCGAGGTCCGACGGCGCCAGCCCCACCGAGCCGATCCGGAGGCGGCGGACGTACGGACCGATCAGGTCGTACAGCGCGACGACCGCCCGCTGATGGAGGCCCCGCGGCGACGGGCTCACCAGCAGTTCGCCGTCGATGAGCTCGTAGCGGTTGCCGTCGTCCGGCAACGTCAGCACTTCCTCGCGGGTCCACCGGCGGATCGTCTCCGGCATGACCATAGGGTAGCCGCCTCGGCGGGGACGGGGCAACTCGGCACCCGCCCAAGGTGAGCAACCGATCGGCGGGGTGGTAACCAAACTGCTGCAAGAGAGGAACGTTACGACGCTGAGGGGATATTGAACGCCGGTCGGAAAGTCGGAGGGTGGTCTGGGTCTCGGCCCTTGATGTCGGGCCGCCTTGCCGATAGCCTCAACCCACCCCTCCCACCCCCTCGAGGAACCCCCGATGCCCGTCGCGACCGGCATTCGATCGTCCCTGTTGCTGCTTGTCTTGCTGGCCCCGGCGGCCGGGTCCCAAGGGCTGCCCACCGAACGTCCCGAGAAGGTGGGCCTGTCGACCGCCGGTCTTGCCCGAGTCGACTCCGCGATGCGGGCCTACGTGACGGGTGGCAAACTGGCGGGGATCGTGGTGGCGGTGGCGAAGGACGGCCGCCTCGCCCATTGGAAGGCGTTCGGTCTCCGGAGCGTGGAGGCCAAGGATCCGATGGAGCCGAGCGATCTGTTCCGGATCTACTCGATGACCAAGCCGATCACCAGCACGGCGGTGATGATCTTGGTCGAGGACGGGAAGCTCGGTCTCGACGATCCGGTCGCCAAGCACCTGCCCGAGTTCGCCGGGGTGAAAGTCTGGACTCGTGACGGACTGGTGCCTCCGCGGCGCCACATGACGGTGCGGGATCTGCTCCGGCATACCTCCGGACTCACCTACGGATTCTTCGGCCAGACCCCGGTCGACTCGCTCTATCGGGCGATGCCGACGCCGACCAGTCTCGCCGACCTGATCGCCAAGCTGGCGGGGTTGCCCCTTGTCGGGCACCCCGGAGAGGTCTGGAGCTACAGTTACAGCACTGACGTCCTCGGCCGGATCGTCGAGGTGGTCTCGGGTCAGTCGCTCGATCGGTTCTTCGAGGAGCGGATCTTCGTCCCGCTCAAGATGAGGGACTCCTTCTTCCAGGTGCCGGCCGACAAGCGAAGCCGGCTGACCGGCCACTACGCCCTGCCCGCGCCCGGCCGCTTCGTGTTGGCCGATTCTCCCGACACCGGGAACTACACTCGACCGGCGGCGGTGCTTTCCGGGGGCGGTGGCCTGGTGTCCACGGCAGCCGACTACTTGCGGTTTGCCCAGATGATTCTGAACGGCGGGGAACTCGACGGCGCTCGGGTGCTCCAATCGGGCACGGTCGTCGAGATGCTGCGCAATCAGCTGGCCGGCGAGATGGTCCCGGCGGTGGGACCCCAGGTCCTTCAGGGGACCGGCTTCGGGCTGGGGTTCAACCTGATCGTCAACGGGAAGGACCCGCTCCGGGGTGGCAATGGAACCGCGTCATGGGCCGGCATTGCCAATACCTACTTCTTCATCGACCCGAATACCCAGCTGATCGGGCTCGTCCTGACCCAATTCTCACCGTTCGGGCGCTACCCGATCGAGGTCGAGTTCCGTCAACTGGTGAATCGCGCGCTCCGCTGAGTCAGGTCATTACCTTTGACCGATGCACCTTCGGTTCACCACCGCCGGCGAATCCCACGGCAAGGCGCTCGTCGCCATCGTTGAGGGCCTCCCGGCCGGCCTCCCCCTCGTCGCGGCCGACATCGACCGCGACCTGACCCGCCGGATGCAGGGATACGGTCGCGGCGCCCGAATGAAGATCGAGTCCGACCAGGTCACCATCCTCTCCGGGGTTCGCTCCGGCGAGACGATCGGCTCACCGATCGCCCTCCAGATCGACAACCGGGACTGGGCCAACTGGGCCGACGTCATGGCGGTCGAGCCCTCCGACACCGCTCCCCGTCGCCAGTTGACTCGGCCGCGGCCCGGTCACGCGGATCTGGTCGGGGTTCTCAAGTACGACCGGACCGACGCGCGGGACATCCTCGAGCGGGCCAGCGCCCGGGAGACCGCGGCACGGGTGGCGGTCGGGGCCGTCGCGAAGCGGTTTCTGGCCGAGTTCGCGATCGAGATCGGGAGCCACGTAGTGTCGCTCGGCGGCGTGCGGGCCACCCTCCCGGCTTCGCTGCCCGTGCCACTCAATGCCGCCGCGGACCGGTCACCGGTGCGGGTCCTCGATCCGGGGGCCGAGGCCGCCATGGTGGCCCGAATCGATGCCGCCAAGACGGCGGGTGATACGTTAGGCGGCGAAGTCGAGGTGGTCGCTCGCGGGCTGGTGGCGGGGCTCGGCAGTCATGTCGCCTGGGACCGGAAGCTCGATGGGCGGCTCGCCGGGATGCTGATGTCGATCCCGGCGGTGAAGGGGGTCGAGATCGGCCTGGGCTTCGAGGCCGCTCGACGCCCCGGCTCCGAGGTGCACGATCCGATCGTCGTCGCCGACCAGCCGGCCGCCGGCGGGTTCGGACGCGAGGGCAACAACGCGGGTGGCCTCGAGGGCGGGATGACCACCGGCGCGCCGCTGGTGGTTCGGGTCGCGATGAAGCCGATCTCCACCCTGATGGCGCCGCTGGCCAGTGTCGATCTCGCCACCAAGGCGCCTGCCAAGGCGCAGAGCGAACGGTCCGATGTCACCGCGGTGCCGGCGATGGGGGTCATCGCCGAGGCGTTGGTGGCGATCGTGCTCGCTGACGCGATGCTGGAGAAGTTCGGCGGCGACTCAGTCGGCGAAACCCGCCGCAACGTGGCCGGGTACCTGGCGGCGTTGGCCGATCGGTGGAGGGAATCGGGGCCGGCCCGATGACCCGTCCTTGGGCGGTGATCGGGCGGCAGCGGTCGGCCGGATGAAACGCCACGGGGCGCTCACCGGGCTCGGACGAGGGTCGTTCGAATGAGACGGCATCTGGTGCTGATCGGATTGCCCGGGGCGGGGAAGACGACGGTCGGCCGGCTCCTCGCCGAGCGGCTCGACACCCACTGGACCGACATCGACCCGATCCTCGAGCGGGCCACCGGCCTCTCGATTTCCGAGCTGTTCCTCGAGGAAGGCGAGCCGGCGTTCCGGGAGCGGGAGCATCGGGCCGTGCTCCAAGCGTTAGGTCTGCCCCCCCACGTGATCAGCCCCGGCGGTGGCTGGGCGGCCGTCCCGGGGCAGCTCGACGCCGTCACGGGCCAGGCCGTCCCGGTGCACCTGGCCGTCGATCCGGCCGTCGCCGCGGTTCGACTGAGCGACGATCGGAGCCGGCCGCTGCTTGCCGGCTCCGACCTGTCCGGGCGGCTCGCCGAGCTGGCTCGGGAGCGCGCCCCGTGGTATCGGGCGGCCCCGGTCGCCATCGACGTCTCCGCCAAGTCCGCCGACCAAGTGGCCGACCTGCTCCTTTCGGTCGCCAGGGAACGGGCCGGTTGGTGACCCGGGCGACGGTGGTTGGCGGTGGGCTGGCGGGCTCCGAGGCGGCCTGGGCGCTCGCCGAGCGCGGCGTCGAAGTCACCCTGGTGGAGATGCGACCGGGGAAAGGCACTCCCGCCCACCAGACGGGACGGCTGGCTGAGTTGGTGTGCAGCAACTCGTTCAAGTCGGTCGAGCTGGTCAACGCCCACGGACTGCTCAAGGCCGAGCTGGAGTCGTTAGGCAGCATTCTGCTGGAGGCGGCTCGGGCGGCCCGGGTGCCCGGCGGCGCCGCCCTGGTGGTCGACCGGGAGATCTTCTCGGCGGCCGTCGACGCTCGAGTGCGCGGCCACCCCCGGATCACCGTGGTCGACCAGGAGGCCACCGAGCTGCCGCGGCCCGGGATCGTGGCCACCGGGCCGCTCACCTCCGACGCCCTGGCCCAGGTCATCGCCGCCGAGCTGGGCGTCGAGTCGCTGGCGTTCTTCGACGCCATCGCCCCGATCGTGTCGGCCGAGAGCCTTGACCGGGACCAGCTCTATGCGCTCTCCCGTTACGGCAAAGGCGACGGCGACGATTACCTCAACGCGCCGATGTCGCGCGACGAGTACCAGGCGTTCATCGCCGCGGTGGCCGCCGGCGATCAGTTTACCGCCCACGGTTTCGACCAGGTCCCCTACTTCGAGGGCTGCCTGCCGATCGAGGAGATGGCTCGCCGCGGCCCCGAGACGCTCCGGTTCGGTCCGATGAAACCGGTGGGCCTTCGCGATCCGCGGACCGGCCGCGAGCCCCACGCGGTGGTTCAGCTCCGCCGGGAGGATCGAGCCGGCCAGATGTGGAACCTGGTCGGTTTCCAGACTCGGCTCCGGATCCCCGAGCAGCAGCGGGTGTTTCGGTCCATCCCTGGGTTAGGGTCAGCCGAGTTTCTGCGGTACGGCAGCATTCATCGGAATTCGTACCTCAACAGCCCGCGATGCCTCGGCCCGGGGCTGAGCCGGGGCGACGTGTTCTTCGCCGGCCAGCTCACCGGCGTCGAGGGCTATACCGAGTCGCTCGGCACCGGACTGCTGGCCGGCATCAACCTCCATCGGCTGCTGACGGGCCAGCCGGTCACGGTGCCGCCGCCCAGCACCATGTTAGGCGGACTCTACCGCTACCTCGCCGAGGCCGACCCCGACCATTTTCAACCGATGAACGCCAACTTCGGCCTCCTCGACCCGTTGCCCGAAGGGACCAGGAAGTCCGACCGCCGCGCCGCGCTGGTGGCGCGGGCCGAGCGGGACTTCGCCGCCTGGCGGGCCACGCTGTGACCGACCCCGCGACCCTCGCCGCGGAGTTCCTCCTCCACCTCGCCAAGGAGCGGGATCAGTCGGTCCATACGGTCAACGCGTACCGTCGCGATCTCGAGGCCTTCGTCCGGTTCGCCAACGACTACTATGGCGGCCAATGGACCTGGGAAACGGTCGATCGGCTGGGGCTTCGCGGCTTCCTCGGCGACTACGAGCGGCGCCGTCTCTCGCGTCGGTCGGCCGCCCGCGCCCTCTCGGCGATCCGGTCGATGTTCCGCTATTTGCAGGTGCATCACGGAGTTAGCAACGGGGTGGCCCGGGCCGCCCGGGTGCCGAAGATCGAGAAGCGACTCCCGAGCTACCTCCGTCAGGACGAGACGGCGGTGCTGTTCGAGGCCGCCGAGGAGCGAGCCAAATCCGGCGAGTTCATTCCGGTCCGGGACCACGCCATGCTCGAGCTGTTCTACTCGAGTGGCCTGCGGCTTTCAGAGCTCGCCGGCGCCGACGTGCCGGACCTCGACCTCTTGAGCAACCAGATCCGGGTCCGCGGCAAGGGCCGGAAGGAGCGGATCGTCCCGGTGGGCCGCCGGGCCGAGAAGGCGCTTCGTGGCTACCTTGCACTACGGGAGGAGGTGGCTCGGGCCACCCGGGGCGAAAAGCGGGCCCTGTTTCTCTCGCCGAAGGGGCGCCGGCTCGCGGCCCGGAGTGTTCAGCGACGCATCCACGGGCTTTATCGGGGAGCGGGGATCGCCGGACGGAGGGTGCACTCGCTCCGGCACAGCTTCGCGACTCACCTGATGGATGCCGGCGCCGACCTCCGGGCGGTGCAGGAGTTGTTAGGCCACGCGTCGCTCAGCACCACGCAGGTGTACACCCATACCAGCGTGCAACGGCTCAAGGACGTCTATCGTCAGGCCCACCCTCGCGGGGGCTGACGCTTCAGGGGAGGCTCATGGGTTTCCACGGCACCACCATCATCTGCGTTCGCAAAGACGGCAAAGTCGCCATGGGCGGCGACGGCCAGGTCACCATGGGTGACACGGTCATGAAAGCCACCGCGAACAAGATCCGGTCGCTCAAGAACGGCCGGGTCCTGGCGGGGTTCGCCGGCTCGGTCGCCGACGCGATCACCTTGTTCGAGCGTTTCGAGGAGAAGCTCGACCGCTATCCGGGCAACCTCCCACGGGCCGCCGTCGAGCTGGCCAAGGACTGGCGGAGCGACCGGGTCCTCCGCCGACTCGAGGCGATGCTGGTCGTGGCCGATCTGGACCACAGCTATCTGATCAGCGGGTTGGGCGAGCTGTTCGAGCCGGACGACGGGGTGCTGTCGGTCGGGTCGGGCGGCAACTTCGCGCTGGCCGCGGGCCGGGCCTTGATGCCGGACCCGAGCAAGACGGCCCGCGACATCGTCCAGCGGTCGCTCGAGATCGCGGCGGATATTTGTGTCTTTACCAATCGGAATCTGACGATATTGGAGTTGAGTTGAGGGACTCGGGGCTCAGGACTCAGGACTCAGGACTCAGGGCTCAGGACTCAGGACTCAGGACTCAGGACTCAAGAGCCTGGACCTGGGTCTGAGAGTTGGCGCCGCGGGGGACGACCGGGGCGGTTTGGCGTGGGCTGGCTGGTGAAATAGCGGAAGAGACCGAGGGTGAGCTTGGCGGCGTTGGCCCGGCCGGCGTCGAGGCGCTGCCAGGCATCGTTGGGGAGGAGCCTGAGTTCACGGAGGAGTAGCAGGAGGTGCTCGAGTTCCGCGAGGGAGCCGTTGGCGATGTCGAGGTAGCGGGCGAAGTCGGCGTGACTGTGCTTTCCCGACCCTTCGGCCATGTTCGCCCCGGCCGAGACGGCGGCCCGGCGGACCTGGGAGGTGATCCCGAACAGCTCAGCCTTCGGCCAGGCCTTCGTTGCCTCGAACACGGCGAGTGTCAGATCGAAGCAGGCCTTCCATGCCTCGAACTTGCGAAAGTTGCCCATCCCGCAACTTGCACGCTTCTCTAGAAACCCCTTCATCGGATCGACGCACCCGATACCCGTTTTTTCGCGAAGGGGGTCGCTGCTGGGCGGAGGCGCGGGGCGGGCAGGACTCAGGACTCGAGACTCAGGACTCAGGACTCAAGACTCAAGACACAAGACTCACGACCCAGGACTCGAGACTGAGCCAACCCGCCTTAGCCCTCCCAGCCGGCCTCCCCGCCCAGCCAGTCGCCGCCCCCCTCCTGGGTCCCGAGCCCTGAGCCCTGAGTCCTGAGTCCTGAGTCCTGAGTCTTGAGTCCTGCGCCCTGCGCCCCGCGCCGTCCCTCCTTGCGCCCCCCCTCCCCCCCCGGCAGCTTCCCCCCATGTCCGAACCCGTCACGCCCGCGTCGCCCGAACAGCCGCCGCTTCCCTGGCTCGAGGAGATGCCCCCTCGCCAGATCGTCGCCGAGCTCGACCGTTACATCGTGGGACAGGAGGCCGCCAAGCGAGCCATCGCCATCGCGGTCCGTAACCGCTGGCGGCGCAGTCAGACGCCCGATCAGATTCGGGACGAGATCACTCCGTCCAACATCATCCTGATCGGCCCCACCGGGGTCGGGAAGACCGAGATCGCTCGCCGTTTGGCTCGGCTCGCCGGCGCACCCTTCATCAAAGTCGAGGCCTCGAAGTTCACCGAGGTGGGCTACGTCGGCCGCGATGTCGAGACGATGGTGCGCGATCTGGTCGACGCCGCCATCAGCCTGGTCCGGACCGAACGCGAAGACGAGGTCTATCCGGACGCCGAGAAGAAGGCGGAGGAGAAGCTCCTCGATCTCCTGCTGCCCGCGGCTCCGGCGCCGGCCCCCGCCCCGAAGCCCGACCCATCCTCGTCGGGCATCTTCGTCGTGTCGCCGAGTGGCACGGTTGCCAAGGCCGAGGAGGAGCCCGAGGCCGAGCGCCGCCAGCGATCGCGCGAGAAGCTGCGGGTCCTCTTGGCGGAAGGGAAGCTCGACGATCGCGAGGTCGAGATCGAGGTCCAGGCGCAGAATTTTCCCTCGATGGATTTCATGCCCCAGCCGCCGCAAGGCATGGAGGGCACCGATTTCAACTGGGGCGAGTGGCTCCAGGAGATGATGCCGAAACGAAAGAAGCGCCGGACCGTCAAGATCCCCGAGGCCCGGCGGATCCTGGTCGACGACGAGCTCCGCCGGATCGTCGACATGGACGACGTGGTCAACGAGGCGCTCGACCGGGTTGAGAACCACGGGATCATCTTCATCGACGAGATCGACAAGATCGCCGGCGAGAAGTCGCAAACCGGGCCGGACATCTCCCGCGAGGGCGTCCAGCGCGATCTGCTCCCGATCGTCGAGGGCTCCACGGTGCAGACCCGCTACGGCTACGTTCGGACCGACCACGTGCTCTTCATCGCGGCCGGCGCGTTCCATGTCTCCAAGCCGTCCGACCTGATCCCCGAGCTCCAAGGCCGGTTTCCGATTCGAGTCGAGTTGTCGCCGCTGACCGAAGCCGATTTCGTCCGGATCATGAAGGAGCCCGAGAACGCCATCACCAAGCAGTACCAGGCGCTGGTCGCGGCGGAGAACGCGGTGCTCGAGTTCACCGACGACGGGGTCGCCGAGATCGCCCGGATCGCGGCGACCGCCAACGACCGGATGGAGAACATCGGGGCCCGCCGGCTCCACACCGTGATGGCGACGCTGATGGACGAGGCGCTCTTCGAGCTGCCGGAGTTCGACAAGCGGATCGTGATGACGGCGGAGAAGGTTCGCGACCGGCTGGCGAAGGTCGTCAGCGACGACGACCTCCGGAAGTACATCCTCTGAAAATCGCCTAACGCCGAATCGGAATTCGGAGCAGGTACCCGACGAGCGCCAGGCCGATCCCCACGTGGACGACCCGTACCCAGGTCAGCGGAATCGCGAAGAACGAGAGCGCGAACGCCACCACGATGGTCCCGATCGCGATCACCTTGGGGCGGGCGCGCATCGACCGGTGCTCGATCCAGTCTCGGAGGACCGGGCCGAACCAGGGGTGCTCGAGGAGCCAGCGATAGAGCCGCTCCGACGACCGAGCGTAACACGACGCCGCCATGATCAAGAACACCGTCGTCGGCATCAACGGGACGAACGCCCCGATGACCCCGAGCAGCACGAGCACATGGCCCGCAAAAGCCCACGCCGCCCGCGCCGTCCTGGTCGCCGCGACACGCCGCGCCACCCGGCCGCTCACCTCACTCGCTTGCCCGATGTTGCCTGTCATCCTGGTTCCTTGATGCGCCCTGCCCCCCAACGCCCCGTCACAGTATAATCGACCCATCGCCCCGACGTTCTCACCCCTCGTTCCAAGGGACCCGTCCGATGCTGACCCGCTCCAAGACCCTCGCCGTCGCCCTCGGCCTCGCGGTGCCAGTCGCCGCCCTGTCGGCCCAGCGGCCGGCCAATCTCGGCCCCCAGGTGCGCCATTTCCTCTCGGTTGACGGTCCGGTCGCGATCACCAACGTGCGGGTCATCGACGGGATGGGCACCGCCCCGGTCGAGGGCCAGACCGTGGTGGTCACCGGCGGCAAGATCGCGGCGATCGGGGCCACCGGGTCGGTCACCGTGCCCTCCGGCGCTCGGACGATCGATGGCGCGGGGAAGACGCTCATCCCCGGACTGGTCGGCCTCCACGACCACAGCTACTACACCACCTCGGGCCGCACCGTGCAGTCGAGCTTCACGGCGCCGCTCCTCTACCTCGCCAGCGGCGTGACCACGGTCCGGACCACCGGCGCCAATAATCCCTACGCCGAGCTCAACCTCAAGAAGTCGGTCGACCAGGGCGACTTCCCGGGGCCGCGGCTGTTCATCACCGGGCCGTACCTGACCGGGCCGGACAACGGCACCGGAAGCTCCATGGTGGGGCTCAAGAACGAGGACGAGGCCCGCCGAGTGGTCGCGTACTGGGCGGCCGAGGGCGTGTCGTGGCTCAAGTTCTACACCGGGGTGAGCCGGGCCGCGATGAAGGCCGCGATCGACGAGGGCCACAAGCACGGCCTCAAGTTCACCGGCCACCTCTGCTCGGTGCCCTACACCGAAGCCGTTGCCCTCGGCATCGATCAACTTGAGCACGGTCTCTTCGCCAACTCCGATTACGACAAGACCAGGAAGCCCGATCAGTGCTCGCCCAACATGATGGGCAGCTACTCGAACCTCGACGTCAGCTCCGCCGAGGTGAAGAACACCTTCAAGACGATGATCGACAAAGGCGTCGGGCTCACCTCCACCCTGGTGGTCTACGAGCTCTTCGTCGCCAACCGGCCGCCGCTCGAGCAGCGGGTCCTCGATGCGATGTCGACCGACGCGAAGAACGAGTACCTCACCTCCCGCGCGCAGATCGCCGCGACCAACAGCGGGATCCCGCTCGAGATTTTCAAGACCGGGATGAAGTACGAGCTCGCCTTCGCCAAGGCGGGAGGGCTGCTCGGCTCTGGCGTCGATCCGACCGGCAACGGTGGCGCCCTGTTCGGCTACGGCGACCAGCGCAACGTCGAGCTCCTGGTCGAGGCGGGTTTTACCCCGGTCGAAGCGATCCAGATCGCCAGCTCGAACGGGGCCAAGATCCTCGGCATCTTCAGCGAGACCGGGTCGATCGCGGTGGGCAAGAACGCCGATCTGGTGCTGGTCAATGGCAACCCGGCCGCCCGGATCGCCGACATCAAGAACGTCGAGCTGGTCTTTCGCGACGGCTTGGGCTACGACTCGGCCAAGATGATCGCCGCGGTCCGCGGGCTCGTCGGAGTGCGATGAGCCTCACGACCCTTACCGTGGAGCGCACCGCCAACGGGGTGGTGCGCCTGCGGCTCAATCGGCCGGAAAAGCGGAACGCCCAGACGCCGGAGATGTGGCGAGAGCTCCGGGAGACCGGCGTCGAGCTGATCGACGACCGGTCAGTCCGGGTCGTCCTGCTGTCCGGCAACGGCCCCGGTTTCTCGGCGGGCATCGATCTGGGCGTCCTGCTCGGCGCCGCCACCGGCTCCGGCGCCGCCCTGCCGAGCGACGTCGAGCCGATCCAGCAAGCATTCACCTGGCTGCGCGACGCACCGTTCCCGACCATCGCGGCGGTCCACGGGTTCGCGTTAGGCGCCGGGGCCCAACTCGCCCTGGCCTGCGATCTCCGGATCCTGGCCGACGACGCGGTGATGGCATTCCCGGAGATCAACTTCGGGATTCTCCCCGACCTGGGCGGGTGCGTCTGGCTGCCGGAGCTGATCGGGAGTGCTAGGGCCAAGGAGCTGATCTTCACCGGCGACCGGTTCGACGCCCACGAAGCCCACCGGCTCGGGATCGCCAACCGGGTGGTCCCCCTCTCCCAGCTCGAGGCCGCCGCCGAGTCGCTCGCGGCGACGCTGGCGGCGAAGGCTCCTCTGGGCATCGCCGCCGCCAAGCGGGCGATCGCCGCGTCCCTCGCCTCGACCGACGCCGGCCTTCGAGAGTCGGCCGCGGGAGTTCGCCGCTGCCTGGCCTCGGAGGACTTCAAGGAGGCGGGCCGCGCCGCGCTGGAGAAACGGGGCCCGATCTTCCACGGTCGTTAGGATTTGCCCGCCCCGGGGCCCGGCGCGGGCGGCTAGTCGACTCGCAATAGTTGGCTTGGCCGAACCGCCGCCGCCCGCCGCGCCGGCACCACGAACGCCAGGACCGCCGCCGCGCCGACCAGCAGGATGACCGCGCCGACCGCGACCGGATCGAACGGGCTCACCCCGATCAACACCGCCCGGATCAACTGACCACCCACCGCGGCCATCCCAACGCCGGCCACCAGCCCACCCATGACCGGCGGGAGGCCCTGGCGGAACACCAGCGTGATGACCTCTCGCGGCGTCGCGCCGACCGCCATTCGAATCGCGATCTCCCGCGATCGCCGGCCGACCGAGAACCCGATCACCCCGAACAACCCGATCGACGCCAGCGCCAACGCGAGACCGCCGAGCGCCGCCAGGCTGCCCGAGAGGATCTTCATCGGCAGGAGCGCCTCCTGAATGTTCTCCTCGATCGTCCGGGTTCGGACCTGCACTTCTCGATCGAGCGTTTCGGCGGCCCGACGGATCGCCGCGACGGTGGGCCCCGGCTCGCCCCGGTACCGAACCCAGAGTTTGGCCTCGAGGTAGCGAAGCCCCGTGATCGGCACGAAGTAACTCGGGAGCGCTCGGTTCCCGATCCCGATCGGCTGAGTGCTGCCGACCACGCCGACGATCTCGTGGAGCCGTTTGCCCTGCCTGTCGTCGAGCCAGAGCCGTTGCCCGACCGCCCGTCCGCCGAAGTGCCGATCGGCGAGCCGTTGGTCGATCACCGCCACCGGGAAACCGGCTCGGACCTCCTGTTCGGTGAAGGTTCGGCCAGCGAGCAGCGGTAGACCGGCGGCCTCGAAGTACCCCGTGCCGACTTCGTCGAACGCCACCGCGACGCGCTCGCCGTCCGCGGCGGCGCTGTCGCCGAGCCTGATGATGTTGTTGGCGCTCGACAGCTCGGGGTCGAGGATGCTGGTTCCGCTTCTGACCACCGACGACGATCCGGCGATCCGCTCCTCGAGACGGCGGAAGAACATCTCGGCCTGTTCGGCGGTGTACTGCTGCTGGCGGAGGTCGAAGCCGGTGATCACCAGGTGATGGAGCGGCTTGCCGAGGTCCATCGTCAGCGCCCGCCCGAAGCTCCGCACCAGGAGGCCGGCGACCACCAGGAGCACCACGCAGCCCGCCACCTGAAGCCCGACCAACGCCTCCTGGAGCCGCAGCCGAGGTCGACCCACGGCCAGCAGCCCCTCGGTCTTGAGGCTCGCGGCCAGGTCGGGGCGGACGGTCTGGAGGGCCGGAAGCAGACCGAACGCGAGTCCCGACAGAATCGAGACGATCCCGGTGAAGGCCAGTACCGCTCGATCGGGCGACAGCGCCAGCTGGACGTCGGCCCCGCCCGGGAGCACCGCGGGCACCAGCCGCCCGAGCACCGCTGCCAGCCCGAGGCCTAACGCTCCGCCCAGGACGCCGAGCCAGGCGCTCTCGGTGAGCAGTTGGGCGAGGACTCGGCCGCGGCCGGCGCCGATCGCCAGGCGGACCGCGATCTCCCGGCGGCGAGACAGCCCCCTGGCCAGCAGCATGTTGGCGACGTTGGCGCAGGCCACCACCAGAATCAGCGACACCGCGACCCACACCAGGGCGATCACCGGCGTCCCCTCGCGGCGGAGTTTCGGAGTGTTGAGGAAGCTCGCCGGCACCACGGTCGCGACGGTCCGTCCCGCCGTGTCGTGAGTCGCGACGGCGCGGGGCCCGAGCACCCGCATCTCCGCCAGCACCGCGTCGTCGGTGGTCCCGGGACGGGGGCGGGCGAAGATCTGAATCCACCCGGCCGTGGGGTCGTCGACCAGTGATTCGCCGGGCCGGGTGATCCGCTGCATGGTCAACGGGATCCAGAGATGCGCGGTCTGGAGCAGCGGCCCTCGGGTTGCCTCGTCAGCGACGCCGATCACGGTGAAGGGGGTCCGATTCAAGGTCAGCGACTTGCCCACGATCCCCGGGTCAGACCCGAGGTCCCGGCGCCAGAAGCCGTGGCTCAAGACCACCACCGGCGCCGACCCCGCGGTGGTGACCTCCTCGGGGGCGAAGAAGCGGCCCAGCACCGGCCGAGCACCGATCAGAGCCAGCAGATTGGCCGAGACGAGCTGGGCCCGGATCGCTCGGTTCGAGGTCCCCCGCCAGCTCAGGTCGATCGGGGCAATCCCGGCGATCTCCGCCGACTGGGCGCCGGCCTGGATCGCTTGGAACTCGACGAACGACACGAATGCCGAGCTTCCGTAGCCGCTCCGTGATCGGGAACCGTCGACTTCGAGGTAGACGTTGCGCATCGAACCGGGATCGGCGATCGGCAGCGGTCGCAACAGCAGCCCGTGCATCACGGTGAACAACGCCGTGTTGGCGCCCATCCCGAGCGCGATCGTCGCCACCGCGGTCAGGGTGAAGCCGGGATATTTCCGAAAGGTCCGGAACGCCAGCCGAGTATCGGCGCGGAGCTGATCGAGTCGCTGCCAACCGCGTTGATCGCGAGCCTCCTCGCTGATCTGGGTTGGTCCCCCCATCTCGAGCCGCGCCCGGCGGGTTGCCTCGGCCTGGGTGAATCCCTGTCGCCGATAGGACTCCACCAGGTTGGCGAGATGGAAGGAGAGTTCCTCCGACAACTCCTGGTCGAGCCGGCCGCGGTGGATCAGCGACTGCCATCGCATCCGCAGTCGGTCGATGAAACGAACCCCGGTGCTTGGCATCGTTGGTTTCCTCCTCAGGCTCGATCCGCCGCGAGCACCCAATCCACCGCCTGGGTCACCCGTCGCCACTCCGCCTGCTCGGCGCGGAGCCGGCGGCGTCCCGCGACGGTCAGGGCGTAGAACTTGGCGCGCCGGCCGTTGTCGCTCACGCCCCATTCGCTCTGGATCAGCCCTTGATGCTCGAGCCGGTGCAGGGCGGGATACAAGGAGCCCTGGAGGACCCGGAGGATGTCGCGCGAGAGGGCCTGGATGCGAAGCGACACCCCGAACCCGTGCATCGGGCCCAAGTCGAGGGATTTGAGGATCAGGAGGTCGAGGGTGCCCTGCAGGAGATCGGTATCGCGGCCCATGGCTCTCTCCTAGACGGTCGACATGAGGACGGGAATGTCCGGGAAAGGTTTCAGGTCCACTCATCCGATCGACCGCGGCGGCGCCGATCCACCTCGCCAGGCCCGCGGCGACGTCCGTTGCCGGTCTGCTAGCTACCGGCTCGCCACCGTATTAGACTACCACTGCCATTTTGACGCACAAATAGACGTAACATGTTGTTAGACAACGACATCAACGGAAACCGGTGCCCCCGATGACCGCTGCCGCTCCCCTCAAAACCACCCCGCTCGTGGACGTCCATCGCGCCCTCGGCGCCAAGATGGTCCCTTTCGCCGGTTGGGAGATGCCGGTCCAGTACCCGGCCGGCATCATGGCCGAGCATCTGGCGGTGCGCCAAGGCGTCGGGATCTTCGATGTCTCCCACATGGGCGAGTTCGAGGTCACCGGGCCCGATCGGAACGCCTTCGTCAACCGGATCACCTGTAACGACGTCGGCGCGCTCGCGGCGGGGCAGGTCCAATACTCGGCGATCCTCAACAAAGACGGCACCTTCGTCGACGACTGCACCGTCTACCGGTTCGACGACAAGATCATGATCGTGGTCAACGCCTCGAACCGGGCCAAGGCGTGGGAGCACGTCGTCGAGCTGAAGGGTGGCGCCAACATCCGGCTGCGCGACATCTCCGACAACATCGGCCTGCTCGCGGTGCAGGGGCCCAAGACCGAGGCGATGCTCCAGCCGATCAGCAACGTGGCGCTCGATCAGATCGGCTACTACCGCCACACCACCGGGCGGGTCGGTGGGATCGACTGCTTCATCTCCCGGACCGGCTACACCGGCGAGGACGGCTTCGAGCTCTACTGCCGCTGGAAGGACACCGAGCCGCTCTGGGCCGCGATCACCGCGCTCGGCGCCCAGCCGATTGGGCTCGGGGCCCGCGACAGTCTCCGGCTCGAGATGGGGTACGCCCTCTACGGCCACGAGATCGACGAGACCATCACCCCGCTGGAGGCTGGCCTCGGGTGGATCGTCAAGCTCGACAAGGGTTCCCCGTTCGTCGGGCTGGAGGCGCTTCGGGCCCAGAAGGAGCGGGGGGTGACCCGGAAGTTGGTCGGCTTCCACCTGTTGGGGCGGGGGATTCCCCGGCAGGGCTATCCGGTCTGGTGCGAGGGCCGCGAGGTCGACCAGGTTCGGAGCGGCGGCCAGAGCCCGTCGTTAGGCGTGCCGATCGGGACCACCCTGCTGCCGCCGGAGCGCGCCAAGGTCGGGACCAAGTTCGAGGTCGACTGCCGGGGGCAGCGGGTCGAGGCCCAGGTGGTGAAGCGGCCGTTCTGGGACAAAGGATCGGTCAGGAAATAGTGGCGATTCGGGTGGCGGTGCTCACGGTGTCCGATGCCGGCGCGCGGGGTGAGCGGGCCGACACTTCGGGCGACGCGATCGCCGAGTGGGCCCAGAACCGGCAGTACCCGGTCGCGGTCCGCGCCTTGGTGCCGGACGAGACCGCCCGGATCGTTCCGGTGCTGCTCGAGTGGGCCGATCAGGACCTGGCCGACCTCATCCTCACCACCGGCGGCACCGGCCTCACCCCCCGCGACGTCACCCCGGAGGCCACCCGCGCCGTGCTCGAGAAGGAGGCTCCCGGGATCGCCGAGGCGATCCGAATGACGGCGTACCCGCGGTTCCCCCGGGCGGCGCTGGCCCGGGGGCTGGCCGGCGTTCGGCACCGTTCCCTGATCGTCAATCTCCCCGGCAGTCCCGGCGGGGTCCGCGACGGCCTCGAGGTCCTCGGCCCGCTGGTCGAGCACGCCGTCGCCCTCGTCCGCGGCACCCGGACCGATCACCGATGAGCTGCCCGTGACCGACATCGTCCTCACCCTCGCCGATTTGGAGACGGCGGTTCCGCTCAATGCCGCGCTGGAGCAGGCCGGGTTTTCCACCGTGATGGTGGCCGCGGTCGACGACGCCCGGGCCACCGTCCGGCGGGCTCGGCCCGATCTGGTGATCATCACGGGGGCGGTGCACGAGGCGATCGCCCTCGATCTGGTAACCTACGCCAAGGAACTCGAGGCCTACACCCTGGCCCTCCTCGAGCCCACCGATTCCGAACGAAGCGATCGGATCGAGCGGCTCGGTGCCACCGCCCTGATGACCAAGCCGATTGCCCCGGTGGAGGCAGTCGCGGCGGTGCGCCGGCTGATCGAGCGGCGCCGGCTCCAGCAGCGGGCCGGAATCATCGGGCAGTCGGGGGCGATCTATCAGGTGTTGGTCAAGATCGAGCAGATGGCGCCGGTCACCAGCACGGTGCTGATTCAGGGGGAGTCGGGCACCGGTAAGGAGTTGGTGGCCAAGGCTCTTCACGACTTGTCGCCTCGTCGCGGGCGCCCGTTCATCCCGATCAACTGCGCGGCCCTGGCGGAGACCCTGCTCGAATCGGAGCTGTTCGGGCACGAAAAAGGCTCCTTTACCGGCGCCGCGGAGCGCCGCCTCGGTCGCTTCGAGCTGGCCGACACCGGGACCATATTCCTCGACGAGATCGGGGAGATTCCCCACTCAACCCAGGTGAAGTTGCTCCGGGTCCTGGAAACCCGGGCGTTCTTCCGGGTCGGCGGCACCGCGCCTATCAAGGTCGATGTCCGGGTCGTCGCCGCGACCAACCGGGCCCTCAGGGACTCCGTCGCGATGGGGGACTTTCGCGAGGATCTCTACTATCGCCTGAACGTCCTCAATATCGATCTCGCGCCCCTTCGGGAGCGCCCGGAGGACATCCCCCTCCTGGTGCGCCGGTTCATTCGGGAGTTCTCCAGCCAGCACGATCGCACCTTCCACGGGATCACCACCGAGGCCATGCACCGGCTGGTCGAGGCTCCCTGGCCGGGGAACGTCCGCCAGCTCCGCAACCTGATCGAATCGATGGTGGTTTTGGCCCCCGGCACCGAGATCCGGGCGGCCGACATCCCGCCGGAAGTGTTGGAAGGAGCCCACACTTTGCTGCCCGTGCTCGCCAGCACGGGGCAGCGCCAGCCCGGGGCCCAGGAGTTCGAGTTCATCCTCCGGAGCCTCATGGACCTCCGAATGCAGGTCGAAGAGCTCCGCCGGAGGCTCGATGAGCGGCCGTCCAAGGTCCAGGTCATCGAGATTCCGGAGACATCGGTCATGCCTTTGCACGAGGTGATGCCAGAGTCTGCACCGTCGGATGTGCTCTACCGAACTGGCATGACTATGGCTGAAGTTGAAAAGGCGACAATCAGCGCGGCCCTGAAAGAGTCGCGGGGCAACCGCCGGCAAGCGGCCGCAAAGCTTGGAATTGGCGAGCGTACGCTGTACCGGAAGATCAAGGAATTCGGGCTGGACTGAAGGGCCAGGTGTAAAACACTGAGACACCGGAGCGCGTCTTGACATTGCCGAGCGCTTTGTTGATCGTTCCCGAGTCATTCCTTGATCCCAACAGGTTGGCTTGGTGAACTTCGTCATCGACCCCGAATCTTGTGTCGGGTGCTTGGCGTGCGCGAGGGTCTGTCCGACCAACGCCATCGCGGTCGCACCGGACGCCTCGTGGGTTCGGGTGATGGACGAAGCCTGTATTCGCTGCGGGCTGTGCGTGCCGGAGTGCCCGCATAACGCTGTCGAGGTCACTGGCGAGCTGGGCCATGCGGTGGCGATCGCCGCCGAAGGCACCGGGGCGCTGATCCTCGGCACCGAGTCGGCCGCCCACTTCTATCCGGCCACGCCGGAGCAGGTGGTCAACGCCTGCTACGCGGCCGGGTTCCGGGTGGTGTCCCGGGGGGTGATCGGCGACGAGCTGGTGGCGATGGAGTACCTTCGGCTTTGGCGGACCGAGTCCTGGGGCACCATGATCCGGTCGACGGATCCAGTGGTGGTCGACACCATTCGGGCCGAGTATCCGGAGCTGGTGCCGTACCTCGCTCCGGTCGCCACGCCCGCGATCGCCGAGGCGCGCTATCTCCGGTTGATGCACGGCGAGGAGCTCAAGATCGCCTACGCCGGGCTGTCGCCGTCGGTGGGCGCGGCGGAGACGAACGCGACGATCACCTTCGCGGACTTGGGGGAGTTGTTCCGGGTCCGCGGGGTCAACCTGAATGCGCAGCCGTTGGTGTTCACCCGAGTGCCCCAGGAGCGGCGCCGGCACGTGAGCGTGGCGGGTGGGCTGCCGATCGCGTTGTTGGAAGAGGCCAAGCAGTCGAGCCGGCGGTTTCAGAAGATCCGCGGCCTGTCGAGTTTGAAGGCGATCTCCCGGGCGATCACCATCGATCGTCTCGACTTGGGCTTCATCGACATGCTCTCGTTCGAGGGCGCGCTCGATCACCCGTTGTCTGGCCCTCGGGAGCAGCTCTACTGGCGGCGGGCGGTGGTCCAGAGCACCGAGCCGCCCCGGAGTCGGGTCCCGGTGGTCGAGCCCGGCTTGGTGGCGAGTGTCGGCGCGGTGTTCGACATCCGGCCTCGGCGGGTCTCGGCCGACCCGGTCGCGGTCGAGGAGATGATGGCCACGATCGGCCTGGGTCCGAACGGCCGGCCCTGGGACTGTCGGGCCTGCGGCTTCGCCTCGTGTCGGGAGTTCGCCGAGGCGGCCGCGTTAGGCAGGGCATCGCTGCGTCAGTGCGTGCCCTATCAGGATCGCCAGGTGGAGGAGGCCCAGCGAGCCGCCGCCACCGACATGCTGACCGGGCTGGCCACCTTCCGGGTCCTTCGGGATCGGCTGTCGCACGAGGTGGAACGGAGCAAGCGGAGTGGCGATCGGTTCACGGTGCTGTTCCTCGATCTCGATCGGCTGAAGGAGATCAACGATCGGTTCGGCCACGAGTCGGGGAACGAGGTCTTGAAGGCGGTGGCCCAGGAGATTCGCTCGGTGGTCCGCGCCTCCGACTTGGCGGCCCGGTACGGTGGCGACGAGTTCGTGGTGATCCTGACTCGGACCGATCTGATCGGCGCCGAGCGGGTGGCCGAGGCGCTTCGGACCGGGGTCGAGAAGCTGGGTCAGCGGCTTGGCTATCCGGACGCCACGGTGACGGTGAGCATCGGGATCGCGGAGTACGACCCGGATCGTCCCTCGAGCGGCGATCTCCTGGTCAACGCCGACCGGGCGCTCTACCGGGCCAAGGCGATGGGCCGCAACACGGTCGTGTAGCTGGGCCGGGACATTTACCGAAGGGCGGGTGCGTGTGACGGGACCGAATCCAGTTCGTCCGGAGGGGGCGCCGAAGGGGCCGCCGCTGGGACAGGAAGGGATGCCCGATCCGTGGGGTGTTCGCCGGGCCGAGAACCTGTTGACCACCCTGGAGGGCGTCCTCTCGGCGCGGGTGGTGACGACCCCGTTAGGCGAGGTGAGTGAGATCCACGTGCTGGCCCAGGCCGGCCTGCAGGCCAAGCAGTTGGTCCGGAACATCGAGTCGGCGTTGCTGGCCCATCTGGGGCTCAAGGTCGACCACCGGAAGATCAGCATCGCCCAGACGGCCGAGGTCAAGCCGATCGAGACGCTCGAGAAGGCGGCGGTTCGGGAGCGGGCGATGCAGCGGGGGGTGTTGTTCGAGGATCTGGTGGTGCAGCCGGGTGGCCGGTCGCAGCGGATCACGGTGGTGGTGACCTTATCGACCGGTGGCCGGCAGCAGACGGCCGAGCACGAGGCGGCGGACACCCCGCGGGGCCGGGTCGAAGGCGCGGCCAAGGCCACGGTGGCGGCGTTGGAGGGGTTCCTGGAGAAGTTCAGCCTGGCGGTCGAAAGCGTGCAGGTGGTGGAAGCTTCGGATCGGAACGTGGTGTTCGTGGCGGTGCAGGGACTGGGTGGGCGGGACTCGGTGTTGTTGACGGGCACGGCGGAGATCCGGCAGAGTCCGGAGCGGGCCGCGGTATTGGCGGTATTGGACGCAACCAATCGTTGGGTAGACGCGCGCCGACCGGCCTAGGGCTGGCGTCGTGCTGCGAGGCGATAGAGTTGGGGCAGGTTGACCAATTGAGAGAAGGAGAATGGGAATAAGGGAGAGGGCCCCGGTCTTCTGGAAGGTGTAGGGAAGAGCGGAGCAGAGCGGACAAACTGAGCGGAGCGTCTGGTGGGCCTTAGCGGGGCTTACCACTTCCCGAGTGAATTCTGTTGACTCGAAGGGGGGTGATGACGCTCATGATCAGCTGGTTCGCAGCACTCGCGATCGGCGTCGCACAGTTCGTAGCTGGACTGTTCTTCGCTGAAAAAGTGTCCTGGTAGACGATAGCCGGGGCGCCTCTCCCACCTAGCCTATGCGATCCCCAAGCCGTGTAACGGCATTCGTAGCGGTGGTTCTAGTTGCTGCCCTCGGGCTGCTCGTCGCCTCCTGGCCGGCGAGACATCCATTCCCAGGGTCGTGGCCCCTGCTGCTTTTTGTCGCCACCGGTGTACTCCTTGAACTTACGAGCCGACAAGACAAGGCTGGCGGCATCACGGGGTCGATCACATTTGTTGTCGAACTTTCGACTGTGATCTTGTTCGGCGGTTTTTGGGCTGGCATTATCGCGGGTCTGTCGGCCCTTGGCGCGAACGTAGTCCGGCGAAAACCTCCAATTCGAGTGGTCTTTAACGTCGGCCAGAGTGTCGCGGCGGTGGTGTCGGCTGGAATTGTCCTGGATGCACTTACCACGGGAAGTGCAGCAGTCGTGATCAACGGCGTTTCTCGTCTCCCGTTCGACGAAGTGCTGCGCGCCATCGGGGCGTTTCTCGTTTGCTCTGCAACCTATTTCGCAGTGAATTCAGCTGCGGTCGGCGTCGCCGTTTCGCTTAGCTCGGGCAAGACTATCCGTGACGGCCTTGGGCTCAAGACGTTTGGGTTTCTTGGATACGATCTCCTGGCGAGCCTTCTTAGCCCAGGTGTAGCCTGGGTCTACCTGAGCTTCAATAGCGACAATGGACTCTCGCGCCTTGTGTTGGTAGCGATATTCCTTCCCGTAATTCTCGCGCGCCACATGTATGGAAAGCTCAATACACTTCAGATGTTGTATGTTGAACTTGATCGGGCGCACGAGAAGCTTGAGTTGTCCCTCCGGGAGCAACTTGAGACGATGGTGAGGTCCATTGAGGCGCGGGATCCGTATACCTCAGGTCACTCGCGTCGCGTGTCGGCTCTTTCCCGGGCAATTGCGTCCGACTTGGGGCTCGGCAGTGACCTTGTCGAGGAGATTGAGACTGCTGCGCTCCTTCACGACGTTGGCAAAATCCACGCAGAGTTTGCTCCACTGCTCCAGAAGGAAGGTCGACTGACGCAAGATGAGTGGGAGATCATGAAGACCCACTCGGCTAAGAGCGCCGAGCTTGTTGCGCTGTTTTCGCGTTTCCAAGGGAATGTGCAAAGCAGCGTGCGTTCGCATCATGAACGCTGGGATGGCAAGGGTTACCCGGACGGGGTGATTGGCGATCTCATCCCGCTGGGAGCTCGAATCATCATGATTTCGGACACAATTGATGCTATGACGACTGACCGCCCCTATCGAAAGGCACTGCCGTTCGACAAGGTAGTCGCGGAGCTCCAGAAGTATCGGGGCAGCCAGTTCGATCCGGCCATAGTGGATGTAACGATCAGCTCTGTGACGGTTCGGCGGCTGGTCTCAGACCGGGAATTCCTCGCCGAGCAAACCGCTCCTCGCGGCCTGTCGGTCGGTCGGCCACGTCCCGCCCTCCGGTCCCAATCAAGCTTCCTTGAGGCTGTGCGTGTGGGGCACGCGTCTGAAAGCTGAGGCACTTTGGTAGAGCCAGCACTCCATTCGTTGAAAGTCGTTCAGGCAAAGGCTCCAAGGAACTTAATCGTTGCGTGGTCGATGTATGGAGTAATCTCGGCTAGCTCCTTCGCGAACGTCATTGTCGTCTCCTGCCAACTTGGTCCCCGCCATGCCACTGCAGAGCAGAGAGTCTCGTAACGATCAAGGAGGTCTAGGTTCGACCTTGTGTTGAGTGCGCTCTCCATAAAGGCAACCAGATCGTTTGCTGGCACTGCGTCTGATGACGCGAGGATGTACGCCCAGCGAGCGAACTGACCGGTAACGCCCCGGGTCAGCGCTTGGAAATCGCCCAATCTCGCCGCATCGACGGCGCGCTCAATTGCCCGGTGGCGCTTGCCGCAGACCCAGAATATGTCTGCTTGCTGGAAGGCAAGGAACTGGAGCAACCACGGCTGCGACGGCAGTTGCGGGTTAGTTTGCCGCTGGATACGCTCTAACGCCTCCTCCGCCCGCCCAAGCGTCGACAGCGCGATACTTTCGGCGTAGGCTGCGTTCGATAGCGAGATTGGGTCAGCTTCCGATGGAACGGACCGGGCCGTTTCGATCGCCAAATGCCACCGGCCCAGCCTAGTGTATACAAGGGCGAGATTCGATCCTGCCACGCCGCCAAGTGCCTTGTTGTCGATTCGACTGGTGATACGTAAAGCCTGTTCCAGGTGCAGAACGGCTGCAGTGTAATCGCATCGGGCAACCCGAAACACCGCAAGGCCAATTTCGGCCGAGGCCATCGAGCGATCGCTGGCACCAAGCTCTGTTAGCACCGCCTGGGCCTGGCGTGCCGCGGCCTCACCTTCCTCGAGCTGCCGAGTGTGATACGCGAGGTGGGCCCGGGCGAGGAGGCTCTCCGCTTGTTGGTCGCCCGATAGGTCGGAAGCCTCTGGGATAGCGGGCAACACCTCCGCCATTAAAGCGTCGTCGCGAAGGCGGCCGGCGATGAATGCTGCCAGCTTGGACGCTCGCGGTGAGACGGCCGACCGGAGCCTCGCCATCTCGACGAGAGTAGCAACTAGTCTCCTTTCCTCACTGTCTGACAGGAGCCGGAGCTGCCACCTAGCCTCGATTGCCAGTATCGCGAAAGCTGGATGGGATTCGTCGTCCTCGTGTGGCGCGGATACTACCAATGCGTCCTGCCACCGAGCGAGTTCATGCAACGCTTGAACCAGCAGTATTGTCGCCTCTACTCTCACTTCACCATCGAGGTCGTTGACGCAGGATTGAATAGCCAGCACAACATCATCGGGCGCGCCGAGGAGAAGCGCCTGCCGTGCGCCTGATAGGAGGTGAGGCCCCGCCTCCCCCGGTCGATGCCCGCGGGTTAGATGCCAGGCTACCTCGAGACCAACTGTTGCCTTCGTGGCGCGCTCCTTGTCGTTCGTCGAGTTCTTCCGGAGTAGGTGGTCGGCCACGGCCGAGTGTAAAGCGACCCGATGGGGAGCTGGGAGCGACTTGTAGACGTGAGCACGTACTAGCTCGTTGAGAAACTCCAGTCCGTTCCCAACGTCACGAAGGACGCGCCGCCCCAGTAGCTCAGCCATCCCATCGAGAGTTTGCGCTAGAGAGAGGTCGAGAATGGTGTAAGCCTGAAGGTCACCTAGGTGCGCACCGAGTACGGCCGAAAGGCAGAGGACCTGGCGGGCGGAGTGAGAGATCTCGCCTAGGAGTCGCTCGACAAGGCCAGCATATTGGTCGGGGGCGGGCACCGGTCCGAATGAAGGCTCGGGTGTGATGGCCTTCAGAGCCAACGCCAGGCATTGCCTGCCGTTTGCCACCCAGTCTCTTGCATGTAACTCGAGGACCATCGGGAAGCCGCGGGATGAACGGATCAATGCACGCCGCTCTGGCGGGGTCGGGTGGCGCCCTCCATCGATAAGTGTATTTGTTAACAATTCGTCGCATTCATCCGACGACATTGTATCTAGGGCTAACTGGGTGAAGGGACGATCGCGCGATGCCTCGATGATGCGGCGTGCCGGCTGGGCAAGGCCCTGTTCGAGACGGGTCGTCAGAGCAACCATCAACCGACCCTCCACAATCCGCCGCATCACCAGGTGCAGCACTGCCAAACTCGCCTCGTCCGCGTGATGCAGATCATCGATCACAAGTAGAACCGGCCGCTCCTCCATGACCGCCTTCAACAGATCGATGACCCCCTCCGCAAACAACAGCCGCGCCGACTCCCCCTCGGCGTGCTTCGGCGCCGGCAGCGACCCGAAATGCTCCTTCACCTGCGGAACGATCCGCGCCACCTCGGCGAGCCCCTCAGGCGACGTCGCCGCCACGCCTGGCCGGCCCAGCAACCCCGCCACCAACGCGCCGATCGTACCAAAGGGAATCCGCTGCTCCATCTGGTAACACTGCACCCGCGACACCGACGCCCCCTCCAGGCCCGCCGCGGTCACCAGTCGCTGGGCCAAGGTGGTCTTTCCAACCCCGCTGTCGCCCGCGATCATGAAATGCTCGGGCCGGTACTGATGGACCGCTTCCCAGACCTCGTACAGCCTCCGGAACTCCTGCTTCCGGCCGACGAAACGGCGATCGCGCCACTGCTCCGCCGGCACCGCCGGTACCGGGTTGGGCTCCTTCGGCTCCCAGCCTCGCTTCCGGAGCTGCGACGCCATGCCGTCGACCATCATCGACGGCTCGGCCCCCAACTCGTCGGTGAGCTGCGTCTTCCACTCCTCGAACACCCGGAGGGCCGAGAACCGATCGCCGACCAGGGCCAGGGCCTCCATCTTGGCCCGAATCCCCTCCTCGGCCAAATGGTCGATCGCCAACAGCCGTTCGGCCCGCTGCATGATCTCGTCGTGCGACCCGCGCCGGCGGCCATGGTCGATCAAGGTGAGCAAGCCCGCGTGGATCGACGGCAGGCGACGGGCCTGCTCACGCTCCTTCCAAAGAGCGAACTCGGGCGCGTCGTCGATGTCGAACCCCCGGAGGAACCCGTCGACGTCGAGGTCGTCCTCGCCCTCCTGACCCAGGATCCGGCCCGACTCCAGCCGGTCGAGGTCGAGGCTCAGTTGAGTCGGGTGGAACCGGAGCCCGACCCGGTGGGGCGGAAAGGCCTCCCGGCCAAATGTGGTCCGGAGCAGCGAAATGGCCACCGAGATCGAATGGCGGCCCTTCTCCGCCGACACCCGGGGCCACAGCAGGGAGACCAGGCGGCTACGGTCGTGGTGACGGCGCCGCTCGACGGCCAGGAAGACCAGGAGCGCCAGGTGCTTCTTGACCCGGATCCGGACGATCTTCCCGTCGGAGCCGCGCAACTCGGGGTAGCCGAGGCATTTGAGAAAGAAGCGGGGCGGGGTCATGGATGGATGTCGGTAACGTCTACTATGCTACGGCGCGGTCAACGATCGCTCAATCCTCCCTCCCCACGGGCTCGAAACCGGTTGATAATCTGTAATGTGATCCGCCGCCGGCGATAAAGTGCCACCCTCCCGAACCCCCGGGCGTATCCGATGCCGCCCGAGTCCGCACCCCAGGGAGCACGACCACCGGGCGGTGATGCACGGTAGGGCTGGACGTATCGACGACCATGCTCTGCACCCACGTTCGCAACCGTGGCCGATCGGTGGTCCGGAGCCCTCTTGATGAGAGCGGTTTGGCTGAATTGACGGATCGTTAGCGGCTCAGGCCGCGGCGAGGTAACGTATGTGCCGTTCGGACGCGAGGGCCGGACCCGGGCGCGGATCCAATACCGCCTGGGCCGCGGGTCGAAGCATCACGCCCGGCGGGCGCCCGCCACGGTTTCGACCGCCGTCATCGGGCCGGCGGAGGCCGGTGCGTCGCGACTACGTCGCGATAGAAAGGTTGCAAGATGAGCAAGGTTGCCACGATCGAGAAGCGCCGTTTCGACCATCCAGACCAGAAGCTCGACATGAAGGAGCATGGCCGTATCGACATCATCAAGATGGCCGATGGAACGGCCGGAATGCACGCGATCTTCGAGCCAGGTTGGACTTGGGCCGCCAACGAGAAGCCGCTACTCGGGAATCCTGACTCTTGTCCCATGGATCACACCGGTTACTGCATCGGTGGCCACCTGGTGGTCCGGATGGTCGCGTCGGGCATTGAGACGCACATCCGGAAAGGTGACTTCTTCACCATTCCAGCGGGTCACGATGCGTATGTGGAAGGTGCCGAGAGGGTTGAACTGATCTTGTTCGGTGCGGCCGAGCCTTAGAACTCCCCTCCGCCACCCCGACCAGATGGGCGACGCGGAGGTCGCCGCCCGGCTGGGTCATCGGGATATATCGACGACCAGGCTCGACACCCACGTTCGCAACCGTGGCCGATTGGCGGTCCGGAGCCTCGGAACGAGAGCGGTGTGGCTGACTTGACGGATCGTTCGCGGATGTGGCCGCGACGAGGTAACGTATCCACCGTTCGCAAGCGCGGGCCGGGCCTGGCCGCGGGTCCCGTACTAGTTAGGCGACATCACAACCAGGGGAGGTATGATCATGAACTGGTACCTGCAGGCGCTGAAGCAGTACGCGGTCTTCAACGGTCGCGCGCGACGAAAGGAGTACTGGATGTTCTATCTCTTCTACATGCTCATCGGCGTGGCCATCGGTGTCGTCGCGGGAGCCCTCGGAATGGCGTCCGAAGACGGGGACAGCCTACTTCTAAGCATCTACCTCGTCGGCACCCTGATACCCGCGATCGCTGTGGGCGTGCGGAGAATGCACGACACCGATCACAGTGGCTGGTGGCTGCTGGTTCCGATTGTCAATCTGGTGTTTGCACTCACCGACGGGACACGAGGAGACAATCGTTTCGGTCCTGATCCGAAGGCGGCAACCCCACGGGCCGCCTAACCCGGACGTTGGGACTCACATTCTCGCTCTCTCCACGGCGGCAGAACGTGTGGGACTAGGAGCCAGTAGCCGCTTGGGCGTCGATGTCCGGCACCATTGAGCTCGAGGGATTCGGTCCACCTGTTCTGTGGCACCTCTCGAGGCCGGAAGACCCTTGACCAAGGGGAGGGTGGGGCAACCCGTTCGCGAGTACGTTAATCGAGTTGCTGGATCGCCAAGACCTCACCCTCGGGGCGCTCGCGGAGGACATCGTCTCTCTCACCGAACGGAAGAGCGGTGGATTTCAGAAACCGAGACCCCGACTCTTGGATCAGCTTTAGCGGCCATGCCACGGCGCGCCTCCGCAGGAGGGTTTCGACCGGCTCTCGTCTTGGTTGTCGCTGAATACTCTTCAGGAGGTGCGGCCTCCCTTCCCGGGGCTGCGAACGATGCCGTCCGGGTGTCAGCGGCGTGTTGCCGTGACAACCCGCTCGAGTAGTCGCAAGCCTGCTAGAACGCTCCTCGTGGGCTCGGCGCAGCGACGGCCGGACCCGCGGGGTCAGCGGGTCACGCCCCGCTCGCCCAGGAACCGGAACATCGCGCGCCATGCCCGCTGGAACTGGTCATCGGTGAAGCCGGCGTGCTTTCCACCCGGCAGCGACAGCAGCTGGTTGACGACACCGAGCTCGGCGAGGCGCGTGTGGAACGCGGCGGCCTGGCTGTGGGGGACGACCGAGTCGACCTCGCCGTGGATGGTCAGGATGGGCGGTGCCGTGGCGTCCACGAGCGCCAGCGGCGAGTAGCGGGCCGAGATGTCGGCGATCCGCGCGGTGTCGCCGACCCAGCCGCGGGCGTAGTTGAACTCGGGGAGATGCTCCGCCAGGAACCGCTCCACCGCCGCGATGTCGGTGATCCCGAACCAGTTGATCGCGGCGGCCACCCGGAACCCGTCGCCGGGGTAGCACGGGTGCCCGGGCCGCGATCCCAAGATCGCGGTCGTCAGCGAGAGGTGGCCGCCCGCCGAGGCGCCGCTCACCACGATCTTGGTTCGGTCGATGCCGTACGCCCCGGCCGAGTCGGCCACCAACTTGAGGGCGCAGAGCGCGTCGTCCACCGCGGCCGGCGCCGTGCTCGGCCCCAGCCGGTAGGTGATGTTGGCGACGTGCCAGCCGCGCTCCAGAAACGGAAGGAAGAGGATGTCCTGGCCCGTCTTGTCGCCACCGATCCACCCGCCCCCGTGGATGAAGATCAGCGCGGGCCGCGGGTCGGGCGCGCGCTCGAAGTAGGTCGGCTCGCCCACCCACGAGCCTTGGAGATACAGATCCAGCTTTTGGGCCGGGTCCGGGCCGTAGGCCACGTCCTCGGTCACCGCGAACCGGTGGCTCCAGAAGGTCTCATCCGGGGCGGAATCGGCGGGCGGTGGCGTCCCGCAGCCCGAAAGCGTCGAGGCCGCGAGGAGGAGGGCAAGCGTGGCGCGTATCATGGGCGCTCCATCGGGGTTTGAAATCGGTGGACCCGGCAGTCGGCTGCCAGCGGGCGCGACAGGGTTCGGAGAAGGAGCCGCAGGAGCCAAGTACAATAGTCGTGTCGATCTCCGCCCGCCGCCACCGTCCACCGGGGCGCCCTCGCGCATCTCGGCATGAGCGGTCATCTTAGGCGCGTCCCCGAAACTGGAGCGTCGAACGAACCAGACTCCTCAGGCGGCGCGTCGGACTGGAGCCGTCGCGAGCCGCCCATGGATCGAGGCGAGCGTCGTCGCCTTGCTGGCGATGGCGGACGCCACCACCGGTGCGGCCCAGACCGCCGCCGATCGGCGATCGGCGGCCGAGGTCCGGGCGCTGTTCGAACGGTTCAACGAGGCGTGGGAGCGGCGCGATGCCGCCTTCGTCCGGACCTTCTATGCCCATGACCCGACCGGCGTCTTCTTCTTCGAGCGGCGCCAGCTCCACGGTTGGCCGCTGGTCGACTCGCTCTATCAGACCATGTTCGCCAGCGCGGCCCGCGGCCGGGTCCACTCGCGGTTCGAGGTGCTCGACGTCGGAGCCCGGGGCAACCTGGCCTGGCTCGCCGCCAACTTCCGCCTCGAGGTGATCGAGCCCGCGGGCGACACCACGGTCGACGAGGGGCGCCAGTCCTTGGTGTTCGAACGACGGGGTGGCCGCTGGGCGGTCGTTCACCGGCACACCTCGTTCCAGGCGCCGCCCGGTCCCCAGCGGTTGGTTCCCCGCCACACCACGGCGGGCCCGCTGTGGTCTCCCGCGGACGACACCACCGGCGGTCCGGACGCCCGGGCGATTCGGGCCCTCCGCCAGCGATCGAACGACGCCATCGCCAGGCACGATACCGCGGGGATCGGCGCCTCCTTCGCTCCTGGCGTGGTGGTGGTCGCGTCGACCTCGAGCGTCACGGTTGGTCGGGAAGCGAACCTGGCATCGTTCGCGGGCATCTTCGCCGAGCGGCCCGACGTGATCTATCGCCGGACGCCGGTGGAGGTCCGGGTCGACCCTCGGTGGCGGATGGCGTCGGAGCAGGGCCGGTGGACCGGGCGATGGACCGCCGCGGACGGGCCGGTGTCGATCGGCGGTAGCTACTTCGCGAAGTGGCGGGAGATCGACGGGGCGTGGCGGATCGAGAGCGAGACGTTCGTTCCGGAACGCTGTACCGGGGGCGAGTATTGCAGGACCCCGCCGCGCTGAGGCGGGCGGCGCCGGCCGGTCAGTCGTTCCCCCCTGGTTCCCGCCGAGGGGCCGGGATAGGTTGATCCTCGACGCCGCACCCCCCGAGGATCTCGAGCATGACCCAAGACGTCGACGTGTTGATCGTCGGTGCCGGGATCTCCGGCATCGGCGCCGCCTGTCATCTCCGGGCCAAGTGTCCTTCGCGGACCTTCACGATCTTGGAGGGACGCGACGACCTCGGGGGCACCTGGGACCTGTTCCGCTATCCCGGCGTTCGCTCCGACAGCGACATGCACACCCTCGGCTATCGGTTCAAGCCGTGGACGGCCGCGAAGGCGATCGCCGACGGCCCGTCGATCCTCCAGTACCTCCGCGACACCGCCGCCGAGCACGACGTGCACCGACAGATCCGCTTCGGCCACCTGGTCAAGAGGGCGGCGTGGTCGACCCCCGATGCCCGGTGGACCGTGGAGGCCGAGCAGCGGGCAACCGGGGCCACCGTCACCTTCAGGTGCCGCTACCTGTTCATGGGGTCGGGCTACTACAGCTATCGGGGCGGGTATCTGCCCGAGTTCCCGGGCCGGGAACGCTTCCAGGGACAGGTGGTCCACCCGCAGGCCTGGCCCGAGGGCCTCGACTACGCCGGGAAGCGAGTGGTGGTGATTGGTTCCGGGGCGACCGCGGTGACCCTGGTCCCGGCCATGGCGACGACGGCCGGGCACGTCACCATGCTGCAGCGCTCGCCGACCTACGTCTGGTCGATGCCGGACACCGACGTCGTCGCGAACCTGCTCCGCAAGGTGCTGCCGGAGGGGTTGGCCTATCGATTGACCCGATGGAAGAACACCCGATTGCAGCAACTCCTCTACTGGCGGAGCCGGACCGCGCCGGAGCGGATGAAAGCGTGGTTGCTCCGCCAGGTGCAGCGGCAGCTCGGCCCCGACTACGACGTCGGCAAACACTTCACCCCGACCTACAACCCCTGGGACCAGCGACTGTGCCTGGTGCCGAACGGCGACCTGTTCGAGGCGATCAAGTCCGGCAAGGCCTCGGTGGTCACCGACACCATCCTCACCTGGGACGAGCATGGCATCCAACTCGCCTCCGGCGAGCGACTCGACGCCGATCTCATCGTCACCGCCACCGGGCTCCAGGTGGTCGCGCTCGGCGAGGTGGAGTTCACCGTCGACGGGACTCCGGTCGATTTCTCGAAGACCTGGAGCTACAAGGGCTTCGCCTACTCCGACGTGCCTAACATGGCGTCGTCGTTCGGCTACATCAACGCGTCGTGGACCCTCCGGGCCGACCTGATCTGCGATTACGTCTGCCGGCTGCTCAATTGGATGGAACGGACCGGCACCGATCAGTGCACCCCGCGGCTCCGGGAATCGGACCGGGCGATGGTCCCCCGGCCGTGGATCGAGAACTTCTCCTCGGGTTACGTGCAGCGGGTCCTCGATCAGATGCCGCGGCAGGGCGACCGAGAGCCGTGGATCAATCCCCAGAACTACCAGCGCGATCGGAAGATGTTTCGCGACGCGCCGGTCGACGATGGCGTGATGCAGTTCACAATTCGCTCTCCCGCACCTGCGACCTCTCGAGGTTCCTCCGTAGCCGTACCACTCGGTCGATGATCACCGGGTCGTTCGCCGGCACCCCGGCGTCCCGTTTGCCCCGGGCGATCTGCCCCAGGCTCTTGAGCCGGTTCAGAATGCCCGAACCGGCGACGGCCCGCAAGTCCGGCGCGTAGTAGTCGAACCACGGAATACCGGCGCGGCGGTAGGCCGCGGCGTCGACCGGTGTCGCCGGAGGATCCTCGCCGGTGATGGTCCGCCACTGCGCCGCGTTGGCGAGGTGGATGAAGCAGCGCGCCGCATGGCGCTGGTCCCAGTCGGAGAGGGCGTAGTGATCCTCGAAGATCTCCTGCTTCATCCGTCCGCCGGGGGCGAGGCCCATGGCAGGGGAGAACATGGCGAAGGTGCCGGCAACCAGCCCGCACTCGAACACGCTACGGCTGAGGACGACGGCCCGCTCGTAGAGCTCGGGCTTCATCGGGTAGGCGGCGATCTGCAGCCCGCCGAACTCCGCCCGGCCGGTAATCTGCTCCTCCGCGGTGTACCCCTCGCCTAACGGCATCGCGACGAACTGGCGGATGACCCCCTTCTCGACGCAGTACCCGTCGAGCCAGGGCTGGCCGGGCCGGACGAGGTAGTCCTGCGGGTCCCGATGGAGCCCGCCGCGCCACGGCTCGCCGGTCACGGCGTTGATCTTCCCGGCCGCGACCTTGACGGCGAACGGATACGAGCCCTCGAACCGGAGCCACATCGCCTCGGCTTGATGCATGGGGAGCAGGATCCCGCCATGCTCGATCCACGAACCCGGCACCGTCGCGGCGAAGTCGTCGACGTGCCGGAGCGGGAATGCGCCGAGCCCGGCGGGGAGGGGGTACTCCCGGTCGTCGTCCGGAATCCTGAGGGTGCGCTGGAACTCGATCGTGAGGGTGGCGTCCTCGTGGACCTCGGGGAAGCGGAACACCAGCTGGTTGTCGGTGAGCTCGATCATCGGTCCTCCCGGTTTGCCGTGAATCACCAAGTGCCGTCGCGGACTTCGCGCACCAGCCGTAGCACCGCCCGGTCGGGCAGGCCCTTCAGTTGGCGGATCAGCGCGGCGAACAGCTCCGGCCGCTTACGGATGACCCGCTGGAGATCGCTCGACACCTTGCCGGCCAAGGCCAGCAGCATGTCCGGGTCTTCCCCGAGCTCGCGCGCCAAGCCGAGGATCTTCTCCTCCGAGGGAGGGGCCACCTCGTCGCGCTCCACCTTGCTCAAGAAGCTGGGCTCCACGCCGATCCGGGCCGCCACCTGGCGGACCGAGAACTGCGGGTCGTCCCGCCGAAGCCGTTCTCGGCGGTCACGAACGTAGGAGCCGAAGGTAGCGGACATAGCGTGTACTATATAGTACACGATACACACTGTCAAGTGGCAGTTTGGTCGTGCGGGCTCGGTGCATCAGCCGCGGCCTACCGAAGCAGCTCGGCCAATTCCTCCCGCCCGATCTTCCCGACCGCCCCGTCCTGCTCCCGGAGAATCGCATCCGCCAGCGCCCGCTTCCGCCCCTGCAGCTCGACCACCCGCTCTTCGACCGTGTCGCGGGCGATCAGCCGGGTCGCCAGCACCCGCCGGGTCTGGCCGATTCGATGGGTCCGATCGATGGCCTGCGCCTCGACCGCCGGGTTCCACCACGGGTCGAGGAGAAAGACGTAGTCGGCGGCGGTGAGATTGAGACCAACCCCCCCGGCCTTGAGGCTGATCAAAAAGAGCGGACAATCCGGATCGGTCTGGAACCGGTCCACCCGCGCCTGGCGATCCCGGGTCGACCCGTCGAGATACTCGTACCGCACTCCCTTGGCGTCGAGAAAGTGCCTGACGATGCCGAGCAGGGTGGTGAATTGGGAGAAGACCAGCGCCTTGTGGCCGCTTCCGGTCACGTCCTCGAGCTGCTCCAGGAGCAACTCGACCTTGCTGCTCGCCTCGCCGGAGCGGGTCGGGTCGAGGAGGCCGGGATGACAGGCCGCCTGACGGAGCCGGAGCAGGGCCTCGAGGATCTGAATCCGCGACGCCGCGATTCCCTGCGCGTCGATTCGAGTGAGCAAGGTGGCCCGGTAGTGATCACGGAGCTCGTCGTACCGCTTTCGCTCGGCGACATCGAGGGTGACCAGGACGGTCTGCTCCTGTCGCTCGGGCAACTCGGGGGCGACCTGTTCCTTGGTTCGCCGGAGGATGAACGGCCGCACCGCGCGAGCCAAGGCGACCGCCCCGTCCCCTTCGTCGAGCGACAGCAGCCGCTGAAAGGCGGGGGCCCGGCCCAGCATCCCCGGATTGAGGAACTCGAACAGGCTCCACAGCTCGCCGAGGTGGTTCTCGATCGGCGTCCCGGTCAGCGCGAAGCGGTGATTGGCTTGGAGGAGACGGGCCGCCTTGGCGGAGACGCTGGCGGGATTCTTGATCGCCTGGGCTTCGTCGAGGATCACCGAGTCGAAGGTGATTTGCCGAAACTGCTCGGCGTCGCGCCGCAGGGTGCCGTAGGTGGTCAGGATCAGGTCGTAGTCCGCCAGATGCTCGAGTGATTTCCGCCGGCTGACGCCGCTGTGGTCGAGGACCCGGAGCTTCGGGGTGAACTGGGCCGCCTCCCGCTGCCAGTTGAACACCAACGACCGCGGCACCACCGCGAGCGACGCCGGGGCCCCCGCGAGCCGGCGCCGCTCGAGGAACGCCAGCACCTCGATCGTCTTGCCGAGCCCCATGTCGTCGGCGAGGCAGCCGCCGAAGCCGAAGCGACGAAGGAACTCGAGCCATCCGAGCCCCTCCTTCTGATAGCCGCGCAGGGTGCCTCGAAAGGTCCGCGGCGCCGCCAACGGCTTGATCCCGCCGAAAGAGGCGAGCTGCTGGCGGGCGCGCTCCAATTGGCGGTCGACGTCGACCTCGGGCATCGTGGCGAGCAGCGCATCGAGCAGCGACACCTGACGGACCGAGAACCGAACCCCGTCCCCGCCGGCGGACCCGGCGTCCACCAGGGGGCCGAGCTGAGCCAGCCAGTCGGCCGGGAGGAGGCCCCGGGAGCCGTCGCCTAACGTGATGAACCGGTCGCCCCGCCGGGCCGCCGCCAGCAGCTCGGGGAGGGCCACCCGCTGGTCGCCGTAGTCGACGTGGCCCGCCAGCTCGAACCAGTCGATCCCGGTTCGGACCTCGGCCTGACGCTGGCCGGGGGGATGATAGGTCTGCCCCGCGACTTCGACGTGCCAGCCGTCCACGAGCAGCGGGGGCAGCATCACGGGCAGGACCGACGAATCCACCGTCAGTTGGCGCCGGGAATGGCGGTAGTCGAACTCCCACCGCGCCCCCGCCTCGAGGAGCCGGGCGATCGCCGCGGTCTCGGCGGCGAGGTCGCGGGCGTAGAGCCGGGTCCCGATCCGGACCGGCGCCCCCGCCGATTCCGGATCGGCCCGGACCCGCTGTCCGCCGTATTCGAACTCGAGGCTGGCCTGGAGCTCCGGCCGGGCCCATGCCCGCGGCGCGGCGGGCTTGAGGGTCAGCCACACCTTGGGCGGTTCCCGGACCGAGTCGATCCCGAGGTCGTCGGGCCAGGTGAGATCGATGCCGCCGGGAAGTCCGAGGAGGGTGCCGACCAGATCGGCGACCTCCTCGCGGGGTGCCGAGAGGTCGGTGCCGGCAGCCAGGGCGGCCGCCAGCACGCTCGGTCCACCGTCCCACCGGGCGGCCCGGGTGCCGGCGACGAACACGCCGTCGACGATCGCCGAGGTCTGCCTTACCGGAATCCGTTCGCCGTCGCGGATCAGCTCGCCCTCGACCCGATACCAGCCGGTGGTCGGCTCGAGGGCCGCGGCCACGGCCAGATGCCACGGGGGTCCGGAATCCCAGAAGAGGGGCCCCGGGCCGAGCCGGTTTGCCGAGGCGCCGGCGGCAAAGCAGCGCCCCGTGGCGCAGCAGCGCGCCAGGGTCCGGGGGAGCGCGGCCGGCGCGACGGTGAAGTGGGTCGTGCCGCCGAGTTGGGCGGGCACCGAACCGAAGGTGGCGCCGACCAGGAGGTGGCCGATCTCCCGATCGTCCGCCCCGGCGACCTCCTCCCACTCGGGGTCGCCCAACCCGCAATGCCGCACCGGGGCCCACTCGCCTGAGTTCTTCCGGTTCCGGATCGCGATCCGGAGGGTCAGCCAGGGGACGGTCGCCGCTGGCGGAATAACCAGGTAAAGGAGCTGGCGCTCCGGGGGCCTCGACACCGCCCGGTGGAGTGGAGGCGGCGCGGGCGGCGGCATCTGCGCGGTCAGGGTCTTCAACTGAGCGGCCCACGTGGGGCGGGGCGGCGGCTCGGCGGTGGCCGGTGGCGGCGGCGGGGTGACCACTGAACCGATTCCCTCGAGGAGCCCGGCCCGATCGGCCTCGATCAGGGCGGCGTAGAGGTGCTTGCACTCCCCGTGTTCCTCCCAGTACGGGCAGGTGCAGGAGCTGTGGAGCCCGCCCCGCTCGGTGGTACTGATCCGAGGGAACCACGGTTCGGTGCCGACGACGGTCGCCTGCAGCTCACCGCCAACCCGGGCGATGGCTGTGACCCGCCCCTCTCGGTGATACCGCTCGCCCCGAGTCCGAACCGACGGGGAGAAGGCGTGGATGAGGCTCTGGAACCGGCGTGAGTCGGGCATCGGGGGCGGAACATGGTGGGGGCGGCGATCCGGTGTCCAGGGGAGGCGGCCGGCCGGTCCCGATGGGCGACCCTCGCGCGCCAGGTGGCCGGGCCTGGAGCCCAATCCCGCCCGCCCCGGCCTGCCCTCCGGACGGTAGCCGCTCCGGTTCGGGCGATCGAGATCAAGCTGGTGTTAGCATCTTGGCGAGCGCCGTGGTCCGCCAGGCGCCGAGCTCGCCTTCCATCAGGCGGGCGGTTTCCAGCGCAATGCGGCTGAGACCCGCGCTGTCGGTCGGGTTCAACAGTTTGACGAGCTGATCGAGCGCCACGATCGCTTCCCGAATCTGCCCGGACCGAATTGCCGCCCCCTGGAAGTCGGCGTGGGTGGCCCAGCCATGCAGCGCGGCCGCGCGGGACGGCAGGAACACCGCGATCGTCGCGAGGATCCCGGAGGTCACCAGCGGTTCGACGCCGAGCCAATGGGCCGCGGCTTCCGGCAGTGGCGTGAGGTGAAGCAGAGCGACTGGAAGCGCCGCGACCACCATCGCCACCGTGCGGCGATGGACCACCTCGTGGTAGCGCTCGTACTTGTGCCGAGTGTCCCAGTGGTATCTCGCCTGAAGGCGAAGCTCGACCGCCTGGAGAATCGCCCGGCAGGCCTCGAGATGCGGCTGGTCGAAGCGCGTCGTCGCGAGTCCCAACTGGCGCACGAACGCCCGATAGTACCAACCGACCCAGCGGGCTCGTGAATCGTCGACCGAGGGAGCGGCGGGCAGCCGGAGATGGGGGGTCGAGATCCCGAGCGGCCAAATGAAGAGCAGATGGCGGAACTGCTCCGCCAGCAACCGGTAGTCGACCCAGCGTTCGTGGAACCGGCGCCGAGTCCCCCACCACACCATCCCGAGCACCCCGGCGATTGCGGTTGCCTCGGCGGCGGCGAAAACCCTGGCGTATTCCCAGCCGATCTCGTGCGTGACCAGGCCGGCGACCGCGGCGACCGCGGCGACCCACGCCAGGCTGAAGATCCAAGTGAAGGCCGAGCGATAGCGATTGGCGTAGTACTCGGCAAGGGTGTTGACCCAACCGTAGCTATCGCCGATCCCCTTTTCGAGCACCTCGGCGACGTTACTGCTGGGGGTATTGCCTTTCGAGCTCGCCTCGCGCCTAAGGGCCCCCCAGAATGTCGACCGCCGGGCTCGCGGATCCTTGGGCAGCCTCGGGAAGATGGCTCGCCAAAGGCCGACCGGCCAGGCAAGCAGGGTCGGGGCCACCACCATCAGGATGGAGCTGGCGATCGCCGTGAGCCCGCGGTTGGAGTGAACGGGTTCCTCCTGAGCTGGTGTCAACGCCCCGGACGGCAACGCGGGTGCCTCTCTGGGGGGCTCCAGGCGAAGCCGGTCGAGATAACTGGTGATCGTGCCGAAGGCCTGGCCCAACCGCCCGCGGGTCGGGACCTCGTTGAAATACGCCTCGCACTTCGCCCGCTCGGCCGCCGATTCAGGCGGTGCCACAAGCCGCCTGAGGTGCTTCGCTATTTGGGCCGGCTCCTCCAGTAATGGCTTGTCATCGAGCCAGATGCGATCGAGGGTTTGGCAATCGACCCGAATGATCGGCACGCCCTCCGCGCGGGCGTCCGCCACGATCTGCGCCGTACCGCCAGGCCCCGCGGCCGGGCTCCCGTCCCACACGGCGATCAGGACGTCCGAATGTGCCAGCACCGTGCGACCGGCGCCGACGTACTGGTACGGCTTGGGCGCCCGGTCCATCGTGACCGTCGCGTCGGCTTGGGCGAGCAGTTCGCGAAATTCCTCGAGTGCTCCCGGTCGCGAATAGTCTGGCCCGGGGAGGCTCGGGGCGTCCCATTGTTCCGAGAAATCCCTCTCGAACTCGGCCTGGTCGAAAGGCAGCACTGCCCAGAGGGAACAGGGGCCGCCATCGAGCTCGAGGCCCGCCCGAGCGACTACGCGATCGGCTCCCTCGGCGAGGGAGCTGACGACGACCAGCTTTGGGGTGTCGCTGGTGTACCCGTTGGCCGCCTCCGAGGCGACGTTCGCCAGCTCCTGCCTGATCGCCGCCAGCAGACGTTGGACCGTGCCGATCCCGCGCCGTTCGACCTCGGCCGTGGCCACGAGCGACGCCGGGCAAGTGACCCTGGCACCGCGGGCCGGATCGAAGGACGTCGTGGCTCCGAGTTTGTTCCAGCGATGGCCGATCACGCCGACCCGGAATACCAAGGAGGGCCGTGGCGGTTTGAGGGTAGAGTCCAACCTGGAGTCCTCGGAAGGGACTGATGAATTGGCGCCCCGACCTCCGTTCCGTCAAGCCCTCCGCCGACCTGTCCGTGCCGCGGAGTGCTCCGGGACGCCCGAACCCTGGATGAGGTCTGGCCGGCGGCTCAGCCGTTCGGGTCGTTCACCTGGCAAGGGTACGGCCGGAAGTGACCACCTAACGAGAGGCGACCGCCCACCTCATTCGTGGGCGATCGCCTGAATCGGGGCGAGGTCGGCGGCCTGGCGAGCCGGGTAGGTCCCGAACACCAGCCCCACGACGGAGGAGGATATCACCGCGAGCAACACGGTGCCCAGCGACAGCACCGGCGTCACGCTCACCCCGGCGAGCCAACTGATCACCGCGGTCACGATCGCCGCCAGGATCAGGCCCATCACGAGCCCGATCCCGGTACCCGCCACCGCGATCGCCACCGACTCGGCGAGAAACTGGGTCCGGATGTCGCTCCGCCGCGCCCCCACCGCCTTCCGAATCCCGATCTCCCGGGTCCGCTCGGTCACCGAGGCGAGCAGCACGTTCATGATCCCGATCCCGCCGACCAAGAGCGAGATCCCGACCAGCGAGCCGAAGAACAGCTTGGCGATCAGGATCCCTTGCTCCATCTGGGCGAGGTTCTCCAGCCCGACGCTGACCCGAACGCGCTCGCTCCAGCGAACGTAGCGGCTGGCCAGCCAGTCGACGACCGCTTCTCGCAGCGGGAGGACGGCCTCGACGGTCGCCGCCTTGAGCTGGAGGGTGGGCGTGTAGCGGCCCCCGGCCGGCGGACCGAGCACCGCTTTCGCCGCCCGGATCGGGGCGTAGACGGCGAAGGACGGATCGTCGATCTCCTCGAACGCATCCGGGGCCAGAATGCCCACCACCCGTCGGATCCTCCCGCCGAGCTGAATCTCCTTGCCGACCATGGCGAGCGGGTCGCGGCCGGGCGCCAGCTCGCGGGCGAGGGCGTGGTTGATCACGACCACCGGAGCGTTGCGCGACGCCTCGATCCGGCTGAAGAACCGGCCCGCCCCGATCTCCAGCTTCACGAAATCCGGGAGGTCGGCGGTGCCGAGGGTCACCGCGGCGTCGTGCTCGACGCCGCCGTAACGCGCCGCCGCCCGCCCGCTCAATGACATGGTCGCGGCGCCGACCCCGGGAATCCGCCGGGCCGACTCGACGTCGGCCATCGAGAACACCGGATAGTCGGTGACGCTGACCCAGCGCCCGTTCTGCCAGGCCATGGTTCGCGACCCGACCGTGATGACCTGGACCGCGGTTTCCTGCTCGATCTGCCCTCGGGCGAAGCCCATCATCCCGTCGCTCACCGCCATGGTGGCGATCAACGACGCCGAGCCGATGATGATCCCCGCTACCGAGAGCGCCGTCCGGAGGGGATGGATCCGGAGGGCGTCGACGCCGATCCAGACGTTGGCACTGAGGGCGACTCGGTTGATCATCGATTCCCGCGGTGGTGGACGGAAGGCGTCCCGATGATACGCGGCCGGCGGGCGTCCGGTTTCGCCCCAGTGTTCCGAGCTCCCTCCGCGAACTCGGCGCCGGATTGTGCTATTATCGAGGCGGTTTTCCTCACGAGCGGAGCCGATGTCGAGCGGTCGCCGGTATAGTGAAGACGAGATGCGGGCGATCTTCGCCCGTGCTGCCGAGGCCGAGCCCGAAGCCGAGCGGCCGGCGCTGGCCCCGGCCGGCGGGATGACGTTGGAGGAGCTCCAGAGCATCGGCCAGGAGGTCGGGATCTCGGCCGAGCGAGTGGCCCGGGCCGCCGCCCAGGTGGACCGATCGCCACCGGCGGGAATCGTTAGGCGGCTGGCCGGGCTCCCGATCGGGGTCGGCCGCACGGTGGAGTTGGGACGGCGGCTCACCGACGGCGAGTGGGAGCAGCTGGTGAGCGAGCTCCGGACGACATTCGACGCCCGGGGGACCGTGCGCCAGGAGGGTGGGCTCCGCCACTGGACCAACGGCAACCTCCAGGTCTACCTCGAGCCGTCCGGCGACGGGCACCGGCTCCGACTTCGGACCGTCAAGGGCAACGCCCTGGCCTTCATGCAGGTGGGCGCGGGGTTCGTGGTCGGGGGCGGCATCCTCGCCCTGGTGCTGTCCATGGGCGGTCGGCTGGCCGAAGGGAGCGAGGGGCCGCTGGTGATGGCGATCGCCGGGGCGGTCGCGATCCTCGTCGCCGCCGTTCGGCTTCCGGGGTGGGCTCGCGAGCGGGCCCGCCAAATGGATGCCATCGCCGCCAAGGTGCGCGACTTGGTGATCTGCCTGACCCTGCTTTCGGGGTGCGCCGGCGGCAACGATCGCTATGATCTGGTGATTCACGGTGGCCGGGTGATCGACCCGGAAACCAACCTCGATGCCATTCGTGACGTCGGTATCACTGATGGGCGGATCGCCGCCGTTTCGACCGGCACGCTCCGGGGGAGCCGGGTGATCGACGCCGCGGGCTTGGTGGTGGCGCCCGGCTTCATCGACCTCCACCAACATCAGCACGACTCCGCCGGCTACATCCTCAAGGCGATGGACGGCGTCACGACCGCGTTGGAGATGGAGACCGGGGTGCCCGACTACGCCGCCTTTCTGGCCGCGCGGGCGGGCAAGACCCTGATCCACTACGGCGCCACCGCGAGCCAGGAAGCGGCTCGGGTCGTCGCCTGGGGGGACACCCTCACCGCGAGCGTGATGGGCCCCGCGGCCGCGATCGACGACCCCGCCTCCAGCCCAGCGACCGATGATCCGCCAACGCCAGCCCAATTCGAGCGCCTGCTCGGGTTCCTCTCGACCCAGCTCGACGCCGGCGCGCTCGGCCTCGGCCTCGGGCTCGAGTACACCCCTGGTGCCACCCGACTCGAAGTGATTCGGATGTTCCAACTGGCCGCTCGGCGCCGGCTCCCGGTCTTCGTGCACATCCGGAGCGCGGGCAAGTTGGACCCTGGGTCGAGCGTGGAGTCGGTGAGCGAGATGATCGCGGCCAGCGCGATCAGCGGTGCCCCGGTGCACATCGTGCACCTCAACAGCAGCTGCCTCGGGGACGCGCCGGTGTGCCTCGAGCTGATCGCCGGCGCCCGGGAACGGGGGCTCGACGTGACGACGGAGGCCTATCCCTACGGCGCCGGGATGACCAGCATCGCCTCGGCGCTGTTCAATCCCGGCTGGCGGGAGCGCCGCGGGCTCGACTACTCGGCGATCGAGATTCCCGCCACCGCCGAGCGGCTCACCAAGGAGCGATTCGACCAGCTCCACGGCAGCGCCACGCCGCAGTACGTCCTGATTCATAGCAACCCGGATTCCGTGGTCGATGCCGTCATCGAGCACCCGCTGGTGATGATCGCCAGCGACGGCCTTCACAGTCATCCCCGGTCCGCGGGCACCTACAGCCGGATTCTGGCTCGGTACGTTCGAGACCGGCATAGCCTGACCCTGCTCGACGCCGTGCGGAAGATGTCGCTGATGCCGGCGCAGCGGTTGGAGTCGATCACGGCGGCGGCCAAACAGAAGGGCCGGGTTCAGCGCGGGGCCGACGCTGACCTGGTGGTGTTCGACCCCGCGACGGTGTCCGACCGCTCGACCTACCGGGCTCCCGGGGAGCCGAGCGTCGGGATGCGATACGTGATGGTCGGCGG
This sequence comes from Gemmatimonadales bacterium, assembly GCA_046160105.1. Lineage (GTDB taxonomy): Bacteria > Gemmatimonadota > Gemmatimonadetes > Gemmatimonadales > GWC2-71-9 > SHZU01. Next base: position 14,081 of record JBJXGT010000010.1, on the reverse strand, counting down.
AACGTTGGTGGTGGACGGTGGATCGCTGGTGCCGAACGTCGCCCCGGGCAAGCCGATCTCGGTGGCCACGCGTCGATCTGAGCCCTGAACGATAGCGCCTAGTATTCGTCGCCCGCTGGACTCTCCTTGCGCGCGACCGTAGCTTGAGAGGCACCGTCGGCGAATCGGAATCCTATGTCAATGCGCAGGTCGACGCGCGCGCTGCGGCGCGCCGCGTGGTCGCTGGTCGCGCTGGTCGTTGTAGGCTGCCAGGCGCCAGCACCGTCCGCGGCTCCCGAGGCCGCCGCCCCCCACCCGCTCGATCCTCTCACCGCCGCGGAGTACACCCGAGCGGTGACTCTCCTTCGCGAGGCCGGCCACGTTTCCGACAGCTCACGGTTCGTGACGCTGGAACTGCGCGATCCGGACAAGGCCGAGGTCCTCGCGTGGCGCGCGGGGCAGGCCTTTGGCCGAACGGCGTTTGCCGTCGTCAAAGCGGGTGCCCGTACCTTCGAAGGGGTGGTCGATCTCGGGGCGGGCCGGGTGAGTTCCTGGAACGAGATCCCCGGAGTTCAGCCGACGATTCTCGGAGAAGAGATGGCCGCCGTGGGCGAGATTCTCGGTGGCGACCCGAGGTTCGTGGCCGCGCTCGGCGCCAGGGGCTACAAGATCGACGGGGTCCTCTGCGCGCCCTGGAGTCTCGGCAACTACGGGATCCCGGCTCATCGGGGTCGGCGACTACTCAAGAGTGCTTGCTTCGTGATCGGGGCGGGTGGTAGTCCGTTCAACCGGCCGATCGAGGGGCTCTGGGCCGTGGTTGACCTGAATACCAGGGAAGTCATCGAGATTCATGACGAGGCCGTGATCCCGGTTTCCACCGCGCCGGCCGCCATCGACGCGGCCTCGATCGCGTCCCGACGCACCCCGCTTCGGCCGGTGCTCGTCCACCGTCCCGAGGGGTCGAACGTCACGGTTCGCGGGCATCTGGTCGACTGGGACAATTGGTCGTTCCACTATCGGCTGGAAAAGCGCTCCGGCCTGGTGGTTTCCGCGGTGTCGTATCGTGACGGCGACGAACGCCGCTCGGTGCTCTATCAGGGCGCGTTGTCCGAACTGTTCGTGCCCTACATGGATCCGCACGGCGCCTGGTACTCGCGGACCTTCATGGACGTCGGCGAGTACGGCTTTGGTGGCAGCGCGACCCCGCTCACGGCTGGGGTCGACTGTCCCGAGTCGGCGCTGCTGCTCGATGCGCTGGTGCCGGATGACAAGGGCGCCCCGGTGACGGTGCCTGGCGCGATTTGCCTCTTCGAGCGGAATCCGGGCGACCCCGGGTGGCGCCATTACGACAACATCCTCCAGACCGGGTTCGAAGGCCGCCGCTCGGTCGAGCTGGTGGTTCGGATGATCGCGACGGTCGGGAACTACGACTACTACCTCGACTGGGTCTTTGCTCAGGACGGGCGGATTCGGATCCGGGTTGGCGCCTCCGGCTACGACGGCCTCAAGGGGGTCCTGACCCAATCGATGGCCGACTCGACGGCCGCGAGGGACACCCGGCACGGCACCTTGGTGGCACCTGGGCTGGTGGCGATCAATCACGATCACTATTTCAGCTTCCGGCTCGACGTGGACGTCGCTGGTCCCCGCAACAGTCTTTCGATCGACCGACTCGCGATGAAGGACTTCGAAGGCCCCCGGAGCGGCTGGATGGTGGAGTCGCAGGTGGCCCGGACCGAGCGAGACGGGATCCTGGACTACAGCCTAACGCGGCCGGCGCACTGGCGAGTGCTCAATCCGGGCGCCAGCGGCCCGGTTGGCCACTCGCCCGGATACGTGGTGCATCCCGGGAACAGCGTGGCGTATAGTATGCTCCACGACAATGATCCGGCGGGGCGGCGGGCTGGTTTCATCCGCCATCAACTCTGGGTTACGCCCCGCGCGGCCGACGAGCGATATGCCGCCGGGATGTACGTCAACCAAAGCGAGGGAGGCCTCGGTCTCCCGACCTGGACCGCCGCGAACCGGCCGATCCAAGACACCGATATCGTGCTGTGGTACACGGCCGGGTTCCACCACGTGCCGCGGACCGAGGACTACCCGATCATGCCGAGTGCCTGGCACGAGGTGACCTTGCTGCCGTTCAATTTCTTCGGGCGCAATCCGGCGCTCGACGTGCCGACGGCGTGGAGCGGTGCCGCGGGAGCCCGGTAGCGACGCCGCCGTTGCCTGAACTGAGGTGCTCGATGCGCCACCTCCTCCCGTTGCTCCTTGTCGCGCTGATTCCTCGCGACGGGCTCGGCCAACGCGTCGATCTGAGCCCTGAACGATGGCCCATCGAGGAACGTCAACGGTTCGATTCCCTCACTCGCCAATGGTCCCGCCCCATCCCATTGGCCCGCGGCACCACCGGCATGATCGCCGGCACCTCGGCCGCGTCGGCCGTCAGGGCCGGGCTCGAGGCGCTCAAACAGGGTGGTACCGCCATCGACGCGGCCCTGACCCACGCGATGGCCGAGATCGTCCTGCTGGCCGGATGCTGCGTCAGCCACGCGGGGTTCATGACGTTGGTCTACTACCAGGCGGCCACCGGCAAGGTGCACTCGATGAACGCCGGCTGGAACACCGTGCTTGCCGAGACCGATCCGCTCACCATACCTAACGACAGGCCGAGCGGCCGGACCGCGTTGGTCCCTGGCTTCATGGCCGGTGCCGAGGCGGCCCACCGCCGGTTCGGCAAGCTGCCCTGGGCGGCGCTCTTCGCGCCGGCGATCCACTACGCCGAACAGGGCATGGTGCTCGATCCCGCGATCGGCGGGATGATCGGCTCGAAAAAGGCGGTGCTGGAGCGGCTCCCGGCCAGCAAAGCGGTGTTCACTCGCCAGGACGGGAGCTGGTACCAGACCGGTGACCTTTTCAAGCAGCCCGCATTGGCCGGCACGCTCCGCCAGGTGGCCCAGCACGGTGCATCCTACATGTATCGGGGGGAGTGGGCTCGGAAGCTGGTCGCGGCCGTTCAGGGCGATGGCGGGCGGATGACGTTGGAGGATCTGGCCCGCTACCAGCCGATCTGGGCCGAGCCGGCCCGCACGACGTTTCGAGAATACGAGGTGTTCGCCATCGCCCCGCCCACGACCGGCGGGGTCAACATCCTCGAGGCGTTGAACCTGGTCGAGCTGGCCGACCTTCGCTCCACCGGTCACTACACCACCTCGGCGGACGCGGCCGAGCGGCTGCTCCGGATTTCCCGGATGAGCGACCTGATGGGCAGCTCGATTCTCGCCATGCTGTTCGAACAGCCCCGCGCCCTGGTCGAGCGTTATGCGGGCCCGGTGGCCTTCTCGGTTTCTGGCCGCCTCTCGAAGCCCCAGGCGAAGTCGGTCTGGGACCGGATGCAGACCGCCGACTGGGCTCGGCTGGATCGAGAGGTCTTCGAGCAGCAGGGCCGGATCGGCTCCGACCACTCCGACGCGGTGGTGGTGGCTGACGCTGAGGGCAACGTGGCAGCGCTGCTCCACACCATCAACACCAGCACCTGGGGCACCACCGGCATCATCGTCGACGGGGTCTCGATCGCCGATCCGGCTCGTTATCAGCAGCGGATCGTGGCGCGGGCCGGCCCCGGCAATCGGCACCCCGATCCGACCAATCCGCTGATCGTGCTGCGCAACGGCAAACCGATCCTCGCCTCGAGCAGCATCGGCACCGGGCTTCACGAACAGACGCTGCAGAGCCTCGTCAACGTGCTGGAGTACGGGATGGACCCCAAGTCCGCCGTCGACACGGCCCAGTTCCTCCGCCCGCTCGGTCCGGTCCAGCCGCCTCGGGCCCAAGGTGACACCTCCCGGGCGGATCCGGCCAGCCAGGTCGTCGCCGACGGCGAGTTCACCCCGGCGTTGCTCAGTTCCCTCCGGGCCAAGGGCCGCACCTTCACCGTGGTGCCGGGGCGGCAGGGGTCGAGCTGGCGGGGCGGCTGGGTGGGGATCGTGCTCGATCCGGCGACAGGGCAGTGGTTGGGAGCGGGGCCTCGGTTCTTCAACGGATGGGCGCTGGGCTACTGACGGTGGAGGAAGGCCAACCATCGGCCGAAGGGCGTCACCCGGAATCGGAGGATCCTCCACTCCGAAACCGCCCGCCTCATGGTCCGGGTCCGCGAGGTCCGCGGTGTCCGGCGGCGTTGAGTGTGACCCGGCGGCGTTTGCTCGCTATACCCGGCGTCGCAGACTTGGGTCACTCCTATGATTTGCCGAAAAAGTCGATGCCCTGGAGACCAATGGTGATTCCGAACCCCCACCGGCTGCGATTCCCTAGGGCTTCGGCGAGTTTCGGAATCGAAGCTGGCAGTGGCTGTCCGACGGTGGCGCCAGCGGGGAGGATCGTTGGAAACGAGGAGTGGATTGCGCCAAAACCAAGGGTGGCCAGCGGTTTTGACGGTGTGCCACCAGCGCGGATGGACAAACCGAAAAAGAAGTCTGGGCTTTCGATGTTTGCCGTGCCCGTCCCGATTCCGATGGTGGCCCAAACCGGGACCTGACCGGGCCGGGCAAGCATCATCGCCATTGGTCGCAAGGGACGGCGGCTGACCGTGTCCGTGGTGACCACGCCGTCGCGAACCCCGTGCTCGGCCACATTGTCGAAGAGGCCGAGGACGGCGCCCAGACTGAACACGACGAGTCGAGTATCCGTCGGCCGGAATTGCAGGTTCTTGACGACCTCGCCGACAAATCGGTATGGGGTCAGATCCTTCGGGAAGTTGCCCTTCTTGGCGGTGGTGAACTGGATGGAGAGGACAGCGTCGTCCAGTCGCTGGCATCGGTGGAGTACGCCAGCCGCGTCGACCGCCTTACGAGCCGCGTTCCAATCGGCCTCGAGAGCTCTCGCGCTGGCGACGGCCCAGGTCCGAGCCGCGGCGCGCACCGGGTCCGGGTCAACTGGAGTTGAGTCTGCCACGAAACGCCGTAGCAAGCCGAACGGCTCCTCGGCTTCCCGCACCGCGGCCAGCAGCCCGATCGTGTCTGATCGGGTTCGCAACGCACCGATGCGCGCGATCGCCTTCAACGCGTTCTCGATCGCGGTGTCGCGTGCTGGGTCGAGGAGCATCACCGCTTTCGTGCTCTTATTGATGTCGACGACTTTCAGGACCGCCGCGGCGAAGTCGCTCAACCCGGAAAGGACCTCGGTCGCGACGGTATCCGCCTTCAGCGAATACTCGTAAAGGAGAGGGTTAGCGTCGGAGACGGCAACGCAAGCGGAGGCGCCGGCCTGGAGCTCCAGGCCCTGGTTGGCGGAGATCAGGCGGGCTGCCTTGCCCGGCGGGGCGTATTCGAGCGCGACGGGCGGCCCGCTACCGGGTCCATGGGTGTAGCGGATAGTGCCGTTGCCGCTTTGGGCTGTTGCGGTACCAATGGAAAGCGAGAGAGCCGTCAGGCCGCCGACAATCGGCGAATAGGCGGTGCGGGGGGGTAGCGGCAGTCGGTATTGCACGGGATCTCCGGGGACGGGTGATGCCCCTGTTGACGGCCACGCGGGCTGCGTTTCCCAACAGGTGCCCGAAGTCCCACGTTGCTTGTTATTGATCCGCACCGCGCCGCCGATCGGCAGCGGAAAGTCCATGAGACCTCGTACGGCAGTTGCATGCCCGATCCCCGGGCCACCGGCTGCCAGGGATTCCGACCTCGTAAGAACGGTCCGGGTCCTTTCGAGCCGCCCGCTTCCCGCCCTATCGCACTGACAGTAAGGATCGGCCTCCTGGCGGCCCTTATTGAGTGAACCCCAACCGGAGTCACCGATGAAAGCCTCGCTGATCTCGTCCGTCTTGCTGCTGGCAGCCTGTTCCAATGGTGCCGTTAGCACTGGCCCCTCGGAGAGCGTGGCCCTGCCCCCGGCCGAGGCGAACCGAAACACGTTCGAAGGCACCGAGTCGTGCGCCGTTGGGCTCGTAAAGGCGGAGGTCGAGTTGCTCGATGACGACGCGACCCTCTTCTACCGGGGGGGCGCGTTGGTCCGAATCAGGATCGACGGAAGGATTCACCAAGCCGGTCGGCCGACTCGCTTCCTGGTGGACGGCCGCGAAGGCGGGGCAGAGCTGTTGTCGACAGCGACGGTGGTCGAGATCTACGCGGCGCTCGGCGGGGAGTGTGACTGGATTGCCGCTAGCCGGATTCGCTGAGGCCGTGGCCGTCACTGCGGAGTGGAGCCGCCCTCGAACCGGGGCGGCTCGTTCGCCTGAGGTGGCGAATCAGGTTAGATCCGGGAGCCGCCGAGCCAGATATTCGCGGGCGCGGGAGAGGCGAGTGGCCGCGGCTCCGGCCGAGATTCCAGTCATCTCGCCGATCTCACCGGCCTGATACCCTTCCCGGTGCAGAACCCAAGCCTCCCGAAGCGCCTCTGGCATTCCGGCCAGGGCGTGGCTCCAAAGGTCCTCCCGGGTCACCGCTCCCATTCCCGGCAGCTGCTCCTCGGCGGTGTCGGCTCCGAGGGCGTCTTCACGCCGGCGGTCGGCGGATCGGCGGCGGGTGCGATAGGTATTGAAGGCGATTCGTTTGAGCCAGCCCTCGAAGTTGCCCCGCTCCTCGTAGCTGGCGAGGGTGGCGGGCAACTTGAGGAAGACCTCCTGGCAGAGGTCCTCAGCGTCGGTGGGCGCCAGTCGTTCGAGAAAGGCCAGAACTTGCTTGCGGTAGCGGCGGTAGAGCTCGCCGAGGAACTGAGGGAAGCCTTGGCGAGCGCCATGGAGCACGTCGGCGAGCGGTACCGAGTCGCCGACCCGCCGAAACGCCAGTGTGGACATGTCCTTGAGGAGGTCGAACCCTGGGGTGTCTTCGCTCATACCTCTAACCTTGGCGCTCCGGCGGCGTTGCGGCAACCCCGCAACTGGCGGTCATGCCGCGGCGCCGCCCAACACGGAGAGGACCGTCTCGCGGTCGATCCCCCGTGCCTTCAGCTCGTCCCTGAACCGGAGCTTCAGTCGGTCGAGCCGCCGGTACAGGCTTTTCTGATCGAGACGAAGCCGGCGGGCAACCTTGGCCACTGTTTCGTTGCGCCAGAACATCCCTCTGACCAGCTCGAGGTCGATCGGGTCGAGCCCCGCGATGACGGCCTCGAGATGGCTAGTAACTTTCGCCTGTTCCTCGCGGTCGAAGCCAGTGCCGGGGCAGACGGACGCGACGCCGGCCGCCGACGTTTCGGGCACCGCGCGGGGGAGCCAGCGTCGGGGCAATCGGGTCAGGATCGCAACGGGATCCGGCAGTTCGCCAGGGAAGCGGCATCTAACTTGGCGGATCGCCTCGCGGACTGGGAGCCGATCGCGGTAGGTCAGACGCTCCAGCAACTCGGCCGCGGGACCGAGGCGTTTCGCTACCTCCGAAGAGCGCCACCGTCCCCACTCCTCGTTTCTGAAGTCCGATAGCAAGTGCCGAAACACGGTGTTGAGGAAGCCCTGGAGGCTGCCTCGACCCCGGAACTTGCGCAAAACGGTGTAGTCGTCGTAAATCAGACGGGCAATCGCGGAGCTGACGAAGTCTTCAGCGACCCCGGCAGGAATACCCCCTCGTCGAGATAGCCGGGTTGCAACCCGGCTGATGAGGGCGTGGTTTTGGACGAGCATGTGCTCGAAACGGCTGTCCTGATCCGCCATTTCCGGCGTGGGCATGGGGGCTCCTGGTTGAGTGGCGCGGCCTGGCTACCGCGCGACGCAACCATGGTAAATCGCGACCCTGACCAAGCCTTGAACAACGTCTGAACAAGGTCTGACTCGGAAAATGCCGCCCATCTATGAGTTGCAGACCCTTGGGACGGTGGGCATCAGGTGCTATGACGAGGACAACCTGTCGACGGCCACGACCGTTCAGCCGAAACGACTGGCGATTCTCGCCTACCTTGCGATGGCCCCGAGGCGGCGGTTACGGCGGCGAGATCAGGTGGTGGCGATGTTCTGGCCGGAGTCGGATGAGACCCATGCGCGCGGAGCGTTGAGTCAGGCGCTGCGGCACCTGAGGCGCGCGTTAGGTGATGGGGTGATTGTGACGCAGGGGGAGGAGGAGGTTGGGGTGGACCAGACTCGGCTGCCGTGCGACGCGATGTTGTTGGCGGAGGCGGTGGAGGCGGGGGACTACGAGACGGCGGTGAAGAAGTACCGGGGGCCGTTCTTTGATGGGTTTCATGTCGATGGGGCGAGTCAGGAGTTTGAGGAGTGGGTGGCGCTCGAACGACGTCGGGCGATCAAAGGGGCGCGAATCGCGGCCGAAGCACTCGGCCGATGGGGCGGAGACATGATCGAGTTGGAAGACTACGGGTAGCGACTGGGAGCGATCGCCGCCGCCAGCTGATTGCACCGCCACTGCTCGCAACTGGCCTAGTAGGCCGTTGTTGCTGAGGCCGAGCCGCCACTCGGCAGCTGGCGTTTGTCTAAGAGCCGCTCAAGGAGGAGGTCGCCGGGGGGAGAACTCGGATCTCCGCAGGCACGGCGCTCGAGGCTCCGTTGCCGGGATATCTACATAGTCGGCTTGGCGTCGAAAGGGCGCAACGACATTGGCGAACTGCTTGGTGTGCCCCTGCCCTGCACATCGCTTGCACCTGCGCGCTCGGTAGGTTGGCCTCGATGGGGCTCCGCTTCGTTCTCGAACCCCAACGAGGCAGTTGCAGGGGCGCACGATCTCGGGAACGGCAACTACGAGCGGACGGCTGGTCAAACTGCACCATCGACCCCGCCGGATCGGCAGCGGCGGCACTCATTGTCGATGCCAACGGCGACTCGAGACTCAAGACGGCTTGTTTGGTGGCCTTAGCCGGGGCGATCTGGGGCGCGACCCGTTGGTGCCCTCCCGATTTCCTTGGACAACACAGTCCGAGCCACGCGGCTCATCGTGCGCCTCTGGTCATTGGGAACCGGCTGGGATCGCAGGGTGGCGCCGCCAGGCGTCTGGGCGCGCCGGCGGCACCCTCCTCGCGGTTACCTCGAACTCCGAGCGGAGCCGCCTTTTCCCGTCGTAGTCAGGTCAACTCGCAGCAACCCTTCGGGCAGCGAATCCACATACCCTCGTCACCTTTCACCCAACGCCAGACTAGCCCGCCACTGGCCGGTTCCTCGGCGCTCTTGTAGCCGATTGCGCAAAGATACTGGGGTTTTTGGTCCGTTCGCGACACCTTGGCGTACCAGGGGTCGGTTTTCCACGCGTTACTCTTGGCTGCACAGTTCGCACCTTCGACCGCCTCCTGTGGCACGCTGCATCGCTGCGCGTCACCTTGGCAAAGCGAAAAGCGGATTGATCCAGATCCCTTTTTTAGACCGAACTTCTTGTCGTACGGCCCTTCCCCTTCTCGGCCCGAGACGGTCGCGGTGGCAACGTCGATCCAGGCCCCCTGGTATGCATCCGGCCCGATCGCGTTGAGCGCCACCCCGGCCGTAACTGTGAACTTGCCATACAGCTCGCTCGGCTTGACGTCGTCGGAGTTCGCGCCCTTTTCTTTCTTGGCAAGGTACTGCTCGTCGCTCCAGCCGGGAATCCAGTTGACGAAGTCGGAGGTTTCGTTCGCATTTTGCTCGCCCCAACTGGGCAAAACTGGAATAGGCACGCCCGTACCGGCGATTCGGCACCACGCCAGCCCGCAGGGAACCCCGAGCATCTGGGTCCCTGAGGCAGAGTTCCACTCCCACCGCGCAACCGTTGGGAAGAACTTTGCCTGGTCGAGTTTCTTGCCGTTGGGGCTCTCGAACAGGGTGCGTTGAATCGCGAGCTCGGCGGAGTTGTCGGGGGAGTACCTGAGATCGCAGAACTTTCCGTCCTTGCTGCCCTTCACAGCGAAGGCGGTGTACGCGCCGCCTTCCTCCGCCTGCCGGATAGCGATGCAGGTGATCTTATACGGGACACCCGCTTCCGGTAGCACGTCCTCGCTGAAGACGGTCGCGACAACGAGTCCTTGCTGGCGATACGCGCCCAACGAATCGGGTAAGGTCAACAAGATGTCGGTTGTTGAGTAGACAGCCGCCCGGCCCTGATAAGCGAGCTTGTTCTTCGGATCCGCTCCGATTATTCCCTGCTTGTTTCTCCGAGCGAGGAGCCGTTGGCAATCGTGATAGATTGGGTCCATTGTCTTCGCGCCGGCCAAAGTCTCCCGTATCTCGATCCTATGGCCGTCAACCACGAAGTACGCGGGGTAATGGTGCGCGCACCCCAACTCATCTACGCTGTCACTATTCGGATGCTCCGACCCAGCAAGCGCTGGTGAGAAAAAGAAGTCGATCGTAAGCACGCCGAAGAGTGAGCCAAGTGCGCCAAGTACGAGTACGGCGACCCCGCCGAGAGCAAAGCTAGTTAGACGACGTAACATCTTCTCCTCCGTGTTAGGGTTCGGAACCGTCCCAATAACGACAACCAGCTCTGCTCAGTGAGGACGCCCGGCGAGAATCTCGGCGGCGCGCCGCCATAACGCGGCCTGCTCATCAGAGGTGCCAAAGCTCAGTTCACTCCTCAGCCGCATAGCTGCGAGGAGGCTGACGCTGTTGGTCAGACTCGCGAGTTCCTGAAACGGCACCCACCGAATTGCCGCCAGGCTAGACCCGAGCCATTTCCGCGCCTGGTCCTCCTTTCCGAGTGCCAGGACTAGCCTGGTATCAGGAACGACCGCGTCGAGGCTCTGCTCTTCCGGCCGTAGGCGGTTTCGCTGGCGGTCCCGTCTATTAAGGTACTCCACGGCTGTCGCGGTGTCCCCTCGGAGCAGCGACCGCTGGGCGTCGAAGAGCGGATCCAGACCGTCTTGGACCTCGGCGAATTCGCGGGGCAGGGACTTTGGAAACCAATACGCCCCTGGGCGGGCGAGCCAATCCCGGGCCGCGGATGGCCGGTGTTCCGGCGCGACAGCCCCCTCGATGATTCGGTTCACCAGCGCCGCATAATGCGCGACCGAGTCGGGGGGGCCGCCTACTCCGGTGTACAACAGGACTGCCGGGCCGGCTGCACCAAGCTCCCCTACGACGGGCGTTCGTGGCATGGTTACTCGATAAAACTGCACGGCCTCGGCGATCCGCCCTGTCACTGCCGCTATCGGTGCCAGGACGCTGGCTTCCGCGTCAGTGGACCCGTGTCGCAGCAACGAGTCCGCTAAGACCCCCGCGCGCCGGATCCCAGCCGAGTCGTTCGGCAGTGCCGCCTTGAGGCTCAGCCAGAACTCGAGCGCAGCAGTTCGGACCGAATCCGTAGGTGTCCGTGCGGCGGCTCGGGCTCGTCGGGCGGCCGTAAGGGCGGCGGGATCGTAAAGGAGGTCGAAGGCCGTCGCCAAAGCCTCGTTAGCTGTCGCGCTCCCGGGATCGGTGCTGGTCCAGCCCTCGGCAAGTCGTCGGAACAACTGCCGCTGCCGGGCGATCGCCTCCGCGTTCGTCGGAGGAACCACGGCTTCGGCGCTCGAGATTCGGCTGATCGGCTCCGGAAAAAACACCAAGGAGTCCGCTTCCCATTCGGGCATGGCCGCCATGACGGTCGGACCGTGCTCGCTGGTTCGACCACCCCGACTCCTCGCCGAGTTGGTGAAGAGGATATCCCGGACACGCTGAAAGGACCCGTGCCCGAATCCGCGGTGCATCGTCGGCCGAAGCTCGAAGGCCCTGACGTAGGCCCGAATCACTTGGGCGTAGCTGGTACGAAAGCGCCAGCCAGTGCGACTCCGGACATCACGAACGACTAACGCGTCCTGTCGGAGACAAGTCGCTAGAGTGTACCACCGCAACCCGTCGGTCGGGTCATCCGCCGCGGCCGCGTCGAATGCGGAGCACGCGGAGGCCCGTTCGCCGCGAACCAGCTGGGCCAGGCCAGCCGAGGTCAGACGCTCCCCGCGCGCAAGCGTCCCCTCGAGCGCTGCTGCTCGAGCCGCGGCGTGCCGCCACTGTTCGATGTCGAGTTCCTGCCAGTAACGGGCGACCGCAAGCGCGAGCCAACCCGAGCCGAGACGGGGGTTGAGTCGCGTGGACCTGCTGAAGGCAGAGTCGGCGGCCACCAGGTCCCACTCGTCCAGTCGATTCGCCCCTTCACCGAAGGCCTGAAGCGCGGCTAGCGATGTGGTTCGCAGCGGCTCACTCGGTGCAGTCGAACGGCCGGCGAGCACGGCCTCTGTTAGGCGAACAACCAGTTCGCCCGAACCTCCAAGGGTTCGCGGCGCCATCCCAGCGGCCTGAGTCTTGAACGCTGGGTCGCCAGTCTTGAACGCGGTAAGGGCGATCAATACCGAGTCTCCTACTCGCACGGCTCTACTCCGGATCACGAACCCGACCCCGAGACGTCGCGCTGCCGCATCGGTCGCGCTGTTTCCGGGGTCGCTCCAGTTGACTCGATCGATTCTTGCCGTGTCGACCGTCGTCGCGTCAGTCCAACGCGCCACCGTGTTCATTATCACCGAGCGGACGGGCAGGTTCGTTGGATCGCCCGATACCTCGACTGGGAGAACGGCTAGCCTAAGCGGGACGACTGCCGGACCACGCGGCCACGTGATTGCGATTGCCGCTGCTACTCCGACCGCTCCAATGCCTACGACCGAAGCCGAGCGAAGCCAGGTTCGACTTAGCCAAGGGATAGCTGCGGGGTGCTGAGTCGACAACGCGGCCACAAGGTGGGCTGCCGATTGGGGCCGATCGCTCGGGACCTTGGCCATCGCCTGGAGCACCAGGGTGTCCAACCACTCAGGCACCGTAGGACGGAGCTGCCGAGGCGGCACTGGCTGGGCAGTGGCGTGTCGCGCCAAAACGCCTTGCGCGCTTGACGCGACAAACGGCGGATCACCGACGAGCATGTGATAGAGCACGCAGCCGAAGGCATATACGTCCGTGCGCTCGGTCAAGTTGCTGGTCCCAGCGGCCTGCTCGGGCGACATGTAAGTCGGGGTACCCAACGCCAATCCGGACGACGTCAGGGGCGAGCCGTCGACCGACCGTTCCACCGCGCGGGCCAGTCCGAAGTCGGCCACCACCGCTCTTTCGCCATCGAGCAGGATGTTCGCCGGCTTGACGTCGCGGTGGATGATCCCTTGGGAATGAGCATACGCGAGGGCTTTGGCGACTTGGGCGCCAATCCCCACCGTCGCCTCGATCGGCAAAGCCCCCTCACGTCCGATCCTTGCGGCGAGGCTCTCTCCTTCAACGACCGGCATCACGTAAAAGGGGTGCCCGTCAACCTCTCCAGAGTCCAGCATCGGTACAACGTTCGGGTGGTCGAGCCGTGCAACGATCTCGATCTCCCTCAGAAACCGCTGGGGGCCGATCGCTCGAGCCAGCTCGAAACGGAGCACCTTGACCGCAACCGACGCCCCCGATTTGACATCTACCGCCCGGAAGACCGTCGCCATCCCGCCGCGACCGATCTCGGGGCCGAGGTGGTAGCGGGCAGATAGCCCGTTGCGGAAGCGGTCGGCCTCGTCAACCATCGAATCCTGTTGATCCGGTGATGCCTGAGGGTCAATTATGGCGTGTTGAAGTCCGGACTGCCAGGAGACGGTGCAGGTTGCACTCACCGTGGTAGCTACCTCAGCTGGAGCGGCGGGCTCCAGGGTCGCGCCGCTCCACCCCGCCTCCCCGGCTTGTCCGCGCTGTCCAACCCTGATACTTGGCCTCGCAAAGTTCCCCGATCGAGGAGGCGAAATGCCCCGCTGGCTGCGACTCGGCAAGGCGATGGTCGTCACCGGGTTTGCCTTCGTCCTCGGCGGCGGCCTCGTCATCACCCTCATCGGGATCCCCTTCCTGGTTTCCGCAATCTCTCCTCCGAGAACGGCTCTTCACGGCGGCCCGCGGGTCGGTGCTTTCGTTCCCGGTGGGGGTCGTTTTCTCCGGACTGTTGGCCCTCACCCCGCGAGGACGGACCTTATCAGATCGCGCCAAGGTTCAAGTCGGGTCGATCAGAGGCGAGAAATCAGTGAGGCCTGGCAGTCCTAGTCATTGACGCTGGAAAACCACCTCCTTGACTTGGACCGCTCTATGCCGCGAACCCGAACCCGTCCGCTAGTGTAGCGCGTCAGAAGTCATGTTAATATATTCATTCCGTCTCTTGCCGACGGAGTGCGATGGCCAATCATCAGCGGGCGATGACCGTGACGCCGGAGGATCGTGAGATCTTGGAAGGCTTGGT
>JBJXGT010000009.1:0-117634 GCA_046160105.1 Gemmatimonadales bacterium | reverse complement strand
GGGTCGTCGAGCCAAGTCGTCACGACCGCGCCGGCCTCGTCCAGGTCGAGCTCGGGCCAGAGCTCCCTGATCCCGGCGATCCACGTCTCCGGCCCGTCGGTCGCCTCGAGAGCCTCCACGACCGGCGTCGAGCCCGCCCACGATCCGACGGTGCGGACTCCGACCTCGTCGCACGGCGTCGTATACGCCCAGTAGCGACCGGGCACGGACATGACCGCGTCTGCTGCGACGGGCGCGCGAAGCGGGACGGCGAGCTTTGCCGCAACCGACGTGCGGATGCTCGCGAGTGCCTCGACGACCGCGCCGGGAAGTGGAGGGTCGAATGCCAGCGCTCGCAGGAGCGGTACCGGCACCGCGACGACGACCACGTCCGCGTCGACCTGTTCCTTTGCCGTCCCGACCCGGACGCCCGCCGCGTCGTGGGTCACGGCCATTGCAGACGTGCCCAGGTGGACGCTCGCTCCGAGCCTCGTTGCGAGGCCGCGAGCAAGCTCCTGGTTCCCGCCGACGACGCGCCGGCACTCGTCGTTACGCATCAGGTACGAGACGCCGAGAAGGAAGCCGGCCTCCAGGTCGTCGATCGGATGTGCCGTCGCGCTCTGGATGCGACTCGCGAAGAGCTCCCGAATCGCAGGGTCGGCCACCTCCTCGTCGAGGACGTCGATCGCAGCCCGCTGCGGCTCTGCGCCGGCAACAGCCTCCACGGCGGCCGCCGCGAGAAGCGCTGCGTCGCGGTCGATCCCGGGATCCGGGTGGAGTCGCCGGTCCGGATAGCGAATTCCCATGCCGACGAGCTTGCAGCCGACGAGCGCCGCGATCTGCTCCGTCGCGTCGTAGCCGTTCGTGAGGAACTCGCCGCCGCGCTCGATCAGCGCTCCGGTCTCGAGTCGATCGGACCACACACGTCCGCCGACCCGATCGCGAGCCTCCAGGACGTCGACCTCCAGGCCTTCCTCGGCCAGCGTGTCGGCCGCGGCAAGCCCGGCCAGGCCCGCCCCGATGACGCACACCCGGGTCATCGAGCAGCCCAACGCGTGCGGAGCGTTGCCCCGTCGAGCTTCTCGGCCGCGCCAAGAGCCTTCGCGGCCTGCTTCGACGTGTTACGCCCGAACGCGCCGCTGACGATCCACTTCCGCGTCAGCCGGACGAGCCGCAGGCGGTCGCCGCTGAGGTCCGGGGCGCGCTTTGGGTCGAGGTAGAGCTCGACGGCGACGCGCTTGACGAGCGCCGGGTCTGGCTGCACGCCGTGAACGGTCTCGAGCCGGTGGTTGACGAGGGCGGCGATCACCTGCAGCTCACGCACGCCGGTCCGGATCGCGATTCCGACGGAGACCGTCGTCGAGGCGACCATCACCCACGGAACCCGCGTGAACCGCGCTCCCTTCGCCAGGGTGCGGATGACCGGGACGGCGAGAACGACGACGCGTTGGATGTTGTCGGCGAGCGCCTCGGTCTCGCTCTCGCCCGCGAGAAGCCGTCGGCCCTCGGCTGCGGATGTGACCCGCTCGCCGGTCAGGAGGACGCGGTCGATAGCTGCATCGGCGAGACCCTCGACTGCCTCGACGAGCGCAGCTGTCGACGTGCGGGGAGTCATGACCGCACGGTAGCGGCGCTACCAGTCCGTCGGCTTGTAGTCTTTCAGAAACTTGCCCCACATGTGGGTGCCCGTGTTCGTGCCGTCGATGATCGGGTCGACGATCCGCGCGGCGCCGTCGACGATGTCGAGCGGCGGTCGGAACCGGTGCTCGGCCGTCTTCTGCTCCGCGATGTGCAGCGGATCCTCGTCCGTGACCCACCCCGTGTCGACGCTGTTCATGTGGATGCCGTCACCGTGGTAGTCCGTCGCGGAGGTGCGCGTCATCATATTCAGGGCCGCCTTGGCCATGTTCGTGTGCGGATGGCGGGTCGTCTTGAAGCGCCGATAGAACTGACCCTCGACCGCCGAGACGTTGACGATGTGCTTGTCGCGGTTGGCGGTGCGGTTCATCAGCGGCTTGAGCCGCGCGTTGAGCACGAACGGCGCGATGGCGTTGACCAGCTGCACCTCGAGCAACTCGACGGTGGGCACCTCGGCGAGGAGGAGCCGCCACGAGTTGCGATCGCGGAGATCGAGCTGCTGGAGGTCTTGATCGAGGCGCCCGATCGGGAAGAGCGCCTGTTGCGCCTCCCGCTCGTCGGCCCCGAGGCGCGCCTGGGACAACAGCGGGGCGTGGGTCAGCCCGACCGCCTCGGCGAGGCCGGCGAGGTCCGGCGCAGGCTCGGCCCGGCCCTCGGGCAGCAGGTGATATCCCCGAAGACCCTCGTAGGCCCCGACCAGCCGCCTGGTCCGCTCCGGGAGACTCCCCAAGGCGGCCACCTCGTGGGCCATCATGTGCTGGTAGTACTCGGGCGGCCGTCGGACCGTCTGGCAGGCGTTGTTGATGATGAAGTCGAGCCGCTCACGGGTGGCCATCAGGTGCCGGCAGAACGCCTCGACGCTCGGGGTGTGCCGGAGGTCCAACCCGAAGACCTCGAGCCGATCGCCCCACTCGTCGAAGTCCGTCTCGCGCGCATAACGCTCGGCCGCGTCGCGGGGAAACCGGGTGGTCACGATCAAACGGGCTCCGGAGCGGAGCAGCTTGATCCCGGTCTGATACCCGATCTTGACGCGTCCCCCGGTCAGGAGGGCCACTCGGCCGCTCAGGTCGGCGAGCTCGGTCCGCTTCCGGAAATTGAACTCGGCGCACGAGGGGCACATCTGGTCGTAGAAATGATGCAGCGCTGAGTAGTGCTCTTTGCAGACGTAGCAGTGCTTCGACTCGATGGCCTCCCGAAACTCCGCCCCGCCGGCATCTTCCTGGTCGAATTCGGTCGGGGCGAAGACGTTGGGCGTGGTGAAGACGGTTTCCCGGCGCAGCTTCCGAATCCCGGTATCGGCCAGCTGGGTCTCGATCCGTCGCGCGCGGGAGGCCTTGCGCTCGACCCGGGCGGCCTTGACCACCCGCCGCCGGGCGAGCGCATCGGGCCGGGACACGACCCCCGCCAATTGGAGGAGGCGAACCCGCTCGGCCTCGGGAAGCTCCGCCAGCAAGGCGCGGTTCTCGGCGACCGCGGCGAGGAGATCGGCGGCCTGGCGCGCTTGGTCGAGGAGCGCGGGCGGGGCGGCGGCCTGGCCGGCGGGCCGGCCGTTTCGCGAGGGGCTGTCGGTTGGAGATTTGGCGGTCATGGCGAGGGACAAATTAGTCGGGCGTGACCGTTTCCGCCCCCAAAGGGGTGACCGACGTCCTACCGGGCGGAGGTCGGCGCCGTCCTAACGACGGGCAGGTTGGTCCACCGAGCCCACCCGGTCGGGGCCCGGACGATTCGAACCCCATGCCGGCCATCGACGAGGCCGGCGGTCACTTCGGTGCGGTACCCGGGTCGGGCGCGGGCGGCGAACCGGTTGGCGGGGCCGGTCCGGAACCGCCGAGCCGAGGTGCTGTCGTCCCAGACGGTCTGGAGCACAAGAGCGGGGCCGGCCGGGGTCGAGAAGACCCGATAGCGGTCGCCGCCCCAGCCTAACGGAAGCTCGCTGAGCACTTCACCGCCCCCCCGAAGCTGGGTATTCCAAACCTGCAGCTCGATCTCGCCCATGGTGTCTTCGTGCATCGCCGTGTCGGCCGACTCGGCGAAGGCGAGGGTGATCGGGGCATCGGCTGCGAGGTATCGCTCCGGGTGGAGGATCTGCTCGCTGGACTGGGGCAAGGTGGCCCGGCTCGGCAGCGGCCCCTGCCCTCGACTGGCCCACCACCGCATGAACTCGGCCCCGGCGAGGTAGGGGAAGATCAGGCCTTCCCGGAGAATCAGCGGGGCGCGGCTGAAGACCGGCATCGAGGTCTGGGCGGTCTTGACCTGGTCTCGATACATGGTCCAGAACTCGGGGTTGGTCAGCACCGACTTGTCCGGCATCACCACACCCATCATGGCGATGGTGGCATGGCCTTCGAGCACCGCTTGGGACGCCACCAACCGATCGGCGTTGGTGACGTCCTTGAGCATGGTCTCGAGGGGGAGTCGTTCGTGCTGCAGCGCGTGGACCAGTTCGTGGGCCAACACCAGGCGGAGTTGATCGGGCTTGGCGCCCTCGACGGCGTAGAGCGTCGTCGAGTCGGGGTCGTAGTAGCCAACGACCTGCTCGGCATAGAGCGGCAGGAGCAGCGCCTTGAGGTCGACGGTGTCCGGCAACAGCTCGAGCAGGGTGTACGCCGCGGTGATGCCGGCCACCTTCGACCGGGGGAACGCCTGCTCCAATTTGGTCTCGAGAAACCGCTGCGCTTCGGCCTTGGTGCGCATCGCGAACTTGGGCTTGGCGGTGAATTTGAGACCGACCGCCTCCTCCACCAACGGCACCAGGCTGTCGACGGTGAGGTGGATCGGGCTCCGGTCGCCGGGGGCTGGCCCCCGACAGCCGGCCGCCACCAGGGCGACCGCCACGATGAACCGGATGCTCATGTCAGGCCACTCCGAGGAAGCCGCGATACCAGTCGATGATGGCCGGCCCGACCAGGAAGCTCAGCGCCGCGCCGATCGCCAGGAAGACGCCGAAGGGCACCAGCTTCTTCTTGCCCCGCAGCGCCATCGGCAGGAAGATGAGCGTCCCCGAGAGGGCGCCGAGGAAGATCGTCAGGAGGACACCCTGCCACCCGACGAAGGCCCCGACCATCGCCATCATCTTGATGTCGCCACCGCCCATCGCTTCTTCCTTGAACACGATGCCACCCAGGTAGCCGACGATCCAGAGGAGCCCGAATCCCACCGCCGCCCCGAGCGCCGCCTGGAGGAACGGATCGGTCCCGCCCGCCGCGGCGAGGGCCAGGCCGATCACCAATCCTCCCAGGGTGAACTCGTCCGGAATGAGGTACTCGCGGGCGTCCGTCATCGCGATGCCGAGCAGGATGGTGAGAAACAGCGCCCCGCCGAGCGCTTCGAGGGTGGGCCCGAAGCGCCAGGCCATCCCGGCGAAGATCGCGGCCGTGGCCAATTCGACGATCGGATAGAGCGGACTGATCGGCGCCTGGCAACCGCGGCACCGTCCCCGGAGGACCAGCCACGACGCCACCGGGACGTTGTCGTACCACGCCAGCTGGTAGCCGCATTTGGGACAACGCGATCGCGGCTTCACCACCGATTGCTCGGCCGGCCAGCGGACGATGCAGACGTTCAGGAAGCTCCCGATCACGGCGCCGAAGAGCGCCGCGATCAGGGCCAGGATCGTGCTATCGGCCACGGAGGACTCCATAGAGAAGGATTCCGGCCGCCACTGCCACGTTCAACGATTCCGCGCCGGCCGCGAGCGGAATGGCCACCCGGGTCGCCGCCGCTCGGGCAAGGGCCGACTGGGCGCCCTGCCCCTCGTTGCCTAACACGAACGCCAGGGGTTTTCGGAGCGTCGCTTGGTCGAGCGGCGTTCCGTCGGCACTCGTCGTCACCACGTTGATCGCTCGGCGGGTGGCCCACGCCGCCGCCGCCTCCGGCGCGGCGGCGACCACCGGGATCCGAAACAGCGCCCCCATGGTCGCCCGGAGGGCCTTCGGGTTGGTAATCTCGGCGGTGCCCGGCAAGGTGACGATCCCGCTCGCGCCAAGGGCCCACGCGGTTCGAGCGATGGTGCCGACATTGCCGGGATCTTGCACCGCATCGAGGATCACCACGACCGTCGCGGCGCTCGAGGGAATGTCATCCAGCGTCCAGGTCCTCGGCGCGATCACGGCGAGGACACCCTGGGGATGCTCGGTGGCGGCGAGGTCGGTCAGCTCGGCGTCCGTCGCTTCGGTCACGGCGGCCCGCTTGGACAGCGACGCCCTCAACGCCCGGCCCCGATCGGTGGTCTCGAGCGCCGGACTCACCAGCACCGAACGAATCTCGACACCGGCGCTCACCGCTTCTTCGACCAAGCGGACGCCCTCGGCCAGGCAAAGGCCCCGGCGTTCCCGGCCGCGGCGAAGGCGGAGATCGCGAATCGTGGTGTGAAGCGGGTGTCCCAATCGCCCTCGTCGAGTCGGGTCATCCGGCCCCGGACCGGCCCGGCAGGGGGATGCTCACCATGGAGGGCCTGCCCCGTCAAGTGGCGGCAGGGCCGACGTGACCGGCCCGCCGGCCCAGGCTATTGGGCGAGCAGTCGACTCAGCATCAGGAGCGGGATGCCGAGATTCGAGACCAGATGCCCGATGATCCCCGGCCAGCTGCTCCGAGTCCGCTGGGCGACGAACGACAGGCCAAGGGTGATCGGCAGGTACGACAGCAGGATGCCGAGGGTGGTGTGGTAGAACGCGTGGAACAGGGCCCAGAGCAGGCCGTGGAGGACCCAGGTGAATCGACCGAATACCAACTCCTGGCGTGGAAGGATGTAACCGCGCCACCAGAGCTCCTCGCCCAGGATGTTGAAGACGAACAGGCCGGTCTGGAAGTACAGGAGCAATCCCCAGGAGAACGGCCGCCCGAAGATCTGGGTCCGGCCGTCGGTGAGCCCATTCATGAAGTCGGTGTACCCCGCCGGCTGGTCGTAGAAATGCACCCCGGCGAAGGCCGCTTTGATCGCACCTTCGATCGGGAAGAACGGCATCAGCAGAATCGCCCAGACGACCAGTGCGGCGGTCCAGGCCCAGGTCGACCGGGACGGGCGTTCGAGCCGAAAACGCTCTCGGATCCCCGCCCAGGTCCACGGCCGGCCTTCCAGCCGATAGCCGACGAATGCCGCCACCAACATCAATGCCAGCGGCGCGACGAACCCGGCGTGAAACGTCAGGAGCGGGTCGACTCCGCGCGCGGCCGCGGCCGGAAGGACGATGAACAGAAAGGCCGTGAAGACGACCGTCGGAATGCCGAACAGGAGGATGCTGCCCAACCAGCCCAACGGTTTGATCGTCATCGCAAGCCTGCCAGTCGGAGAGTAGCGAATGGGTTCACGTCGAAGCCCGCGAAGATGGTCGCCGCGACACCTGGTAGCTGAGCCCAGCCGCGACGATGACGATTCCGAGGGCAATCACCTCGTTGCGAGCCAAGGTCGTCATGAGCGCGATGACCATTCCGATCGCCAGCAACGGGATCAGCGGGCCCAGCGGCAGCTTGACCGGCCGGAGTTCCTCACCCACTCGGCGCCGTTGGAGGACCAGGGTCGCCCCGCAGCAGAGCAGATAGATCGAGAGGATCGCGCTCGAGGCGAGCGCGGTCAGGGTGTCGAAATCGCCGTAGATCGCCAGGGCCAATGCCAGGCCGGCGTGGAGCGCGATCGCGACGGCCGGCGACTGATACCGGGAATGGACCGAAGCGAGCGCCCGCGGCAATCGACCCGCCTCGGCCATGGCGAACAGGGTCCGCGGCGACGCGAGCATATCGGCGCTCAGGAACCCGAGCGTCGAGAGAATGCCGCCCAGTACCAGGATGGTCCGACCGGTGTCACCGAGCACCACGGCCGCCGCCTCCGCGAGCGGCGCTCGATCGTGGGTGGGGAGCGCCGGTCCGAGGAGACCTTGGGCCGCGAACTGGACCCCGAGATAGATCACGGTGACGGTGACGAGCCCGAGAAAGATCCCCCGCGGCACCGTCCGGCTCGGGTCCCGAATCTCGCCGCTCACCGCCAGGACCGCTTCGACCCCGGCAAACAGGTAGATCAACCGCATCGCCATCCGGCCGATATCCGCGACCGGAGGCGTCGTCTCCCAGCGGACATACTCCGGGCGGAACCAGATCAGTCCGATGGCCACCAGCAGCAGCAGCGGCGCCAGTTTCGCGAACGTCACCCACTGCACCACCTTGATCCCGCCGGAGGAGCCGCCCCGAATGTTGACCAAGGCGAACCCGGCGAAGATCGCCGCCAGCAGCACGGCGCGCGGCACCCCGCTCCCTAACGACGGCACCAGGACCGACAGCGACCGGACGAAGACCGACCCGACCACCGCCGAGGCGATCAGCTGGACCCCGAGGTAAATGAGCAACCCGACCAGCCAGGCGGCGAACGGCCCGAAGGCCGTCCCGACGTAGGCGTACGATCCGCCGGCCCCGGTGACCCGACTTCCCGACTCGGCGAAGCAGAGCGCGATCAACCCCATCAGGGCCGCGGCCACCAAGTACGGGAGGATCCCCGCCGCGCCCAGCGCCGCCGCCACCGTGGCCGGGAAGACGAACACACTCGAGCCGATGGTGACGTTGATCACCGCCGCGGCCAGACCCAGCACCCCGATGGTGCGCAGCAGTCCGGCCTTGGTTTTTTCTGGTTCGGTCACGATGGCTCCTTGAGGAGGCCATGAGAGAACGCCCGAAACCGGATTCCGGCAAGGGGGAAAGGGCTCTTGTTTTTATTTTAGTTTATGCTAAAATGTTTCCATGGCGAGCACCCTGCGAATCGTGGCCACCCCCACTCGGCAGCGGATCCTCCAACTCTGCTGGGATCAGGAACGCCCCGCCGGTGAGATCGCCGCTGGCTGCGAGGTGACCTTCGGGGCCGTCAGTCAGCACCTCAAGATCCTCCATGATCATGGTCTGGTCCGGTGCCGGAAATCGGGTCGCTCGAGGCTCTATCAGGCGGTGCCGGAATCGCTCGGCCCGCTCGCGGCGATCCTCGAGGCCGAGTGGACCGCCGCGCTGACCCGCCTCAAGACGCTGGCTGAGTCAGCCGCCCGCCGCCAACCGAAACGCTGATACCCAACCCCATCGGAGCCGTCCCCATGCCCACGCCCACCATCGAGGTCAGCACTCACATCGAGGCGCCGGTCGAGACCGTCTTCTCGTTCTTCGCCGACCCAGCCCGGTTCGTTCAATGGTTCGAGCATGGATCGCTGATCGAGCCGGGACCGGGCGGCCGAGTCGAGATCCGGAGCCCGATGGGTCCCCCGGCCACCGGACCGATCGAGGCCTGGGAGCCCAATAGGCGGATCGCCTTTCTCTTCGGACATCCTCCGGGGTCGGGCATGCTTCCCCCGGCCTCATCGACGGTGACCGTGACGTTCACCGAGGAGCGAGGCGGGACTCGGGTCTCGATCCGCCATTCGGGCATCGCCGACGAGCCGATGCGGCGCGGGGCTGGCGGCGGATGGCAGGCGGCCCTCGGTCGGCTCGCCGGAGCGTGTTGGCGCCATCGACTCGGCGATCGCCTGCCCCGCCTGCTGGCGGCGTGGACGAAGGCGTGGCAGGAGCCCGACCGCGACGGGCGCCGGGCGCTCCTCGTCGAGTGTTTCGAAGAGCGGGGGTCGTTGCGAGACATGTTCGCCCGAATCGACGGCCGCGAGGCGTTGGTCGATTGGATCGGCGGCGTCCAACAGATGATGCCGGGGCTCCGGATGGAGCCCACTGGGGCGGCCCAGGCGGTGCAAGGTCATCTGAGCTGGCCCTGGCGGGTGGTGGCGCCTGACGGTTCGGTGGTCGGCACCGGGCATCAGTACGCGGAACTGGGGCGGGACCTGCTGATCACCAGCACCATCGGGTTCTGGTCGGCGCCGCCGGGGGCAGCGTAGCGGGCAGGTTCGGTGCCCCGCCCGTCCCGCTGTCCGGTTGGTCGCCGCGGCGCTAACTTCACTCGGTGGCCATCCGCTAAACCCCTACCGGGCATCGACATGCCGATCCGATCTCTGCCGGCCGCCCTGGCCCTGGTCACCCTTCTTGCTCCTCCCGCCGGGGCCCAACGGATCGCGGAGCACCCGAGGGTCCGGGAAGCGACGGCGGCGCTCGACAAGTGGCTCGACGGCCAACGAGCGTTCAAGCAGATCCCCGGGATCACCGCCGGCGTGGTCGTGGATCAGCAACTGATTTGGGAGGGCGCCTACGGGTTCGCCGACCTGAGCCGCAAAACCCCGGTGACGGTCGACCATCTCTACAGCATCTGCTCGATCTCGAAGCTGTTCACCAGCCTCGCCCTGCTCCAGCTCCGCGACCAGGGACGGCTCCGGCTCGACGATCCGATCACCAAGCACCTGCCCTGGTTCACCCCGCCGGCCGGCGCGCCTAACGACGGCCCGATCACGGTCGAAGGACTCCTGACCCATACCGCCGGACTCCAGGCGGAGGCCGCCGACGACTACTGGCTCGAACCGGGAATGACGTTTCCAACCGATGCCGACATCGTGAAGGCCGTCGCCGATCGCGAGCTCCAGTATCGGCCGGGCACCTACATCAGCTACTCGAACCTCGGATTCACCCTCGCCGGCGCGGTGGTGGCGGCCGCCTCTGGTCAGTCGTACCAGGCGTACGTCCGGGCCAACCTGCTCGAGCCGCTCGGACTCGGCTCGACGTCCCCGGACATGCCAGCGGGCGAACGGGGCCGCCGGTTGGTCACCGGGTACAGCGGGATCGATCGCAACCTCAGCCGTCGTCCGATGCCGTTCTATCAAACCAAGGCGATGGCCTCGGCCGCGGGGTACGCCTCCAACGTCCGCGACCTGGCCCGGTTCGCCTCCTGGCAGTTCCGACTCCTGGCCAAGGGAGGAACCGAGGTGCTCCGCGCCAGCACGCTCCGAGAGATGCAGCGGGTGCACTTTCTCGACCCCGAGTGGAAGTCCAGCTGGGGACTCGGCTTCATGGTGTGGCGTCGGGGCGAGCAGACCTTCGTGGGCCACGGCGGGAGCTGTCCGGGGTATCGGACCCAATTGCTGCTCAAGCCGGAAGAGAAGGTCGCCACGATCGCGATGGCGAACACGTTCGACGCCGACGCCACCGGCCTGGCGCAGCAGGCCTACTCGCTGCTGGGGCCGGCCATCAAGGAGGCGCTCGCCGACACGGCCGGCAAGACGCCCCCACCCGATCCGGTGCTCGATCGCTATCTCGGCAGCTATTGGAGTTTCGGCGGCGAGATGGAGGTGATCCGGTGGCAAGGCGGCCTCGCCACGATGCAGATCCCGAGCGACGACCCGGTGGCGACGATCCAAAAGTACCGGAAAGTCGGCGAGCATACCTTCCGGCGGATCAGGACCGACGGCGAGTTGGCTGAGCGGATGGTCTTCGATCTCGGCCCCGATGGGCGGCCGATCCGGGCCCGCACCAACTACCTGATGGCTCGGCTGCGGTAACCGAGCCTGACCGAGCCAACCGCGCCGGAGGCCCACGGGGCCCGGGTCCCATCCAGCTTGCTTGTGTTGACTTTCGACACAAGCAGTCATATCGTTGTGTCGACTTTCGACACGACGGGGATGACCGCCGATGCGCGCGCCACCGACCAATGACGTCCTCCGGGGCACCCTCGATCTCCTGATCCTCAAGACCCTCGCCCCGGCGCCCGAGCACGGTTGGGCCATCGCCCAACAGATCGAGCAGCAGTCAAAGGACGCCCTCCAGATCGGCCAGGGGTCGCTCTACCCCGCCCTCCAGCGACTCGAGAACAAGGGGTGGATCGACAGCGGCTGGCAAACCACCGAGCAGAACCGCCGCGCCAAGTACTACCACCTCACCGCCAGCGGCCGCCGAGCACTGATCGCCGAGACGGAGAGCTGGCGGCGGTATGTCCAGGCGGTCGAGCTGATCCTCGCGGGGGCGACCAGATGAGAGATCAGCTCAACGCCTGGTGGAAGCGACTTCGGGCGATCGGCACCCCGGAACGGGTCGATCGCGAGATGACCGACGAGCTGGCCTTTCACCTCGAGATGGAAGTGGAGAAGAACGTGCGCGCCGGGATGACGCCCGAGGCCGCTCGTCGGGCGGCGCGGATCACCTTCGGCGGGGTCGAGCGGTTCAAGGAGGAGGTCAGGGCGTCTCGCGGGATCGGCTGGCTCGATGAGCTGGGCCGGAACCTTCGCCACGCGGGCCGCGACCTCCGCCGTGCTCCCGGCTTCGCCGCCGTCGCGATCGCGACGTTAGGTCTCGGCATCGGCGCCGCGACGACCATCTTCAGCGTGGTCGACGCGGTGGTGCTCGCCCCGCTGCCGTTCGAGGCCCCCGATCGGCTCGTCCACGTCTTCGAGGTCAACCCCGAGGGGTCCGATTTCACCGCCTCGGAGCCGAACTACCTCGACTTCCGCGATCGCAATCGGACCCTGGCCGCCCTCGCGGCCTATCGAACCGGGGGCGGCGGGATGAGTCTGACCGGCGACCGCGGGCCGCGTCTCCTCACGGTCGCGAACGCCACCTACTCGCTGTTCCCCACCCTCGGCGTGGACCCGGCGATGGGACGGGTCTTCTCCGCCGACGAGGACCGTCCCGGCGGCGCGACCCGCGTCGTCGTCATGAGCCACTCGGGGTGGCAAACGGCGTTCGGCGGCGACTCCACCATCGTCGGCCGGGTCGTCACCCTCGAGGGCCAGCCGTTCACGGTCCTCGGGGTGATGCCGGCCGAGTTCCGGTTCCTCTCGGTCGACGCCTGGGTGCCGCTGGTGCCCGACCCCGGTCACGACCGCGACGATCACTGGCTCGGGATGGTCGGCCGGCTCCGTCCGGGGGCCACCATCGAGGGGGCCCACACCGATCTGGCCCGGATCGCCGCTGAGAACGGGACCACCCATCCCGCCATCGCGGGGTGGGGGGTCCGGGTGATCGGCCTCGACGAGTGGGCCGTCGGCCCGAGCATTCGCCAGTCGAGCGTGCTGCTGATGGCCGCCGTCGGAATCCTCTTGCTGCTCGCCTGCGCCAACGTGGCCAACCTGTTACTGGCCCGGGCCACCGCTCGACAAACCGACCTGAGCCTGCGCCTGGCCCTCGGCGCGAGCCAGGGTCGCCTCTTCCGCCAACTGCTCACCGAGAGCGGAGTGCTCGCCCTGCTCGGCGCCGGGATCGGACTGGTAGCGGCGTGGTGGGCCGTGGAGGCGCTCCGGACCCTGCCGCCCGACCTGGTGCCCCGGCTCGATTCGGTGGCCATCGACGGGCGGGCGTTAGGCTTCGCCGTCGGCGCCGCGATGCTCGCGTCGGTCGGGGTGGGACTGCTCCCCGCCGTCCAGGCGGCCCGAACCGACCTCCAGTCCAGCCTGAAGCAGACCGGCCGAGGCGGTTCGCCCCGCGGGCATCACCGGGTCCGGGAAGCGCTGGTGGTCGGACAGGTTTCGCTCGCCGTGGTGCTCCTGGTCGGGGGCGGGTTGATGATCCGGAGCCTGATCCAGCTCCAGCGAGCCGACACCGGGCTCACCACGACGAACGTCTGGACCGTCCCGCTCCGGCTGTCGGCGTCGCAGTACGACGAAGAGTGGAAGATGGCGCGGTTCTTCAACCTGCTGGCCGAGCGAATCGAGGCGATCCCCGGGGTACGGTCGGCGGGGGCGACGATCGTCGATCCCTACCGCGGTTTCAATCTCGTCAACGACGTCACTCCGGAGGATCGCGCCGCGGACTTCCCGACGACGGGGTTTCTCGCAGCGGCATGGCGGATCGTCTCGCCCGGGTACTTCGAGTCGGCGGGAGTGCCCCTCCTCAAGGGGCGGGACTTCAGCGACGAAGACCGATCTCCCGGGGTTCCCGTGGCGATCGTCTCCCGAGCGCTCGCCGAGCGACTCTGGCCGGGGCAGGATCCGATCGGCCGCCGGCTGTTCTGGGGCGGCACCGACGGCACTCCTCGCACCGTCATCGGCGTGGCGGGCGACATTCGCGACGTGGCGATCGACGCCGATCCCCCGCCGGTGATGTTTCTCTCGACTCGGCAGATGGTCTGGC
Organism: Gemmatimonadales bacterium; assembly: GCA_046160105.1. Classification (GTDB taxonomy): domain Bacteria; phylum Gemmatimonadota; class Gemmatimonadetes; order Gemmatimonadales; family GWC2-71-9; genus SHZU01. The sequence continues at coordinate 104,056 of JBJXGT010000009.1, read as the reverse complement.
CCGCGATGACCATGGTGGTGCGCGCCAACGGGCCGGTCCCCGACCTCGCCGCGCAGGTCCGCCGGGCGGTGTGGGCCGAAGATCCGTCCCTGCCAGTGCCGACCGTTCGCCCGATCGCGGACAGCCGCGCCGACCTGATCGCTGGCCCGCGGTTCACCGCGGCGGTGTTGTCGGCCTTCGCCGGGGCCTCGCTGCTCTTGGCGGTGATCGGATTGTACGGGGTGCTGGCGTTCGCGGTGGTGGAGCGGACCCGGGAGATCGGGGTGCGGATCGCGTTAGGCGCGCGACCGGCGGTGGTGGTGGCGACGTTGGTGCGGCGCGGCTTGGCGCTAACCGCGGTTGGGCTTGGGCTCGGGCTCGCGGTGGCGGTCGGCGTCACCCGGTTGATGGCCGGCCTTCTCTATCAGACGGCTGGCACCGACGCCGTCACGTTCCTGGTCGCGCCGCTGGTGCTCGGAGCCGTCGCGGCGGTCGCGGCGTACATTCCGGCGCATCGAGCGTCCCGAGTCGACCCGCTGACCGCGCTGCGGAGCGAGTAGCGCCGACCTCGCCCTCGTTCCGAGCCCCAACCCGGGACCGGACGGACCCCGACCCGAAAGGGATCACCGTGAACTGGCTCGCCGCGCGCATCAGAGTCATCATGCTCATCTCGGGTCTCCTCACGGCCACCATGTTCTACGCCGCGATCGCCCCAGAGGCCGCCCTGCGATCCAACTTCGGCGAGGGGCTAGGGGGGCCGGTAGCCGATGTGGTGGTGCGGAACTGGGGCGCATTGATCGGGATGATCGGACTGATGCTGATCTACGGAGCCTTTTGCCCCCCGGTCCGACGCCTCGTGGTGACCGTCGCGGCGGCGAGCAAGTTGGTGTTCATCGGACTGGTGCTGAGCCACGGCCGCCAGTTTCTCGATCACCAGGCTGGCGTCGCGGTCGCGGTGGACGCTCTGATAGTGTTGGTGTTCGGGCTGTATCTGCTGGCGAAGCCCCTACCAACGGAGCGCTGACCTCGCGGATCGCGGAGGCCGGTCCGAGTCATCGAAGCAGCCCGGCGCGGAAGTTCCGGCTCATCTCCGGCGGCACTCGTCGGCCGGAACATCGTCCCGCGACGGTTGCCCCACCGGGGGCCTATCACCGAGATTGATTGGGTGATCCGGGAACGCGACGCGAACGTTCTCTGGCGATGATTCGTCGCCAAGCCGCCGATCGGGGCCACTTGCGACCCAACAACGGTATTCTCCATCTCGGTGCGGGAGCGGGGGTCGGCGAGCCCGCTCGCCGGTGCGGCGCGCCTCTATTCAGCGCGCTCGCGCTTGGGTTCGTTGCCGCAACGGCCAATGCCCGGGCGCAGCCCTGCCCGCCGCCCGCGAGCCACGTTACCATCACCGACTCGACGGTCAAGCTCACCTTCGCGAATGGGCTCCAGGTCACCCTCACCGACGTGCCCCCTGGGGACGGACAGACCGACTACCGATACCGAGGCTACCTCCCCGCGATCGGCCACCATCAAGTCGAGCTGCTGCTCTGGGGCGGGCCGACGACTTGGGTGGAACTCTACGACGGGTGCTCGGGGGAAAAACTCGCGGTGGACGCTGCCCCGGTGATCTCGCCGGACAGTACCCGTTTCGTCACGGTCGGATTCGGGGCCCCGCGGGAACCACTGGCCAAGCGGATCCAGGTGTGGTCGCGGACTCCGGGGACTCGGTTCGGCGTCGAGTGGGACTTCGGGCTGCAATTGTGGGCCGCCGATCGAGGGCCGCTCGACTGGGGGCCGAGCAATCCCACGTGGGTATCCCCGACCGAACTGCGATTCGACCGCGTCGACCGAGACGGGCGACCGGTCGGCAGCGCGGCCGCGCACGGGACTGGCCGCCGGTGGGTGTTCAGCGTGGTTCCGTAAGCGTTTCCGACCGTGACGCCCCTCGTCACGGTCTCGTGGCTACTCGTACCTCAACGCCTGCATAGCCGCGGCCACGCCTCGGCCCGGACTGGCCCGTTTCCGTCTTCAAGGCCAGATTTCCTCATCTGAACGCCCGACCGGGCGAGGAAGGCCGCTCCAACCGATGAAACCCGCTGCCCCCCGTCCGACGCGACCGCTGATCGCCGCCGCCCTGTTCCTCGGGTGCGCCTTGGCCCCTCTTGCGGCCCAACGTCCGGCCATCCCCCGCACCAGCGTGGGAAAGCCCGACCTGAACGGCATCTGGCAGGCCCTCAACACCGCCAACTACGACCTCGAGGCCCACTCGGCGAAACCCGCCCTGGCGATGCGACCGGGCCCGGTGGTTCCGGTGCCTGCCAAGGAAGTCGTGGCGCTGGGAGCCGTCGGCGCGGTACCGTCGGGACTCGGGGTCGTGGTCGGCGGCGAAATCCCCTACCGGCCCGAAGCGCTCGCCAAGAAGAAGGAGAACCAGGAGAATTGGCTCAGCCGCGACCCCGAGATCAAGTGCTATCTCCCTGGCGTGCCGCGGGCGACCTACCTGCCGTTTCCGTTCCAGATCTTCCAGAGCGACAAGGCGTTTTTCATCGCTTACGAGTTTGCCGGGGCAGTGCGGGACGTCTACCTGAAGGATCCCGGACCCGCCGAGGTCGACAGCTGGATGGGGCAGTCGGTGGGTCGGTGGGAAGGGGACACCTTCGTGATCGAGGTGACCGGGTTCAATGACGGCAGCTGGTTCGACCGGGCCGGCAACCACCACACCGAGTCGCTCAAGGTGGTCGAGCGCTACACGATGACGACGCCGTACCACCTCCAGTACGAAGCCACCATCGACGACCCCCGGACTTTCACCCGACCGTGGACGATCCGGATGCCGCTCTACAAGCGGGTCGAGCCCGACGCCCGGCTCGGCCAGTTCAAGTGCGTCGAGTTCGTCGAAGAACTGCTCTACGGGCACCTCCGGAAGCAACCGCTCAAGGAGGGGAGCCGCCCATGAGGCCCTTCGCCACCGCTCGGCTCGTGGCGCTGGCGGTCCTCTCAGGCGCCGTCGCCATCCCGGCGCGAGCCCAACAACCCAAACCGGCCACCACCCGCGGTTGGAAGGCGCCCCGCACCCCGGAGGGTCGTCCCGACTTCCAAGGCAATTGGACCAACGGCACGATGACCCCGATCGAGCGACCGGCCGGTCAAGAGCGGGCGCTGACCCCGGCGCAAGTCGCCGCGGTGGAGAAGATCCGCTCCGACACGATCGCGGCCCGCGCCAAGCCGAGCGACCCCAATCGGGTGGCCCCACCCAAGGGGGGCGACGGTTCAACCGGCGCGGCGGGCGGGGTGGGCGGCTACAACTACTTCTGGATCGAGGCGGGGGATCGGGTCGCCAAGGTGGGTGGCGAGTATCGGAGCTCACTCGTCGTCGATCCACCGAACGGGCGGATCCCGGCGATGACCGCCGCCGCCCGAACGCGGCTCACCGAGATGGGCCAGCGCTACCGGCAGTTCGGCCAATACGACAACCCGGAGAACCGCCCGCTGGGCGAGCGGTGCATCATGTCGTTCGGCTCGAATGCCGGACCGCCGATGCTGCCGAACTATTTCTACAACAACAACTACACCATCGTCCAGACCAAGGATCACGTGATGATCCTGACCGAGATGGTCCACGACGCCCGGATCATCCCTCTCGGCCAAGCGCGGAAGCTCCCCGCCCAGGTCCGTCCCTGGATGGGCGTTTCACACGGCCGGTGGGAGGGCGACACGCTGGTGGTCGAGACCACCAACCTCCACCCGTCCCAGACCTTCCGGGCACCCAACGACAGCCTCAAGGTGATCGAGCGATTTCACCGGGTCGACGAGCGGACCATCCTCTATCGATTCACGATCGACGACCCGTTCAGCTACGTCCAGCCGTGGAGCGGCGAGGTCCCCTTCGTCGCCATGGGTGAGCGGATCTACGAGTATGCCTGTCATGAGGGCAACTACGCCCTGAGCAATGTCTTGAGCGGTGCCCGAGCGCAAGAGCGCGAGGCCGCCAAGAAGACTCCGTGAGAAAGGAACGACCGATGCGAATTTCGCCAATGGCCATTGGGGCGGGACTGGTGCTCGCCGGAGCGGCGCCGCTGGTGGCCCACCACGCTTTCGGTGCCGAGTTCGATCGGGACGCCCCGATCCGGCTTCAGGGCAAGGTCGTCAAGCTCGAGTGGGTGAACCCCCACGCCTGGATTCACCTCGAAGTGAAGCGGGAGGGCGCCACTGAGGTTTGGATGGTGGAGGGAGGCACCCCGAACACGCTGCTTCGTCGCGGCCTCACCCGGCAGACGCTCACCTACGGAGTCGAGCTGATCGTCGACGGCTATCAGACCAAGGATCACTCGCTCAAGCGAGCCAACGGCCGGGACGTGACCTTCACCGACGGGCGGAAGTTCTTCATGGGTTCCTCGGGCACCGGGGCGCCGCGGGATGGGCGGGATCCGAACGAGCCGCCCGCCAAACCGCCGACCCGTTAGGACGAGAAGCCGATCCAGCGGCCCGCGGCGGCGACCACGAACCAGAGCATCATCGACACCGCGCCGGCCAGCCGCGTTCGCGCCGAGATGCCCGACTCGGCGCGGCTGGCGACCCGTCGTCGAATGGTGGCGGCGAAGATCACCGCGATCGGCAGGGTGGTCATCTTCACCCAGAACGACGGGTTGTAGTAGCACTTCACCGCCTCGGACAGGAACAGCGGCACCCCGGTCGCGATCATCGCCCCGATCCCGATCACCGTCCACCGCCAGGTGTGCCGCGCCAGCTCCGGAATCGGCACCGAGGATCGGAGCAGTCCGGTAAGGCGGAGGTCGAGCAACAGCACCGCCCCTCCCAGCAGCGAGAGACCAAGCAGGTGGGCCGCCTCGATCACCGGGAACAGCCAGACCGAGGTCCGCACCACCTCGCCGATCAGGGTGCGCTCGCACCACTCGAAGAACGCGATGTCCATCGGCGCCCTAGCGGGCCGCTCCCTCGACCACGCAGCCGGCCACCCAGTTGATGAAATCGGACTGGGGTTGGATGTCGCAGTCGAACCAGTTGTAGGCGATCAATCGGCCCGCCACGATGATCCCGGCCCAGGCCGACAGCGAGACGATCGCCGCGATCCGGGCGGCCCGAGGAGTGGGCAGATCGCGATCCCACTCACCAACCTGGCGGTGAATTCGGGAGTGGAACAGCCAGATGTTGATCGTCACGGCCACCAGGAGGATGACCTTCGCTCGGAAGAAGACGTTCTGGTAGTACCGCACCGGATTGGCATAGAACAGGGCGGTCCCGGTCACCACCATGACCGCGAAGCCGGCCCGGGTCCACGGCAGCACTCGTTCGGTGAACTGGGTGACGGGCACCGACCGGAACCCGAGGCCCAGCAACCGGAGGTCGAGCATGATCGCCGTGCCGGCGAATAGGGCGAGCGTCAGCACGTGGAGGGATTCGGTGAACGGCCAAGCGTAGAGGGACTCCCGGAGCGCGATGCTCCACTCGGTGGTCGCGAGCCACTGGAGGATGGAGAGCACCGACTATTGAGGCGGCTGGGCGTTCGGGCGGAGTAGCTCGGTCGCGTAGACCGCGTGGCACCGCGTGCAGGTATCGTAGAGGTCGGCGCCCGCGGCGAACACCCGAGCCGGATCCTCGGCCCTCGCAGCGGCAAGGGCCTGCTTGCCCGCTTCGATCATCGCGCGGGACATGACGATCCAGTCCCCACGGTCCCGGACGCGACCGTCCATCATCAGGAGATTACCGGACTCGGCAACGATCAGGGCGCCGTTTCGAACCGCGGTCCACTCCTCCGCGCCGACGGGGGCGAAGCTGTGCGATCCGGTGGAGTCATCGATGGTGCCGACCGCGTCCCAGTACGCCTCGGCGGCAGGTTCGATCACCGCCGCCATCAGCTGTTTGACGTCGGCGACGGCCGTGTACTCGGGACCCGCTTGGCACCCCCCGACGGCGACCATCACGACAGCCACGAACGACCGGCGCCGACCGAAGCACAGATCCGAACGAATGATGTTTGGCACCCGACAAAGATGGCTCGGAAACCGCCCGGTGACCATCCTCCGAGCCATGCGACCGAGACGTCCTCGCCAACCGCCCGGGCGTTCCCTAGATTCGACCTCGTGCCCCCCTCCTGCTCTCAGGTTGGCTCCGTGCTGTTCGGGGTCGCCGTCGCGATCGTTGTGATCGTCGTCGGGGCCCGTTCTCTCGACCTCTACGCCGGGCCATGGGAGCCCTTCGCCCGGCCCGCCCGGGCTTTCCTGTCGGCCGCGGAGGCGAGGGATTCGGTCCGCCTGGCCCAGCTCACCGATTCCCTCCTGGTCGTTCGCCGGGCCCTCGCCGAAGGGAGGGCCGCCCACATCGACCTGCACGGTCGGCTTCAGGTGATGGCCAGCCAGCAGACCGGTGACACGACGCGGTTGACCTACGCCGTCCGGCCCTGTCTCGCCATCCTGACATTCACTGGATCCGGCCGGCGAGCCCGGGTCATCGATTTCTCGACATCGTGTTCGTTTCAGTAGCTCACGGCCGGGGTCGGCGTGCCCCGTGCACGGGCGACCGGACAGGGCGGTCCGGCCGATGAAGGTCCACCTGGTCGACGGGACCTACGAGCTATACCGGCATTTTTTCGCGATGCCGCGCAGCCAGGATCGGACCGGCCGTGAGGTCGGCGGCATCGTTGGTGTGCTCGCGTCGATGTTGGGCTTGATCGAGAGCGGCGCCACCCACCTCGGCGTGGCCACCGATCACGTCATCGAGTCGTTTCGCAACGACCTCTGGCCGGGCTACAAGACGGGCGAGGGGATCGAACCCGAACTGGCATCGCAGTTCCATCCCTTGGAGGACGCGCTCGTCGCCATGGGGGTGGTGGTCTGGCCGATGGTGGAGTTCGAGGCGGACGATGCCCTCGCCGCCGCCGCGGTCCGAGCCGGCGCCTTTCCCGAGGTGCAGCAGGTGTTGATCTGCACCCCCGACAAGGATCTGAGCCAGTGCGTCGTGGGCGACCGTATCGTCCAGCTCGACCGCCGCCAGCGAGCGATTCGGAACGAGCAGGGTGTCATCGAGAAATTCGGGGTACCGCCGACCTCGATCCCTGACTGGCTAGCCCTGGTGGGTGACTCGGCCGACGGGTACCCGGGAATCCCCGGGTGGGGAGCCAAATCCGCGTCTCAGGTGTTGGCCCACTACCGGCACCTCGAAGCGATTCCGGTAGACTCGGCGCGGTGGGAGGTGCCGGTCCGCGGGGCGACTCGCCTCGCCGACGCCCTCGCCACGAACCGGGACGCCGCGATGCTGTTCCGGACCCTCGCCACGCTTCGCGGGGACGCGCCGGTGTTCGATTTGGTGGAGGAACTCCGCTGGCTCGGGCCGACCGCCCGCTTCGAGCAGCTGTCGGCCGATCTTGGCGCGCCCGAGCTGTGGACCCGGGCCCGGGTCGAGTAAAGGGCTATTCCTTCTTCTTCAGCTGGCCCTCGTTGGCCTTGATGAAATCCTTGATCTCGTCCGCCAGCTCGAGCAGCTTGGTCCACTGCTCCTGATAGAGCGTGATCGGAAACCGACCCAGGCCGTAGACCGAGACGCCACCCTTTTCGCTGACCTTGAGCGAGACCCCTTTCGAGGCCCCCTTCTTCAAGGCGGCGTTCTCTTTTCGCAACCGTTCGAGCTCTGCCTGCAGTTCGTCTGACATCAGTCACTCCGTTGCCGTGAAGATCTCCATGAATGTATCCTCATGGAGCCCACCGGGACCACCACGCGGCCGTAAATTGGGCCACCTGGACGACTCGGAGCCGCGATGATCCCCAAGCCGCCCTTTGCCGCTTTTCTCTCCTCCGCAGAAGAACTGGTCCGATTCGAAGCGCTCAAGCCTCGCTTGGCCGAGGTCTGGGATCGCCTCACAGCCAGCGAGGAGGACGACTACACATCGGTGGTGGTGCCCTCGCTGACCCTCGACCAGGAAGAACTGGCCAAACTCGACGGCGCCGCCCACTACGAGGAACGGCTCCTCTCGTTGCTGATCAGGCTCCGCAACCCGCGGGCCCACATGGTATACGTGACGTCCCATCCGGTCCACCCCCAGGTGCTCGAATACTACCTCCAACTCCTGATCGGGATTCCTGCGAGCCACGCCCGGGCGCGTCTGACCATGCTCTGCGCCTACGACAGTTCTCCTCGGTCCCTGACCGAGAAGGTCCTCGAGCGACCTCGGCTCATCGAACGCATCCGCTGCGCGGTTCGTGATCCGGCCAAGGCATACCTCACGGTCTTCAACGCGACCCCGCTGGAGCGGAAGTTGGCGGTGCTGCTCGACGTCCCGCTCAACGGCTGCGATCCCTCGCTCGCGTACCTCGGGTCGAAATCCGGGGGCCGCAAGGTGCTCCGCGAGGCGGAGGTGCTGGTGCCCGAGGGATTCGAGGACCTCGCCTCGGCGGAAGACGTGGCGCAAGCCGCCCTGGAGCTGCGGCGTCGCCAACCCCTCCTCCGACGGGCGGTGATCAAGCTCAACGAGGGGTTCTCGGGTGAGGGCAACGCGATCTTCGAGTACCCCGACGCGCCCGAGATCGGTCCGATCCGAGAGGCGTTGGAAGGGTCCCTCGCGTTCGTCGCGACCGGCGAGACCCCGCAACGTTTCTTCCGGAAGTTCGCCCAGATGGGCGGAGTGATCGAGGAGTTCATCGAGGCCCCCCGGAAAAACTCGCCAAGCGTGCAGGTTCGGACCAGCCCGCGGGGCGAGGTGATCCTGCTCTCCACCCACGACCAGATTCTCGACCCCGACACAGGCCAGGTATTCCTCGGGGCTCGGTTCCCGGCCGACGACGCCTATCGAGTCGCGATTCAGGCCGCTGGACTCCGAGTTGGCGAGGTCCTGGCGCGCCACGGCGTGGTGAGTCGGTTCGGGGTGGATTTCCTGGCCTGCCAGAACGCCCGTCGAGGGCCTTGGCGCCTGGCCGGCATCGAGATCAACCTCCGGATGGGTGGGACGACTCACCCGTTCCTGGCCCTCCGCTTCCTGACCGGCGGGCAACTCGACCCGAACACCGGGTTGTTCAAGAGCCAGAGTGGCCGGCTCAAGTACTACCGGGCCACCGACAATCTCCGTTCGGAACGGTACCGAGGGATGCTCCCGGAGGATCTCTTCGACCTGCTGACGGTGAACAAGCTGCTCTACAGTGAGCGAACCGAGAGCGGCGTGCTGTTCCACATGATCGGCGCGCTGAGTCAGTTCGGCAAGCTCGGGCTGACCGCGATCGCCAACTCCGCCGACGAGGCTGACCGACTCTACGATCGGGTCCTCGAGGTTCTCGAAGCCGAGACCCGATACGGACGGGACGCGGCCTAGCCGTCCGCTGGCGCCGCGCGGGCCCGATTCAGGTAGCGGAGGAAGAACCGATCGAGCGGGGTGTCCGGCGAGTAGCGGCGCAACGCGGCGAGCCGGGCGCGATCGTCCCGGCCGTCGCCCGCCGTCCACCCCCGAGGAAAGCCCAGGCTGTCCTCGATGTCGTCCACCGTCACGCCGAGCCGCGCCAGGGCGGGAACCGACCAGAGCGGCGCTGGGGAGCGAATCCCGAACTTCTCGTAGCAGTCGAGGACCATCTCGGCGAGCAGGCTGAGGTACTCGGTGCAGGCCTCCAGAACGTCGAGGTCGGGCACGTCCCCCGGCACTCCCTCGTCGCGGGTGAAGTGGTGCTTCGTCTCCCATAACCCGAACCGTACCCAGCGCGAGCGGTCGAGGTGGACGGGGGTGTGACCGATCCGCTGGGTTTCGATCCGTAGGGCGGCGAAGAACCGGGCGATCCGATTCGCCTCCAGCCGTTGCTGCCAGATGACGCGCCATCCCGGGTACTCCGGCCTGGCGCCAAGCCCCGCCTCCATCGACACCGGGATGCCTCGGGCGGCCGACGCGAAGGCGCTGAAATAGCAGCGGAACTCGAAGAGCTCCGCGCTGGCCGCGTGCATCTTCCGGAGAAAGAAATCCGCCTCCAACGCCTTGAAGCCGATCTGCTCCGTCTGGGGCATCTGAGCCTTCCTACTTGCTCGCTGGAACGACGACGGCGTCGATGATGTGGACCATCCCGTTGCTGCCCCGGGCCGAGCCGAGCACTTTCGCGTCGCCGATATAGGTATCGGCCCCCCTCTTCGCGATCGTGGCGGACGTCCCATCGGCCATCGACAAGACCATGCCGTCCGTGAGCTCACCGAGTTGGTACGCCGAGGTGGTCACATGGTGGCGGAGAATGGCCTGAAGTTTCCCTTTGTTCTCGGGCTTGAGGAGGTCTTCGACCGTGCCCTTCGGGAGCTTGTCGAATGCCGCGTTGGTCGGCGCGAATACCGTGTACGGGCCGGAACTCGCCAACACATCGGTCAAGCCAGCGGCACCGACCGCCGCGACCAAGGTGGTGTGGTCGGGCGAGCCCGCCGCGATCTTCACCACGTCCTTCGCCGAAGCGTCGTCCTTGACGGCCGCCAGCCCCGCGGCGGGCGCGGCCCCGGTTGGCGCCGATCCGGCCTGATCCGCCTTCGACGAGCAGCCCACCGCCAGCGCGCCAACCCCCAGGAGCAACCCAAGCCGGGCCTTCATCCGTGACACCTCGAATTTAGGGATGCCCGATCCTACTGTCCCATCTCTGAGGATTTCGCGAAGGACGGGTGAACGGTGGTTCAGCTCATCGCTGGTTCGGTGAACGGAACTTCACCGTCAGCTCACGACCTCCAACGGGGCCACCTTCTACATTGCCACGTGTCGATGGAGGCCCCGATGTGGATCAAGGGATGTGGAGTCGCCGTGGTACTCGGGTTGGTCGCGCCGTCGTTCGGGCGACCCCAGGCGACCCCCAAGCCCGTTCCAGCCGCCGAAGCGGCCACCATGGTCGGCCGGCGAGCCTCCATCGAAGGAACCGTCGCGGGGATCCGGGAGACCCCACAGGGAGACATCTGGCTCGATCTCGAGCGGAAGTCTCCCCGGCAAGCGATGAGCGTGGTCGTCCCGAAGCGGATGGCCGATGGGATCGCCGAACTCGAGCGGTACAAGGGACGACGGATCGTCGCCACCGGCTTGGTCGAGCGCATCCAAGGCGTCATTCGGATCCAGATCGATGATCCGAGCCAGCTCATCGTCGTTGCCGAACCTGATCGGATACCCTGCGACGGGTAACTCGCCACGGGTCCGCTGACCCGCGGCAACCACCCGGGGTTCGAGCCCGGGCAATAACGCCCCGCCGATCGTCATCGACGGGGCGTTCCTTCGTTCCGCCCTAGGGAATGGGCCGGCGCCGGGTCAGTGCTTCGATCTCCTCGATCTCCCGGGGGGCCATGCTGATCCGTTCCAGGCCGCGGCTGGTAATCAGATACGAATCCTCGATCCGGACGCCGGCGTGCTGGTACTTGAGCACCGTGGAACGGACCTTGGCGATGAAGGCCCGGTTCTTCGGGGTATCCGGGAGGATATCGAGGAGTTTGGTGTTGAGGTACAGACCCGGCTCGATCACGAACGCGTCGCCGATCGCGAAGGTGCCGTAGTACGCCTGGGCGGGGTCATGGACCTCGAGCCCGATCCCGTGGGTGATCCCATGAATCATGAACAGCGAGGCCTGGCTGCAGGCGGACGGCGTCGCCTGGCAATTGACGCCCCAGGCCGGATCGTAGCTGGCGTCGGCCGACTCGACCAGCCCGAGGGCCGCCAGCCCCTTGGCCCGCACGGCGATCGAGCTGTCGAGCGCCGCCTGCATCCGGAGGCCCGGCTTGGAGTTTCGCTCGGCGGCCGCCTGGGCGTCACGAACGAGCTGGTAGATCGCCCGCTGTTCGCGGGTGTAGGTCCCGCTCACCGGGAGGGTTCGGGTGACGTCGGCGGCGTAGCCCTGGTACTCGGCCCCGGCGTCGATCACCACCAAGTCGCCCGCCTCCATCTTCCGACGGTCCTTCATATAGTGGAGCTGCAGGGTGAGCGGACCCGAACCGACGATTGCCCCGTAGGAGGGTCGCTCGGCGCCGGCGCGCCGAAAGGTGTACTCGATGATCGCCTGGAGGTCGTACTCGTGCATGCTGGGGTCGATCCGCCGCATCAACTCGGTGTGGCCCTGCGCCGAGATCTCCGCGGCCCGGCGGATCAGCGCCAACTCCGCCTCGCTCTTGCGGGCCCGGAGCAGGTCGAGGACTCCGTGCCCGTTCTTCACCTGAACGCCGGGATGCCGGACCGCCAGGGCCTTGATGAACTGACCGCCGCGGGTGAGGGAATCCTGCGCCGCGAAATCGGCCGCGGCGAAGTCGCGGAGTTCGTGGACCACCGTCACCCCGGATCGGATCACCGAATCGACGAACACCTGGACCTGCTCGATCGGCCGCGAGGCCAGCCCGAGGTCTCGGAGCAGCGCGGCGGCATCGGGCTCCTCGCCATAGTAGATGGACCGGCGCACGGCGGTCTGCCTGACGAACAGCGTGCTGGACGGGCGTCCGTTGGTGACGACCATCGCCAGCGCGGCATCGGCGTAGAGATAGCCAGTGAGGTATCGAAAGGCGGGCAGCTGATAGAAGGGCCCGAAGTCGGTGACCGGGGTGACGCCGCCAAACGCGATCACCAGCCCGCTGCCCAGCCGGGCCGCCAACGAGTCACGGCGAGCAACGTACTCGGCTCGAGTGATTTCCGCCGGCGGTGTCACCGGGGACTGAGCGGCACCGGTGACGGGGCCGGGAAGCATCGCCAGGAGGATGAAGTTCGAGAACGGCCGTTTCACGAGAGTCTCCGAGTGGATGCCAAACTCTACCTGGCCGGCGCCGCCTTCGCCACCAACCCTCGGAGTTTGACCGCAAGAAGCGGAGTGCCTCCGAGGCCCGGCGTCGCTATCGTGTAACGTGCCAACAACGACGGGTCCCGACCTCGCGACGATCGCCCGCGCCGGCAACGGCCCGGTCGCCGCCGACCTCGACGACCAGGGGTTCGCCGTCCTCGGCCGGTTGCTCTCGCGAGAGCAGTGCGACGAGTTGATCGCCCTCTACCCGGACTCGAGCCGGTTTCGTTCCCGGGTGGTCATGGCGCGCCACGGGTTCGGCCGAGGGGAGTATCAGTACTTTCGGTACCCCCTTCCCCACCTCATCAGCGAGCTTCGAACCGCCCTCTACCGACACCTCGCGCCGATCGCCAACGGGTGGCACGAGGCCTTGGACAACCCGATCCGCTTTCCGGCCGAGCACGCCGACTTCCTGGCCCGATGCCACGGGGCCGGGCAAGCGCAACCGACTCCGCTGCTGCTCCAATACCAGGCGGGCGACTACAACTGCCTCCACCAGGACTTGTATGGCGAGGAGATCTTTCCGATGCAGGTGGTGGTGCTGCTCGCCGAGCCGGGCCGGGATTTCGAGGGCGGGGAGTTCGTGATGACGGAGCAGCGGCCCCGGATGCAATCACGAGTGTCGGTCGTTCCGCTCCGACAGGGAGACGGGGCCGTGTTCGCGGTGCACCACCGTCCGGTCCGGGGGGCCCGCGGCGCCTATCGGGTGACCCTGCGCCATGGGGTCAGTCGGATCCGGGCCGGCCACCGCCACACGCTGGGGATCATCTTCCACGACGCTCGCTGACGAGGCCGCCTAACGACGATCCTCAGCTCCGTGGCCGGCGAGGCGCCGGAACAGCAGCAGGTGGCCGAGCAGCGCCGCCAGCACCATCACCGCGGGGAGCCACACCCACGGGAAGGCCGTCACCCCGACGTTGGACGGCTCGTTGAGGAACCGACGGAACGGGCCCGGTGCCGAGAGCATCGGGATCACCAGCACGTTGATGAGAAGCCCGAGGCCGAGCAGGTTCCACCCGAGCAACACCCACCGGGGAGCGCCCCGGACCAGCAGCACCAGGCCGAGCACGGCGGCGGTCGCTCCACTCACGATGTCGAAGTTGCGGCCTTGGTAACTCATCTGGACCGGCATCAAGCCTTCGACATAGGCCCGATGCATCAGCACCTCGACGACCACCCGGAACGCCTGATAGCCGATCAGGACCGATAGCGGCAAGCCGAACGCCAGCCGCCGGCCGATCGCGGCCCGGCTCAGCCAGATGGCCAGGCCGAGCACGGCGAGGAGGAGCACGATCATGGTTGGCGGTGGGGGTCGAATCGGAGCGCGCCGGCGCGAGCCGCGCCGCCGCTCACCCCGAGCCAAGCCATCGCCCCGACCGCCGCCGCCAGCCCGGCCCGCTTCGCGCCGGCCCGATCGCCGGTCATTCGCCAAGTGGCCGCGACAACCGCCCCGACGAAACCGACCGCGATCGCGACCGCAAGGATCACGAACCCGGCCCGGAGTCCCACCGACCCAGTGACCACGCCGCCCTCCTTTGGCTACTATCAATACTGCTCCAAACACGCACGGCGCGCGAGCCCGTCAACCCTACCGAAAGGTCCGGCCTGTGACCCACGCGGTGCTCTTGTTGCTGGCCCTCCAGGCGCAGCCAGCGCCCCCGATCTGGTTTCGCCAACCCGCCGAGAGTTGGAACCACGCCCTGCCGGTCGGGAACGGCCGACTCGGCGCGATGATCTTCGGCCACCCCGCGGCCGAGCGCATCCAGCTCAACGAGGAAACCCTCTGGTCGGGTGGGCCCTACGATCCGGTCGTGCCCGGCGCGGCCGCCGCCCTGCCCGAGATTCGCCGGCTCCTCTTCGCCGGGGACGTTCCGGCCGCCCACGATCTGTTCGGTCGGACCATGATGGGGAAGCCGTTCGAACAGATGAAGTACCAATCGCTCGGAGACCTCTGGCTGTTCTCGCCGGGTCACGACAGCGCCTCGGATTACCGCCGCGAGCTCGACCTCGACCAGGGGATCGCGCGGGTCCGCTACTCGGCCGGGGGCGTTCGCTATCTGCGCGAGGTCTTCTCCAGCGCGGTCGACCAGGTCATCGTGGTCCGGATCAGCGCCGACCGGCCCGGAGCGATCACGGTCGCGGCCGAGCTTCGCGGCAGTCGGAATCCGGCCCACTCCAACTACGGCACCGACTATTTCCGGATGGACGCTCTCGGGCCCGACCGGCTTCGGCTCACCGGCAAGAGCACCGACTATCTCGGCGTCGAAGGCCGGCTGCGCTATCAGGCGGACCTGGTGGCGCGGGCGGACGGTGGCACCATCCGGGTCGATCGACGCCGCCTCACCGTGGAGGGCGCGAACCTGGTGACCTTCGTGGTGGCCGCCGCCACCAGTTTCGTCGACTACCGCGACGTGAGCGCCGACCCGGCCCAGCGGGTCGCGGCCACCTTGGGTCGCCTCGCCGAGCGACCCTATCCGACCCTGCTCGCCGACCACGTCCGCGAGCACCAGCAATGGTTCCGCCGAGTCGGCCTAACGCTGGGCCGGCCGGACCCGGCCGTCGACACCATGCCCACCGACCGGCGGATCGCCCGTTTCGCCACCGCGCCCGACCCCGGACTCGCGGCGCTGTACTACCAGTTCGGCCGGTACCTCCTGATCGCGAGCTCCCGGCCGGGCACCGAGCCGGCCAACCTCCAGGGAATCTGGAACGACAACCCCAATCCCTGGTGGGATTCGAAGTACACCATCAACATCAATCTGCCGATGAACTACTGGCCCGCCGAAACCGGCCACTTGGGCGAGTTGGTCGGGCCGCTCGAGAAACTGGTCCGCGAGGTGGCGGAGGCCGGCGCGGCGACTGCTCGGGAGCACTGGGGGGCGCGAGGGTGGGTGGTCCACCAGAACACCGATCTGTGGCGCTCGACGACCCCGATGGACGGACCCTCCTGGGGCGCCTGGCCCGTCGGCGGCGCCTGGCTGATGACGAATCTTCTCGAGCAGTATCGCTTTTCCGCCGACCCGGCCGCGCTCCGCCGGATCTATCCCCTGCTCCGGAATCAGACCCGGTTTCTCCTCGACATTCTCGTGCCCGAGCCGAAGCACGGCTGGCTGGTCACCGCGCCGTCGAACTCGCCCGAAAACTTTCCGGCCTGGCCCGGCAACGGCGAGTTTTTCGACGAGACGTCCGGCCTGGTGCTGACGGCGCGCACGATGGCCGCCGGCCCGACGATGGACATGCAGATCCTTCGTGAAGTGCTCGGCAGCTTCGCCGAAGCAGCCCGCCAGATCGGGGTCGACAGCGCGCTGGCGACCGAGGCGCTCGCCGCTCGATCCCGCCTCGCCCCGAATCAGATCGGCAAACACGGACAGATTCAGGAGTGGCTGGAGGACTGGGACGAAGTCGAGCCGCAGCACCGCCACCTTTCTCACCTCTGGGGCCTCTATCCGGGCCGCGAGATCACCCCGGAGCAAACCCCGGCCCTGGCCCGCGCCGCGGCCGTCTCGCTCGACCGACGCGGCACCGGCGGCTGCGGTTGGTCGTACTCTTGGAAGATGGGACTGAGAGCCCGCCTCTACGACGGCAACGCGGCCCACGACCAGCTCCGCGCTTTTCTCACCAAGTCGTCGCTGCCCAATCTGTTCTCGCTGTGCGGCCGAGCGCTTCAGGTCGACGGCAATCTCGGCGCGGCCGCCGCCATCGCCGAGATGCTGGTTCAGTCGCACCAAGCCGCCATCCATTTGCTCCCGGCCTTGCCCGCCGAGTGGACCGATGGGACGGTCTCCGGCCTCCGCGCGCGAGGGGGCCACACCGTAGATCTCAAGTGGACGGCGGGCCGACTCACCGAGGCGCGGGTCGCGGCCTCGCGAACTGGTCGGGTGACGATTCGCGGTACGGGCCTCGGGGAGGTCCGCCTGGCGGGGAATCTGATCCGGCATCGCAGAGAGGGACCGGCCACGATTTCCTTCGAGGCAACGGCCGGGCGGGCGTACACGGTCCGATAGAGCAATGTCGGCCCCCTGGATAGGCGCCCTGACTGGTGTAAACCCCTCCAGGGCCCCATTTTTCAGCGTCCAATGACCACCTCGCTGTGACCGACACCCTCGACACACTTCGGGCTTCGCTGGCCGATCGCTACGCGATCGAGCGAGTGCTTGGCCGAGGCGGCATGGCGACGGTTTTTCTGGCCCGGGACGTCAAGCACGACCGGGCGGTCGCGATCAAAGTCCTCCACCCCGAGCTCTCGGCGTCGATCGGCGCCGACCGATTTGAGCGCGAGATCCGCCTCGCCGCCAAGCTCCAGCATCCGAACATCCTCGGCCTGTACGACTCCGGCTCGACCGAGGGGCTGCTGTACTTCGTGATGCCGTTCATTCAGGGCGAGTCCCTCCGCGATCGGCTCGACCGCGACGGGCAGCTCCCGATCGACGATGCGGTCCAGTACACCCTCGAGATCGCCGACGCCCTCGGCTATGCCCACGCCCAGAACATCGTCCATCGCGACATCAAGCCCGAAAACATCCTGATCTCGAACGGCCACGCCCTGGTGGCCGACTTCGGGATCGCCCGCGCGGCCCACGAGAGCGGTGGCCAGAAGTTGACTCAAACGGGCATGGCGATCGGGACCCCGGTCTACATGGCGCCGGAACAGGCCGCCGGCGAAACGGTTGGGCCGACGGCGGACATCTACAGCCTCGGATGCCTCCTCTACGAGCTGCTGGCCGGCGAGCCTCCGTTCACCGGCAAGAACGCCATGGCGATCATGGCCCGGCACGCGATGGAGACGGTGCCGAGCATCCGGATCGTCCGCAACTCGGTGCCGGAAGAAGTCGAGGAGGCCATCTTCGCCGCGATGGCCAAGACGCCCACCGACCGACCCCAGTCGGCGGCCCAGTTCACCGAGATCCTTGGCGTCCCGCTCGGGGCGACGGCGAACCGTCGGGTGGCGATGCGGCACACGGCCACTCGGCGGGTGCCGACCTCGACCTACCCCGCCGTCGCACCCCCGGTCGACACCCGGCGGCGCAACCTGCTCATCGGGGGCGTCGCGCTGCTCGCCGTCCTCGGCTCCCTCGCCATCTGGCGGTTCGGCTTCCAGAACCGGGGGCCGGTGGCGGCGGCTGCACCGGCGGCCGCGGACGCAGCCGCCCGGCGGGTCGCGGTCCAGTACTTCGACGACCAGAGCAGCGACAGCAGCCTGGCGTTCTTGGCGGATGGCTTGACCGAAGAGCTGATCGGGCGGCTCTCCCAAGTGACCGGCCTGACGGTGATCTCCCGAAACGGCGTCCAGCCCTTTCGAAACCCCGCCGTCAGTCCCGACAGCGTGGTGCAGGCCCTCGACGTCGGGACGCTGATCCGCGGTGACGTCGAGCGCAGCGGCGACAAGATCAACGTCAACGTCTCGCTCTTCGACGGCGCGAGTGGCAGCGTGTACTCGCGGGCCGGATTCGAGCAGCCGGCGACCGACCTGCTGGCGGTCCGCGACACCTTGGCGAACAAAGTCGCTGAACTGATTCGGGTCCGCATCGGCGAGGAGATCAAGCTGCAGGCCCAGCGACAAGGGACCCGAAGCGTGGAAGCTTGGTCACTGGTGCAGCGAGCCGAGCGGGCCCGCAAGGAAGCGGAGGTCGCCGCCCGGCAACAGGACTCGGTCGCCCGAGATCGCCAGTTCGCGGTCGCCGATTCCCTCCTGGCGAGGGCCGAAGCGCTCGATCCCACCTGGGCCGAGCCGGTGGTCTTGCGGGGCCTGGTCGGGTATCGTCGCTCGCGCCTGTCGGGGTTCGATCAGGATCGAGTGAAACAGTGGATCGACACCGGGTTGACGCATATCGAGCGGGCGATCGCGATGGACCGGGGGTCGGCGGATGCCTTTGAGATCCGCGGCAACCTCCGGTACTGGACCTGGCTCTTGAATCTCGAGCCGGACGCGGCGCGAGCCAAGGCGCTGTTGGAGCTGGCGAAGAAGGACCTGGACACCGCGACCGGTCTCAATCAAGCCCAGGCTGGTGCCTGGGCAAGCCTGTCCCACCTCCATTACAACTACCCAGGTAGCGGCGTCGTCGACATCAACTTGGCGGCCCGAGCTGCCCTGAGGGCGGACGCGTTCCTGGAGAACGCCGAAGACGTCCTTTACCGCCTGTTCACCTCGTCCTACGACGCCCAACAAAGACTGGACGCCACCCAGTGGTGTGACGAAACCCGGCGCCGGTTCCCGCGAAGCGAAAACGCGGTGCAGTGTCAACTCTACCTGCTGACCATGAAGGACCAGGACCCCTCCGTCATTCCGGGGGCCTGGGCCCTGGCAGACAGCGGAGCCGCGTTGGCCGGGTCCAATGCCGCCTTCACTCGCCTCCACCTGCGAATGATGGTCGCCTTCGTGCTCGCACGAGCCGGCCAGGGCGACAGCGCCAAACGGGTCGTCGAGCGATCGAAAGGCGACCCGGAGTTGGACCCGACCCGGGACCTGAACCTGTTCGGGGCCTTCACCTACGCCCACCTCGCCGACACCACCAAGGCGATCGATATGCTCAAGGTGTACTTCGCCGCCAACGATCGCGCCCGAAGCGCCTTTGCCCAGGATCCGGGGTGGCAGTTCCGGAATCTGGCCAATGATCCCCGGTTTCGAACCCTGGTGGGAGCAAAATAGTCCCGCTACCAGGGCTAGTTGTTGCGTAGGTGCAACACAAAACCGTTGAATCCAGTCCCTATCTGTCGAAAAATCTGACGTTAGGCTACCTTCTGGCACGACCAAACGGCCCTGGTCGCCCCGCACTTCCGAGGTCCCACATGTGCCGAACTGCTCGTCGACTCACCGCGGCGTTTCTCCTTCTCGCGGCCGGCTGCGCCGTGGACAACAAGAGTGAGGATACGGCGACCGCACCGGGCGGACCCGGAGGCCCACAGCTCGGGCCCGCTGCCGTTCCGAATCCGTACTGCGCCCCGGTCACCTCGGACGAGATCGAAGCGGCCCTCAACGCGCTCTTCGTGAAAAACGCCTGGCCGGACGCGAACTCGACGCTGGGGAAATTCGGGGCGATTCAGAATCAGCTCACCGCAGGCGACATCGATGGGGCCCGGATCAAGACCCGCGATCTGGTCCGGTTCATCCAGAACAAGTTCGGCAACCTGACTCCGACGCAGCAGGCGGCGGCCCAGGCCGATCTCGATAGCCTGGTGACGGATCTTTTCTGCTACGTCGGCCTCAGCGGCCAGGTCTTCGACCTCAACCCGGGCGACCCGCCCAAGGCCTTCGATCTTCCCGGCCTCGGCGGGGTCCAGTTTCCCGCCAACATCGTTCCGACCGGAACCCTGGTGACGTTGACCGACATCTCCACCGGTCCGTCCCCCCTGATCACCAATCTCGATACTTATCCGGGGTACATCTCGATCTCGCTGTATCCCAATACGGTCCTGGCCCAAGACGCCGTCGTCGTAATCTGCTCGAATCCGCCGGCGCCCGCGTCGGTGATCATCGGGCACCAGGATCCGACCACCGGTTTCGAACTCTTGGTCCCGACGGCGGTCCCGAGCCTGCTGCAGTCGACCTGCCCCGGTTCGTCGTCCATGAAGGCGGGCCCGGATGGCTGGCTCGACCGCGTCATGGCCCAAATGGCGAGAGCGCTGACGCCGACGCCGCTCCAGGCGGCGCCAATGATGTTCCTCGGTGGGGTCGGGGGCCTGACCCGGAAGTTCAGCCCGTTCGGTCTGGTCAGCCCGACCCTGACCGCCGTCGGCGGCGTCGGCGGCGCGACCAGCAAGTTCGCACCGGCCGCAGGGCCGAGTCTCAATCCTCAGCTTCCGTCCAGTTACGTCCAGGGCCCGGTTGGTACCAGCGCGACGACCGGACTTCCGTTCGCGACCGTGGCGACGCCCGGTGGCGACGCCGACGGGTCGAACCTGTTCCCGGGCGTCACGGTGACCTTCAGCACCTCGGCGGCCACCACCTTCGATCCGGACTCCCAAGCCAAGGTGTGCCGAGTGATCGGGGGAGTCGTCACGATCCAGGACACCGTGCAGGTGCAGACCGACGCGAATGGCGTGGCGACCCTCCCCTGTCTCTCCTTTGGCAATAGCAGTGGCTTCGCGAACCTCGAGGCGTCGTTCGACCCGACCAGCCTCTCGTTCCCGAACAGCAACCTGGTCACCATCACAGCGGTCGATGGCGCAAGCACCGGTTCGACCCTCAACTGGCTGGTCAAGTCGAACGCGGGGCAACCGACCCAGCTCGGTCTGGTGACGGCGCCGTCGAGCTCCGCCCAGGCCGGCGTCCCGTTCGCCCAGCAACCGGCCGTGCAACTCCAGGACGCGTTCGGCAACGCCGCGCCGACCAGTGGAACCGAGTTGACCGCCACCGTGACCGCGGGCGGCGGAACCGCTACCTATACCGCGCCGGTGACCACCGACGTCAACGGGCTCGCCACCTTCACCGATCTCGCCATCGGCGGGTCGGTGGCTGGCACGCCCCAGACCTTGACCTTCAGCTTTGGCGGCGCGACCAGCGGGGCGTCGATCACCATTCAACTCACCCCGGGGCCCGCGGCCAAGCTGGTGATGGTCACCCAGCCGTCCACGCCGGAGCAGGCGGGCATGGCTTTCGCGACCCAGCCGACGGTCTCCATTACCGACCAGTATGGCAATCAAGTCGACACCGGTCTCACGGTCGTCGCATCGCTCGCCAGTGGCGGCCCGGCGTTGGCCGGCACGACCTCGGTGGCGGCGGTCGCCGGCGTGGCCACGTTCACCGATCTGCGAATCGACGGAACGACTGGCGACCGGACGATCGGATTTGGAAGCGGTGGTCTCGCTGGGACCACCAGTACCACCGTGACGATCGGGGCGGGTCCCGCGGCCCAGCTCGCGATCACCACCCAACCGTCGACCTCGGCGGCGGCGGGCGTCGCTTTTGGAACCCAGCCGGTCGTCAGTATTCGCGACCAGTTCGGGAACCTCGTCAACAGCGCCGCCAACGTGACCGCGAGCCTGGCCAGCGGTGCCGGAAGCCTGGCCGGCACCATGACCGTGGCCGCCAGCGGCGGCGTGGCCTCGTTCACCGATCTCCGGATCGCCGGCGCAACCGGTGATCGGACGTTGCAGTTCGGGTCCGGCGCGCTGACGTCGCCGGCCTCCACCACCGTGTCGATCTCGGCCGGTGCCGCTACCAGCATCATGACCTATCTCAACGGCACCGCCGCGCAGAGCTACGACTACGGGACCGCTCTCACCGCCTACGCGAACGTCGCGCCCTCGCCGCAGGTCTTGGTGACCGACGCCTGGAATAATCCGGTCGGGAATCAGACCATCTATTGGAACGCGACCACCAGCAACGGCGGGATCCTTACCGTCGGCAGCACCGGGACCCCGACGGCCGCAAACGGAGTCGCCCAAGTCACCTCGTGGACGATCGGCGAAGGCCTCAATCAGGCCTCCGCCAGCTTGTTCGCTCCCGGCGTGACCCCGACCCTGCCCAACTACCTCGATGCCGCCTTCACGGCGTCGACCCCGACCGGACAGTCGGTGTTCGCGTGCGCCGTGGGGACGGCGACGAACAAGACCGACGTGGCCCCGATGAGCATCAAGACGCCCAACGCCAGCATTCGGACGGTGACGCTCTATATGTCGGTGACCGGTCAGTCGAGCGCCTTGTCGAACTACCCGGCGACCATCGAGGTGTTCAAGACGACCTACGGTTCGGCCGCCAACAAGATCGGCTCGGGGAGCGGCACGGTCCAGCTTCCTGGCGACAACGGGAAGGCCCTTCCGATCACCTTCGTTCTGTCCGATCCGGCGACCCAACCGGAGAGCAAGGGTAGTTCGGTTCTCTGGTTCAAGCTGACGGTGACGGCGCCAAGCAACCGGAAACCACAGGTGTGGTACCTGAACGCCAACTTCAAGACTAACGAAACCTGTTACGGTTCGTTGGTGTACACGCCCAGCTACCCGTCGAGCACGACGTTCAAGCGAGGCCTGTCGATCCGCGCGACCAACTGAAGTCCGTAGAATCCCCCGAGACGGCGCACCCAGCCGCCTCGGGGGAACAACACCAAATAGTCCGACTCGCTTCACCGAGGCTCTCCATGCCCAGAACGCTCAGGCGTCTCACCGCGGTCCTGCTTCTCTTTTCGAGCGCCTGCGCCGTCGACAAGGGCGGCGAAGACACGACGACCTCGATTCCTCCAGCCGGGCCACGACTCGGCCCGCCGGCGGTACCCAACCCGCTCTGCTCTCCCGTAACGTCGGACGAGATCAGAGACCAGCTGAGAGTGCTGTACCGCGAGGCGGGCTGGTCGGATGTGAACACCGCCCTGGCCCGGTTCGAGACGATCGAGGGTCAGGTCGGCTCGGGTGAGATCGACGAGGCCCGGATCGGGACCCGCGATTTGGTCCGTTTGATCGAAGCGAAGTTCGGCCAGCTTACTCCCGAGCAACAGGCCGCGAGCCAGGCCGAGCTCGACGAGCTCCGGACCGACCTCTTCTGCTACGTCGGGATCAGCGGCCAGGTCTTCGACCTCAATCCGGGCGATCCGACCAAGGCCTTCGAGATCCCCGCCGTCGTCGGGGTCCAGTTCCCGCCCAATAGCGTTCCGGTGGGCACCTTGGTGTCGGTGACCGATATCGCGACCGGCCCGGCGCCACTCGTCACCAACCTCGACACCTATCCGGGGTACGTCGCGATCACGCTCTATCCGAACACGGTGCTCGCCGCGGATGCGGTGGTCGTGATCTGCGCGCCGCCCCAAGCCCCCGCGACGCTCCTGGTCGGACACCAGGACCCGACGGTCGGGTTCGAGCTGCTGACACCCACCCCGGTGCCGAGCCTGCTGCAGTCCACCTGCTCCAGCCCGCTGCCGACGAGCCAGAATCGGAGTGGCTGGCTCGGTCGCTTGATGGCGCAGATGACCACGGTGCTCACCCCGCAGCCCCTGCAGGCGGCGCCGATGATGTTCCTCGGCGGGGTCGGTGGCCTGACCCGCAAGTTCAGTCCGTTCGGCTTGGTCGACCCGAGTCTGAATGCCGTCGGAGGGGTCGGTGGTAGCACTCGGAAGTTCACGCCGCCCGCGGGCGCCCCCAGCTCGGGACCCGCCGCGAACCCGCCGTTCCCGCCGCTCTTCTATCAGGGTCCGGTCGGCACCAGCACGACGACCGGCCTGCCGTTCGCAACGGTGGCGACGCCCGGCGGCGACCCGGACGGCTCCAACCTGATCGCCGGGGTGACCGTCACCTTCCGCGCCGATCCGGCCACGACGTTCGACCCGGACGCCAACGCCAAAGTCTGCCGGGTGATCGGCGGCGTGGTCACGATTCAGGACACGGTTCAGGTCCAAACCGATGTCAACGGGATCGCGACCTTGCCCTGTTTGTCGTTCGGAACCGTCGCCGGTTTCGCGAACCTCGAGGCCACCTTCGATCCGACCTCGCTCCAGTTCCCGAATAGCGGCTTGGTGTCGATCACGGCGGTGGACGGAACCACCACCGGGACATCGCTCAACTGGCTGATCAAAGCGGACGCCGGACAACCCACCGCGCTCAGCATCGTGACAGCCCCGTCGTCGTCGGCGCAGGCGGGGGTGCCCCTCACCACCCAACCCGCGTTCCAGCTTCAAGACACCTTCGGCAACCCGGTGACGGCCAGCGGAACCGACGTTACCGCGACGGTGACCTCAGGCGGAGGCACGGCCAGTTTCACCGGGCCGGTAACCACCGATCCCAACGGCATCGCCCAGTTCACCGACTTGGCGATCGGCGGGCCCGTGGCGGGAACACCGCAGACCGTGACCTTCTCCTTCGGCGGCGCGGCGACGCCGGTGGCGGTGACGATCCAGCTCGCGGCCGGGCCACCCTCCGCACTCGTCGTCGTCAGTTCGCCGTCGAGCTCGGCCCAGGCGGGCGTGGTCTGGACCAACCAGCCGGCGCTGTCAATCACGGATCAGTACGGCAACCAGGTCGACACCGGCCTGACGGTGGACGCCTCGGTGGCCAGCGGTGCCCCAACCCTCGCCGGTACCACCTCGGTCGCCGCGGTTGCCGGGGTCGCGACCTTCACCGACCTGCGGATCGACGGACTGGTCGGAAATCGGACGATCCGGTTCGGATCGGGTGCCCTGACCGCGGCGGTCAGTGGCCCGATCTCGGTAGGCGCCGGTCCGGCCGCCCAGATCGCCATCACGACGGAACCGTCCAGCACCGCCCAGGCGGGTATCGCGTTCCCAACCCAGCCGATCGTGGCGATCCAGGATCGTTTCGGCAATCTGGTCGCTTCGTCGGCGAATGTGACCGCGGCAATCGCCGCCGGCGCGGGAACCCTCGGCGGCACGACCGTCGTCGCCGCGGTCGGTGGCGTGGCCGCCTACACGGATCTGCGCATTGACGGTGGCGTCGGCGACCGGACCCTCCGGTTCACCTCAGGGAGCTTCGTGTCGCCCCAATCCACGCCAATCACCATCGGGGCGGGGGCGGCCACCAGAATTCAGACCTACCTCAACGGGATCATCTCTCCCACCTTCAGCTACCCGGCGGAGTTGCCACGCAATGTCGCCGTCGCGCCGTCACCGCAAGTGCTGGTCACCGACGCCTGGAGCAACCCGGTCCCGAATCAGCCGGTGTACTGGAATGCCGCGACGGGTAACGGTGGTTCGCTGACGGTGGGAGCCACCGGGTCGCCAACCGGAGCGAACGGTCTGGCCCAAGTCGCAGCCTGGATGCTCGGCGACGGCCTCAACGTGGCGACCGCGGGCTTGTTCGCCCCGGGAGTCACCCCGACTCTGCCGGGGTACCTCGACGCCCAGTTCTCGGCTTTGACGGGGATCGGTCAGGCAGTGTTTGCCTGCGCGGCTGTGACGGCGAAGACCAAGACCGACGTGGCCCCCTTCAGCATCAAGACGCCGACCGGGACCGTTCGGGCGGTCACCCTCTACCTGTCGGTGAACGGCCAGTCGAGCGCCCTATCGAGCTACCCCGCGACGCTCGAGGTCTTCAAGGGCAGCTACGGCCTCGCGGCCAACAAGATCGGCTCGGGCGCCGGAGTGGTGCAGCTCCCCGGCAACAACGGCAACGCGGCTCCGATCACCATCACCCTTTCCGATCCGGCTACCCAGGCGGAGAGCCAGGGGAGCGCCGTCCTGTGGTTCCAGTTGACGATCACAGCGCCCAGCAACCGGAAACCGCAGGCGTGGTACACGAGCGCCACCTTCAAGACCACCAATACCTGCTACCACTCGGTGATCTACACCCCGACCTATCCGACCTCCACGTCATTCAAACGGGGTCTGGCGATTCAAGTGACGAACTGATTCACCTCGGCCTCTCGGGCAACGCGCTCCGCTGCCCCGGGAGGCCCTCGTCCGCCGGGACTCGAGTCCGGCGACTTTCCCCGCTGGCGTCGGCGCCGTATAATGCTCCCGTGTTATTGGTCTGGGTTCGAGATTGCTCAGTGCCTCTCCGCGTCGGCGCGGCCGCCGTGCTCGCGATGTCCCCGCTCATCGGGTGCGCGGGGGCATCGCGATCGACGGCCGCGACCGGCCCGACTCCGCGGGCCCTGCGCCAGGTCTCGCCAGCGGACGCCCGTTTCATGGCCGGGATGATTCCTCACCATGCCCAGGCGGTGAAGATCGCCGGGTGGGCGGCGTCTCACGGCGCCCGATCCGACATCCGGATTCTGGCCGAGCGAATCATCGTGGCGCAGCGCGACGAAATCGCGCTGATGCAGACCTGGCTCGCCGATCGCGGGCTGCCCGTGCCGGCGGCCGATGCCACCCACCACCGAATGGTCATGAACGGCACCGAGCATGCGATGCTGATGCCCGGCATGCTGACCGATGAGGAGTTGGCCCGCCTCGACCAGGCTCGCGGCTGGGCCTTCGACCGGCTCTTCCTGACCTACATGATCCGCCACCACGAAGGAGCCCTCACCATGGCGAACGAGCTGTTCGCGACGGATGGGGCCGGTCAAGACGAAGTGGTGTTCCGCTTCGGCTCCGATGTGGTCGCCGATCAGAGCACCGAGATCGAACGAATGCAGTCGCTGCTGCGTACGATCCCCACCGACGGAGCCGCCAGATGACGCGCCACCTGATCCCCTCCCTGCTCGTGATCGGCACCCTCGCGCTCTCGGGTTGCTCGCAGCCGTCGACGTCGGGTGCCGGCAGCGCCCCCGCGCCGGTCAATCTCTCGACGACGCCGCCGAGCCCCGATCCGCGGGTCGGTCTCAAGCCCGGCCTGACCGATGCCGGCGTCGCCGCGTGGAACATGCGGCTGGTGTCGAACGTGCCGTCACCCGCTGGGTTCGAAACCGCCAGCAACTCCGACCTCGCCTTTCGCGGCAACTATGTCTTCCAGGGGAACTACAACGGCTTTGCCGTCTGGGACATGAGCAACCCGAGCCGCCCGAAGCTGACGAAGCAGTTTCTCTGCCCGGCCTCCCAAAGCGACGTCTCGGTCTTCGGCAACCTGCTGTTCGTCTCCGGCGAGGGGCTCACCGGGCGGCTCGACTGCGGTCCCCAAGGGGTTCAGCACGCGGTGAGCCATGACCGACTGCGAGGGATTCGGATCTTCGACGCCACCGACGTGGCCAAGCCCAAGTATGTCGCCAACGTCCAGACCTGTCGGGGATCCCACACCCACACGGTGGTCACCGATCCGAAAGACAAGGACCACGTCTACATCTACGTCTCCGGCTCGGCAGGGGTCCGCCCGGCCGACGAACTGCCCGGATGCTCGGCCCTGATGCCGGAGGAAGACGCCAACTCGGCACTGTTCCGGATCGAGGTCATCAAGGTCCCGCTCGCGGCCCCGGAGCAGGCCAAGATCGTGAGCTCCCCTCGAATCTTCCAGGACCTCGCGGCCCCGCCCCGCCACGCCGATCCGGTCGACTCCGCCGACGCCGCCCAAGCCGCCGCCCGTCCGCCCCGGGCGCCGCGACCCGGGGCCGGCCGCGGACCGACCCAGTGTCACGACATCACCGTCTATCCCGCGATCGGCCTGGCCGGCGGGGCTTGCGGGGGATACGGCCTCCTGCTCGACATCAGCAACGCGGCCAACCCGGCGCGGATCGGCGCGGTGGCCGATTCCAACTTTTCGTTCTGGCACTCGGCCACCTTCAACAACGACGGCTCGAAGATTCTCTTCACCGACGAATGGGGCGGCGGCTCAGCGCCGCGATGCCGCGCCACCGACAAATACGAGTGGGGCGCCAACGCGATCTTCACGCTGACCAACCGTCGGATGGAGTTCAAGAGCTACTACAAGATGCCCGCGGCTCAGACCTCGCTGGAGAACTGCGTGGCGCATAACGGCTCGCTGGTCCCGATTCCCGGCCGCGACGTGATGGTCCAGGGCTGGTACCAGGGCGGGATCTCGGTGTTCGACTGGACCGATCCCGCCAAGCCGGTCGAGATCGCCTATTACGACCGCGGACCGGTCGATGCGACTCGACTGGTGAGCGGCGGATCGTGGTCGGTGTACTGGTATAACGGATACCTGGTCAGCTCCGAGATCGCCCGCGGCCTCGACATCTTCGAGTTGGCGCCCAGCGGCTTCCTGACCCGGAACGAGATCGACGCGGCCAAGACGGTTCGCTTCGAGTACCTGAACGCCCAGGAGCAGCCGAAGATGGTCTGGCCGGCGAGCTTCGCCCTGGCCCGGGCGTACCTGGATCAACTCGACCGCGGCCGGGGTCTCGCCAGCGAAAAGATCACCACCGCCCGGGCGGAGTTGGTCCGGGCCGAGACGCTGTCGGGGCAGGCCCGGCGAGACGCGCTGCGCCAACTGGCGACCCGATTGCACGCCGACGCCCGCGGCGCCGCGGACGAGCCCAAAGCCCACGCTGCCGCGACGGCGGTGGGCGACCTGGCCAGGTAGGGCGGCGAGACCGGCGGTGGCCACCTCCACGCCGCGGTTCTTTCCGACCGCGGCCGCGTTTCGAACCTGGCTGGCTCGTCATCACCGGAGCGCGGCCGAGCTCTTGGTCGGGTTCTATCGGGTCGGCACGGGGCGACCGACCCTCACCTGGTCGGAGTCGGTCGACCAGGCCCTCTGTTTCGGGTGGATCGACGGCATCCGCAGGCGGCGGGACGAGACCAGCTATACGATCCGCTTCACCCCGCGGCGCCCTGGCAGCAACTGGAGCGCCATCAACATCGCCAAGGTCCGGGAGCTCGAGCGACAAGGGCTGATGCGGGAGGCCGGGCGAGCCGCCTTCGCGCGGCGCACCGAGGCCCGTTCGGCCCCCTATACCTACGAGCAACGGAAGCGTCTATCGTTCGATCCCTCGCTGAAACGCCGCTTCCAGGGAAAACGGGCGGCGTGGACGTTCTTCCAGGCTCAGCCGCCGGGGTATCGTCAGTTGATGACCTTTTGGGTGATGAGCGCCAAGCGGGAGGAGACTCGACGGAGCCGTTTCGACCGCCTGCTCGAGACCTCGGCCCGGGGCGAGCGGATCCGCTGAGGCCCAACTCCGCCTGGGCGACCCCGGGAGACCCGGGATCCAGGTCCCACGAATCGGGACACCCTCCCATTTCACGGATCAAGGGGTACTTTCGAGCCACCCCCGATCTGGATCACTGCCGTGTCGAACACCGCCCTTCACCGTGCCTCGGTTGTCGCCGCCCTTGTCGCCGCCGCGGGGTGCGCGGGCAAGCCGCCGGTCGATCTCTCCCCGGGCACCTGGCCCGCCGGGGAACTGGACCGCTATCTCGCCCTGACCTCCGAGATCGGCAAGGCGAAGGGCCTTGGCGAGGGCGATTCGGCCATGGTCACCGGAACCACCGGCGCCTTCGCGGTGCGAGCGGGACGGGAGACCCTCCGCCAAGGCGGCAACGCCATCGACGCGGCGATCACCACGGCCCTCGCCCAGATCGCCCTCGCCGGGGGTTCGTGGGTGAGCTACGCCGGCTTCCTCAATCTCATCTACTACGACGCGGCGACGAACTCGGTGCACTCCCTCAATGCCGGATTCAACACCGTCGCCGGAGAACGCGACCCCGCCACCATCCCGGCCTGCCTCGGTCCCACCGGGATGATCCCCTACCAGCCCAGCGGCCGCACCGCCTTGGTCCCGGGGTTCTTCGCCGGGGTGGAAGCGGCTCATCGGCGGTTTGGTCGGCTGCCGTTCGAGAAGCTGTTCGCTCCGGCCATCTTTCTCGCCGACAGCGGCTTCAAGGTGAGCGGCATCCTGGCCGGGGCCTTCGCCTATCGGAAAGACCTCTTCAAACGCCTCCCGGCCACTGGGGCGGTCTTCCTCAAGAGCGGCGGTACCCCTTACCAGCCCGGCGACCTGTTCCGCCAGCCCGCCCTCGCGGCGACCCTCCGCCAGGTGGCATCGCGCGGCGCCGACCACATCTATCGGGGGGAATGGGCCCGCCAGCTCGTCGCCGCCGTCCAGGCCGACGGCGGGAAGATGACGCTCGAAGACCTTGCCCAGTATCGGGCCCAGTGGAGCGAGCCGATTCGGGCGACCTACCGCGGCTACCAGCTCCTTGGCGCCGCCTGGCCCACCTTCGGCGCCACCGCGACGCTCGAGGCGATGCAGGTGCTCGAGCACGTCGACCTGCCGAACGGGCCGAAGTACTGGGAGTCGGCCGAGACCCTCTATCCGTTCATCGAAGCGAGCCACATTCAGTTTCTCGACGGCCCGCCGGGCGGCGGCGTCGGGGTGCCCGCCGACTGGGCCCAGACCAAGTTCCCGACCCAGGATCTCTCGCCGGCCGGCCGCCTCAAGCGGGAGACGGCGGCGTTCTGGTGGAGTCAACTGAAGAACCCGACGTCGTGGCGCGCGGTAGAGAAGGAGGCGGCCGAGGCCCAGGCCCGAGTCCAGGCCGCGTTGAGGCAGACCAGCGGCGGTGGGGGCCACTCCGACGCGGTGGTGGCCACCGACGCCGAGGGCAACGTGGCCGCGCTGACCCACACGATCAACACGGTGCTTTTCGGAGGCACCGGGATCACCGTCGGCGGGATCACGATTCCCGACGCGGCCTGCTTCCAGCAGGATCTGATCCGGCGAGCCGGTCCCGGAGTCCGGCTCCCTGATCCCACCAACCCGATCATCGTCATGAAGGACGGACGCTGGGTGTTGGCCGGCAGCAGTATCGGGGCGGGCCTGCTCGAGAACACTCTGGCGGTGCTGGTCAACGTGCTCGATTACGGCCGCGACCCCGACGCCGCCCTCCACGCCCCGCAGTTTTCCGGGAGCGGGCTTCTAGGCCCGCAGGTCCTGCCGACCGAGGACTTCTCAGAGGCCGTCGTCGCGGCGCTGAACGCCCGCGGCGGGCACGCCATCCTCCAGCCGAAACAACAGATCCGATCCTCGTTCGGCTCCTGGATCAGCATCCAACGCGACCCCAAGACCGGCCGGCTTCGGGGCGCGACCCGCGATCTGTACAACGGCGCGGTCGAGGCATACTGACCGGCGCCACCCAGGGGAGCCCAGAATGAATTCGCGGATTCGCTTTGCCCGGTCAATCCTGATTCTCGGGTTGGCCGCGGAGACCGCCTCGGCCCAGCCGAGCGGACCGTACCGCAACCTTTCCCAACCGACCCACGCCACGGTCACCGACTACGAGGTCAAAGTCCCGATGCGCGATGGGGTCCACCTCGTCGCCAACATCGTGCGGCCGAAGAGCCCAGGCCGATTTCCGGTGGTCGTGTCGTACATCCCTTACGGCAAGGAGCCTGATTCGTACTTCGCCGAGCGCGGCTATGTCGCCGTCTTCGCCGAGGGGCGCGGCACCGGGACGTCCGAGGGCACCATGGCCGACTACTTCGACGCTCAGTCCTTTCGCGACGGGTACGATCTGGTCGAGTGGGTCGCCCGCCAGTCGTGGTCGAACGGCCAGGTCGGTCTCTGGGGCATCTCCTTCGGGGCGATCAACGCCACTCGGGTCGCCGCCCTCGGACCGCCGCACCTCAAGGCGATCGCGATCAACAGCGCCTATGCCAACTTCTTCGGCGATCACTGGTATCCGGGCGGGGTACGGACCAATCACCCGTACGTCTGGCACGGGGCGAGCAACGTGCTCTACACCATGCTGCGCGGTCCGGTGTACGACGATGGCAAGGGTGGGAAGGTCCTCGATGTCGATCGCTGGAAACGGCGCGCCGACCTCAACGGTTGGCGGGCTTTCTTCCAGCCGCAGTGGGAGCACGCCGCCTACGACGGCTACTGGCAGGAGAAGGATCTTCGCAGCAAGTACCCCTCGTTCGCGGTGCCGACCCTCCAGATCGGCAACTACTTCGACCACGGCCGGAACCACGACGAGGTATACCAGAACTACCTGGTGCTGAAGGCGAAGCGGGTTCCCCAGAAGTTGATCGTCGGCCCCTGGACCCATGGTGGGTTCGGGCCGGGGCCCGCGCTCGACTTCAGGGCCCTGATGGTGGCCTGGTTCGATCAGTTCCTGAAGGGCGTCGAGACCGGGATCGTCGAGGAACCGCCGGTGGCCGTGTTCGTAATGCGAGAGAATCGCTGGCGATTCGAGGACGACTGGCCGATCGAGCGGACCCGGCCGACCCGATACTTCCTCACGTCCGCCGGCGACCTGGCCCTGACCCCGCCCGACAG
Source organism: Gemmatimonadales bacterium (assembly GCA_046160105.1). GTDB lineage: Bacteria > Gemmatimonadota > Gemmatimonadetes > Gemmatimonadales > GWC2-71-9 > SHZU01. The sequence continues at coordinate 71,776 of JBJXGT010000009.1, read as the reverse complement.
CGGCGCGCCCCGCCGGTACCAATACCGGCCGTGGGTGGGCAGCGCGGCGGGACCCTATGGGACCTGGTTCGACGCCGCCTACACCGATTACCTCTCGCTGCCCGATCAGCGGGTCGATGAAGCCGAGTCACTGACCTTCACCACCGCTCCGCTCGCCGAGGACGTCGAGGTCACCGGTATGCCGGAGATCAGCTTCCATGCCGCGTCGACGGCGTCCAACACGGACTTCACGATCAAGCTGTCCGACGTGGCGCCCGAAGGACGGTCCGACCTGGTGACTCGCGGGTGGCTCAACTCGTCCTATCGCGAGTCGAACCTCAATCCCCGTCGGCCCGAGGACTGGCGGTTCGTCGGTCCCTCGCCGATCGAGCCGGGACGGGTCTACCGCTACCAAGTCACCCTCCAGAACGTCGCCTACCGCTTCCACCGTGGCCATCGAATTCGGGTCACGATCGCGTCGAGCGACTGGCCGTCGAACTGGCCGAACCGACAGCCGGCCGAGAACGACATTCACATCGTGGTCCCCGGCGGCGGTGCGTCGTCGATCACCCTACCGATTGTTCCCCCGCTTGTCGGCCCCCGAGTGGAGCCACGCTTTCCCCCGGCACCACCGCCGCCCGCCCCTGGGCCCAATCGTCGCGACGACCGGTATTGGATCGAAACCGACTTGGCGGCCAGAACCGTGACGTACCGAGCGGCCGCCACGTCCGATCACGAGATTCCCGGGGGGAGCATGAGTGAGGTTACCGAGTGGCAAGTCGCCCTGAAGAAGGAGCCACCCTACGATCAAGTCATCGACCTGACCACCACCCGGACGGTTCGGCGACCCGGCACGCCGAACCTCCGATTCGTCTACCGAGTCCGAACCGACGGCAATGGCCCCCGGGCCACCGTCGAGTTCACCGACGAAAAGGTCCCCTGACGCCGATCAGCGCGACCAGGGCGGCACGATCCCGTTCATCCGGGCATAGGCGATCGACTGGCCGAGGTGCTCGTTCATGTGGGCCACGAGCTGCAGCAAGACCGACCACTGAGGCAGCTTGCGACCGTATTGGGCCGTCTCCTGGCCCGGATCGCGAAGCCCGGCGACCACCGACTTGATGTGGTCGCGGGACTCCTTGAGCCGCGCCACCAGTTGGGCCTTGGCGGCCAGGTCCTCGGCGGCGTCGGCGTCCTGGCCGGCGGGAGCCGCCACCCCGAGACTCGTGGCCGGGTAGAGATAGTTGTACCGGGCCACGTGGGCGTACACCTTCGCAACCGTCATGACGCCGGGCGCGGGGCTCCAGCCGTACTTGTCGGCGGGCATCGCCTCGGCCAGTGCCACGAACTTGTTCATCGACTCGTTGAACTGCAGCATGATCTCCGCGGCGAACCCGCCGGCCGTGCTGGGCGCCGCTTGGGCACGCGCGGCGGACGCTCCGGCGCCTGCCATGGTCACCCCGACCACCATCCATCCATAGCGCATCAGGACCTCCCTCTCATTCCGGTTTGGCGACGACGTCGTTCCAGTTGAGCAACGCGTTGAAGATCATGTTGAACTCCCCGTGATTCTGCCACCGATAGATCGGGTTGTTGGCGAAGAGAATCACTCGGCCCTGCCCTCGATAGGCCCGCGGCACGTCGACGGCGAACGGCCGGAACCGAAGCGAGTCCGCCCCGACCATCAACCCCGAAAGCACCGACGCGGCCCCTCCCACATAACGGGCCAGCACGTTGCCCTCATCGGCCACCCCGACCTTGAATGGCTGTCCACCGACGTACTTGATCGGGATCAGCTTGTTCGGATACCCATAGAACACCGGATGCTCGGGCCGGGTGATCTCCCCTTGCACCAACGGCCGCTGGGCGCTCAACCCGGGCACGGTCACCTTGTCGACGGTACCGGCCAACCCGAATTCGATCGGCAAGCGAGCGGCGTCGCCGACCGCGATCAGGGTGCCGCCCGCCTCGAGGAAGGCGGCGAAGGCGTCAACGCCGGGTTGCCCGAACCCTCCGGTGATATCAGCGCTCTCGCCGTACATCCCGAGAAACTGGTACTTGTCCGACCTTTGATAGGGTACCGGCTTCTCGTTCGGTTTCTGGAGCACGTTGGCCCGGCCCAGGTTCTGCTCGGCGGTGAGAATGACGTCGTACTTCGACCGCAGATTGCCAAGGACGATCTGCTCCTTGTAGAACAGCTCGTAGGGCACCCCGAACTTGTCGAGGGTGAGCCGGTACCACCCGAGGTTCTGGGTTCCGGTCCATTGCGAGTAGATCCCGATTCGAGGCAGGTCGGCATCGTGCATCGGGACCGAAGGCAGCGACGAAAGCGCCGCCCCGTTGAGGCCGAGTTCCGCCGCCGCCGCCCGGGCCGCCGCCGACGGATCGGCGATGACGAACGACCCGGCCGGGAACTCGACGCCTTCGGCGGTGAAGCCCTTCTCGGCCACCCGCATCGCGACCTGCTTGAGGCGGTGCCGGAAAGTGATCATGTTGGTCGACCCCTGGTGGGCGATCGCCAGGCCGGCCGTGCCGTTCCCGACAATCCGACCGACCACTGCAGCCTTGCTCACCGGCGTGGTGGCGACCTTGAGGATCGACGAATCCGCCACCTCTACCACGTCGACCATCATCGCCAGCCCCATCGTCCAGCCGCTGTCGTCGTAGGTGTTGAGGCGAGCGTCGGGATATTGCTGCCGCTCGAGGAGATTCTTCGCCAGGCGCCCATAGGGCTGGTCGCGCTTGATGACGTAGGAGCCGGCCGGGTAGCTCACGGTGTCGATCTTGAACGCCTTGGTCGCGACCCCGACCTCGATCCGCTGGGTGCGGAGGATGTTGACCAGCTCAGCGGCCCGCGTCATGTCGCGCTGCACGGGAATCACGAACCCGTGCGGCGCCTTGGTCCGGCCCTCCTCGATCGAGTTTCTGGTCTTGACGACGAAGTTCTCCAGCAGGGTAGCAGGAAACATCGAGGCGAGCTGGAGGGCGGAAAGCACGCCGGTCTGCATGTAGTTCGCGTTGGCCCGCCGAGTGAACTTGGCGGAGTCCTCCGCGCCGATCGGAATCCCTCGATACCACTCGCGATCCTGGCCCCCCCCGCGACCGGTCGGGATCGCGCCAGGTCCCCGGGCCGCCGCGCCGGCAGGTGCCGCCTGGGCCGTGGCCGGCGTTGCCGCCGCTGGCCGCGCGGTCGAGTCGGTTCGGGCGCGGGTGGAATCGGCTCGGCCCCGGGCCGAGTCGGGTCGGGCGCGGCTCGAGTCCGGCTTGGCGCGGGTCGTGTCGCGCTTCGCGGTGGCGGTATCGAGGTCCCGGCCCGATTGGGTCTCGTACATCTTCATCAGGCCGTTGTGATTGTAGGAAATCGACCCCAGGTATCCCGGCGACCATCCGTCCATGAACGCGTGGGTGTACACCCCGGGCATCCCGTACTTCGTCATCTGGGCCATCTCCCAGTTGGCGAACCAGGGCAGCTCGGCGAACAGGATCGGATCGAGATTGGGATTCTGCGGGGCCGCTCCACTGTAGGTGTAGAGCAACGGAAGTGACTCATGGAGATCGTGCATGATCGGCGGATAGGCGGTGAAATACCAATCCGCGATGGCGCGCATCTGGACCAGGACGAGATTGATGTCCCGGTTGTTGTCGTGGTAGGCGTAGCGACCCCAATAGGGCACCGGCGGGATGAACCGGCTTGGCGGCAGTCCCTGGGTTCCCCGGGTGCTGTCGCGCGGAGGCGGCGGCGGAGGCGGCCCCGGCGGATTGGCGAGGCCCAGCTCCAAATTGCGGTGGAACCAATCGACGTTCCGGTCTCGGCCGTCGGCATCGGCGACCGGCGTTACCGAGACGTAGAGATTGTTGCGAATCTGGGCGATCACCGGTGAGGTCTCGGTCGCCAGCCGATAGATGAGCTCCATCAGCATTTCAGAGGGACCGGTCTCGCCGCTATGGAGCCCGCCCATCAGGTGATAGTGGGGCTTGGTCGTCCGAATCAGCTCGGCGATCTCGGCGTCGCTCCGTCCGCGTGGGTCGGCGATCTTGGCCAGGTTCTGCCGATTGGCGGCCATCGCCGCGATGTTCGCGTCCGACGACACCCAAACCACCACCAGTTCCCGCCCCTCGTCGGATCGACCGATGGTCTCCACCTTGACCCGCGGGGTCGCCGCGGCCAGCGCCCGGTAGTAGCGGAGTTGATCGGCGTAGTAGGTGAGCCGGCGCGGCGTCCCGATGTGGTAACCGAGCACGTCCCTCGGGGTGGGAATCCCATCGACCAAGGGCAGGTGGTCGACCAACGGACTGCCCAAGCGCCGATTCGGTAGCCACTCGAGGTAGCTCTTGGTGAAGGTCGGATCCTGCTTCTGGCTGGGGTCGCGGGTCGCGGTGGTGGTCTGTTGGGCCCCGAGCGGGCGGACCACGACGGCACTCGTCGTGACGAGCCCGAGCAACACCGCCCGAACGACTGGGGCGGCAAAAAGGAGAGGCATGAGGTGGTTCCTGGGCACGGGGTCGGAAAGGACGCCCCAAATATACGGCCGCCGGGGGACCGGTGTTGATCGCTTCCCCAGGCGGCGCGGTTCAACCCGAGGGCCGGTGCCGAGCGCTGACGACGGAGCGAATCGCCCGACCCGCTCCGCTTGCGCCCTCGGGTAACCCGGCGGCATCTTTGGGGGGCAACACTCAGAATCGGAGGTCGTATGTCCAAGCCGCTCAATCGGTTGACCCAACCGATGGTGCGCGACAACGGTGCGCTCAGACCGGCCAGCTGGGACGAGGCGCTCGACCGTGCCGCCGCCGGATTCGCCGCCGCCAAGTCGGCCCACGGTGCCAATGCCCTGGCGACCATGAGCTGCTCGAAGGCCAGCAACGAAATGAACTTCCTGGCCTCCAAGCTGACCCGGGTGGTGTTCGGCAACCACAACGTCGACAGCTGCAACCGTACGTGACACGCCCCTAGCGTCGTCGGTCTGGCGACGGTGTTCGGTGCCGGTGGCGGCACCAGCTCGTATCAGGAAGTGGAAGAGACCGACGTCGTCTTCCTCTGGGGCGCGAACGCCCGGGAAAATCACCCGATCTTCTTCCACCACGTGCTCAAAGCGATCCGTCGCGGGGCCAAGGTCTACGCGATGGACCCGCGCCGGACCGCGACCGCCCAATGGGCCGACGAGTGGCTCGGCCTCCAGGTGGGCACCGACATTGCCTTGGCCAACGCGATGGCCCGGGTCATCATCCACGCCGGCCTCGCCAATGAGGCCTTCATCGCCAACGCGACCGAGGGGTTCGCCGAGTATCGCGCCGCGGTCGAGCGGTACACCCTCGACTACGCCGAGCGCACCACCGGGGTGCCGGCCGACGTCATCGAGCGGGCGGCGCTGGCTTACGCCCGAGCCGATCGGGCGGTCATCTGCTGGACGTTAGGCATCACCGAGCATCACAATGCGGTCGACAACGTCCTCAGCCTGATCAACCTGGCGCTCCTCACCGGCCACGTCGGGCGCTACGGCTCGGGACTCAACCCGCTTCGGGGTCAGAACAACGTCCAAGGCGGCGGGGACATGGGGGCCATTCCGAATCGGCTGGCGGGTTTCCAGGACTGGACCAAGGATGCCGCGGTCCGCGCCAAGTTCGAACGGGCCTGGGGCACGACGCTCGAGCCGAAGTACGGGCGCAACCTGTCGCAGATGTTCGAAGGGATGGCACACGGGGAGATCCGGGCGGTCTACGCGATCGGCGAGAATCCCGCCCAATCCGAGGCCGACCAGCACCGGACCGAGCGCCTGTTGACCGGCCTCGATCACCTGGTCGTCCAGGACATCTTCCTGACCCGGACCGCGGAGCTCGCCACGGTGGTGTTGCCCGCGTCGTCCAGTTGGTGCGAGTCGGAAGGGACCGTGACCAACAGCGAGCGGCGGGTCCAGCGGGTTCGCAAGGCCCTGGAGCCTCCGTTCGACGCCCGCGATGATCGCTGGATCATCGCGGAGATCGCCCGCCGGATGGGACACGATTGGGGAAACCCATCCGCCGAGGAGGTCTGGAACGAGGTTCGGTCGCTGGCCCCGATGGTGGCCGGAATGAGCTATGCCCGCCTCGACAAGGAAGGCGGCCTCCGATGGCCCTGCCCCGATGAGCAACATCCCGGCGAGCAGTTCCTCCACGCCCGGCTCTGGGAGCAACCCCGCGGCGGCGCCGCCGCGCCGTTCAGCGTGGTGGAGCACGATCCCCCGGTCGAAATGCCGGACGCCGAGTACCCGTTCCAGCTCACCACCGGCCGGCGACTGGAGTCGTACAATACCGGCGTCCAGACCAGCGGGTACACGTCGCCCCTCCGCCGGGGGGAGTCGGTCGACATGTCGCCGGAGGACGCCCTCCGCCTCGGGGTGGCCGACGGCGACCCGGTCCGGGTCACCTCGCGACGGGGGTCGGTGGTCGCTCCGATCCGCATCGATCGGTCGCTCCGGGCGGGGCTCGTTTTCATGACCCTCCACTTCCAGGACCAGGTCAAGACCAACGTCCTGACCATCGACGCGGTCGACCCGAAGTCGGGCACCGCCGAGTTCAAGGCGTGCGCCGTGAGGATCGAGCCGATCGCCGCGGCCGCCGCCGTGACCGCCTAACGATCGGACGCCCTTGGACCTTCATTTTCTCGACGCCAAACCCTCCGAGGCCGAGCGGGCCGCGATCGACGGCTTCCTCGGCACCCCGGCCGATGGCTGGACCGGCGGCCCCCGGACGGCCCGGGACGCCTATACCGCGGCCGGCGGGCGCGAGGCCCGCGAAGCCCGGCACCTGCTCCTTCCGGGGCTCCACGCGATCCAGTCTCGGATCGGCTGGATCAGCGAAGGGGCCCTGAGCTACCTCTCGGAACGCCTCACGATCCCGCCGGCCGATGCCTACGGGGTCGCCACCTTCTACGCGCTCCTCTCGACCGTTCCCCGCCCGCCCCGGGTGGTCCATGTCTGCGATGACATCGGCTGCCGTTGTCATGGGGCCGAGGACCTGTGCGCCGAGTTGGAACGAACCGTGGGCCCGGCCTACCATCCACCGGAAGGGGACCACCATCGGATGGCCCCCGGTGCCGCGGCCTGGATGCGGTCCCCGTGCCTCGGGCTCTGCGACCAAGCCCCGGCGGCACTGGTGACCGATACCGGGACCGTCCCGGTCGAGCGCCTCTTCGGCAACGCGACGGCGCCGGTGATCGCCCGGGTGTTGTCGGGCGATCTGGCGGCGGCCGAGGTGCCCCGGCTCAGACTTCCCCAAGCGGGCGATCCCGCGCTCCGACTGCTCCGGCGCGCCGATGTCGTCGACCCCTCCAGCCTCGACGACTATCGGGCCCGGGGCGGATATCAGGCGCTCCGCCGGGCCCTCGAGATCGGCGCCGATGCGGTCATCCGCGAGATCACCGACGCCAAGCTCGCCGGACGCGGCGGCGCGGCCTTCCCGACGGGACGCAAGTGGGAGGCGGTGGCTCGCCAGTCGGTGCGACCCCACTATCTGATCTGCAACGCCGACGAGTCCGAGCCCGGCACCTTCAAGGATCGGGTGCTGATGGAGTCCGACCCGTTCGGCGTAATCGAAGCAATGACCATCGCGGCGTTCGCCACCGGGTGCGCCCGCGGTTTCATCTACCTCCGAGGCGAGTACCCGCTCGCCCACGCTCGGCTCCAGCACGCCATCGACAGTGCCCGAAGCCGAGGCCTGCTCGGCGACGACATCATGGGTCATGGTGTGGCGCTCGAGATCGAGATTCGGAAAGGCGCCGGCGCCTACATCTGCGGTGAAGAGACCGCGATCTTCAACTCGATCGAGGGATTTCGGGGCGAGCCTCGAAACAAACCGCCCTTCCCGGTCCAAGTCGGAGTGTTCGGCAAGCCGACGCTGGTCAACAACGTCGAGACGCTCGTCAACGTGCTCGAAATCCTCCGAATCGGCGGACCAGCCTACGCCAAGATCGGCACCGAGGGGTCGACCGGCCCTCGGCTGTTCTGCCTCTCCGGCCGGGTAGCGCGCCCGGGGGTGTACGAGGTGCCGTTCGGCACCACGCTGCGGCAGCTGCTCGATCTGGCCGGGGGCGTCGCCGGGGGCCGGCCGCTCCGCGCCATTCTCCTGGGTGGCGCCGCGGGTGGGTTCGTCCGCCCCGACGAGATCGATCTTCCGCTCACCTTCGAGGGCACCCGCGCCGCGGGCACGACACTCGGCTCCGGCGTGGTCATGGTCTTCGACGACACCGTCGAGCTGGCGGGAATGCTCCGCCGGATCGCCGCGTTCTTCCGCGACGAATCGTGCGGCCAGTGCGTTCCCTGCCGGGTCGGCACGGTCCGCCAGGAGGAGGCGCTCCATCGGCTCCAGGCCAACCGCCCGCTCGGCAGCACCGCGGACGAGCTGGCGCTGCTCGACGAGATCGGCCTGGCGATGAAGGATGCTTCGATCTGCGGACTCGGCCAAACCGCCTACAGCGCGGTCGAATCGGCGATCAAACGGCTCAAACTGTTCGAACCCGCGGGGCAACGATGACCACGATGGTGCAGCTTGCGCCGCCTCGGCGCACCGTGAGCCTGACGATCGACGGCGCCCCGGTCGAGGCCACCGAGGGTGCCACGATCCTCGACGCGTGCCGAGCGCTTGGCACCGAGATTCCGACCCTCTGCTACCTCGACACCCTGCACCCCGTCAACGTCTGCCGGGTCTGCGTGGTAGAGGTCGAGGGATCCCGAGTCCTGGTCCCTTCCTGCTCCCGCAAGGTCGAGCCGGGGATGGTAGTCAAGACCAACTCCGACCGGGTCAACCACAGTCGACGGATGGTGCTCGAGTTCCTCGGCTCGTCGGTCGACCTCTCGACCACGCCCGACGTGGACCGGTGGATGGGAGAATACTCGGCCCGGCCCGAACGATACGGGCCACCGGCCCCGCCGGCGCCCGCCGGATACCGGGATGGGTTGCAACCCGGCCACCACCAAGCCGTCGAGCCCGGGTTCCGGGCGACGGTGGCGCAACCCACCAAGCTCGACAACGAGTTGTACGTCCGGAGCTACGGGAAGTGCATCCTCTGCTACAAATGCGTCCAAGCCTGCGGCACCGACCACCAGAACACCTTCGCCCTGACCGTCGCGGGACGGGGGTTCGACGCCAGGATCTCGACGGAGTTCGCGGTCGAGCTGCCGTCATCCGCCTGCGTCTATTGCGGCAACTGCATCGCCGTGTGTCCCACCGGCGCGCTGATGTTCAAGACGGAGCACGATCGTCGGGCGACGGGCACCTGGGACGAGTCGCGCCAGACGGTGACCCAAACGGTCTGCCCCTACTGCGGCGTCGGCTGCAACCTGGAGCTGCACGTCCAGGACAACGACATCGTCAAGGTCACCTCGCCGCTCGACCACGACGTTACGTTAGGCAATCTCTGCATCAAGGGTCGGTTTGGCTGGCAGTACGTCCAGAACCGGCCCCCCAAGAAGGCCGGATAGCCCGCCGCTTCAGCCGAGGATCCGCTCGGGGTGGGTGTAGGCGGTGAACCGGCCCTCCCGAGCGAAGCCGACCAGGCAGACGCCGGCCTCGTCGGCGAGCCGAACGGCCAACGCGGTCGGCCCCGACATCGCCACGAGAAGAGAGGCGCCGAGCACGGTGGCCTTCTGGACCATCTCGAAGCTCGCCCGGCTGGTGACCACCACGAACCCGCCCCGAGGATCCACCGCGGCGGCGAGACACCCGCCGACCAGTTTGTCGAGGGCGTTGTGCCGGCCAACGTCCTCGCGAACCATGCCGATCGAGCCGTCCAAACCCACCCATGCCGCCGCGTGCACCGCGCCAGACGCCTCGTTGAGAAGTTGACCCGGTCCGATCGATCGCAGGGCCCGCCGGATCGCCGCCGGCGCCACCGGTTGCCCCGGTTCGACCCGGCGGGCCGACTTGAGCACCGCGTCGATACTGTCGCTCCCGCAAATCCCGCAGCCGGTCCGGCCCGTCAGCCGCCGAGTCCGCGTCTCGATCACGGCCTGACACTCGGCGGGGACCCGGATCTGCAGCTCGATGCCGCGGCTGTAGGCCACGGTCTCGACACCCAAGAGATCCGCCGGCGAGCGAACCAGTTCCTCGGTGATGCTGAAGCCCAGGGCGAAATCCTCGAGGTCGGAGGGGGTGGCCATCATGACGACGTGGGGGATCTGATTGTAGACCAGCACCACCGGGATCTCTTCGATGACCCGCTCGGTACGCGACGCGACGTGGTCGCCCTGCCATTGGCGGGCATCGACCTCGAGCAACGGACCGCTGTACCCGAGCCGGGTCAGCCGCGAGGGCTCGGGCAGGTCGGGCGAGTCGGGGGTCATGGTTACCGTTGGGGAACCTTCACTCCCGACCGGTAGACCCGTCAAGGGGACGCGTTGGGGGAGGCCGGCGGGGAGTTGTAGAGTTAGCTTCCATCTGGTCCGATCGCCTCCCTCGAACCCGAGCCGCCCTGATGACTCGATCCTCGCGAGCGCGCTTCCCCGCAACCAGGTGGCTGCCGATCGTCACGGTCTCCCTAGGCCTGGCGGCGCCCGCCGCGGCCCAACCGCGGGGGCCCGTCGTCTATCGAGCGCACTGCGCCAGTTGCCACGAGGGCGACGGTTCCGTCCGGGCGCCCCTCGTCGCGTCGCTCTCGGCGATGACGCCCCGGGCGATCTACGCGGCCCTTACCAAGGGGTCGATGCGAGAGGTCGCGGCCGCGCTGCCGGACGAGGATCGCGTCGCGGTGGCCGAGTTCCTGACCCGCCGGAAGCTCACGCCGGCCGTGATGCCGGCCAGCGCGTACTGCAGTCAGCGCGGCGGGAAATCGCCAGCCCCGGCGCCCACCGACTGGACCGCCTGGTCCGGGTCGCCCCGTGGCACCGGATTTCGGACCGCGGAGCAGGCGGGCCTCACCGCCACCGAGGTGCCCGAGCTCGAGCTCCGTTGGGCGTTCGGGTTCCCGGACGGCACGGTGACTCGGTCCCAACCGACCGTGGCGGGCGATCTGCTGATCGTCGGGGGCCAGTACGGCGAGGTCTCCGCGCTCGACGCCGCGACCGGCTGCATCCGCTGGACCTACGAAGGTGACGCCGCGGTGAAGGGGGTCGTCGCCATCGGTCCGCCGAACGACAATGGCCAGCGCCTCGCGGTGGCGGCGGACTTCCGCGGCACGGTCGTGGCGCTCGATTTGGCCACCGGCCAGCTCCGCTGGAAGACCGCTGTCACCGACCACCCCGCCAACAACGTCACCGGTTCGCCGGTGATTCATGGCGGCCGGGTCTTCGTCCCGCTGTCCTCGATGGAGGTGGTGGCGGCGGCGAATCCCGGCTACCGATGCTGCACCTCGTCTGGCGCGGTGGTGGCCCTCGACCTCGCGACCGGGGCGGTCCGTTGGCGCCACCGGGTCATCGCGGCGGAGGCCACTCAAACGGACACCGGCCGGACCGGCCAACCGATCTTCGGGCCGGCCGGCGCGCCGGTGTGGTCGAGCCCCACCGTCGACCCGCGGCGCGGCCTCCTCTATGTCGGCACCGGCGAGAACTACAGCCACCCCACCACCACGACCAGTGACGCCATCCTCGCCCTCGATCTGGCGACTGGTGCCCTCGCCTGGTCGTTTCAGGCCACCGAACGCGACGCGTGGAACATGGCGTGCGGAGTCCAAAAGGGGGCCAACTGCCCGACCCCCCATGGCCGGGACATCGACTTCGGCCAGGCCCCGTTGCTCGTCACCCTCGCCGACGGTCGAGAGATTCTGGTCGCCGGGCAGAAGGCCGGGGTGGTCCACGCCCTCGACCCCGACCGCCGGGGCGCCGTTCTGTGGCAAACCCGAGTCGGCCGCGGCGGGGCGTTAGGCGGAATCCATTGGGGGGTGGCCGCGGGGTTGGGGCGGGTATTCGCCCCGGTCTCCGATCGCCTCACCCCGACCGATTCGGGGGGACCGGCCCGGCCCGGCCTCCATGCACTCGACCTCGCCACCGGGGCACCGATCTGGCACCAGCCCGCCCCACCCTGCAGCGGCCGGATGGGCTGCTTCGCGGCCTACTCCGCCGCCCCGGTGGTGATCCCCGGCGCGGTGTTGGTGGGCGGGCTCGACGGCTGGCTGCGGGCCTACGCCAGCGACGACGGTCGCCTGCTCTGGGCGTTCGATACCGCCCAGACGTTTCCCACGGTCAATGGAGTCACGGCCCGGGGCGGCGCCATCGACGGACCCGGTCCCACGGTCGCCGGCGGGATGGTGTTCGTCAGCTCCGGGTATGCCCTCTTTGGACAGATGCCGGGAAACGTGCTGCTCGCCTTCGGCCCGAAGCGGCGCTAACCAGGCATGGCGGGCCGAGCGCCGCGCGGCCGGGAGGCGAGGGTCGCGGCGCGTCGAATCCCGGAGGTAGCTTTGCATCGCCACCATGACCGTCACGCCTGACCCCGAGCTCCGGCTCGCCTCGACCATCCTCTTGGTGCGAGACGCCCCGTCCGGCGTCGAAGTATTCATGGAGCGACGCCATCTCGAATCGGGGTTCGTGGGTGGCGCGTACGTCTTCCCGGGCGGGCGGGTCGACCCAGGCGACGCCTTCGACCCGGTGCGCTGTGCCGGCCTGGACGAACCGAACGCGAGCCGGCGCCTCGGCCTCACCGGCGGTGGTCTGGCCCATTTCGTCGCCGCGGTTCGGGAGTGTTTCGAAGAGGCCGGCGTCTTGCTCGCCTACGACCGCACCGGAGCGCTGCTCGATTTCGGCGACCCCTCGGTGGACGCCAAGTATCGGCGCTACCGCGACGACCTCAACGCCGGCACGCTCGGCCTCGCCGACATCGTCAGCGCCGAGGATCTTCGGCTCGCCACCGACCGGATCGGATACTGGTCCCATTGGATCACCCCGGTCGGCGAGCCCCGTCGCTACGATACCCGGTTCTTCGTCACCGAGGCGCCCGCCGGCCAGATCGCCGGACACGACGACTGGGAGCTCACCGACTCGGCCTGGGTCTCCCCGGCGGAGGCCATCGAACGGGCCGTGCGGCGAGAGTGGATGATCATCTTCCCGACCCTGATGAATCTCCGGGCCCTGGCGCCTCACCCCACCGCCGCCGCGGCCGTCGCGTGGGCGTCCACCCAGCCCATCCCGCTTCCCGCCAATCAGCCGAAGGTCTATCGCGGTCGGGTCGTCCTTCCCGGCGACGATGGCTACGACGTCGCCGAGAGCGACCTCCGTCGCGTCGATCGCGATGCCTTCGAGCGACTCTTCGTGCCGTGACCGCTCCGATCGTCTACGGCGAGGTGGTCCCGCTCTCTCCCTTGGTCCGACGGATCACTCAAAACAACCCCGGCCTTTTCGCCGGACCGGGGACCAACACCCATCTGATCGGCACCACCGAGGTCGTCATTCTCGACCCGGGCGAGGATCGCGACGACGGTCACCTCGATCGAATCGCGGCGGCGGTCGGCGCCGCTCGTGTCGTCGCGGTGATTCCCAGCCACGGCCACCCCGATCACTGGCCGCTGGCCCGGCGGGTGGCCAACCGGGTCGGGGCGCCAATCGGATTCTTCGGCAGCCATCCCGGCTTCATCACCAACCTGGGGTTACGTGACGGCGACCAGATCGTGGCGGCCGGATTCCACCTGACCGCGCTGCATACGCCAGGGCACCTCCCCGATCACCTCGCGTTCGTGTTGGAGGAGGAAAGGGCCCTCTTCCCCGGCGACGTGGTGATGGGGTGGTCGACCTCGATCATTGCGCCGCCCGAGGGCGACCTGGTGGCCTACCTCGACTCGCTCGACCGGCTCCTCGCGATCGAGAACCTGGCCGTCGCGTACCCGGCGCACGGTCCGGCCATCGCGGCGCCCTACGACCGGATCCGCGAGCTCATCGCCCACCGGGAGGCTCGCACCCGCCAGGCGGTCGAAGCGTTAGGCTCGGGGCCCCAGCGCATTCCCGAGCTGGTGGGCCGGATCTACCACGATACCGACCCCGCCCTTCATCCCGCGGCCGCTCTCTCGCTCCGGGCCCATCTGCTGGCGCTGGAGGCGGCCGGTACCGTGGCTCGCTGGGGCGGTGCCGATCCGGAGGACTGGGACGGCGTCGTCTGGCATCTGCGGTGAGTTGGCCGGCGTCGATCGCGGTCTCGGTCCTGACCGGGATCGTCGGGCTGGTCGTCGGCGGACTGGTCGCTGGCCTCGCGGTCGAGTGGTATCGGATCTCCTCTTTCGAGGGTGGCGCCGGATACTTCGTCGTTGGGCTCGCGCTCCTCGCCGGCCTGGTCGGCGCGATTCTCGGACTGGCCACGGCGCGGCTGGCCGCGGGCAGCCCCGACCCCGGATTTCTCAAGAGCCTGGCGATCGCCTCGGGCATCCTGCTCGGCACGATCGGCGCGATCGGCGGCGTCGCCCGGCTCCTGGCCGACATTCCGCCCGAGATCGACGGCGACCAGTTATTCCTCACCTTCGAGCTTGAGTGGCCGGCCGGTGCCGGGGATCCCCGGACCCTCCCCGGACTCGGCTACGCGCGACTGGGCGCCTCCAGTAGCGGAGTGATGCGGAAGAGCGAAGCCGGGATCCTCTTCACCGCCGACGCACGCCTGTCCGATGGCCGCTGGCGCGTTCCCGGAGCGGCCCCGGTGTTCACCAGCCGCAGCAAGCGAGTTCTGCTTCTCGGCGTCGGTGAGCAACAGTTGGCCGGTTTCGAGGTGCCGCTACCTGGCCACCCCGGCCCAGATCAGCAGCGCTGGAGCGAATGGCTGCCCCGGGCTCGCCCGGGGAGCCCGCCCCTGCCCGATGGATTTCGCTATCGGTTTCGAATCCTTCGTCGGAGCGAGCCGCTTCGGACCGACACCATCGGCCCGTTCGTGGTCACAACCATCTCGGGTTATTTCTTCCAGGCCGCCGAGTCGGAGGCGCTGGCCTCGAGCTCCACGTTCCAGATCGCGATCGGCAACCAGCCGATCGTCGTTGACGGGGAGATCGACGGCGTGGCGGTTCTTCCTGGCGAATCGCCCGCTCTCCTGACCCAGACCGCGGGCAACCACCTCTACCTGATCGCCTCCGAGGGCGACTCCACCCGCCCCCGCGCCCTCGGCAACGGCGGCAGCTTGAGCGACGCGAAGCTAATCACGGCCGATGCGGCGCTGTTTCGTTCGACCCGTCGGCGGACAACGGCGCGGGGCTGGATCGACCATCAGACGTTTTCCCGGCCCGGCCTGTACGATCTCGGCAACCGAATCCTCGACACCCGGAACCGAGCCATGTACCCACTCGAGGACCCGGAGGGGATCTACCCCCTCGATACCCCCGGGCTGATTGGCCTGTCGCCGGATGAGCGGAGCGTGGTTTGGCTGGCCCACGGGGGATCGGAGGAGACGCCGGTGTTGGGGGTGACGGACTACCGCGCGAATGCTTCATACCAGATTCCGATCGACCGGCGGCGGATGCGGTACAACCAGCATGCCGACCTCGAACCCGGCTGGGTCGCCCACCATTTCGAGTGGCGACGGGCGGCTGGGGCCGACCGGCTGGTCGAGCGGACGGGGTTCGTGCCAGTCGCCTACCGCGGCGATCTCACCGTCGGCAAGCCGGGCGAGTATGCCTCCTACAACCTCCGGCCGGCCGGGACGCCGCTCCGCGACACGCTGGTAGAGGTTCTGGTTAGGGAGTTCGCCGCCGAACGGTTGGACGACGAGCCGGGCAGCTATCAGCGCAGGGTGAAGATCGACGGCAAGGTCATCACCGTGTCGGCGATCGCATCCGGCTCGTCGGGATTCGTCTCGGTGGGGACCGAGTACCGCCAGGCAGATCCGGCGCTGATGACACGGATCGCGACCCGAGTGGATGCTCTCCTGGCGACGCGGGAATACGACTCGCTGTTCGCCCCGCCCGACTAGCCGTCCGTCTCGCCGCCGGGCGGGCGGGTCACCGACTCACGGCCGGCTGGTCAGTTCCTCGCTCACCCGTTTGAGCTGTGCTCGGGCCGCCACGTCATAGGCCTGGGCATGCGCCCGCCCCGGGGCGAGGCCGTCGTAGAACCCGCCGGTCCCGATGTCCTTGGAAAGCACCAGCTGGAGAACCGCTTTGGCGCCGTCGTCCACCGTCGAACGGGGTTGGTAACCGGCCTTCGCCACCATCCCGGTCGGCATCAAGGTGGCCGGATGGAGCCCGTTGACCAGGACGTTCTTCCCGGCCAGCTCCTCGGCCAGATCGAAGGTGAACATCACCTGCGCCAGCTTGCTCTGACCGTAGGCCCGCCTCGGGCTGAAATTCTTGGCGATCATCACGTCGTCGAAGTCGATCGGGCTCGCCGACAGCGACGAGACGTTGACGATTCGCGACGGGGCGCTCGCCAGGATCCGCGGCAGCAGCAGCTTGGTCAGGAGAAACCCGGACAGGTAGTTCACCTGGAAGCGATACTCGTATCCCTCGGCGGTGAGCTCCCGGTCGACCGGCACCGTGCCGACCCCGGCGTTGTTGACCAGCACGTCGAGGCGCTGGTAGTCGGCGAGGATCGCCTGGGCGAACCGGCGCACCTCGGCGTTGGAGGCGAAGTCCGCGGTGTAGAACCGGGCGCTTCCCTTCCCCGCCCGCTCGATCTCCCCGATCAACTCGGCCCCTCGGGCCGGATCACGACCGTGCGCGATGACGTGAGCGCCGCCGGCGGCGAGCCGCAGCGCGACCTCACGACCGAGTCCGCTGGTGGCCCCAGTGACCAGGATGACCGGTTGGCCCGGACGAGGCCGGGACGACGACTGCGCGGCGACGAGCGAGGTCACCGTCGCGATGCCAACGGCGGCCCCCAGGAGACGACGTCCGATCCGCGGAACGGATCCAGGCGAACGAACACGATGCGGATTCATGGAAAGCAAGCTACCCTGCCGCCGCGGCATCCGGCAAACGCCATCGACCGGCTGGCGGCCATTCGACCGAGACGGTATGCTCCCTGACACCGGCGGCCGGGAGCCGCCGTCATCCTCGTTCGCGGGAGGCTCCATGTCGGCGAAGAAAGAGCACGGTGTCGACGCCGTGAGTACGGAGTTCGAGCGGTTCGATCAGGTCGGCCGGCCGCAGGAGTATCATCTGGCCGAAGTGGCCCGCGACGAGTTCGACGAGGACTTCCAGATCGCCACCTGCGACATGGGGCTGTTCTTCCATGGGGGTCCCGAGGGCCAGGCCGAATTCGCCCGGCAACTCGGTCGGGCCATGGAGGAGATCGGCTTCGCCATCCTGGTCGGGCACGGCGTCGACCCGGCGCTCCACGCTTCGGTACCGGAGCGAGTCGTCGAGATGTTCACCCGGCCCAACCTGGCGGACAAGCTCGCCTTCACCGCGGAACGGTTCGGATCGGTCAAGCAGGGCTACTTCCCGATCAAGGAAACCTCCGACATTCACCCGGACCTGGTCGAGGGCTGGGTATTCTGCCGCCGAGCCTTCGCACTCGACGAGCCCCGGCCCACACCGTTCGATTGGCGACAGTTCTGGCCCTATCCCGAGGCCGAGCCGTTTTTCCGCCAAGTGGTTCTTGCCCACGAGCGGCTGATCCTCCCGATCACCCAGAGCATCTTTCGCTACCTCGGGGTCGATCCCCACCACTACGACCGGCGGCTCACCAGAACCAACTTCGGATTTCGGCTGAACTACTACCCGCCGATCTCCGCCGAAGACGATGCCTCGGGGGCGGGCCGGCTCCTCGGTCACGAAGACGTCGATCTGTTCACCATCCTGCCCGCGCCAGACGTCGAGGGACTGCAGGCCCTGAGTCGGAAGACCGGGAAGTGGGTCCGGGTCAACGCGCCGCCGGGATCGATCATCCTCAACACCGGCGACTACATGCAGCGAATCACCAACGACATTCTCCCCTCGACCACTCACCGGGTCAGCAAGCCGCGAGTGCCGGCGCTCCACGGCCGCCCTCGGGTTTCGTTCCCGTTGGCGGTCTACGTCTGGGAGGACGAGATCCTCGAGGTACTTCCCGGCTTGCCCAACCCGAAGTACCCGCCGATCAAGGCCATCACCTTCCATACCCGGACTACGGCGAAGTTCTACGGGGAGGGGTACGCGGTCGAGACGCCCAGCGGCGCCAGTGGTAACCCAACGCCAACAGGCAAAGCCACGGCACCGCCACCAGCATCGTAACCCGGAGCGCCGGGATCCAGCCGGTCGAGACGATCACCGCCAGCACCAGGACGAGGCCGAGCCACGACATGGCCCGGGAGAGCGGTACTCGCACCGGCATGGAATCGCCGGGGCGAGCGGCTCGGAACCGGAGATGGGTCACGAAGATCATCACCCAGACGAACATCGCCCCGAACAACGCAACCCCGAAAAACCAGGTATAGGCCGCCGTGTTGCCCCACGCCGCTTGGAGCACCACCGCGAGACCGAACCCGAGCGACGAAACGACCGCGGCCCGTGCCGGCACGCCCTGCGATCCCAGCCGCCCCAGCGAGGCGGGGACGTAACCGCCTTGCGCCAGCGAGAACAACATTCGCGAGCAGAGGTACAGGTTGGCGTTTGCGCTGGATAGTGCCGCGGTCAGCACCACGAAGTTCATCACCCCGGCCGCGACCGGCACCCCCGCGCTCGCGAGCACGGTGACGAACGGACTCTGACCGACCCCAAGCTCGCGCCACGACGCCACCCCCACCACCAAAAGCACGGTGGTGGAGTACAGCAGGCTCAGACCGAGAACCATCCGCCCCATCGCGACCGGAATGGTCCGGGCCGGATCCCGGGCCTCGCCCGAGGTGACCGCCACGATCTCGACGCCGATGAACGAGTAGATGGCGAACACGGCGCCGATCCAGATGCCGGAGAATCCGTTCGGCGCGAACCCGCCATGGGCGGTGTAGTTGGTCAGCCCGGGCGACTGGTCGCCCACCACCCCGATCAGCAGGCCGACGGCCAACGCCACGAACAACCCGATCGCCACGACCTTGATCATCGCGAACCAGTACTCGACCGTGCCGAAGGCCCCGACCTCTCGGGTGTTGAGCCACGCCAGCCCGGCACCGAACCCGACCACCCACACGAACGCCGGCACCTCGGGAAACCAGAATCGGAGGTAGGTGGCGATCGCCACCAAGTGACCGCCGGTCGCGATCACCTGCATCAGCCAGTAGCTGACCCGCACCGCGTACCCCGCGAACGGAGACACATAACGATCGGCGTAGAGACCGAACGAGCCGGCCGCCGGATGGGCCACCGCCAGCTCGGTGAGCCCGGCGCACAAGAGCGACGAAATCACCGCCGCCAGCAGATAGGAGAACACCACCGCCGGGCCCGCCGCCGCGACCGTCAGCCCGCTGCCGAGAAACAGCCCCGTGCCGATGGCGCCACCGACCGCCATCATCGCCTGCTGCCCGGCCGACAGCTGCCGATGAAGTCCTTCGCCGCCCGGTCCTTCGGACCGCGGGGGAGCGGTCACCGCGATACGCCGATCTCGGGCAGCTCGCGAACGAGGATCGTCTTCCGGGCCGCGACGCGCGAGGTCACGGCGGCGGCCGCCTCCGTGCCTCGCAGCTCGGTGAGGTACCGATGCCAATCGCCGAGCGAACCGATCCCGAAGATGCGGAGATAGTCCCACCCGTCACTGACGAGGAGTCGGCCGGTTTCCGACCAGAGGACTACCCCCTGGGCCCGCTCGGCCGCTCGGAGCCGAACCAGCTGGTCCTCGAACGCCGGGCGGGTGCCCGGCACGAGCCGGAGGTACTCGAAAACCGTGAGGCGACTCGCCCCCGGCGCCGAATCGCTGAGGCGGGAAATCATTTCGACGAACTGGTCGTGATGGCGCTGCGTCATCGCCGAGAGCATCCCGTAGAGCGCCAACGCCGACGGCCCCGAGGGGCGCGGTCGGCGCAGGGCCTGGTTAGCCCGATCCATGCCCGCCATGCCCCGGTAGCTGCTGACGACGACGAGATCGAGCGGTTCCGGGCTCTCCACCTCCCCGTAGCCGCGAAACCGGAGCAGGTCCGGAAGGGCCTGGTAGATCGGTCGCAGCTGATCCCGGTAAACGAGTTGGGCCTCGGCCGCCCGACCGGGGACGAACAGGAAGGTCACGATCTGCCGCACTTCGGCCGGCTCGGTCGCTGATTGACCCGCAACACGAGCCGGAAGGGCAGCTGTAACCAGCGCGCCAACGACGATCGCGAGGAGGTTGCCAATCCGGGCCTGCGGCGCCAACGCGACTGGCCTCGACTGGTTTGGGGGCATCGACGCACTCCACGGGAAGGACGGGAGCCGGAAAGCCGCCCGCCAGGTGACGATACCGCCGGGTAGGCCCCTTGCCAAGCCGCCGAGGGCTCGCGCTCGGCTCCTAATCCTGAATTCAACTGCCCGCTGATTGGGTATCCGCAAGGAGGGAATGTGGTGGCGTCGCAACAGGTGTGGCATGTTGCCATCACTCGCCGGCCGGGGTTGATCGACCCGGGGCACTACCAGGCGGCCACTGACCAACGGGCAACCGTTGTCTGCTCCGTCCGAAAAGCCTGTCGGAGGGCATCCGTCTTGCTAGGTTCCCCTGCCGCATCCACATCCAATTACCGTGGGTGGATCACCGGTCCAATGGTCCTCGGCCTCGCCGAGATCCAAGAGTGTGTTCGACGGGGAGAAGTCCTCCTTCTGGTCGACGCCTGAGGATGGTCGGGCGGGCCCGCCTCGGTCGGGGCAATTCCAATACACTCTCTGGTCGCTGGACGGTCGATGTGCGGGTACCGGCGGCCTCGAAGGGCACCCAAAATTGAGGGAGCGGCGTTGACGGATTCGCCCCAGAACCACCAGGACCCCCGGGCGCGCGACTGGATGCCTGTCGTTGCGGCGGCGGCGCTCCTGTTGCTCGGCGCCATTGTCGTCATTGTCCGGAAGAGTATCTGGTTGGATGAGGCGTTTACGATGTCGCGGACCGGTCAATCGGTTGGCGAGACGATCGACCACGCCTTGGTAGCCGCGAGAAAGCCGCCGCTGTACTTCTTGATGGTTCACTTCTGGCGAATGATCCACCCTTCGCTCGAATCGGTGCGGTTGATGTCGGCCGCGGCGGCCCTGCTCATGGTCTGGTGCCTTGATCGAGCCTCCCGCGACCTCGGCATCGGGCGCGGGTTATTC
Source organism: Gemmatimonadales bacterium (assembly GCA_046160105.1). Classification (GTDB taxonomy): domain Bacteria; phylum Gemmatimonadota; class Gemmatimonadetes; order Gemmatimonadales; family GWC2-71-9; genus SHZU01. Next base: position 50,748 of record JBJXGT010000009.1, on the reverse strand, counting down.
AGCGTCGGCGTGCTGGTCGCGATGACGGCCCATATCGCCTGGGCCGCGAGCGAGGCCCGGCCCTATGCGGTCGCGCTCGCTTTCCTGGCCGCCGCCGTCATGCTGTTCGTGCGGGTCTTTGTCGCCGGCAGCGATCGACCCGGCCGCGACACGGTGTTGTTCGTGCTCGCCTGCTACGGCGCCCTCCAGACCTTCTATTACTCGGGCTTCGTCCTCGCGGGGCTGTTCCTGGGGGGCATGCTGCTTCCCCAGCGGGCCAGGGTGGTCGGCTCGGGCATCGCCTTGGCCGTCTTGATGTTGCCGTGGTTGGTGATCATCCGCGGCCAGGTCGAGACGCAGGGCTCCTACCTTCCCCCGATTACCCTGGTCGCCGGGACCGCTTCGGAGACCTTCATCAACACCTCGACCTGGATCGCCACGACGGTCGTCGACATGGTCCATCGGACCGTCGCGGTCTACGATGGGGCGAGACGCGCCACAGCCTACCTTGGCGTCCTGATCGGGATCGTCGCTCTCCGCCTCTGGCAGTGTCGGGGGCGGGTGAGCCGTACCGAAGCAACCTTTCTCGTTTTCACCGTGGTCAGCGTCGGCTCCCTGCTCGGCCTCCGGTTGCTCAATAAGACCATGGTCGACACGCGGCACTTGGTGATTGCCGCCATCCCGATCCTGCTCACGACGAGCCTGGTTGCTTCCCGCTTGCGTCCGCTGGCCCTCGCCCGCTCCGCCCAACTGGTGCTTCTCGCCGCCGGGATAGTCGGGTTCTTGAGCTTCACCCGAAACTTCCGTGGGCGCCGGGACTGGCGCGGCCCGATCCAATGGGTCATGGCCCAGGAGGTCCCGGGCGAACCAGTGGTGAGCTTCAACACCAATCCGCTTTCCATCCAGTATTACTACCGCGGACCCAACTCCATCGAACTGATTCCGACCGACCAAGGGACCCGCAAAGATGGCGGGAAACGCATGGAGCTTACCGACCAGGAGGTGGACCGGCTGCGCCGGTTCTTGTCGAACAGCCAAGGCCCCGCGCACACCTTCTGGCTTGTCGAGGTCGAAGGGCCGCTGGTTGGTCCGCAGGTGATCTCGGAGCATCTCGACCAACCGATCGACGTCTTGGAGCGTCGCGAGTACCTCGGCGCGCGGGCCTACCACCTTCGACTCACGCGCTCGGTGTCCGCCCCGTGAACCGCGCGCCAGTGACTTGCGTTCATCGGCCTGCGCCGATCATCTTCGGCTGACCCAGCCCGTGCCCGCCTCCTAGTCGCGACCAGCGGCACGGGTCGCCACGGCCCGGATGGGCTCCTCGTGGCCGGAGAGAAGTGGGCTGGCAACGTTTCCTCGCCCGCCGGCATCCAACGGTGGTCCAAACCGCCTTCGAGGGTTTCCGATGCGCCTGATCGTCCTGGCGAGCCTGCTCGCCGCCACCGTCGCCTCCGTCAATTCCGGCTCCGCTCAGCAAATCGTCGGCCGAGAGGGGACTTCCTACTCCCTGACGGAACGGATCGACGATGGCGCTTGGATCCGGATCGCCTCGCCCAACGGGACGATCAGAGTCACCCAAGGCCCCGGGACCCAGGTCGAGGTCCGGGCCGAAAAGGTCATCCGCCGCGGCGACGCGGAGGACGTCGGCTTCGTGGTGCGCCGGGGCTCAGGCGGCCTCACCGTCTGCGCCGTTTACGACGACGAGGATGAATGTGACGAAGACGGTGACTACCACGGCCGCAACCGCTCGAGCGATTGGTGGAGAGAACACCAGATCCGGATCGACTTCACGGTCCGAATTCCGGCCGGCGTCCGGGTCAAAGCCGGGAGCGGCAACGGCGAAGTGAGCATCTCGGGCGCCGGGCCCGAAGTGATCGCGGCGTCGGGCAACGGTCGGGTCACGGTCGAGGGCGCCCACGGTCCGGTGGACGCCTCCAGCGGGAACGGCGACATCCGGGTGACCACCTCGGCCGGACCGGTGACGGCCAGCTCCGGCAACGGGGACATCGACGTCGCCATGGACCAGCTCGAGCGCTCGGCGAGCATGGAGTTCAGCACCGGCAATGGGTCGATCACCGTCGCGGTCCCCGAGGACTTTGGGGCCGAGCTGCAGTCGAGCACCGGCAATGGCCGGGTGTCGGTCGACCTCCCGCTCAAAGTCCGCGGCCGGATCAACCACTCCCGGGTTCGCGGCACCATCGGCGACGGCGGCGGCCGGCTCGTGATGACCTCCGGCAACGGCAACATCGAGGTTCGTCGCCAGCGGTAGCCTGCGCTTCAGGAAATTCCGGCGGGAGCGTATCGAGTCGGCCGAGGCCGGCGCAGTGCGCTCCCGTTCGCGCGCGATCAGCTTTGCCCCTAGATTGTCTTCCGTCACGCCGCCCCAAACAACTCGTTCGGAGCCCTCATGACGACCCGAAGCCTCTCGGTCGCGCGTGGCGTTGGTGCCATCGCTGCCATCGCCGCGGTGTCGCTGGCCGGCTCGCCCCGATCGGTAGAGTCCCAGGCGGCTTGGAGTGTCGAGACCCCGACCGGCCCGACCAAGCGGCTGGCCTTCGACGCGACCCAAGGCACCTGGATGAGTCTCACGGTGTCGCCCGATGGGCGGTTCCTGGCGTTCGATCTCCTCGGCACGATCTACGAGATGCCGATCGGCGGCGGAGCTGCCAAGCGGCTTACCAGCGGGCGGTCCTGGAACCTGTTCCCTCGGTACAGTCCGGACGGACGCTCGATCGCCTTCTCGTCAGATCGGTCTGGCCAGTTCGCGTCCTGGGTGATGGATCGCGACGGCGGCAATCTCCACCATCTGCCGGCCGCGCCGACCGAGAACGTGTATCGACCCGCCTGGTCCCCGGACGGGCGAACGATCTACGCGGGAGCGTCGGGTGACGGGATTCCCGGACTCTTGGTGGCCTATAACCTCGCCGGCGGTCGTCACCAGCTGGTCCGGGGCGGCGCCATCGCCGCCCCCGTCGCGGAGCCGACCGGCACCGGCGTCTACTACGAGCGGAACGAACGCCCCCTCTACCCCTTCGGATTCAACCCCTACGTCATCCCGATGGGCGGGGCCCGGATCGATCGCTACGACCTCCTGACCGGTGAGGCCCAGACCGTGATCGAGCGACCTGGCGGCGCCTTCGCGCCGGCGCTTTCCCCCGACGGAAGGCAGCTGGTCTACCTCAATCGGTCCCTCGAGACGACGGTGGCGATTCATCACGACCTGGCCACCCGGCGGGAGCGGGTCCTCCTTCGCGACCTCGACCGCGACCGCCAGGAGGCTGGCTCGGACTACGGACCGGCCCCGTCGCTCGCCTGGCATCCGGATGGGCGGCGGGTGTTTCTCGGCACCGGCGGCAAGATCCTGGCGGTGGACGTCGCTACCGGCGCGACGACCCCGATTCCGTTCACCGCCTCCGTTGACCGAGAACTGTCGACCACCATTCGGTTTCCGGTGGCGGAGGCCCGGAGGCGGACGACGACCCGGGTCCACCGATTCGGCCTCCCGACCCCCCAGGGGATCGTGGCGGAGGCGTTAGGCGACCTCTGGCTCGACGACGGCAAGGGCGCCCGGCGCCAGCTGACCCGCTCCGACGCGCTCGAGACGAGCCCGGCCTACGACCCGGCGACCGGAGCCCTCTATTTCGCGGCCTGGACCGACGACAGTCTCGGCGCGGTCTACCGGATGGCCCGCCTGGGTGGGCCGGTCGAGCGGCTGACCACCGTGCCAGCGCAGTACGGAGCGATCGCGGTGTCCGCCGATGGCGCCCGGCTGGCCTACGTGCGGGGGGCCGGCGGTGTCGAGCGGGGGCTGTGGCTCTCCAACGAGGCGCGCTTCGATCTGATGATCCGGGTCGATGGCCGAGAGCGCCGGGTCACCGGCATCGAGGGACAGCCGCTCGAGTACGCCAACATCGCCGGGAAGCAGCCGCCGAGCGTCACCTTCGGGCCGGGCGGCGAGACCCTCTACTTCACCGAGTTCGAGCGCGACACCCTCACCCTCAAGCGGATCGACCTCGACGGACGCAACGAAGTGTCGCTGGTCAAGTTTCCGCACGCGGTGGCCGCGGTTCCGTCGAGCGACCTCCGCTGGATCGCCTATCGCGAGTACCAGCGGAGCTTCCTCACCCCGCTCGTGGCCGTCGGCGCCCCGCCCGTCGTCTCCGCGATCGATCGGCTGGGGCACAGCGTCCGAGTGGATCCCGAGGACGGCGGCTACCTGACCTGGTCGGCAGATGGGGCCACGGTCCACTGGACCCGGGGGTCGGGGTTCTACTCGAAGGCGGTCGCTCGGATCCAGGCGGAGGCGGGCCTCCCCCGAACCTCGGCGCCGAGCGAGTGGAACGGACCCCGGGTCCCCGGCTCCACCGCGGAGCGCTCCGAGCTCCGGTTCGAGTTCGAGGTGGCGGCCTCGCCCGGGGTCGTGGCGCTCACCGGGGCCCGGGTGGTGACGATGAACGCCCGGCGCGAGGTCCTCGAGAACGCCACGGTCATCATCGATGGCGGCCGGATCTCGGCGTTAGGCACCGGCACCTCGGTCCCCGCCGGGGCGAAGGTCTACGACGTCGCCGGGACCACCATCATTCCGGGGCTGATCGATGCCCACGCCCATCCCCACATCGAGCACTCCCCGCTCCACGTCATCGAGCAGCACCCGACCTACCTGAGCGGCCCGCTCGCCTACGGGGTGACCACCCTCTACGAGGTCTACGGTAACGAGTACCGCGACGGGTGGCTCTCTGACATGACCCGCGCCGGCCGGATTACCGGGCCGCGGCTGTTCACCACCGGCTCGGTCATCTTCGGGCAGCGGAAGGGATTCCGACTCCGGATGTACCGCCCGGTCGAGACGCTGGACGATGCCCTGGAGCAACTCCGCTGGAACAAGGATCACGGCGCCACCGCGGTGAAGGACTACGTCCAGGACGTTCGCAAACGACGCCATCTCACCGCCACCGCGGCCCGGATCCTCGGGCTCAACGTCCTCTCGGAGTCCAACGGCGACCCGCAGATGAACTTGAGCCAGATCAGCGACGGAATCACCGGGATCGAGCACTCGATGGGGCTGGTCCCCTTCTACGACGACGTGGTCCGTTTCTGGGGCGGAACCTCCGCGGGGATGACCCCGACGCTCCTGGTCGTCTACAACGGGAAGATGGGTGAAGGCTGGTACCACCAAGGGAGCAAGCTGTGGGAGGATTCCAAGCTGACCCGGTTCGTCCTCCCGGAGCAGCTGATGCGGGTGCGGAATCCCACCCACCTCTGGCCGGAGGACATGGCGGCGTGGCGCGCGGCCGCCGAGATGAAGAAGCTCTTCGCCAACGGGACTTCGCTCCAAGTCGGCGCCCACGGCCAGATGTTCGGTCTCGACACCCACTGGGAACTCGACCTGTTCGTCAAGGGCGGATTCACCCCGGCCGAAGCGCTCGAGATCGCCACGATCCGGGGGGCGACCCACCACGGGCTCGAGAGCCAGATCGGCTCGCTCGAGGTCGGCAAGCTGGCCGACCTGGTGATCCTCGACGCCAATCCCCTCGTCGACATCGCCAACGCGCAGAAGATCCGCTACGTCATGAAGGAGGGACTTCTCTTCGCCGGCAGCGACGCGGCCCGGGTCTGGCCCGATCCCAAGCCGGCTCCGAGGCCGTATTTCATGCGGCGTCCCTAACGACACCTGGCGCCCGCGCCGAAGCCTTCCCTTCTCGGGTCGGCGCGGGTAGCCTACCATCATCCCGTTTCCCCGGCCGACCCCCATGCGCTCTCGACCTTCTCTCGCGCTCACCGTGCTGGCCGCCGCGCTCCTCGCGCCGCCGACCCAGGCGCAGCGGGCGGCGAGTCTCTCCCCCGACGTCCGGCAGTACGTCACCTATGACGCCCCGATCATCGCCCTCACCAACGCGCGGCTGATCGACGGCACCGGCTCGGCCGTCAGGTCCGGACAGACGATCGTCCTCGCCGGCGACCGGATCCAGGCGGTTGGCCCAACCGGATCGGTGACGATCCCGGCGGGGGCGCGGACCGTCGATCTCACCGGTCACACCGTGATTCCCGGCCTGATCGGGATGCACGATCACATGTTCTATACCACGCCGGCCGGGACCAGCGTGCAATCGAACTTTTCGTTCCCTCGCCTCTACCTGGGTAGCGGCGTCACCACGGTGCGGACCACGGGCAGCAACGCGCCCTACACCGAGCTGACCCTCAAGAGCGGGATCGAACGGGGCGAGGTGCCCGGCCCCCGGATCCACATCACCGGGCCGTACCTGATCTCCCCCGGACCGGTGCGCTACGACGGGATGTACGAACTGCAGGACGAGGCCTCGGCGCGGCGGGTGGTGCGGCATTGGGCCGAGGAAGGGGCCGAGTGGGTCAAGGTCTACACCCAGATCTCCCGGCCGATCTTCTCCGCGGTGGTCGACGAGGCCCACAAGCACGGGCTCAAGGTCACCGGCCATCTCTGCTCGATCAGCTTCTCCGAGGCGGTGCGGTTAGGCATCGACAACATCGAGCACGGACTCCGTACCAACTCCGACTACGATCCGGCCAAGGCACCCGATCGCTGCCCGGCGAGCAACTTCGCGGCGATCGCGGCCCTCGACCTCGGCGACCCGCGGGTCGCCGAGACGTTCAAGCTGATGGTCGCGAAGGGCATCCCGATGACCACCACCGGGGTCAACGAGCAGCTCGCCCCGGGCCGGCCCGGGCCTGACCCGCGGACCCTCGAGGCGATGGCCCCCTGGATCGGCGAGCAGGAGCTCAAGCGGCGGGCCAATCTGGACCTCCCGACCCCGGTCGGCGAGATCTACCCGAAAATGCGGGAGATCTACCCCAAGTCGCTCCAGTACGAGCGGGCCTTCGTCAACGCCGGCGGGGTGCTCGGGGCGGGCATCGATCCCGCGTTCGGCGCCTTGCCCGGTTTCGGCAACCAGCGGGTCCTCGAGTTGCTCGTCGAAGCCAAGTTCTCGATCCCGGAGGCCGTGCAAGTCATCACCGCCAACGGGGCCCGGATCCTCGGCAAACTCGCCGAGCGAGGGACCGTGGAGCCCGGCAGGCTGGCCGATCTGGTGGTGCTCCGCGGCGACTTGGCGGCCGACCCGACGGTGATTCGAAACGCGGTGACGGTGTTCAAGGGCGGCATCGGCTACGATTCGGCGAAGCTGATCGCGTCGGTGAAGGGTCAGGTTGGAATTCGGTAGGTACGGGGGACCTCTCTCACGGCAGCGAGGCGCGGACCATGGCTGACGGCGTGACGCGGCGGGATTTCCTGAACGGCGCCCCGCTCGCGATCGGGGCCGGGCTGGCGCCGTGGGCGCGGCGCCTCGACTCCGACTGGCTCCAAGGCGCCGACTACCCACCCGCGAAGACGGGCCTCCGGGGCAGTCACGACGGCTCCTGGGAGACGATGCATTCCCGGGTCGCGGGTCGGACCTGGCCAACCGGGTCGCCCGAGGAGCGGTACGACCTGGTGGTCGTTGGCGGGGGGATCAGTGGTCTGGCGACGGCGCACCTCTACCGGAAACAGCGACCCGGCGCCCGGATCCTCGTGCTCGACAACCATGACGACTTCGGCGGCCACGCCAAGCGGAACGAGTTCTCGATCAACGGTACGGTTCGGATCGGCTACGGGGGCACCGAGTCGATCGACACGCCGTCGGCCTACAGCGCGATCGCGAAGCAAACCCTGATCGACATCGGCATCGACGTCGGCAAATTCTACCAAGCGTATGACCAGCAGCTGTACTCGTCCCTCGGGCTGTCGAAGGCGATCGTGTTCGACGCCGGCGGCTTCGGGCAACGGAAGCTGGTGACCGGCTACGGGAAACGGCCGTGGGACGAGTTCGCGGCCCAAGCGCCGCTGACTGAACCGGCGCGACGCGACTTCATCCGGGTCCAGACCGAGCGGGTCGATTACTTGCCCGGCAAGACGCTGGAACAGAAGCGCGAGATCCTCGCCCGGGTCAGCTACGCGGCGTTCCTCAGCGAGTACTGCAAGGTCGATCCCCAAGTGGTCGAGATCTATCGCAAATGGGGGATCAGCTATTGGTGCGTGGGCATCGAAGAGGTGCCTTGCACCCTGATCCACGACTACGACGGGGGCATGCCGGGCCTCGACGACACTCTGACGCGCTCCGGTCACCGAGGCGACGAACCCTACATCTTCCACTTTCCGGACGGCAACGCGTCGGTGGCCCGGCTCTTGGTCCGCGCCCTCATCCCCGAGGCGATGCCCGGCACCACCATGGAGGACGTCGTCACCGCCCGGGCCAACTACGGTCGACTCGATCGGCCCGGGAATCGAATCCGGATTCGCCTCAACAGCACCGTCGTCCAAGTCCGCCACACGGCCGATCAGCGGGCGGTCGATATCACCTATGTCGGGATGGACGGCCCCCACACCGTCCGGGCGGGCCAGTCGGTCTTGGCTTGCTATAACATGGCGATCCCCTACCTGTGCCCCGAGCTTCCGGAGCAGCAGAAGAAGGGACTCGCCTACGGGGTCAAGGTCCCCCTGACCTATACCAAGGTACTGGTCCCCAACTGGCGGGCGTTCGCCGACCTCGGTATCGATTTTGTGTACTATACCAAGGACTTCTACAAGCAGGTCGAGCTCGACTACCCCGTTTCGTTAGGCAGCTATCGCCGGTCCCAGACCCCGGACGATCCGATGGTTCTTCACCTCTGCCACGTCCACTACGACGGCATCCTCAAGGGTCCCGAGCAGTGGCGGGAGGGACGCCGCCGGCTCCTCGCCACGCCCTTCTCGGTGTTCGAACACCATGTTCGCGACCAGCTCGACCAGGCGCTGGCGGCCGCCGGGTTCGATGCCGGCCGGGATGTCCGGGCGATCACCGTCAATCGGTGGCCCCACGGGTATGCCTACTCACCGTCGCTCCTCTGGGAACCCGAGTGGCCTTCCGAGGACCAGAAACCCTGGGTGCTCGGGCGGCAGCGGTTCGGCAGAATCGCCATCGCCAACTCGGACGCCGGCGCCCGGGCCGATACCAATTCAGCCATCACCCAAGCCTGGCGGGCGGTTCAGGAACTCACCTGAGGCCGGCATCGAGTCGGCCAGGGCATGAAACAACCGACTCGACCGGTCCGTCGGGAACCCACCACTCGCAATCGAGGCGTTCGCCGTGCAAGACATGTACGTCGCCTATTCCTGGATGGCGGTTTCCGTCGCCGGCCTCGCCGGCTTCTGGCTCTGGCTCCACTACCGCCACCGGGACCGGTCCAAGACCCAGTCGCACGACGTTGAGCAACTCGAGGCCACCGTCCAGGCCCTCCAAGCCGACCTCGACGCCGTGGCCACCGAATCCCGAGCGCAGATCGAACACCTCGAGGCCCGAGTCGATTTCGCCGAGCGGTTGTTGACGGCCAAGTCAGACGAGCCGCTCCGGGCGGACCGCGGACTCGGCCGAGTCCCGACCCCGGTCTAATCGAGGGCACCGGCTTCGACCGATTCGTTACCCCGCCGGGGAACCCCTCCGCTATCTTCCCGGCATGACGGACTTCGCCCGCTTGGTGGCGAATCAGTACCAGCTGATCAAGGAACTCGGCCGAGGCGGCATGGGCGTCGTCCACCTGGCCCGGGACGTTCGCTTGGATCGAATGGTCGCGATCAAGGTCCTGCCCCGCGAGTTGGCCCAAAGCGACGAGCTCCGAACCCGGTTTCTTCGGGAAGCGCGGACCGCCGCCCAGTTGTCCCATCCGAACATCGTCCCCGTCTACCAGGCCGACGAAATGAGCGGCTTCGCCTTCTTCGTCATGGGCTTCGTCGAGGGCGAGTCGCTCGCCGAGCGATTGACCAGGACCGGCGCGCTCGGCCCCGCCGAGACCGTTCGGGTGCTTCGGGAGGCCGCCTGGGCGTTGGCCTACGCCCATGCCCGCGGTGTCGTCCACCGCGACGTCAAGCCCGAGAACCTGATGCTGGACAAGCACACAGGCCGGGTGGTCGTGACCGACTTCGGCATTGCCCGCGACCTTCACGCGAGCCGGCTGACCCAAGACGGCTGGGTGCTCGGGTCGGTCCACTACATGAGCCCCGAGCAGGTCGCCGGTCACGAACTGGACGGCCGAAGCGACCTCTACGCCCTCGGGGTGGTCGGCTTCGAATGCCTCGCCGGACGGCTCCCCTTCGACGCGGCCCAGGCCTCGGCAGTCTTGGTGCAACACGCGGTCCAGCCGGCCCCACCACTTCGGGAGGTTGCTCCCGAAGTGGCGCCCGCCATCGCCGCGGTCATCGACCGGTGCCTCGCCAAGAACCCGGATGATCGGTATCCCACCGGTGAAGCGCTCGCGGATGCCTTGACGGGGGCGCTCGAATCCGACCGCCCCCCGGCCGAGGATCCGGTCTCGGTGAACGAGGCCGAGGCCAGGGCGATCTGGCGACGCGCGGCGGAATTGCAGATCGACGCCGCGACCCGAATCCGCCGGCGCACCGACGCCACCACGCTGCCGGTGGAAACCGACAAGGCGAGCGGGGGCTATCGCCTCAGCGAGATCCAGGCGGCGGCGGCCGAGGCGGGCATCGGCGCCGAATTCGTCTCGGTGGCCATCGCCGAGCGAGCCCCCGGCGCGAGCGTCCCGATCCCGACGACCGACGAACGCGACGAGCGGATCTGGACCGCGATGCTCGGAACGACGGCCAGGAGCATCACGGCCCAGCGGGTGTTTCGGAGTGCCCCGCGCCGCGTGCTCGAGATCCTCGGGCGGGTCTTCTCGAGGTTTCCCTACGAGCTCAAGCTCATGGACACGGTTGGTGGGCACCCTCTGGACGGCGGCGTGATGGTCTTCGACGTCCCCATGTTGAGGGCCGGGACAGCGGTCGCCGGTCGGGGTATCTCGATGTTCTCCTACCGGATGACGCAGATCGACGTCGCCCGGCTGACGGTACGAATCCGGCCGGTCCATGGCGGGACGGGCGGAACCGAGGTCATGGTCCAAGGCGACCTCCGTGCCGGCCTTCGGAAGAATTGGCTCGTCGACCGGGTCATCGCCGCCAGCGGCGGTGTGGTCGGCGCCGGCGTTGGCGCGGCGACGGCACTCGGGCCGCTTGGCCTTGGAGCGGCAATCGCCTGGCTGCCGGCCGTCGGGACGGCCGGCTTGCTGGCTGGCGGGGCGTTCGCCTGGTATCGATGGGCCTATCGTCACGCCCTTCGGAAGGCTCAGGAGGAACTTGGCCAATCGCTGACGAGTATCGACGGCGAAATGCGAGCAGAGGCGGTGTTCGGGACTACACCGGGGGTGTCCCTGCCACCGGCTGGCCCCCGGCCCGTCCCAGGCGCCGGTGAGGACTTGATCGGTTAGCGGCGCCCGGAAAAGTGTCCTCGTTCGAGGACACTTTTCTGTCCTGCGAGGATCTGAGGATTGGCTTCGTTCCCCGATAACCTTCACCACGGCAACGACTTGCCGCGATCGTGGTGGAGTGGAACGAAACTTTCATTGCGCCTTGGGCGTCGATTCGAGCGTCGTTTCCGCAGCACGTTGAGGTGTCCCATGGCCAACCGTCCGAACTACCGTCTCCTTCCAACCACGTTCCTCGCCTCGGTCGCGATCACCTCGAATGCCTGTGTCATCGCGGCCGCGGGGGCCGGTGCCGGGGGTGCGGTCTACGTCACCGATCGAGAGGTGGATTCCCAGCTGGCCCTCCCGGTGGACGCCGCCTACGAGGCGGTCCGGAAGGCCTTTCACGGCCTGGGCATCGCCGAGGGCAAGTACTCGACCGAGCACGAAGGCGCCCGGGAGGAGCGGACCCTAACCGGCCGAACGCCGGACCGGGAGGTTTCGGTCAAGGTGAAGTCGGAAGGTGCGGGGAGCCGCATCTCCGTCACGGTTCGGCACGACGAAGTGATCTGGGACAAGAAGTTCGCCCGAACGATCGTGGAGCGAATCGTCGAGGAATCCCGCGCCAAGTAGCCCGGCGCCGACCGGCGGCCAGCTACCCGACGCGCTTGATCAGCCGACCGCTCATCGCGAGGTGACCCATCCGACCGTCGGGGCCAGGGTTTACGAACCCGAGCAGCGCGGAGCCGAAGGCAAACCGCCCGCGGTCGATCGGTCGAAGGGGTACCGGCGGGCTCTCCGTCAAACTGGTGGTATCGTAGACGGTGAACTTCGACCGGGAGGTCAGCGCGATCCCGGTCCCATGCGCCACGATTCGGACAACCGTCGCGGCGCTCTCGTACTGCCCCCCGTACGGTTCGAGCGCGACCGGAGCATCGGTCGCCCGTTTCACCAGCGCCGCGGCGGCCGAGCCGAGTGGTGGGATCTTCGCGGTCGCCTCGAGCACCGGCGACGCGACGGCGTTGACCACTGAGGTCCCGTGCGCCGCGTTGGTGAGCACCGCGACCGCGGTATTCGAGCCCGGATGGGCGTACAACCCGGAGAGAATCCCGGGACCGCCCCCTCCATGACTGACCATCCCGTTTTCCCCGAGCATCCACCCGAGCCCGAAGTCGGCGAAGCCGGGCCCTTGATAGGACGCGGTTTTGGTCCGCATCATCCGGGCGCTCTTCTCCGACAGAAGCCGATGGCCGTTGGGCGCCACGCCGTTGCTCAAATGGGCCCGCGCGAAGGTGACCAGGTCGGTGGCCGAGAGCATCGCGGTGGCCCCCGCCGGCGCGTAGCTGAGGGGCAGGAACGCGAAGCTGGTACGCACCGGCTTGCCACCCGGCGCCGGGAGGAAATGTCCCACGCTGGCCCGGTGGAGGAGGGCATCCTCGGGCACGACGATGGAATGGTCCATGCCAAGCGGCCTGAAGATCCGCTCCTTGACGAGGTCGTACCAGCTCTTGCCGAGCAGCTGTTGGCAGAGATAGCCCGCCAGCACCGTCCCGGGATTGCAGTACGAGAGGTCTGCTCCGGGCGGGTGGAGTTGGTCCATCGCCGCGATCCGCCCGATGGCGTCCACGATCCGCTCGCGATCGTGCCCGGCTTCCGGCGTCAGCTCGCCGTTGATGCCGCTAGTGTGGTTGACCAACATCTTGACGGTGATTCGCCGCGTCGCGTCGGGATCGGCCACCCGGAACTCGGGCAGGTATTTGATCAGGGGGGCCTCCAGATCGACCCGGCCCTCGTCGACGAGCTGCATCACCAAGGTGGTGTTGAGGACCTTGGTGATCGAGCCGATATGCATCACGGTGTCGGTGGTCAGCTCGACCCCGGTGGCGACGTTGGCGAGGCCGGCCGCGGCGACCGACAACCGTCCGTCACGAAACACGGCCACGCTGGCGCCTGGAACCGAGAACTTCACGATGGCGGCGGTGACGAGGGCGTGGAGGTCGGGATCGGCGAGCTGAAGAGGGGGCCGGAACCCTCCCAAGCTGGGCCGACCAGTCAGGGCCGCGAAACCTCCAGCGGTTCCCAGGGCTGTGAGCAGGTCGCGGCGGCGCATCGGATGCTCCTCGATTCGTCGAACTGGATGGTGAGAACCAAGATGCCCAACATACGGGCGGGCGGTGACGCTGTCGAGCGCGCTCGCGGAGCCCCTAGCCAGCAACTGGTGTCGGCGATAGGATCTCCCGACCAAGGGGGGTCCGATGGCACCTTCGATTCGGGTCGTTCGCCAGGGCCTGGTGGTCGGGATCATCGCCTTCGGCGCGGTGGCCCTGTTCTACGCGGTCCTCGATCTGCTGGCCGCTCGCGGGGCGTTGTACACGGTCAACCTCCTCGGCAAGAGCGTCTGGCGAGGCGTGCGCGATCCAGGCATCCTGGTCCTCCCGATCCAACTCGACTACGTCGCGATCGCGGCCTACAGTGGACTCCATCTCGCCGCGTCGCTGTTGATCGGACTGATCGTGACGCGATTCGCGGCGCAGGCCGAACGCCAACCAGCCCAAGCACCGCTGATGACCGCATTGATCGTCGGAGGTTTCGTGGTCACCGTGATCGTCGTCGGGTTGCTGACCAACTCGATCCGACCCCTCCTCCCCTGGTGGTCGATCATGGCGGCCAACAGCTTTGCGGTCCTGGCGGCGGCGTGGTACCTCGCCTCGAAAAACCCTGGGATCTGGCAGCGAACGTTTGCGGCCGGTCGCTGAGCGGATCCGCGGCGCCGCCAGCCGGTTCCCGGTCAGTGGAATCGGTCGAGGGATCTGGCTGATCGCTCCGCTCCTGCTGTCCTGCCGACCAACCGATTCCGCGCCCGGGCCGGCGGCCTCGACCATCGCCGTCAGCGGGCCGCCCGGCGACGCCCCGCCTGGGATGGTTTGGATCCCGGGCGGCCGCTTCGCCATGGGCGGAGACGACCAACACGCGAGCGCCGCCGAGCGACCGGTGCATCCGGTCGAGGTCGACGGGTTCTTCATCGACGCGCACCCGGTCACCAACGCCGATTTCCGCGCGTTCGTCGCCGCAACCGGGTACGTGACGGTGGCGGAGCGGGCGCCCGATACGGCCGAGTTGATGCGCCAGCTTCCGCCGGGCACTCCCCCACCCGACCCGGCCCTGCTGGTGCCGGGCGCGCTGGTATTCGCCCCGACCGGCCACCCGGTCGATTTGGCCTCTTGGTCCCGCTGGTGGCGATGGACACCGGGGGCCGATTGGCGCCATCCCGAGGGGCCGGGGAGTTCGATCGATCGGAGAGACGATCACCCCGTAGTCCAGGTGGCCTGGGCCGACGCCGTCGCCTACGCCACGTGGGCGGGCCGGCGGCTTCCGACCGAGGCCGAGTGGGAGTACGCGGCGCGCGGCGGAGCGGCTCGCCGCCGCCATGCGTGGGGCGATGACTCGTTCGATCGGGACCATCCGCAGGCCCATATCTACACCGGTACTTTCCCGGTTCATCCGGCGGCGCCGACCGCGGTCGGTCGCTACCCCGCGAATCCGTTCGGGTTATACGACATGGCAGGTAACGTCTGGCAGTGGACCCTCGACTGGTATCGGCCCGACAGCTACGCCGCGGACGCGGCCCGCGGGGTGGTGGTCAATCCGACCGGCCCGAGCCGGAGCCTCGATCCCCGTACGGAGGGCGAGCCCGCCCGGGTAATCCGGGGCGGGTCTTACCTCTGCAACGATTCCTACTGCCGGGGCTATCGAGTCAGCGCGCGGAGCCCGGGGGCGCCGGATACCGGCACCTCGCACATCGGGTTTCGGACCGTGATGACCGTCGAGCAATGGCGGCGCTGGAAGACCACTCAGGGAGGTCCGGCATGATCCGGCCTGGCGCCGGTTGGTGGGCCGCGTTGGCCCTCGGGCTGGCGGCCTGCGACCGGGGCGATCCGGCGACGACCGCCGATCGACCGCCTAACATCGTGGTGGTGCTGGTCGACGACCTCCGATGGGACGATCTCGGCATCGAGGGACATCCCTTCGTCGAGACCCCCGCCATCGATCAGGTGGCCCGCGACGGGGTCCGGTTCCGGAACGCCTTCGCCACCACCCCGCTCTGCTCGCCGAGCCGGGCCGCGATCCTCACCGGGCAATACGTCCACACCAACGGGATCATCGACAATACCGCCCGCGACTCGACCAGTCACCGGCTCGAGACATTCGCGCGGCCCCTGGAACGGGCGGGCTACCAGACCGGGTTCTTCGGCAAGTGGCACATGGGCAACGACGATGGGCCCCGCCCCGGTTTCACCCACTGGGTCGCGATGAAGGGGCAGGGCGAGGCGCTCGATCCCAACTTCAACATCGACGGGATCCGAACCAAGGAAACCGGCTACGTGACCGACTTGCTCACCGATCATGTCGTCCGGTTCATCCGCCGGTCGGAAGGCAAGCCCTTCCTGGTCTATCTGGCCCACAAGGCGCTCCATCCCAACGTCGTCCAACGGGACGACGGAAGCACGGGGGCGGTGGCGGGCCAGCGCGAGGGGTTCATCCCGGCCCCCCGCCACCAGGGTCGCTACGCCAACGCCGTGGTGCCTCGGCGGCCCAACGCCGGTCCGACGGTGGTCGGCAAGCCGGCGTTGCTTCGACCCCTGGCCGGGGTCACGCCGTTAGGTCCCGGCACCGGGACGCCCGACGACGACGTCCGGGGCCGGCTCGAGATGCTCCTCGGCGTCGACGAGAGCCTCCAGCGGATCGTCGACACCTTGAAGGCGATGGGCGAGTACCAACGGACCGTCATCGTCGTGACCAGCGATCATGGCTTCTTCTACGGCGAGCACCAACTCAACGACGAGCGACGGTTGGCCTACGAGGAAACGATCCGCATTCCGCTGATCGTGCGATACCCGGCGGTCGCGGCGGCCGGCGGCACTCCGACCGAGATGGTGCAGACGATCGACCTGGCGCCGACCTTGCTCGAACTGGCCCGAGCGCCCGACACCGTGACCCGGCATGGCAGGTCGCTGGTGCCGCTCCTGCGGGGCCAGACCGTACCGTGGCGGGCGTCGGTCCTGATCGAGTACTACAGCGACGCCGTGTTCCCCCGGATCCGGAACATGGGCTATCAGGCGGTCCGGACCACCCGACACAAGTACGTCCACTACCTCGAGCTGCCGGGCATGGACGAGCTGTATGATCTCGAGGCGGACCCGTACGAGATGACCAACTTGATGGGATCGGCCCGAGGGCGAGCGCTGCTCCCCTCCCTCCAGGCGGAGCTCGCTCGCCTCCTCCAGGAGACGGCCGCCCCCGGCCGTTGATCGCGGAGCGCAACAGGACCTCACGTTCGCTTCAGTGTCCCTTCAGGGATCGACCGATAGGATAGGCAATCCGCGAAACCTCGCGCCGACCCGCCGATCGGAGCCCTCCATGGCTAGTCCACCACTCGTGATGCGACCGCCCGGAGCCCGCACCGGGTGGACGGTGGGGCGGCGGGCGGCGCTGCTGGCCGTCCCCGTGTTGCTGACCTGGCTCCTGCTCGACCCCCCGACCGGGCTCCGGTTTCTCTGGTATGTCGCCATCCCCGTTCTACCAGCGACGTTCTTCGTTTCGACCAGGATCTGGCGCGGCATCTGTCCGTTGGCAACCCTCAACGAGATCGGGAACCACCTGGGAAGACCCCGCCCACTGCCGTCGGGCACGGCCCGGTGGTTGGCCATCGGCGGCCTGGCGCTGTTCTACCTGCTGGTGCCGGCGCGGCGGTTCCTCTTCAACCAAGACGGCGTGACGCTTGCGATCACGGTCGCGGCGGTCGGCGGAATCGCCGTCGCGCTCGGAGCACTCTTCCAAGTGCGATCGGCCTTCTGCAACGCGCTGTGTCCGGTCCTCCCGGTCGAGTTGCTCTACGGTCAGGCACCGATCGCCCGGATCGAACGGACCAGATGCGCGAGCTGTTCGGTCTGCACGCCCCAGGGCTGCCTGGACCTCGCCGAGAGCAAAGCGATCCCTCAGATCCTGGGAACCGCCCGGCGGACAGCTCGGTGGATCGCAACCCCGTACGGAGCCTTCTTCGCGGCGCTACCGGGGTTCATCATCGGTTACAACCAAGTGGCGGATGGCGCGTTGGGCACGTTCGGATTGGCCTACGCCACCACCCTGGGATGGTCGCTCGCCAGCCTCGCGGTCGTTGGGTTGGTGGTCGGGATCTTTCGATTGGACGCGGCGCGGGTGTTGCCGTTCCTGGCGGCCGCCGCCGGCGGGGTCTACTACTGGTACGCGGGGCCGGCTATCGCCACCCAGTTCACCGCCCCGTCCTGGGTCGCGGTGGCAATCCAAGCGATCGGGATCGGGCTGGTCGCCTGGTGGCTCGCTCGAGCGATGGACCGTGGGAACGGCGCCGGGGTCACCAACCCCGCGGCGGTCCCCTGAGTTAACTCACCTCAAACCACAGCCGATTCAACGAAGCCGTCCACCACCGCTCGCCCCAGGCAGACCACCACTCCCGTCCCCCCTTGGCTTCGATGTCTCCCGGGCTGAAACCCCGCTCGGGGATGATCCGTTCGGCCTTCAAGGGCGACCGGGGAAGCGGTCGCTCCATCCCTCATCAGCCCGGAGTCACCCGATGCGTCCTGTTCGCCTCGCCCTGCTCGGCTCGCTGGTCGCGGTCCCGGCGGCCGCCCAGTCTACCGACGATCCCGCCGCCATCGCCCGGGCCGGGTTCACCGAAGTCAGTGGCTTGGTCACCAAGGTTGCCGACCTGGTTCCCGCCGACAAGTACGGCTACCGGCCCGCGGCGACGGTCCGGACCGTGGGTCAGATGCTGGCGCATATCGCCGATTCCTACGGGTACTATTGCGCCCGTGCGGCCGGCAAGAAGGTCGAGTGGGCCGATCCGATCGAGAAGGGCCCGACCGACAAGGCGACCGTCGTCGGCAAGCTGACCCAAGCCACGGCCCAATGCACCGCGGCCCACAGCGGCGGCGCCCTGGCACCGCTGTTCGCGAACGTGGGCCATACCAACCTGCATTACGGCAACCTGGTGACCTACCTCCGGATGCTCGGCCTAACACCGCCTTCGAGCTGACGTTGGCCACAGCGAGCCGGACGCCCGGAGGCCGCCACCGACCTCAGAGCAGTACGTCGCGAATCGAGGCGTCCTTGGCAAATTGGGCCAGCGAGTAGGGGCAGGTCGCCATGACTTTGGTACTGGTCTGGCGCGCCCAAGCAACAGCCGCGTCGAGCAGTTGGCGGGCGACGCCCTGCCCTGAGAGTTCCGAGCCCACTTCGGTGTGGTCGATGATCACCAGGGTGGCGTTGCCACGACTGTAGGTGAGCTCCGCCACCCGTTTGCCGTCGCGCTCGATGAAGAACGATCCGCGATGGCCGGTTTCCTCGTGCTGAATCGACTCGGCCGCATCACCCATGGGCCTCAGCAGCCGCCCACCCCGGGGTTTCGATCGCGGGGATCGCGGGTCGGGAGCGTCGCGTCGAGCCGGAGCTCGTAGACGTCGGTGACGTTGTTGCCGTCATACCCGATCGACTGACGAATGTTGGCCGGCCGGGTCTTCGCGCTCTGGAGGCTGTACCAGTTGTTGGTCGACTCGGTGTAGACCGGCCCGCAGCGAACCAGCCGCACCGCGATCCCCTTCTCATAGACCACGCCGAGCATGTGCTCGCCCTTGGGGTGCTGCCCGCGTTCCTCCAAATGGACTGTCTTGACCTGAGTCGCCGTCCCACTCGCCCGCACCGTGAACTTCCGCCCACCGTAGCTGACCAAGCCCGACAAGGTCATCGGGTTGGGATCGCCGATCGCCTTGTAGTCGACCGCCTTGGGCGCGTCGCCGTCCCAGGTGACCTCGGTCGGAAGCGCCAGAAGGGCCTTCCAGTCGTAGAGCGTCGGGCCGCCGGCCTGGGCCAGGAGGGTCACCACGGTCTGGGCCAGGGCCTCGTGAGGCTTCTGGGTCGAGACCGGCTTCCGGGCGGCCCCCGGCGCACACTGCTCGGTGTAGTTGGCCAACTGCGCCGGCTGGAGGGGCGGAAGCTCGTCGCCTCGAGAGAGGATGTAACCCTCGTTGGGCCGGCCGGGGCCGGCGGGCTGGATCGAGAAGTAGGCCGAGTCGAGACCAGCGGCCTTCAGGTGGTACCAGTTGGTGCCGGCGCCGGCCTTGACCGGGCAGCGAGCCAGGTCGGCGGAGAAGCCCGCCTCCTTGAAAGCGGCGACGATGGTGGGATCACCTAACGGGGCTCCCATGTTCCTAATCAAGAGGTTGATGACCATGGTCCGGGCGCCCGAGGCGACCACCGCGAGGGTGCGCCCCCCGATCGTCGCGGTGCCCTGGCGGGCGTAGCAGTCGCCGTTGGGGAGGCAGTTCTTGAGCGACGTCGGCCCCGCGGCCCACTTGGACTTGGGCAGCTTCTCGATCCCGTCCCATCCGGTCGGGAGGCCCATGCCGAGGTAGGCCTTGACGAAGCCAGCCAGTTCGGTCTCGGGTTGGTCGCCGGCCTGGAAGCCGGAGCAGAGGATCACGGCGGCGAGAGCCGGGACCGCGGTGCGGATCGAGCGGATGACCATAATGGACTCCTCGGTATGGCGTTCCCACCTGCGTCGCCTCGATACCCGTTGCGCAAAACCCGCCGACCGCCCCTCATCGGGCGGCGACCATCGGGTCGGCAATCGACCCCGAAGAACCTACCCCGGTCAGGGGCATCCGGCGAACCGTGAACCGGACCGCAGGTCGAGGCGGCGACCAGATGCGGGGGCGCGGGCGCGGACCGGTATATTGCGCCATGCCCAGCCCGTTCAAAGCCCTCGGAATCGACCCCAAGCTGGTCGCCGCACTGACCACGCTGGGCTATGAAGAGCCCACGCCGATTCAACGGGAGGCGATCCCCCCTCTCCTCGCCGGCCGCGACCTGCTCGGTCAGGCCGCGACTGGCACCGGGAAGACCGCGGCCTTCGCCCTGCCCCTGCTCCAGCGGCTCCCGCCCGGAGCCCCGGCACCTTCGCGGCCGGTGGTGCTGGTGCTGGTACCGACCCGGGAACTCGCGATGCAGGTGGCGGAGGCGTTCCACCGGTACGGCCGCTCGCTCAACGCGGCCACCGTTCCGATCTATGGGGGCCAGGAGTTCAGCCAGCAGATCCGGGTCCTCCGGCGCGGGGTCCACGTGGTGGTCGCCACGCCGGGTCGTGCCCTCGATCACCTGCGCCGGGCCACCCTCGACCTGTCGGCGGTCCAGGCGATCGTCCTCGACGAGGCCGACGAGATGCTCGACATGGGGTTCGCCGACGAGATCGAGGCGATCCTCTCGGCCGCGCCCGCCAAACGACAGACCGCGCTCTTCTCGGCGACCATGGCCCCCCGGATCGCCAAGATCGCCGAGCGTCACCTCGCCGACCCGGTCCGGGTGCTGGTGGCCCGGGAGGCGACCCCGAAGGGGGTGCTGCCCAAGGTCCGGCAGACCGCCTATCTGGTGCCCCGAGCCCAGAAGGTGGCGGCGTTAGGCAGGGTGCTCGATCTCGAGGCGCCGGCCCTGGCGCTGGTCTTCTGCCGGACCCGGACCGAGGTGGATAGCCTCGCCGAGAGCCTGGCGGGGCGCGGCTACCGGGCCCTGGCGCTCCATGGCGGGATGACCCAGGTCCAGCGAGACCGGGCCATGGCGCGAACCCGGGCGGGATCGGTCGACCTCCTGGTCGCCACCGACGTGGCGGCCCGAGGACTCGACATCGAGCAGATCAGCCACGTGGTCAACTACAACGTCCCCGAGTCGCCGGACGCGTACGTGCATCGGATCGGGCGGACCGGACGAGCGGGCCGAGCCGGGGTGGCGATCACGCTGTTCGAGCCCCGCGAGCACCGGATGCTCCGGACCATCGAGCAGGTGACCAAGCAGCGGATCGAGGTGGCCCAGCTGCCGACCGCGGTCGACATCCGAGCGACCCGACTGGAGCAGACTCGCACCGCCCTCCGGGCGGCGATCGCGGCGGGCGAGCTCGACGGCTATCGGGGAATCGTCGAGTCGTTGACCGAGGAATTCGATCCGATGGATGTGGCCACTGCGGCGGTGAAGCTGGCTCACCTGGCTGGAGCTGGCGCGGCCGAGATCGAACCCGAGGAAATCGCGCCCCCGAAAGCGGCGCTGGGCAAGCCGCGTCCTGGGGCGGCCGGGATGGCCCGGATCTACGTCGGGGCCGGGCGGAAGGCGAAGATGCGACCGGCCGATCTGGTCGGGGCGATCGTCAACGAGGCGAAAGTACCCGCCGCCAGCATCGGCGCGATCGAGATCGACGATCGGTTCTCGCTGGTCGAAGTGCCGGAGGAGTCGCTGGACCGGATCGTCGCGGCGCTCCGGGCTACGACGATCAAGGGCAAGAAGCAGACGGTTCGCCGGGACCAAGCCCAACACCCCCGAGGCGGCCCGCCAACCCGGTAACGGCGCGGCGCCTATCTCGGCCTATATTGTGAGATGACGACCCTCACCCGAATGGCGGCGACCCTCGCCCTCGCGCTCGTCCTGACTGGATGCCGCTCGACGGCGACCGGCGAGCTCGACCCGGCGGCCCGCGCGGCGATCGCCGACACGGTGCGATCGGTCTCGAACGAGATGATCGCGGCAATGCGAGCCCGCGTCATCGACTCCGTGTTGACCTACTATGGCAAGGCGACGGCCTACGTCGGTAACGGCGACATCGGCGACTGGGCCGCGATCGTGCGCGGGGCCCCGCCTCGGTATGCCTCCTACACCAAGGTCGAATGCGTCTGGCGGGAGCCCTTTCGGGTCGACGTGCTCAGTCGCGCAGCGGCCGTGGTGACCGCGATCCTCGACTGCGAGAAAGCTGACACCACGGGGACGAGCTGGCGGGAAGTGGTCGCTCGCACCGAGGTTCTTGCCCCCGAAGACGGCCGGTGGCGGATCGTCGCGGTCCACGAGTCGATCAAACCCGGCGGCGGCGACCTTCGATAGCATCCGCTCGCGCCGCGCGGGAACCCTGACAGGACCGCCCCCGTCCGACACGGTACTGTCCCCGGACCCTTGCTCATGACCTTCGTGACCGACGCCGCCTTCGACCGCCGTTTCAACGCCGCGCGCCGGTGGGCGCCGGTGGCGCTCATCGCGCTCGGCATCGGGGTCCGTCTCGCCGTCTGGGCCGGCAACCGATCCCTCTGGGTCGACGAAGCCACGGTCGCCATCGGGTTGCTCTGGAAGCCGTTCCTGGCGACGTGGGGAGTCCACGATTTCGGGCAGATCTCCCCGCCGGGGTGGCTGCTGTTGGTGCACTTGGCGGCCGATCTCTTCGGGCCGAGCGAACAAGCCCTGCGGCTGCCGACCCTGTTATTCGGTGTCGGATACCTGCCGGCCGTCTGGCTCCTGTTTCGACGTCTGGCTGGCGAACGGATCGCGCTGATCGCGCTCGCCCTGACCGCCGTGTCCCCCGCTTTGGCGGAGTACGCGGTCGAGCTCAAGGCCTACGGCGGCGATCCGCTGGTGACGGTGGCGGTCATCGCCGTGTTGCTCCATCTCGCGCATCGTCCGGTGCTGTCAGCACGGCGCGCACTTGGCTGCGGTGTCGCGGTCGGACTGACCTGTTGGTTCTCGTCGGCGGCGATCGTGGTGGTGGCCGCCGGCCTTCCCGCCGTGGTCCTGTCGCGGGGATGGCGGGTGGCGCTGTCGGCGGACCTCCGGTCGAGGATCCTCTTCGCGGCCGTGGTCGGCGGCCTGATCGCGGTGGTCTACTTCGGACACCTCAGCCTCGAGCCGTGGCTCCGCGGGTATGTCACGGCGTTCTGGAGGAATCAGTTCCTCGACCCCGGTTCACCGGATCTCGCCTATCGGTTGTGGACCGCCACGATGAGCTTGGTGTCGCCGACGGTGTTCGGCCATGGCGGCGACCTGATACCCGGGTTGCTCCTGATACCGATCTGGTATGGCATCCGCTGGGTAGTGCAAGCGACCGATGGCCGCACGGCGGTCATCCTGATCGGGCCGCTACCGGTGCTCGCCGCGTTGGCGGTCTTCCGGGTCTTTCCGATCGCGCCCCGGCTCGGGCTGTTCCTCGCGCCGATCGTCACCCTGTTCCTCGCGGCCGGGCTGGTATCGTGGATCGACGCGACTCGGCGGCGGTGGATTCCCGGCCTCGCGATCGGATTGATCGTACTGATGCCGGCGGCGGCGACGGTGCGCTTGGTGCTCGACCCGATCCGGACCCGGGCCCACGCCAGGCCGCTGCTCGAGGAGATGGCTCGACTGCGTCGAGCGGACGAGGTCACCTACGTGTTTGCCCGGGGCGCGCCGGAGTGGCTCTACTACACGACCGATTGGCGCGATCCCGACCGGGATCGGATCGCGATGTTCGAGTCGGAGTACCGATTCCCCGATGGGCTCACCGCGCCAAGCGGGCTCGCCCGGGGACGTCCGCCCGATCCTATCGGTGACCAGCTTCGCTATCGGTACCGAGGCGCGGCCGAGGTGTACGGCCAATACTCGGGCTTCATCGCGCGAACCGCCGATCTAGAACATCGCGAACCCGATCCCGGGTGGGCCGATGCGGAACGGGAGCGGATCGTGCGCGGGAACCCACCTTGCCTCTGGCTGATCGTCCTGCACGGCGCCCGGCAGGAGCGGCGGGCGCTGGAGAAGGCGCTGGAGCTGGCCGGGTATCGGGACTGGACGGTACTCACCTCCGCCGGTTCGCTCATTCAGCGCGGCTGTCGCGCCTCTGGGGTCGCGCCGAGCGGCGGCGGGCTCTAGTCCGGCTCTGGTCTTCGCGCTACGGTCTTCGGTACTTGGCGCGGTACCGCCCCAACGCCAAGCGATGTTCCCGCTCCTTTCGGACCCGCACCGCTCCAGCGTGCTCCGGCGCCTGGTCCGCATCGAGATAGTCCGCGAGCGGGTCGATCACCCAATCGAGCAGGATGGCACGCCAGTATACGTGCAGTCGCTCGGCCGTTGCTGGATCGCCGGCGGCCGCGATCTCCGCCGCCGGCACTGGGACGCCCTCGCTCATGCCGTCGTCGAACAACTTCGCGAGATCGAGCGCCGGGTCCCCGATGCGGCATTCGTCCCAATCGAGCAGGTACCAGTGACCACTCGGCTGGACCAGGATGTTATTGGGCCAGAGATCACCGTGGATCATGGCGTCGGCCGGACGGTCGAATGCGGCCGAACCCGTTACCATGGCCGCCAAGGCGGTGACCTCCGCGTGCAGCCACGCCAGCAGAGACGCATCGACGAAGCCGGGCGCGCGCTCCGCGACGAAGGCCAAGTCGGCAACGAACCGCTCATGGAAATCTTCGAAGTAGCCGGCCGCGCATGTGGTGGGTCCGTCGTCGGGCCAGGCCCGGGCCCGGATCGCCCGGTCGGCGTGGAGGCGTCGCAGCACCAAGGCAAGTTCGTGCCGGAGCCCGGGGCTCCACCGCTCGACCGGGCCACCGGCCAAGTACGGGAAGAGCATCCCGTGGTGACTCGTCTCGGCGATCGTGACCCAGTCGAGTACCGGCGGAGCGCGGTAGTTCGCGGTGAGCTCCCGGTGAATTCGATACCACGTCGCCAGATCGTCGGGATCGGTGGAGAGCTTCAGGTGGAACCGGGGCTCACCGTCCCCGATCCAGAACGACTGGTTGACGAATCCGCCCCAGTTGAGAACGTACTCGACCCGCAGTCGGTCCGGATCGAGGCCCAGGGCCTGGCCCCGACGGGCGAACTCGGCTCGCACCGCGGCTTGGAGAGCCGCCAAAGGATTCATCGCCCTGGGCCGGGCCGGGCTCTTTCCCGAGCCAACTCCGCCTTCAGCCGAGTTCCGTCGCCCGGCGGGACCATCGGCCGAACCGGAGTGATCTCGACCCGCTCGAACAGCCCCGCTCGAGCGTACGGCTCGGCGGCGAGGAATCGCTCGGCAGCGGCTCGATCGGGAACCCTGAGGATCACCTCCATCCCGATCGCGGAACCGTCGTCGGCGAGGATCGCTCCCCCAAACAGCTTGATCGGCAGCGCCGCGATCATGTACTCGAGGTGGGGAATCCGGATCGCCAGTCGATCCTCGGCGCCGCCGGGACGGTAGTAGCAACGAAGCGCGAACGCGGGGATCTCATCCACGGTGATCGCCACCCGAGACCCGCGGCCCGAGGTTCGAGTTCACTCCGGGCTCCGCCGGTAGACGATCTTTCCGGCAAAGACCGTCAGGTCGCAAGCCAGGTCCTTCAGGTCAGCGGTCGGGACCCCGTAGATGTCTCGATCCCAAACCGCCAGGTCGGCGTACTTCCCGACCTCGATCGATCCGACTTTCCGCTCGAGGAACATCTGGCGGGCAACCCCCATGGTTTGGGACCGCAGAGCGGCCCGCACATCGACCGCCTCGTCCATACCCCACGGGGTCTTCCCGTATACGCCGAGCATGGTCTCCCGCGCGACCGACGACCAGATCCCGTAGCGCGCCGGAAACGGCGTCACCGGGAAGTCGGAGCCGTTGGCCCAGCGGATTCCCTTGCTCTGGAAGGTCTTGAACGGGTCGAGACGAAGCGACCGCTCCGGACCGAAGTTGCCCGCGTAGGTATCGCCGATCCACCACATGAAGGTGCCGGACGGCTCCGGATATCCAGCGTCGAACCGCCGTTCGAGATCGGCCATCTGGTCGAGGGCCCGGTCGGTCGGGATGTTCGCGTGAATGATCCCGTGGCGAAGGCCTCGAGTCGGCTTCGCGGCGAGGGCCTCGGCGTAGCTGTCGAGAGTCCAGTCGATGGCCCGGTCGCCGATCGAGTGGACGCTGATGTGAAAGCCGGCGTCGTGATACATCCGGAGAATCTTCCGGAGCGTGTCCGGCGGCGTGGCCGGGTAGCCGACGTTGCCACGGTCCACCTCGGTGCGATTCCGGTTCCACTCCTGATGCATCCAGGCGGTCCGGGCGCCGCCGCTGCCATCGATCGCCAGCTTGACGCCACCGGAGATCAGCTGATCGTCGCCGGTCGATTCGTAGGGCCGAGTGGTAGCGGCCATTCGGTCGATCAGGTCCTGCGCGTCAGCGGTCGTCTGCGGCGGCCGCCACAGCGCGAACACCCGGACGGTGAGCTTGCCGTCCGCCAAGACTCGGCGATAGGCCTCCCAAGTGGCTTCGCTGATCCCCGGATCCTTGAGGCCCGTCATCCCCTCGGCGTTGAACGCTTGGGCCAGATCGGCGATCGCCTCCCGGGTCTGTTCCGGCGTCGGCTCCGGGATCAAGCCGCTGACCAGACCCATCGCCGACTCCTTGAGGACGCCGGTGGGGCGGCCGTCGGGCAGCCGATCGATGGTGCCGCCGGGCGGGTCGGCGGAGCCGCGATCCACCTTGGCCAGGGTCAACGCCGCACTGTTCGCCGCCCCATAGTGGCCCATGGTGTGGGTCAACCAGACCGGATTATTCGGGGCCACTCGATCGAGGTCAGCGGCGGTGACGTAGCGGAGCTCGACGAGCTTCCCCTCGTCCCAGCCCCGCCCGGTGATCCACTCGCCCGGCTTACGCCCGGCGGCGTCCCGCCGAATCGCCTCGACGATGTCGGCCACGCTCTTGACGGTCGGGTAACTCAAATCGAGCACGAACCGCCGATCCACCGCCCCCATCGCGAAGTGGGCGTGGGCGTCGAGGAGCCCGGGTGTCACCGCGCGGCCGCGAAGATCGACGGTGTCGGTCCCGGCGCCGATCAGCCGACGGATCTCGGCGGTGGTGCCGACCGCGACGATCTTGTCGCCGCGGACGGCCACGGCCTCGGCGATCCGATCGGTCGAGTCAACGGTGATGATCTTGCCATTGAGCAGCACCAGGTCGGCCGGCGGACCGGCACACCCGGCCCACCCCATCGCGACTACGCCGAGCAGCACCAAACGAAACATCGTCGTCTCCAGCGGGGATTGGCCCAACCTAGCCCGCCTCCACCCGACCCGCCACCGAGCGCGCGGCCAACCCTCCTCCGGGGGCGACTGTCTAACCCCTGCCTTCACTTCGAGTCGCCGATGTTCGCCGAGCTTCGCCAGGTCGGGCGCGGTCTGTGGCGCCAGCCCGCTTTTGCCGTGGTCGCCGTCGTGACCCTGGGGCTTGGCATGGGAGCCGCCGGGACGATCTTCAGCGTCGTCGAAACGGTGCTGTTGCGCCCGTTGCCGTACCACCAGCCCGACCAGCTGGTCGTCATCCTCGACCAGGGGACCGGTCCGGTCTCGCCGGCCGCGGTCACCGCCTGGCGAACCCAGGCGACCGCCTTCACCGGGGTCGGTGCCGCGGAGTTGTGGTCGACGACCCTTGCCGGCATCGACCGGCCGGAGCGGCTCACGGGCGTCCGGGTCACCCCCGACCTCTTCCCCTTGCTCGGCGTCGCCCCGACGTTAGGCCGAGCCTTCCGACCAGATGAGGAGACCTCCGGAGCCCGGGTCGTCATTCTCGCCGATCGGCTCTGGCGCCGCGCCTTCGCCGCCGACCCCGGGATCGTCGGCCGGACGGTGCGGCTGTCGGGCGAACCCTACGTCGTAGTCGGGGTGATGGGCCCCGCGTTCCAGTTCCCGCCCTTCTGGGCCACCGGCGCCGAATTCTGGGCGCCCCTGCCCCTCGCCGAGCGGGCCACCAGTCACAGCGAGAGCCTCCGCGCGTTCGCGCGGCTCGAGACCGGTGCCAGTCTCGGCCAGGCGCAAGCTGAGGTGGCGACGATCGGCGCGCGGCTGGCCGCGGAATACCCGGGCGCCCAGCGTGATGTTCGGGTCGTGCCGTTGGAGGACCGGGTGGTGGGCGGCGTCCGGGGCACCGTGCTGGTCCTCTTCGTCGCCGTCGGTTGCGTTCTCCTGATCGCCTGCGCCAACGTGGCCCATCTGCTCCTGGCTCGAGGGCACGCGCGTCAACGGGAGATGGCCGTGCGAGCGGCCCTGGGCGCCAGCCGGTCGGCCATCGCCGGGCAGCTCCTGGCGGAAAGCGGGTTGCTCGCGGCGTTGGCCGCGGGTCTCGGCCTGGCGGCCACGTGGGGCGGGACTCGAGCGGTGGCGCTCCTCGGGCCGAGCGACATCCCCCGGCTGGCCGCGGTGGGGGTCAACGGGCCGGTGCTCGTCTTCCTCGTGGTGATCGCCGTCGTCACCGCGGTCCTCTTCGGCACCGCCCCCGCGCTCGCCGCCGCTCGGGTCGACCTCGCCGGGATGATCGGCGACTCTGGCAAAGGTGGTACCGCGGGCGTTCGGCAGAGCCGGGTCCGCCACGTGCTGATCGCGTCCGAGCTGGCCCTGGCGGTGGTCCTCTTGGTGGGCGCCGGTCTCGCCATCCGGACCGTGGTCGCCCGAGCGGCGATCGATCCGGGGTTCGACCCGCGAGGCGTCGCGACGATGATTGTCTCGGTGGCTGGCAGCGAGTCGGCCGCGCCGAGCCGGCGAGCCGCGTTCTACCGATCATTGCTGGCCCGGGTGGGGGAGGTTCCCGGGGTCGACGGGGTGTCGGCGATCAACCACCTCCCCCTGGCGGGCGACATCTGGCGCTGGGGTGTCTACCCCGAGGGCGTGCCGCGCCCCCCCGAGGGACAGGCACCGCGGGCCGCCTTTCGAGCCACCCTCCCGGGCTACTTCGCCACCGTTCGGCTCCCGTTGCTCGCGGGCCGCGACTTCGGTCTCGACGACGCGATCGGGGCGCCGCCGGTGGTCATCGTCAATCGCGCCCTCGCCGCCCGACACTGGCCGACCGGCGACCCCCTTGGCCGCCGGATCAACATCGGCAGCGCCGAGCAACCAACCTGGGCCACCGTCGTCGGCGTCGCCGACGACGCGGTGCTCGACGATTGGACCGGCCGGCCCGACGCCGAGTTCTATCTGCCGGTGCTTCAGACCGCGCTCTATCTCGACAGCCCGGCGGCCCAGTTCACCTACCTCACCCTGGTGGTGAGGACGGCCAGCGGTGCCCCCGAGGCGCTGGTCGAACCGGTCCGGACCGCGATTACCGCCCTCGATCGAGACATCGCGGTCTCCGAGATCGCCAGCCTGGAGCAGGTCGTCGCCCGCGCGAACGCCGCGCCGCGTTTCTACCTGGGCCTGCTCGGCGCCTTCGCCACGGTCGCGTTGACCTTGGCCGCCGCCGGCGTCTACGGGGTCACGAGCTACGCGGTCTCCCGCCGGACCCGGGAGATCGGGATCCGGATGGCACTGGGCGCCACACCAGGCCGGGTGATCGACCTCATCGTTCGCCATACCGCCTTGGTCGCGGTGATCGGGACGGCGGTCGGTCTGGTGCTCGCGGCCGCGTTGAGCGGGTTCCTGGGGGCGATGCTCTACGACGTGGCACCGATCGATCCGGTGACCTTCGCCCTCGCGCCAGTGCTGTTGATCCTGATCACCGCGGCGGCCGCCGCCCTGCCCGCGATCCGGGCGACCCGGGTCGATCCGGTCCTGGCCACCCGCGACGGCGGATGAGACAAGGCACTTGGCGCCGGACCCTGGGGGCGCCTCGCCTCGACCCCGTTAGGCGACGTCCCGCAACGAGTTCCTCGGCGCGAAGAAGGCCTGCTTTAGCCGTCCGGGACCGCCGTTAGCCGGAACCGCGCTTGTGCTCAGCGCGGATCCCCTCGAGTTTTCGAAACTCGGGGGTGGTTCCGGTCGTCCGTCTACTCGATGCCTCCCCGCGTATCGTACCCGATCGCGCCGCCACCCATCGACCCGAAGGACCTCGTTGCGTGATTGATATCCAGGCCTGGATCCGCCCCGCGCTCGCCCACCGGTTTCGCCCCTCGTCGTCGCTCCTCGCCGTTCTGGTGGCGGCCGCGCCCGCGTTACTCCCCGCCCAACCGGTACCGAAGTCGGCCCGCGCTACTCGGATCACTGGCCAGGCCCCCCGAGTCGACGGCGCAATGGACGAGGCCGCCTGGGCCACCGCGACGCCGATCACTGACTTCGTCGCGAAACTGCCGGTCGAGGGCGCCGAGCCCACGGTCCGAACCGAGGTCCGCATCCTCTACGACCACGACGCCCTCTACGTCGGCGCCCGGCTCCAGCGGCCCGACCCTGAGAACATCCCCACCGCGGTGACCCGCCGCGACGGCAGCAGCAACGCCGAGGCGCTGGTGCTCTCCTTCGACACCTACCACGACCGGCGCACCGCCTACAGCTTCTCGATTACCTCCGGCGGCGTCCGAAGCGACTATTACCACGGGCAGGACTCCCAAACCGATCGCCAGTACGAGTACGACCCGATCTGGTCGGCCCGGGCCAGGGTCGACAGCGCCGGCTGGACGGCCGAGATGCGGATTCCGTTTTCCCAGCTTCGGTTCGGGGCGAAGAATCAGGACTGGGGGCTCGAGATCGAGCGCTCGATTCCGGACCAGAGCGTCGACCTCTACTGGGTGCTGATCCCCCGCGCCTACGATCAGTCGGGATTCGCTTCGTTCTTCGGAACCCTCCAGGGGATCGAGAACATCAACACCGCCCGCGGTATCGAGTTCGTCCCCTACACCGCCGGCGACCTCACCCTCCGAGGCAATCGGAACCCCAAGGATCCCTTCGATCAGAAGTTCGTCGGGCGAGCCGGCGCCGACCTCAAAGCCGGGGTCGGCGGCAACCTGACCCTGGACGCCACGGTCAACCCCGATTTCGGTCAGGTCGAGGCCGACCCGGCCGAGGTGAACCTGACCGCTTTCGAGACCGTCTTCGAGGAGAAGCGCCCATTCTTCGTCGAGGGGAACGAGATCCTTACCGGGCGAGCCCAGAGCTTCCTCGGGCGACCGACCTATTTCTACACCCGGCGGATCGGAGCCGCCCCCCGCGGCGGGGTCGACGGCGATTTCGTCGAACAACCCCGCAACACGACCATCCTCGGCGCGGCGAAGGTGACCGGACGGCTGCCGTCGCGGCTGTCGGTCGGGCTTCTCGCGTCGGTGACGGCGCGGGAGTACGGCCGTGGCTTCGACACCACCACCGGCCAGTTCACCAAAGCGCCCGTCGAAGCACCGGCGGGGTTCGGGGTGCTCCGGCTCCAGCAGGAGGTCGGCAAGGCGCAGTCGACGTTAGGGATGGTCCTCACCGGTGTGCACCGTGGCCTCGGGGATCCGGGCGGGCTCGACCAGCTCCTCGCCCGCGACGCCGTCACCGGCGGGGTCGATTGGCGGCTGCGGTTCCAGGAAGGCAAGTACGAGCTGACCGGTTGGGCCGGCTTCAGCCGGGTCAGTGGCGAGGCCGGGAGCATCCACCGGGTCCAGCGCGCGAGCGCCCATTACTTCCAGCGCCCCGATGCCGACTACCTCGACTACGACTCGCTGCGGACTTCGCTCTCCGGCTACACCTTCTCGGTCCGGGGCGACAAGAACGCCGGCCGCTATACCCTCTGGGGAATTCAAGCGGGGGTGAAGTCGCCCGGCTTCGAGATCAACGACATCGGCCAGATGACCCGTGCCGACCTCATCGACTTCAATGCCGATATCCAGATCCGCGACGCCCAGCCGCATCGGCTGTTCCGCTATTTCCAGATCGGCCACCTCGTCGACGGCGCCTGGGATTTCGGAATGGAGCGGCAGTCGCTCCGGTTCAGTCACACTACCCGGCTCAGCTTTCACAACTTCTGGGAGCTCAGATTCCAGGCCGCCTACAGCGTGGGGGGCATGAGCAATACCCAGACCCGGGGCGGACCATACATGGAAACGCCGAGCGGCTGGAACGCGTCCATCGGACTGGCCGGGAATCCGTTCAACACCACGACTTGGAACGCCCGAGCGACCATCCAGGACGACGAGATCGGCGGGTCCGCGTCGAGCATCAGCGCCGGGATCACCACCCGGCCGAGCGCTCAGTGGGAGGCATCGCTGACCCCGCGCTACTCGCGGTCAACCACGACTCGTCAGTTCGTCACCTCGCGGCCCGGGGGCTCGGCGCTCACCTTCGGCCGCCGCTACCTGTTCGCGGCCATCGAGCAGAGCACCATCTCGGCCCAATTCCGCCTCAACTACGCCTTCACCCCGAACCTGACGGTGCAGGGTTACGCCGAGCCATTCGCCTCGAGCGGCCGGTTCCGTGATTTTGGCGAGCTCGAACGGGCTCGCACCTTGCAACTGCGCATCTACGGGCCGAACAGCGGGACGACGATCACCCCGCTGCCGGACGGCGAGTACGCGGTCCAGGACGGGGCCTCGACCTTTACCTTCGCGAGCCCCGACTTCAACGTGCTCTCGTTCCGGTCCAACCTGGTCGTCCGGTGGGAGTGGCTCCCGGGCAGCACCCTGTTCGCGATCTGGCAGCAGAACCGCGGCGCGGTGCTCCCCAACGGCGACTTGGTCGGCCCGGGCGCGCTCTGGGATGCGACCACCGCGCCAGGCGATAACTTCTTCGCGGTCAAGCTGAGCTACTGGGTCAAGGCGAAATGACCGCGCCACTGGGGGATCCGATGACTCATCGCCTACGTTCTCTCGCCGCCGGACTGATCGTGGCGGCGATTGCCGCCACACCCGCCCGGGGGCAAATCGCCGGCTTGAGCGGAACCCTCGTGGTGACCAACAAGTCGCCATCGACGGCGACGATCATCGACGTCGGCTCCGGGAGGATCCTCGCGACCTTGCCCACCGGACAGGGGCCCCACGAGGTCGCCCTGACGTCGGACGGGCGCACGGCGGTGGTGACCGACTACTCCGGTCAACCCGGCAAGACCCTCACCGTCATCGATGTCGTGGCCCAGCGGGTGGTCCGGACGATCGACTTGGGTGAGCACCGTCGACCGCATGGCATCGTCTACCTACCGGGCGATTCGCTCGTGGCGGTCACCAGCGAGGCGAGCGGCCATGTCGTGGTCGTCAACGTCACCGCGGGTGTGGTTCGCCGGGCGGCGCCGACGCGGCAACAGGGTTCCCACATGGTCGGCGTCGCAGCCGACGGCCGCCGCGCGTTCACCGGCAACATGGGAAGCCACACCGTGTCGGAGGTGGATCTCACGACGGGGGCGTTCGTCCGGATGTGGGAGGTCCCTCATACCCCCGAGGCGATCAACGTCACCCCGGACGGTGCCGAGGTGTGGGTGGGGAGCAACACCACCGGCAAGGTCAGCGTGGTGACACCCGCGACCGGACAGGTAGTCACCGCCGGCGAGGGATTCAGCTGGCCCTATCGGGTGCTGTTTTCACCGGACAACAAGACGGTTCTCCTGCCCGATCTCCGGAAGGAGGAGCTTCGGTTTCTCGACCGGGCCAGCAAGCGGCAGTTGGGACGGCTGTCGTTCCCGGGCGGCGCTCCCCAGGGAATCACCATCACGCCCGATGGTCGCTACGCCCTCGAGTCGCTGAGCGGCCAGGCCAAGGTCGTCATCATCGACCTGGCGACCCGCGCGGTGGTCGGCCATCTCGCCGCCGGGGAGACGCCGGACGGGATCGGCTACACCACCCGGGTCGTCGCTCGTTAGGCGACCTGGATCGCGACCGGGACGATCACGACCCGGCCCGCTGCTTCCAGGCGGCCAACAGCTCGGCCTCTCGCGCCCGGGTGATCCCCGCGGCCCGCTTGGCCCGTTCCGCCGCCGGCCGAGCCTTGTCCCAGGCAATGGTGTCCGCCGCAGTCACGGCGAGGGGCCGGAACGTGAGCCCCGCCTCGACCGCCCGCTTCACGCTGACGAACATCAGCGGTTCGCCCGGCGCCCACGCCGGCAGCTGACTCCACACCGCCACCTTCTGCTCGGCGAGGAAGGCCTCCGTGACCCAGGTAAACTCGACCGCCGCCGAGGTCGCCGCCCGGCATCCGTAGAGCATTTCGGCCATCGACATCCGGGAGGTCGGACCGGTGGCGTTGAAGTCGCCGGTGGTCCCGTTCTCCGCCAGCCGGACGATCCACTCGGTCAGGTCGCGCTGATCGATGACCTGGTTGGCATGGTTCGGGTTGCCCGGCGCGAGGACTTCGCCGCCCTCGTCGATCCGCACCGGCCAGTAGGTGAATCGATCGGTCGGGTCGGTGGGTCCGACGATCAGGCCAGGTCGGACGATGGTGGCCCGCCCGGGAAAGGCCGCGTGGGTGATGTTCTCGGCGATCGCTTTGGAGAGCCCGTACGGGGCTTGGTCGCCGTCCTTCCAGTTCGCCGGCGGCGCAAACCGTTCCGAGTTCTCGTCGATGATCGGCTTGGCGAGCACCTGCTTGGCCCGTTGGTAACCCATCGCATCCGTCTTGTAGGCGGAGATCGACGAGACGAACAGATACAACCCGGTCGAGTCCTTGAGCGCCTTGGTGCTTCGAGCCACCCACCGATAGTCGCGGGCGTTGTTGTCGAGCACGGCGTCCCAGCGGCGCTTGCCCAGAACGCTCAGATCGCCCTCGCGGTCGGCGATCAGGTGCTCGACCCCCGCCACCTTGGTTTGGCTCTTGCCCCGGGTCAGGATGGTCACCTCGTGACCCCGTTCGACGGCGTAACGCACCATGTTCGGACCGATGAACCCGGTGCCGCCGAGCAGCAGGAGTTTCTTCGCGGCCACGGCCTTCCCAGTCGGGGGCGTCGTCGGGGCAGGCGCCGATGTGGACGCGGATCCGCCCGTGGGGCGGACCGCGAGGCCGGCACCGACGACGGTGGCGGTCCGGAGGAAGTCACGACGGGTCGCGGACATGAGCTGGCTCGGTTGGGGGTTCATGGCAAGATAGGGCCTCGACCCGGCCGAGCGAAACCGCGGGCCAAACCATAGCCGTGGCCGCAACGCCGCCGGGGCGTTAGAATGACCGGAGCGTCGAAATCTTCCCCTGCCCTGGGACGGCCCCATGCGCCTGACGACCGGTCTGATTCTCGCCCTGCTTCCAGCTGCCGCGTCGGCGCAAGCACCCTACGTCAAGGCGACCACCATCGGCAACGTCGACTCGGTGATGTCGACGGTCCTCAAAGAGAACCGGCGCTTCCTGGTCTATACCCCACCGTCCTACGACGACACCACCTTCGCGCCGCAGCGATACCCGGTGCTCTACCTCCTCGACGGCGACGCGCATTTCCACTCGGTCACCGGCCTGCTCCAGATCCTCGGGACCGGCGTCAACGGCACCTTCGTGGTGCCCGAGATGATCGTCGTGGCGATTCCGAACACCGACCGGACCCGGGACATGACCCCGACCAACGTCACGGTCGGGTTCGACGGCAAGCCGCAGCCCTTCCTCAAGACCAGCGGCGGGATGGGGAACTTCTTCACCTTCATGAAGTCCGAGCTGATCCCTCAGATCGATGCCCGTTATCGGACCACGCCCTACCGGGTCTTCGTGGGCCATTCGCTCGGTGGCATCACGACCATCAACGCCCTCTATACGATCCCCGAGACCTTCTCCGCCTACGTCGCCATCGATCCGAGCCTCTGGTGGGACAACAGCATGCTGCTGCGGAAGGCCAAGGACTACTTCAGCACCGCGAAGCTGCCGGGTAAGGCGCTCTACGTCGCTCAGGCCAACACGGTCAATCCGGACGACACCACCCGGAACGCTCACTTCGAGGGCATCGTCAAGTTCAACGGGGTGATGGAGCGCCACAACCAGTCAGGGGTCCGCTACGCCTACAAGTACTACGACAAGGACGACCACGGCTCGGTGCCGATCATCGCCGAGTATGACGCGCTCCGGTTCATCTTCGACGGCTACAAGGTCGACCTCGGTCGGGTGCTGGCGAGTCCGTCCTCACTCCGCGACCACTTCAAACGGGTCTCGGCCAACCTCGGGGCGACCTTCGGTCCGTCCGAGCGGATGGTGGGCATGCTGGGCCAGTTCGCGGCAGGTCAGGACACGGCCAAAGCGATGGAGTTCGCCCAAATCGCGATCGACCTCTACCCCAACAGCCATCGGGGCTACGATCGGCTGGGCGACCTGTGGAAGGCGAAAGGCGATCTGAAGAAGGCCCGAGCCTACTACGAGCAGTCCCTGGCGAGGAACCCCAACAACAAGCACGCCAAGGACATGCTCGGTAAGCTGGGGCAGTAAGGTGGCCGCGGCACCGACCGGCCCCTCCGGGGTAGCCGTCACTCCCCGACCGGCCGGTCGATCCGCTCGACCGATTGCGCCGCCCGGCCCCGACTCGCCGGATCGCCGAAGATCTTCTCCCCGTCGAACCGGCCGTTCTCGATGAACACCTCCGAGAGCAACCGGCCCGCGGTCAGGCTACCGGCCAGGTAAATGCCGGGCACGTTGCTTTCCAGCGTCTCGGGGTCGTGGGCGGGGCGACCGGTGTCGGGCGCCAGCGAGATTCCCATCCCGCGAAGCAGGTCGAAGTCGGGCCGGTAGCCGGTCAGTAGGAGGACCCGGTCGGCGGGCAAGTTGACCGTGCCCGTCGGGCCGCGCGTCACCACCTCGTCCTGGGTGATCTCGACCACCCGGGTCGCCCATCGCACCGCGATCTCGCCCGCCTTGACCCGGTTCTCGAAGTCGGGCCGGAGCCAGTACTTCACGCTGGGCCGGAGGCCATCGCCCCGATGCACCACCGTCACCCGGGCCCCGGCTCGATAGGCACCGAGGGCCTGCTCGATGGCGGAGTTCTTGGCGCCGACGATCACCACGTCGAGGCCCGCCAGCGAATGCGCCTCGACCGGGTAGTGGCTCACGTGGGGGAGACGCTCCCCCGGGACGTCGAGCAGATTGGGATGGCCGAAATAGCCGGTCGCGAGCACCAACCGCTCCACCCGCAGGGCTTCGACCCGCGCGTGTGCGAGGGTGCCTGTCAGTTCGCACTCGATCCCGTTGGAGGTCCGGCGCGCGCCCGTGAGCCGAGTGAACGGCCGGACCCGGATCCCCTCGGCCCGAGCGACGCCGCGGTAGTACATCAAGGCTTCCTCCCGGGTGGCCTTCTGTCCCGAACAGACCAAGGGATGATTGCCGATCTCAAGGCGTTCGGGCGTGGTGAAGAAGGTCATCCCGACCGGGTAGCGCACGATCGACTCGGCAATCGCGCCGGCGTCGATCACCAGCGGATCGATGCCCCGCCGCTTGGCGCCGATCGCGGTGGCCAGGCCGATCGGTCCCGCTCCGACGATGAGGGTGGAGAGCGTGTCAGGCATGGCGTAAGGTAAGAACGGACGACCCTCGGCCACCATGGTCGGGCGGCACCAGCCGCCTCCCCAGTCGCCCCTGGCTCTGACGAGCGGTAGATTCGACCATCCGTCACCCCGGAACCACCGTGCCGCGCCGCGCCTTCGCCCTCCTCGTCGGGTCCGTGGTCTGGGCTTCCTCGCTCATCGGGCAGGAGCCTCCCTGCCCCCCGTCATGTCCCAACGAGTCGTCCCTCTTCGTCGCCATTTACTGGAAGGCCCGGGCCGGACGGGAGCAGGAATACGAGGCCTACATCCGGAAGGTCGCCGAGCCGATCGATCAGGAGGCCCACCGGGCCGGCGCCTTCGAGGAGTTGCGGACCTACCTCCCCGAGACACCCAACGGCGAGTGGACCCATCTCCGGGTCTTCCGATTCAAGGATCGGACTCAGCTCGACACCTTCTCGGCCCGGATGGAGGACGCGGGCAAGCGGATCTACCCGGACCCCGGCACCCGACCCAAGGCAGACGATCTCCGCGACATGGTCAAGCGGGAGATTTGGCGCGGTTTCCGATGAACCGCGCGATCGCGGTCGGCATCGTCGTCGCGGCGGTGGCGGCGGTCCCGTCGGCGCGAGCCCAGGAGGACGGCCAATGGACTCAGCCCGGCAAGGACTTCGCGGCGACTCGGTATAGCGGCCTCACCGGGATCACCACCGCCAACGTCGCCGGGCTGCGTCCGGTGTGGAATTTCTCGACCGGTGTGTTAGGCGGTCACGAAGGGCAGCCGCTCGTCGTCGGCCGGACGATGTACGTGGTGACTCCCTATCCCAACGTGCTCTACGCCTTCGATTTGAGCCGGGAGGACTACCCGCTCAAGTGGAAATACCGTCCCGCGGTCGACCCCGCGTCGCCCGGGATCGCCTGCTGCGACGCCGTCAATCGGGGCGCGACCTACGCCGATGGGCGGATCGTCTACAATCTCCTCGACGGGCATACCGTGGCGGTCGACGCCACCACCGGCCGGGAGCTCTGGAAGACCAAGGTCGCCGATCTGGCCCGAGGCGAGACCATCACGATGGCGCCGTTGGTGATCGGCACTCGGGTGATCGTCGGACCGTCCGGCGGCGAATTCGGGATTCACGGTCGGGTCGACGCCCTCGACCTGGCCACCGGCCGGATTGTCTGGACCGGGCGCAACACCGGACCCGACAGCATGGTGTTGGCTCGGCCCGCCACCTTCAAGCCGTTTTACGACCGAGGGGCTGGCCCAGACCAAGCGCAACGGACCTGGCCGGGCGACACCTGGCGGCGCGGTGGCGCACCGGTCTGGGGGTGGCTCTCGTACGACCCGACGCTCGATCTCGTCTATTACGGGACCGGCAACCCCGGCCCCTATAACGCCGATCAGCGACCGGGGGACAACAAGTGGACCTCGAGCGTGTTGGCGCGTCGTCCCGGGGACGGTGCCCTGGCGTGGGCCTACCAGTTCACCCCGAACGACAACTGGGACTACGACGCCAACGCGGAAAACATTCTCGCCGACCTGACCATCAAGGGCCAACGCCGTCGCGTCCTGGTCCATTTCGACAAGAACGGCTTCGGCTACACGATCGACCGGGCCACCGGCGAGCTCCTGGTCGCCGAGCCGTACGTGCTGGTGAATTGGGCCAAGGGCGTGGATCTGGCCACCGGGCGGCCCGTGGTGGATTCGACCAAGCTGACTGGGGCATCGCGCGGCAAGATCGAACGGATCTGTCCCAGCCTCGAGGGCGGCAAGAGCCCGGCCTCGCCGGCCGCCTACTCCCCGAGGACCGGGCTGTTCTATCTCTCGACCGTGAACCTCTGCATGAACTGGACATCGACCCAGGCGATCTACATCCCGGGCACGCCGTACGTGGGCGCCACCATTCCCTACACGCCCGGTCCCGGCGGCTACTTGGGCGCGTTCATCGCTTGGGACGCCGCCACCGGCCGGCGGGCTTGGGAAATTCGGGAGAAATTCCCGCTCTGGAGCGGCAGCCTGGTCACCGCCGGCGACGTGGTGTTCTACGGCACCCTCGATGGCTGGTTCAAGGCGGCCGACGCCCGAACCGGCAAGCCGCTCTGGAAGTTCAAGGTCGGGTCGGGCGTGGTCGGGGCACCGATCAGCTTCACCGGAGCCGACGGGAAGCAATACCTCGCCGTCTACGCCGGAATCGGGGGCGACTGGGCCCTGCTCTCCGGCGATGTGGTCTCCAACGATCCGTCCGACCTGCGGCCGCCCGCGGATTTCGCGCCGGACCTGGCTCGATACACCAGCCAGGGAGGAATGGTATGGGTCTTCGCCCGGTAGCGGCGTTGCTGCTCGCCGCGGTCGCCTGCCGCCAACCCGAGGGGGTCACTCGCTCGTCCCGGGCCGCGATTCGCTACGATCAGCACGTCGCCGCCGGGACCCGCACCCCGGCGGGCGACACCCTCACCAACCCGGTCGCGGGCAGCGCCGAGGCGGCGGCCCAGGGCGAGAAGCTGTTCGCCGCGATGAACTGCGATGGCTGCCACGGCGGCGGCGCCACGGGGTTCGCGGCGCCGAGTCTGGTCGATGGCCGGTGGCGCTACGGCGGGGCGGATGCGGCGCTGTTCCACTCGGTGTTCTACGGTCGCCCGCGGGGAATGCCGGCCTACGGCGGCGTGGTCAGCGAGGCCTCGATCTGGCAGCTGGTGACCTATTTGCGGTCGCAGCCCCTCCCCCCCACCGTTCCGACCCAGACCTGGCGTTAGGCGACCCTACCGGGCGAGCCGCTCGGCGAACCACCCCACCCAGCGGCGGCTCACGTCCCGGATGTGGACCGGATCGCTCGGGAAGTGTCCCGCCACTGGATAGGCGATGAACGTCACCGGCACCCCGAAGTCCTTGAGCGCGCTGTACAGCTTGTAGGACTGGACGATCGGCACCCGGGCATCGCCGGTGGTGGCGAGGATCAGCATCGGCGCCTTGATCCGCGAGGCGTAGGTGATCGGGCTTTGTTCCTTGACGATCCGGTCGTAGGGTGGCTTGAAGGGAGATCCGCCCCAGGCGGCCCCGAACGACGGCCCGTAGTCGGCGAGGTAGTACCCGTCGGCGTAGTCGGTCACCGCGGCGCCGGCCATTCCGGTCTTGAAGCGGGGATAGTGGGACATCAGCCACGTCGTCATGTAGCCGCCATAGCTCCAACCGGACACGCCCATCCGGGTGGTATCGACGATCCCGCGCTTGATCAGCGTCTCGACACCCGCCATCACGTCGCGTCCAGGCCCGTCGCCGGCATCGCCGATCACCGCGCTCTGATAGGCGTTGCCGAGCCCAGTCGAGCCTCGGTAGTTCGGCTGGAGGACCAGAAAGCCCTCGGCCGCGAGCAGTTGGGGCAGCTCGCTGAACTCGGTGGTGGACTGCCCCATCGGCCCGCCGTGAATGAACAGGATCAGGGGATACTTGCTGTTATGCGCGGCGTTGGGCGGGAAGGTCAGGGCTCCGTCGGCGGTGAAGGCGTCGCTCTTCCAGGTGATCCGCTCGGAGCGCCCCAGCGCGTACTCGGCGAGCCACCGATTGAAATCGGTGAGCCGTCGCGGCGCGGCCCCGGGCCGATCGACCCAATAGAGCTCGGCCGCCGAGGTGTCGGTGCCACCCACCAGCGCGATCCCGCCGCCCGCGGTCGCCGCGACGGCGGAACAGCTCGGGTGGATCCCACCGAGGTCGACCGGGGTCGAGCGCCCGTCGATCGGCTGCGTCCACAACCGAGTCTCGGTCCCCTGTTCCCCGCAGTGCAGCAGCGTGGTCGCGTCGTACCAGAGTGGCGCCCAAAAAGTCACGTCGACATCGCTCACCAGGCGGGCTGGGCCGCCCTCGGCGGGCTGGAGGAAGATCCCGTGGGTCGTGAACTCGGGCACCTTCCCGCGGGGGCCGGAATAGGCCAGCCATCTGCCGTCGGGCGACACCCGCGGCGCCATCCCGAAGACCCCCCCGTCGGTGACCTGCCCGGTGGCCACCGCCACCGTGCCAAGCGTCGCGCTGTACCAGTGCCCGGTTCCCGGCCCGGCCTGGCGAACCAAGTGAATACGGGACCCGTCACGGCTCCAGACCAGCGGCTGCTCGAAGATGCTGGCCAGACTCCAGGGCCCCCCGGTCACCCGGGTGGGCGTTCCGCCCGCGGCCGGGACCATCCAGATGTGGCGCGACAGCGGCGCCGACGAGGCGAGATAGTCGTTCCGCTCGACCTCGAACGACTTGTTGTGCCGCTCGGTCCCTTCTCGAACCGCCGGATCGTCCTCGGTGACGAAGGCGATCGCCAACCCATCGGGGCGCCAGGCGAACTGACGCACCCCCCGCTTCACCGCCGTGATCGCGGTCGCTTCACCGCCGGTGGTGATCGGGAGGATCCAGATCTGGGCCGAACCGCTGTCGCCCGGGGCGAGAAACGCGAGTCGGTCGCCGGTCGGTGACCACCGCGCCGACCCCACCGTCTTCCGACTCGGCGTTAGGCTGCGCCGGGCGCCGGTCGCGACGTCGATCAGGAGCAGCTCGGCGTCGAACCGATTGGTCTCGTAGTTGGCTCGGCGAACCACCAGCGCGATCTGCCGGCCATCCGGCGACGGCTGTGGATCCGACAGTTGGACGACGCGGCCAGCCGCCTCGAGATCGAACCGCCGGCCTTGCGCCGCGATCGGCTCGACGAAAGATGACAGCACGCCAGAGACCGCGATGATTCGAATCAGCATGGGTCGCTCGGATTGTCGGATCGATGAAGGACCGCCAAAGATAGCCGCCCGGCGGACCCCGTCGAGACGGTCACCCGCTCACGGCGAGACGACCACCTCGTGCCGGCGGCCGTCGTCGATCAGCGGAATCGCCGACCCTTCGAGTCGCTGTCCATCGAGGATGATCGTGGCCCTCCCGGCTTTGACCCGGGCCGGGTCCCGTACCACGATCGCGTAGCTGCTCCGGCCATGCCGGTAGGTGACCGTGAACTCCCCCCAGCTGGCGGGCACCGCCGGTTCGAACCAGAGCGCGTTGCCTCGTTTGGTCATTCCGAGCAGGTTCTCCAAGCCGACGCGGTACAGCCAACTGGCGGAACCGGTGTACCAGGTCCACCCACCGCGGCCCAGCCTCCCAACGGCGGTGTACACGTCGGCGGCCACCACGTACGGCTCCACGACGTATATCTTGGCCCGGTCACGGGTGTCGCCGTGGGTCAGGGGGTTCAGCATCTGGTACAGCTCGAACGCCCGATCCCCCTTGCCTTGAAGGGCGTTGGCCTGCGCCACCCAGATCGCCGCGTGGGTGT
The DNA here is from genome assembly GCA_046160105.1 of Gemmatimonadales bacterium. Lineage (GTDB taxonomy): Bacteria > Gemmatimonadota > Gemmatimonadetes > Gemmatimonadales > GWC2-71-9 > SHZU01. Next base: position 8,273 of record JBJXGT010000009.1, on the reverse strand, counting down.
ATTGAGCCCCGTTCTCCCGAACGCCGGGGAGATAGCCCTTGATGTAGCCCGGATCGCGAGGAGTCAGGTCGAACGGCGGGTCGAGCAGTTGGATCAGTCGCGGGTCCGCGCGGACCAGGTGTTGGTCCACGGCGGTCATCGCTTGGACCTGGCGCCGCGGGTCGCCAGCGCCCGAGATGACGCTCCAGCTCTGGGCAATCGAGTCGATCCGACACTCCTCGTTCTCCCGTGAGCCCAGCGGCGTTCCGTCGTCGAAGTAGGCCCGTCGATACCACGCCCCATCCCACCCGTGGCCCTCGACCGCCACCGAGTACTCGTCCGCGCGAACCTTGAACTCTTCCGCCGCCGTTCGATCGCCCAGCGCCAGCGCGTGCGCCGCATAGCCGCGCAGCGTCGCGATCAGGAACCAGGCGAGCCAGACGCTTTCGCCCCGCCCTTCGACCCCGACCCGGTTCATCCCGTCGTTCCAATCGCCGCCCCAGATGAGCGGAAGTCCGTGGATCCCGGCCGTGGCGGCTCGGCGGAGCGCCCGGAGACAGTGCTCGTGAACCGTGGCGTGCTCGACGGCGACCTCGGGTCGATCGTAGACTTCGTGCTGGCCCGGGCCCAGCTCCGCCATCCGCAGGAACGGTACCGACTCCTCGAGGATCCACCGATCGCCGGTCACCCGGATGTATTGATCAACCACGTATGGCAGCCAGACCAGATCGTCGGAGAAGCGGGTCCGAACCCCCCGCCCAGTCCCCGGGTGCCACCAGTGTTGGACGTCGCCCTCGAGAAACTGCCGCGCCGTCGCCCGGAGGATGTGGGCCCGGGCCAGGGTCGGCTCGGCGTACAGCAGCGCCATGACGTCCTGGAGCTGATCGCGGAAGCCGTACGCGCCGCTGCTCTGGTAGAGCCCGGATCGGGCCCACAACCGGCAGCTCAAGGTTTGATACAGGGTCCATCGGTTCACCATCAGGTCGAAGGAGGGCTCCGGGGTCCGCACGACGATCTGGGAGAGCCGGGTTTCCCACGCCGCCACGCTCGCCGCGATCGCCGCCGTGGCCCGGGCGGGGTCGCGTACCTCCTCGATCGCCCGGAACACCTCCGGCCCGTCGAGCATCCCGCCGACGAGCACGACGATCTCCTGACTCTCGGTCGGCCCGAGCGTCAGCTCGCATTGCAGCGCGGACCCCGGGTCGAGCCCGGCGCCGGTGACATTATCGAGCTCGGCGGCGCCATCCCCGAGCCGATCCAACGCGGCCGGAGCGCCCAGAGATCCGTTCCGACCGAGGAAACCGGCCCGGTCGCCCGTGTAGCTGGTGACCGGCGCGCTGATGGCGTGGAAACCGACCCACCCGGCATACTGTGGATCGAAGCTGTTGCGCGCGAGGATCGCCCCGGCGGCCGGCTCGAATCGGGTGACCACCTGATGCTGGGTCTGTTCCCGATGGCTCCCCAGCGTCCACTCGAGGTACGCCGTGAGCGTAAAGCGCCGGGCGGTCGCGCCGCCGTTGGTCACCCGCAGCACCGCGCATTTGATCGCCCGGTTCGGCGTCATCCCGACTCGCAAATGGGTGGCGATGCCATCGCGGTCGTGGCGGAACGTCGAGGTACCGGGGGCGTGACGAACGGTGTATGGGAGCCTGGTCCGCACCGGTGCGGGCGTCGGGCACCAGACTTCACCCGTCTCCTGGTCGCGAAGATAGATCACTTCGGTGGGCGGGTCGCCGACGGGGTCGTTATGCCACCGGGTCAGCCGGAAGAAGTGGCTGTTCTCGGCCCAGGTATACCCGGCCCCCCGCTCGCTCACGATGAACCCGCCGTGCTCGTTCGCCACCACGTTGACCCATGGGGCCGGCGGCAGCCGATCGCCCTCGACCCGGATCTGATAGTCCCCCTCGGGCGTGACGCCGCCGAATCCATTGTCGAACGCGAGCGGCGTCGGACCACTGGTTGGCGGGCGGCCAGCCAGCAGCTCGCCGATGGCCCGGATGGCCCGCTCCGGCGCGAGCAGGCTCGTCAGCAGCCGCCAGGGAAGCCCACGAACCAGCGCGCTGCTGCGTTCGGCTTGGCGAGGCTCGATCGGTGGCGGGGCTTCGTCCGGCGCCGGCCCTTCCCGGGGAGCGGCCATCGCCTGCACGATCCGGCCAAGCGTTTGGGTGTCGCAGGGAACCAGCAGCTGCGCCGTGGCGCGAATCATCGCCAGCTCGGCGGGAGACACCAGGTCCCGTCGCCGGTGGAACACCCCGCCCGGCCGGTCGAGCGTGCCCGCCGGGTTGGCCGACTGGATGATGGTCGCGAGCTCGGCGTCGAACTCGGTCTGGTAGGTGGTCGGGTGGGCGTTGAGGACCACCAGGTCTACGGTCATTCCCCGACGGCGCCAGTACCGGTGGGCCGCGAGCACCTGATGAAGGGTTCGCAACCCGTCCGCCGAGCTGACGGTCGCCAAGACGATCGGCCAATCACCGGAGATCCCCTGCGCCCACAGCAACGGTTGGGAACCCCGGTTCTGCCGCCGCTCGGCCTCCGGGGCCCGGGCGTTCGGGTTGCTGAAGAGCAGCGATCCTGCCATCTCCTGGAACAGGGTCGCGTCCGCGGCCGTGAGACCGTGCTCGCGCAGCTCGACTTGCGTCGACGTCGCGGCCAGGTCGAGGGCTCGCTGCGCGGCATGAGAGTCGTGGTACCGGCCGGCCATCTCGAAGGCCCGTTCCCGGGTCGTGGCGACGAGCGTGGTGAAGGCCACCGACACCGTCTGACCCGGGTCCACCTTGATCCGGGTCCGGAGCGCGAAGATCGGATCGAGCACCGCCCCGGTCGTCCCCGACAACCGGCCATCCGCCTCGAGCGCGACGGGATCGCGGGTTGAGCGCCCCCGGCCCTGAAACTTGAGCCGGTCGGTCTCGCACGACACCCGCCCGATCCGATCCCGCCCCGTGTCGACCAGGTGGACGCACCACACGAGTGGGTCCGTGGGAGCTCGCGGCCGGCGCACGGCGGTGATCGCCGTACACCACTCGTGCCACTCGGTCTCCACGAACAGATTGCTGAACGCGGGGTGGGCTCGGTCCGACTCCGGCCGGGCGAGCACCAACTCCCCGTAGCTCGTCAGCTCGATCTCCCGAGGGTGGGTCCCGTTGTTGGTGACACTGACCCGGCGGACCTCCGCGGCGTCGTCCGGCACGACGGCTACTTCCGTTCTGGTTTCGATGTCGCCGTCGATCCGGTGAAAGGTCGCCCGATCGGCGGCGAGGGTGGCGCGGTACCAGTCGGCCGGGGCGCAGACGGGCTGGTGCGTCGCCGACCACACGCGGCCGCGCCCCAAGTCCTTCACGTAGCAGAACTGACCGGTGTCGTCGTTGGTCCCGTCGGCCCGCCATCGAGAAATCGCCAGGTCCTGGTAGTGGCTGGATCCGCCCCCGGTGTGGGTGATCATCACCGTGAACGGTGGTCGTCCGAGCAGGGCCACGTGAGGCGCGGGCGCGTCGACCCCGTCGAGCTCCCGCACCGCGACGCCTTCGACCGAACGCTCGGATCGGGTCTCGTCTGCCGCGGTGGTCCGGACTTCGCGCAGGAGCAGACGTTTCGGAATCCGTTCATGCAGCAGCAGCTCCACCGATCGCACCAGTGGATCGGTGTGGAAGCGACGCGGCCAGATTTGCTCCGTCAGGGCATTGGTGAAGGCCACCAGACTCATCCCGATGTGATGCGCCATGTAGGTACCGACCAGGGCATGATCGGTGTCGGCGTCGGGTCGGGTGTAGTCGATCGCGTCGCGAAAGCCGAACGGCCCTAACGTTCCCAGCCGCTCGATCGCGGTCAGGTTGCGCAGCGCCTTCTCCGGATCGACCATCACCGCCAGCGCCGACGCGTAGGGGGCCACCACCAGGTCCCGGGCGAGCCCGCGCTTGAGGGCGAGGTCGGGTACCCCGAACGCCCGGTACTGATAGGTGAGCTGTCGGTCCCGTCCGTTGTAGGCGCTCTCGCTGATCCCCCAGGGCACCCCCCGCTCCGCCCCATAGGCGATCTGGCGACGCAGCGACCCCTGATAGGTCTGGTCGAGGAGAGTGAAGGGATACGATCGCATCACCAGCGCGGGCATCAGGTACTCGAACATGCTCCCGCTCCACGACACCAGGGCGGGCGACCCCGCCGCGTAGGTCAACCCTCGGCCTAGGCGGAACCACTGCTCGACGGGAATGTCGTTCTTGGCGATGGCCACGAACGCGGCCAGCCGCGCCTCCGAGGCGAGAAGGTCATAGGACGACGCATCGAGCGAGTGGCTGGCGAGCTGGTATCCGATCGACAGCAGCTTGCGCTCGGGGTCGAGCAGGAAGCCGAACTCCATCCCGATCGCGAGCCCGTAGGCCTGCTCGGCGATCGCCTCGAGACGGACCACCAGCGCCCGCGCGGTCTCCGATCCGGTCGCCTGCTCGCGGAGCGATTCCCCGACCCGTCCAGCGCGCCCCGCCTCCTCCACCAAGTTCGCGCTCCAGACGATCCACTCCTTCGCCGACTCCGCCTCTTCGGCCGCCAGGTCCGCGCTGTCGAGCAGGCCAAGCGCCTCCCGCAGCCGTGACGGCACCCCGGCCAGAACCGCGTCGCCCTTCGCCGAATCCTCCCCCAGCCCGGCCCGGGCTTGGCCGACCAGCTTTCCGGCCACGGCCAGCGGCCGTCGCCCCACCGGAACGCGCCCCTCGTGCGACGCCGCCAGAAGATCCAGCCGTTCGTCGGCGATCCGCAGCGCGGCGCCCACCGCACGGCGCAGGCGATCGGCGTCCGGCCGCTCATCCGGAATCGTCAGGCAGGCTTGCCGGAGCGTAATCAGGTGACCGGCGAGGTTACCACTATCGACGGTGGAGACGTAAGACGGCTCCAGCAGGGACAGATCGCGGACGTCGTACCAATTGTAGAAGTGGCCGCGGAATCGGGACATCCGCGCCAGGCTGGCGAAGACCCGTTCCAACCGGGTCGTCATCGCCTCGAGCGACTGGAACCCGAGGTCGTATCCACTCACCGTCGCGAGCAGTTGGAGCCCGATGTTGGTCGGTGAGGTCCGCATGGCCGTGACCGGCTCCGGGTCCACCTGATGGTTGTCGGGCGCGAGCCAGTGGGTCTCGGGCCCCACGAACCGTTCGAAAAACCGCCAATGGAGCAGCGCGTACCGGAGCACCTGCCGGCGGCCCGAGGACGTCAACCGCCGTTCCGGGCCTACCCCGGGCGCGCCGAGACCATGGGCGATCAGCGGCGCCGCCAGCCATGCCAGGAGGATCGGCGCCGCGCCGGCCACCAACGGCCACCAGCGGTCAAACGCCCCCCACGCCGAAGCGCGATACCCGACGAGCGAGGCGACCACGATCACGACCACCAGGGCCGGCGCCATCGCGATCCACAGAGCGCGAGGGCTGTCGGACGCGACCTTCTCGGCGGCCGATGCGGTCTGCCACTCCAACAGTCGCTTCCCCGACCCGAACAGACGCCAGAGCGTCCGGACGATCGCGTCCGCCGAGATCCACGCCTGATGGGGAAGGAACGCGATGCTCAGGGCGAGCTGCCCAAGACCGCGGGCCGCATCGAGCCCGATCGCGCCGAGGTAGGCCCGCCACGATTTGTCGGTCGGCAGTTTCACGATGGCGATGATCAGCGCCAGGATCCACGGAGCCGCCATCCCGGCCAGCCCGAGCAGCGTCCACCGCAGCGGCGACCCGGGCAGGATGGTCCAGGCCGCGACGAAGAAGGCGAACTGGGCGAGCTCGACCGTGCTCCGGCGCAGATTGTCGAGAATTTTCCACCGCGACAGGATCGGCAGCCGATTCGGCTCCAGCCCATCGGGCCCCGGGACCACCGGGGTGAGCCATTGCAGCAGCTGCCAGTCGCCCCGGATCCACCGATGCTTCCGCCGGGTGTAGGTGAGGTAGCGGGCCGGATAGTCGTCGTAGATGTTGACGTCGGTGACGAGGCCGGTCCGAGCGTAATTGCCCTCGATCAGATCGTGCGACAGCAACCGATTCTCCGGAAACCGGCCGTGGGTCGCTTGCTCGAACAGGTCGACCTCGTAGATGCCCTTCCCGGTGAAGCTTCCCTCGCCATAGAGGTCCTGGTACAGGTCGGACACGGCGGTCGTGTAGGGGTCGACCCCGGGCGGACCGGAAAAGATCGCCGCGAATCGTGATCGGTACGCGCTCGGAAGGGACACTCCAACTCGCGGTTGGAGAATCCCGTACCCCCGCACCACCCGGCCCTTGGCGGGATCGTACTCGGCCCGATTGAGCGGGTGGGCGATCGCGCCAACGAGGTCGGGGGCGGCGTCCGGCGGAAGGATGGTGTCGGAGTCGAGCGTGATGACGTACCGCACCTCGCGCAGGGGGGCGACGTTGCCGACCACCGCCGAAAACGCGCCCTGCCCCGTCCCTCGCACGAACCGGTTGAACTCCGCCAGCTTCCCCCGTTTCCGTTCCCACCCCATCCAGACCCCCTGGTGAGGATTCCATCGCCGGGGCCGATGAAACAGGTAGAACGCGTCCTCGGTCTCCGGGGCGTACCGGGCGTTCAGGGCGCGCACCCCCTCGCGCGCGGCCGCGACGATCGCCTCGTCGGTCTCCTGGACCGCCGCCGGAGCATCGGTGAAGTCGCTCAAGATCGCGAAGTGCAGGTGGGCCTCGCGGTTGGCGAGAAAGCGCACCTCCAAGGTATCGAGGGCCTCGCGCACCGCGTCGACGCTCTCGAACAGCGTCGGGATCACCACGGCCGTTCGATACTCCGGCGGTACCCCATCGACGTGGAGGTCGAGCTTGGGGAGCATCCGCGGAGGCATGGCCGCGGTGATCAACTGGTTCAGGGCGTTGACCGCGATGTCGTTGGCGGGCAGGACGCAGAACGCCACGACGATGAGCCAGTCGGCAGGGGCCAGCCCTTCGATGACCCAAAGGAGGAGGCCGAGAGCCAGGGCCGTCCCCGCCAGGATCCCTCCGACGAAGGCCAGGTTCGGATGGCGCCGGATCCACCGGCCCATCGACTCGACGGGACGGGGCCGATAGCCTACTCCGGCTTCGAGCTCGGCAACGCCAGCGCCGAGCAGGTAGAACCCAACGTGCGCTTGCCGGCCATTTGGGTCGGCGCTGTGATCCCTTCGGGCGAGGTCGATCGCCGCCTTGGCGACCGCCGCCTCGCCTGCCTCGCTCCGCCTGGCGATCCGCTCGACCACGTGTCGGTACTGGTCACGGGTGGCGAAGGTCATCCGTGGGTAGAACCCCGAGGGATCGGTCCGAAGAGCGGCTTCGATCTGGCTCTGTCCCTCGACGAACGCCGGCCAATCCAGCCGGGCCACCGCGCGCAGACTGGTGATGCTGTTGGTCATCATCAGCTGGGTGAGGGCGAGCCGCTGAATCGAATGCGCGGCAGCGTCCTCCACGCTGAGGCCCTCGTGCGCTAACCACGCTTCCAGGCGGGCGAGATCGCGGAACTGCCCGCTGTCGGTATGCAGCAGTTGGAGCAAGCGACTCACGAAGGTGGGGATCAGGGGCGGATGCCGCTCCGCGAAGTCGATCAGCAACGGAGCCGTCGCATCCGCCGCGGAGATGCCGCCGGTCCGAAACCGCGCGGCCCACGCGTCAGCGAGGCCGACTTCGTCCAGGTGTTCGACGGTTCGGAGTGCCATCCGTCGGACGCTCTCGATCAGCCCCAACCGCACCATCGCCGGCATCGCCCACAACTCGCCGATCGACAGAGGCACCAGCCGCTGGAACTCACTGACGACCCGGGTCACGTTGGCGAGATCGATCCTCGCCTCGGTATGGGAGATCAGGGTGATCGCGATCTCATAGGCGCGGGGATATCCGGCCAGCGCTCCGCCGACGAGTTCGGGAAGCTCGCGATAGTAGCCGGCGGGCAAGCTGGCGCGCACCTCGAGAATGTGTTCTTCGACGACGTGATAGTTGTCGAGAAGCCACTCCCCGGCTGGGGTGATGTCCTCGCCGTGACTCGCCTTCGCGGTCAGCCGGCGGTGGACCTGGCCGAGAATTCGTCGGGTGCTGTCGAGCCGGTCGAGTAGAGGGGTTCGGCGCCGGCGGCCCTGGATGGGCGGCACCACCTGCTGCGCCGCGGCCACCGCGCGGGCGCGGTCCCCGAGGTGCTCGGCACCAAGCAACTCACCCCGGATCGGACCGACCAGGATTTCGTCAGGAGGGGACTTCGATCGATCAAGGAGCCGGGAGAGCCATTGAAGCGACGACGCCATCAGCCGCGGGGCCCCCCGGGCGGTGGGCGAGCGTCCCGGGGGGGATTGGACGGCC
>JBJXGT010000008.1:0-19074 GCA_046160105.1 Gemmatimonadales bacterium | reverse complement strand
TTCCGTGATCGACCCTCGCTAGCGTGGACTAGGGGTTGCGGATCCCCTCCGGGCGCGGATGGCCCGGACCGCACCCAACAGTTCCATCGCGGCGCGGCGGCCGCCCGGCAGTATCAGCCAGCCCAGGCCGAAGATCGGAGCGAAGATCGCGGCGGACCACGACGGACGCCGCGAGGGACGCGATCACCGGTCGTCCGACGGCCCGCGCCATGTCGGTCACCCTGCCGTGGGGGGGTCGAGCCCCGGAGCGGCAACTCTTTCGTTAGGCGAGAACGGAGACCGGCTCCCGAGGAACGCGGCGGCGTTCAACGCTGGGCCACCGCATCGGGCCGATGACGTCGGCAAGCTCGGCCCGACGCCGGCGATAGACCTCGGGGTCCCAAGGAGCCGGCTCGGGGCGGAGCTCGCTCAGAGCCACGCCGGCCGACAGCAACACCACCAGCACGGCGAACGCGGCGAGCGGCGGGGCGACGGCACCGTGGACCACGAAGCCCACGATCAGGACGGCCGCCATCAACACCGCCACCACCCAGTGCGGCCAGAGCACAACGGTCCGCGAGCTGCCCCGCACTTTCATGGTGATCTCGTACGCAGTCGGCCGGCCCCTGATCGCCGTCCACACGGCCCATGCCTGGTAGGGCCATTTCACCAGTTGAAGTAGAAGGGACCGCCACGGCACCGCGCCCTCCCGCCGCCGATCGAGATAGAAGCGGTAGCGAAACCGTCCGATGAGGCCGTGTAGCAGGACGAGGGCGGCGACCCATCCGAGGGCGGCGAACGAGAAGTATGCCGGCTTGACTCCGGCCACGATCAGCGTCGCCACGACGGCGTAGAGTACGGGCACTTTGAGCGATCGGAGGTAGAACACTCCATGGAAAAGATTCAGCAGCCACTCGACCAGCGGCAAACGACCAGCAAGGCGCGGCAACTGCTTCAGCTTCAAATCGACAACGCTGCGCGACCAGCGCAGTTGTTGACGGAGATAGCTAGACCACGCGACTGGCGTCAGCCCCAGCGCCAGGATCTCCGGCACGAAGACCCCTTTCCAGCCGGCAGCCCGGTAGCGCATGGTAATCAGAAGGTCGTCGGCGTCGTGGGCCGCGAAGCCGCCGACCTGGACGAGCGCCGCGATCCGCTGGGTGCTGTGGCTACCCACCAGGATCGGCTGGCCAAGACCGTAACTCGCCATGTGATGAGTCGAGTAATAGGCGTAGCTCTCCTCGGCAGCGCCACTGGCCACGAAGCTCGCCCGCTGGTTGTAATAGACCTGCGGCGCCTGGACGTAGGCCACCCGAGGATCGGCGAAGTAGCCGAGAACCCGACTGAGGAAAACCCGTTCGGGAATGTGGTCAGGATCGAAGGAGACGAGGATGTCGTAGTCGGCGGCGTGCTCGGCGAGCCAGGCGTTGTAGTTCCCGTACTTGGTTCCTACCGCAAATCGACCTTCGTCGCTGAGATACTCAGCCCGTCCCTTACGGCTGAAATAGCGGGCGCCGAGTCGCCGGCACAGGGCGGCCACTTCGGGGGCGCCGCCTTCATCGAGGATCCAGGTTTCGTGGGGGCCGTCCATCGCGACCATCGCCCGGACCGCCTGCTCCAGCATCCCGAGCGGTTCCGCACCAGGCACGAAGGTGGTCACCGCCGCCACCCGAGGCGATTGGTCCCAAGGGATCCGGATCGGTCGACGCATTTTCCACAGTAAGAGCCACCGCCCGAACCACGACAGCCAGAGGAAGCCGCCAATCATGGTGATGATCACGAAACCCACCAGGGCAACGCCGTCGTCGGCCAACGCCAGCCAACTCCGAGCGAAGGCGATTCCGCCAAGGACTACGATCGCGGTGAGCACCAGGAAGACGGCCCGCTCGCCGGCACTCATCACGCTGCCGGCGGCTACCTGGACACCGCCGGCTGGCTCCTCTGCCCCTGGTCGCATCCTCTTTCCTTAAACCCGGCGTGATCCTAGCCGGCAGTCCAGCCCGGGGGAGCCCAAATATCGTTCTAGGGCCCCGATACGGCTAGTTGGCCCTAACCAAGGGGTTACCCGGTCGTCCGAGTGTTGTCGGCCAAATCGTTGCGTCAGCGCCCCGGTGGTGTGGCGGGCCGATGTCGGGCGCGGGAACGCCCCACCTCCCCGGCGGGAGCCTCCCCTCCAGGCGTTTCCTACCGACGATCTGGTCCACTGTGCGCAACCTCTTGGGAGACAGCCAGATAGCCGATGGCCAAGCCTCGGGCACCGCTCCTGACGGGCGCCCGATCTAACCGGGACAACTTCCCCGGATCGACCGCTATCGGGGAACCCGCTCCTTGTGCAATGACCCTGCCAGGAGTCAAATTCGCCGGCTGGTGGCCTCGGTGGTTCGGGCTTCGGTCACTTTCACAACCAGCCGGTTGAGCCTGACGAATTTGACCACCCATTCCGAAGCCCGCGGGACTCCGTCCGCCGCGCTCCCCGAGACCCCTCCCGACGAGATTCGGCCGCCCCGGTCGATCGGCGCCGATCTTTGGACGATTGGCCGAAACCTGCTCCGTTATCGGGAGCTTCTCGTCGAGTTGACCCGACGGGACCTTCGAATCCGCTACACCCAGGCCTTGATGGGCGTCGTCTGGGCGATTCTCACCCCCCTGGTCGTCGCCCTGTCCGGCTGGGTCATACGGGCCGCCCTCAGCTACATGAGCGGCCATCCACTCGGCCGAGTGGAGCTCGCCGAAATCGCGGTGAAGGCTCTCGCCTGGTCGTTCTTCATTGGGGCACTGGGGTTCGGCACCGCGAGTATCACCGCCAACTACCCGTTGGTGACCAAGGTGTACTTCCCCCGCCAAATGCTCCCGTTGTCCGCGGTCGCGACCCAGGTGATCGACAGCGCGATCGGAGCCGCCGTCCTGGCAGTCGTGCTTCCGCTACTGGGGATTCGCCCTTCCGGTGCCCTTCTTTGGGTCCCTCTCTTGATCCTCCTCTTGGTCCTCCTGACCACGGGACTCACCCTGGCGGCCGCTTGCGCCAACGTCTTTTTTCGCGATGCCAAGCACGTGGTGCAGCTGATGACCAACTTCGGGATCTTCTTCACGCCGGTGATCTTCAACGCCGACGCGTTTGGACCCGGTTCAGTCCGGGTGATGATGCTGAATCCGCTCGGACCAGTGCTCGAGGGGCTGCGCCTCGCGGTGGCCCAGGGCCACGATCTGGCGACGCCCCTCATCGGAGCGGGCGGCGTGGCCGGGTGGCATCCCTGGTACCTCGTCTGGTCGGCTGGGTGGGCGATCGGCGGAACCGCGGTAGCCGCGGTCGTCTTCCACCGAGCCGAAGCTCGGTTCGCCGAGTACGTATGAGGCGCCGGTGAGCGGCGGGCATGTCGAGTTCGCCCACGTCTGGAAGCGATTCCGATACGGTGAGGTGCATTCCCGGCTTCGCGATGCGATTCCGGCGTTGGCGACCCGTCTGTTTCGGCGGCGAAACCCCCTCGAGATCGGCGAGGGCCAGTTCTGGGCGCTGCGCGACGTGAGCTTCGAGGTGCGGCCGGGCGAATCGCTCGGGGTGATCGGGCCCAATGGGGCAGGCAAGTCCACCGTCCTCAAGCTGCTCACCGGGATCATGGCGCCGACCGCGGGTCGGTGCCGGCTGGAAGGACGCGTCGGCGCGCTGATCGAGGTCGCCGCGGGATTCCATCCCGATCTCACCGGTCGCGAGAATCTGTATCTCCAGGGTGTGATCATGGGAATGCCTCGCCGGGAGGTGGCCCGGAAGTTCGATGAGATCGTGGCGTTCGCCGAGCTGGCGCCGTTCATCGATACCCCGGTGAAGCGCTATTCCAGCGGGATGGAGGCCCGTCTCGGCTTTGCGATCGCGGCCCATCTCGAGCCCGACGTGCTCCTGGTGGACGAAGTCCTCGCGGTCGGCGATGCGGCCTTTCAGGCTCGCGCCTTCCAAAAAGTGAACGAGCTCGTTAGGCGGGAGATCCCGGTCGTCATCGTGACCCATCAGCTGGAGGCGGTTCCCACGTTGTGTACCCAGGCGATTCTGCTCAATCGGGGTCTCGTCGTCAAACACGGTACTCCGCAGGAGTGTATTGCCGCCTACCTCCACGGCGATGCGGCCGTCCGGTCGGCTGCTGCGACCGGCGACGGGGTGGTCCGGATCGACACCGTTCGCCTGAGCACGACCGACGTCGGGTCGGGTGAGCCGCTCCACTTCGCCCTGGCCTGCCGGGTCCTCGACGGTGGTCGCCCGGAAGCGGAGAGTGTCTACTTGCGGGTCCGCCTCGCCGAGACCGGCCAGGTGGCGTTCGAAACCGGCACCTTTCCACTCGGTGTCGCGCTCCCCGCCAGCGGGGCTTTTCAGGTGACCTTCGACCTCCAGATGAACCTCCAGCCGGGTGTCTATCTGGTGGAGACCTACGCCTGGGATCGGACCCTCGGCCGGGAGTCCTGCGCCGGGCCATCAGCCTATCTGGAGGTCCGCGGCGCGCCGTTCCCGGGATACGCCCAGTGCCATCCGCGAGTCCGAGTGGAGCAGCCCGCGGCGGACGGAACCTCTCCTTGACCGGCGCCTAACCGTGCCCGAGCCGCTCCGCCATCTCCTGATTTCTCGGGAGTTTCCCCCCGCGTCCTACCCACCCGGCGGGATCGGCACCTACGCGGCTCACATCGCCAGGCTCCTCGCGGAAGCCGGGGAAGTCGTCCACGTCATCGGCGAGCGATGGCGCGGCGCTCCGGAACCGCGGGAGGAGCGCTGCGGTGGCCGGCTGGTGGTTCACCGAGTCGCTGTGGAGGGCAGCGAGGCCGGCGATCCCGAAATGGAGCTGCTGGCGGATTCGATCCCGGCCCAACGTTTCGCGTGGCAAGCCGCTCGACTCGCCGAGCGGCTGATCGAACGCGAGGGCATCGACTTGATCGAGGCCCAAGAGTGGGAGGCGCCGCTCTACTACTTTCAGTTGCGACGGCAGCTCGGCCTCGGACCAGTTCGGCAACCACCCTGTGTCGTCCATCTTCATTCGCCGAGCGAGCTCATCTACCATCACAATGAGTGGACCGGCCGGCCCGAGTACCTGACCGCGCGACGCCTGGAGGAGTTCTCCATTCGGGCCGCCGACGCCTGGTTCTGCCCCAGCCAATACCTCGCCCGACAGGTTTCCGAGCGCTACCAGGTTCCGCTCGATGCCATCTCGGTGCTGCCCTATCCCCTTGGTGACTCGGGCCTCCTCCAACGACCCGACTCGGTGTGGGCCAAGGGCTCCGTCTTGTTCGTCGGTCGTCTGGAGCCGCGGAAGGGCGTGATCGAGTTCGTCGACGCGGCGGTCAGCGTGGCGCGCGACCATGATGACGTGAGCTACGATTTCGTCGGCGACGACATGCGCTACCACAAAGCCGTCACCGTGCGGCGATTCTTGGAGAGTCGGATTCCTCGGGGGCTGCGACGACGGTTTCGGTTTCACGGAGTTCAGCCCCGTGGCCGGCTTCCCGGATTCCTCGCGGCCGCCCGGATGGCGGTGGTCCCGTCTCGCTGGGAGAATTTCCCTTACAGCTGCCTCGAGGCGATGTCGTCGGGCCTGCCGGTCATCGCATCGCCGACCGGAGGCATGGTGGAGATGATAGCGGATGGAGTGACGGGCTGGATCTCGACGTCGCAATCCGCTCCCGATCTCGCCGCCGCTCTTCGCAGAGCCGTGGGCACGCCACCGGACAAATGTGCGGCGATGGGGCGGGCTGCCGCCGAGTCGATTCGAGGGCTTTGCGGCAGCCAGATTGCCACCCGTCGCCACCTGGCACGCCGGAACGAGCTGGTCCGCCAGCATCATCAGCGTGCGGTACCGCCCACACGCCCGGTCGCCACTCGGCGAGGCCTAGGGGCCGTGGTTCACGATGACGGCCTGGGCTCCACCCGAGCCGTCGACTCGATCGCTCGGCTCACCACCCCTCCGACCAGGGTCATCGTGTTGAGCCAGCGGGATGCCGCAGCTCCGCAGGCATTGTCTCGAGCGATTCGGTCGATGATCGACGATCAGTTGGTGGCCGGCGTGGCGCTGGTGCCGGCCTCGGTTGCCCTCGAGCCGTGTTTCGTCGAAAGGTGCGAGGGCGCGCTGGCGCGAACTCCCGATCTAGGCATCATCTCCGGTTGGGTCGATCGAGGCCCGGTGGGATTCGACCAGCCGACGCCGGCGTTTCCGTACCAATGGCTGACGGACGGCGTGGGCGACTCGGCGGTGATCCGAGCCGAAGCGTTCCTCCAGGCCGGCGACCTCCGAGACGGCTTGCCGATCGCCTATGCGCTGTGGGATTGCTGGAACGCGATCCTGATGGCCGGTTGGAAGGCGTTGGCCTATCCGGGCGTGCTCGCGACCCGAGATCGCAGTGTCGTCCCTACGGGTCGAGCGGTTGCCGGCAACGAGTGGCATCAGACGCTCCGCGGTCGCTTTCCGGTCGCATTCGCTCGGGACGCCGAGACGGTCCGGGCGCTGGAGCTGCTTCCGGCGTCGGACCGCGAGCCGAGGGTCCGAGAGATTTTGCGGCTCCCACTGCGCCAGCAGCTGGGGCTCGCGTTCGACGCGGTTCGCCGCCCCCGCGAAGCCCTCCGGTGGCTCGGCGATCGCATCTCCCGGGCGACTCGATGAAAATCGCCCTGCTGTCGTTCGAGTATCCACCGGAGACGGGGTTCGGCGGGATCGGCAGCTATACCTGGTACCACGCTCGCGCCCTCGTCAAGCTCGGTCATGAAGTGCACGTGCTGGCCGGGGCGACCAGTCGTGGGCCCCATCGCCCCACGGCGCACGATGGCGTCACCGTGCACCGGTTTAGGAGCGGCGGTCCGCTGATGGCTGCCTTCGGAGCTCTCGGCAAGCTCGGGCTGTGGTGGAGCAAGAACCGACTCGAAACGGCACTCTCGATGTATCACGGTCTCCGGACGCTCCTCCGCCGACACCGATTCGATATCGTCGAGATGCCGGAATGCGGCGGCGAAGGGGTCGTGGTCAATCACCGGCTCGATGTTCGAACGGTGGTCCGGTTCCATTCCCCTGCGCGCCTCATCATGCCGTACTACGACGTTCGCCCCGCCGATATCCACTGGTGTGGCCGGATCGAGCAGATCGGGATTCGGGCCGCGGGGGCGTTCACGTCGTGCTCCCAGTTCTTGGCCACCGAGGTGTCCCGGCGGCTCGGAGTCGCCAAGCCGGTTCGGGTGATCCCGAACGGGATCGACCTCGCCCTGTTCGACCAGGAGGAGCAGAGCGATTTTCGCCGGCAATTCGATCTCCCTCGCGACCGGCCGGTGATCTTCTTCAGCGGTCGGATGGAGCGTCGCAAGGGGATCGAGCTGTGTACCGAGATCGCCACCTCGATCCTCACCCGGTTTCCGGTCGCCTTGGTGATGGCGGGGCAGGACCTCTTCAACTACGTATCCGAAACCCTGCTACCCTCGGTCCAACGCCACCCGCTCCGAGGGTCGATCCACTACCTCGGCAGGCTGGATCTCGCATCGGTCCGATCGGGCCTGCGCCAATCCGACATCTTCTTGTTGCCGAGCTTGTGGGAGAACTGCCCCTACTCCTGCCTCGAAGCCATGGCGGCCGGGCGAGCGATCGTGAGCACGGACCAAGGCGGGATGCCGGAGCTGATCCATGACGGCGCCAACGGACTTCTGGCTCGGAGTGGCGATGCCGGGTCGTATGTGCGGGCCCTCGAGCTGCTGATCGCTGATCGGGCGCTTCGGGACCGCCTTGGCGCGGCCGCCCGGGCCACGGTCGAGGCGTCGCACACCGATGTCCTCATCGCCCAGCAGGCCGTCGAGTTCTATCGCGACGGGCCTCCCTCGAAGGAGCCGGTGGCGGATTCCGTTCCGGAACCAGTCCGATGAAGGTTTCCGTCGTGATCCCGGCCTTCGACGCGGCGGAGACGATCGAGGAGACCCTGGCCTCGCTCCTCGCTCAGACCCACGCCGACTGGGAGGCCATCGTCGTCGACGATGGCTCGCGCGATCGCACGGCAGCGATCGCCGAGGAGTTCGCTCGTCGCGATTCGCGCATTCGTCTGGTGAGGCAACCTAACGCCGGCGAGGCCGGCGCTCGCAACACCGGTATCGCGGCCGCCGCGGGTGACTGGCTCCTCTTCCTGGACGCGGACGACTGGATCTCGCCCGATCATTTGGCGCGGATGACCGGGGCATTGGCCGCGGATCCGACCCTCGACGCGGTTCACTGCCGCTACGCTCGGGTGGCCGGCAACGGCGTCCAGATCGTCGAATCATACCTCCCGCCCGAAGGGGACATGTTCTCCGTTTGGGCCCGCCGCTCGGCCTTTCCGGTCCACGCCTGCGTCGCCCGGAAAGCACTGATCGACTCGGTCGGTGGGTTCGACCGCTCTTTCATCAAATCCACGGATTGGGACTTATGGCAGCGGGTCGCTCGAACCGGCGCCCGTTTCGGCGCGGTGCGAGAAGTCCTGGCGTTCTATCGAATGCGACCAAACGCGGCATCGCTGGACGCCCACCGGATGCTGGTGGACGGGCTTCGAGTGCTCCGTCAGGGACACGCCTCGGATCCGCGGGTCCGGCGTCCCCATCCCGACCACGCGCAGGGGTCGCCGCCCGAGGAGATCGCCGCGCAAGCCTTTTATCTCCTGTCGTGGTGCGCGGGTCTATTGCTCGGATCTGGACGGAACCCCCTGCCCTTGTTCGACCTACTGCCAGACGATCGGTTCCCGGAGCTGCACCCGCCCGCTGTGGCGCAATGCCTGTTCGATTCGGCTCCCCTGCCCCGTTGTGAAGCGGCCGCCATCTGGGAGCGATTGTGGCCGGAAATTCGACTCGAGGTGGAGGCTTTTCTGGCGGCGCTCGAGCGACGATCCGGCGCCTCGGCCCTGGCCGAGCGGGCATCTCTTGCGCTGGCCCGAATGGCCCTTGCCCTGTCGCCGAGTTGGGCGGCGGCCATCCGACACACCGAGGCGACCGCCGCCGAACAGGCGCAGCTCGAAGCGGCAGAGGCGCGTTCGCGAGAACAGGCGCAGCTCGAAGCGGCAGAGGCGTTTTCGAGAAGGGAAGACGAACTCGTACGCGAACGGGCCGCGCTCCAGGAGAGCCTGCGTCGCGCCGCCGACGATCGTCATGCGATCTATTCCTCACCCGAGCGCCGGTTAGGCGACCTGGTGCTCAACCGCCTCAAGTTGGGCCGACCCCTGGCGATGACCCTCGCCGCGGCACGAACGCTCGGGCAACGCCTCGTGCTTTCGCGTCTCGCGCTGGAGCGCCGACTTGGCCGAAGGGGCCAGCGCCGCACGGTGACCACGATCTGCTGGAACTTTCCGATCTACTCCCAGACCTTTGTCTACCAGGAGATCGCCGAGCTGGAGCGTTCCGGCATGGCGGTGCGCCTGATCTACTCCAAGCTCGACCCCCGCGATCAGCTCCCTCGCCGCTTCGAGAGCCTCTGGCGGGCCAGGCGCCGGCTGTTCCTGACTCGGAACGTCCACGAGGGGGATTTCGCCCACTATCGGCGTCGGATGCCGGATCGGGTGACCGCTCTGATCGCGATGCTCTGCCGGGCCTCCGGCCTCTCCGAGCACCAGCTGGTAACCCAAGGGAATTTCCTCGAGGCCTTTTCGTTCACCCGGATGGTCGAGGCCTACCGCCCCGATTACCTCCACTCATATTTCTTCTACGACCGCTCGTTGATGGCGCTCGTCGCGGCCTACCTGCTCGGGATTCCTCGGGGAATCTCCTGCTACGCGGACCACGCCCTCGCCGACTACGAGCTCAAGGTCGTTGGCCTCCACCTCGAGCTCTGTGATATCGTGATCGCGACATCCCACCGAATCAAACGGGAACTGATGGCGATCGCACCCGAGGTCGATCCGGACCGGATCCTCGTCAAGCCAAACGGGATCGACATCACGGCATTTCCCTTCACCGAGCGGGCCGAGCCGAGCGCCGGGATGCCATTCCGCCTGGTGACGGTCTCTCGAATCGAGCCGAAGAAGGGACTTCTCGAGCTGGTCGAAGCCACCAGTCTGCTTCGAAGCCGGGGCCACCGAGTCGAGGCTCACCTGGTTGGCGCCCCGGATGAATGGAGCCTGGACAGCAGGGACTACCACCGCCGACTGAATCAGCGGATCACCGAGCTGGATTTGCGGGGGGTGGTCCACCTGGAGGGTCGCCAGCAGCCGGAGGAGGTCCGGCGACTGCTCGGGCAGGCCCATCTGTTCGTGGCGCCCTTCGTCGAGATGGAATCTGGCGACAAGGACGGGATTCCGACCGCATTGCTCGAGGGGATGGCGACGGGCCTCGCGGCGGTGGCGACCGGCGCGGGTTCGATTCCCGAAGTCGTCGTGGCGGATCGTGACGGCCTGTTGGTGCCGCAACGAAACCCAGGCGCACTGGCCGATGCCATTGAGTCTCTCCTCGTCGATCGCGACCGGCGGGGACGGCTTGGTCGGGCAGCTGCGGAGACGATCCGCCTCCATTTCGACGCGGCCAAATGCGAGAAACCGTTTCACGATCGGATCGACGCCGTGATCGAAGCCCGGGCGGCTCGCTCGGCGGCGGCGGGAGCGGGGCCTCGATGAGTGCACCCTCGGTTTCCGTCATCGTGATATTCTTGAACGCCGAGCGTTTCATGCGCGAGGCGATCGAGAGCGTGGTGGCGCAACACTCCGGCGACTGGGAGCTGCTCCTGGTCGACGATGGCTCGACCGATGGGAGCACCGCCTTGGCCCACGAGTACCTGGAGCGGCTCCCCGGCAAGGTGCGTTACCTCGAGCATCCCGAACACCGGAACCGCGGCATGAGCGCATCGCGCAATCTCGGCCTTCGGCACGCTCGCGGCCGGCTGATCGCGTTTCTCGATGCCGACGACGTCTGGTTACCGAACAAGTTGACCCGTCAAGTCGCACTCCTCGATGCCCACCCCGAGGCGGCGATGGTGTATGGGGCGACTCAGTATTGGCACGGTTGGACCGGCAGGGACGAGGATCTCGCCCGCGACCACGTTCCGTCGCTCGGGATCCCCGGCGACACCCTCTATCACCCGCCCACGCTCTCGACGCTCCTGTATCCCCTTGGGCAGGGAACCGCCCCCTGCCCGTCCGATATCATGTTCCGACGCAGCCTGGTCGACGAGATCGGGGGATTCGAAGAAGCATTCGGAGGGGGGAACCAGCTCTACGAGGACCAGGCCTTTCTGGCGAAAGTGTACCTCCGAGCCAAAGTGTTCGTCTCGAGCGAGACGTGGGATAAGTACCGGATCCACCCCGACTCCTGCTCCTCGGAGGTCGAGCGGCTGGGACGGTATCGCCCAGTGCGCCGGTTTTTCCTCAGCTGGCTCGATCGCTATCTCACCACTGCCGGGATCACCGATCCGGCCATTCACATGGCGGTACGGCGAGCCAGGATGACCGACGAAAGCCCCTGGAGTCTGCGCGCCGTCGAGGGCGGCGGCGCGCGCCTCGAGTTTCCGAGCGGAGAGCCGGGCTCCCTCCGAGTCGCCATCGAGCGACCGACCGCTCGGGACTACGACATTCAACTCAATTTGCCGCGCCTCCGGCTTCAGTCGGGACATCGTTATGCCATCGGCTTTGCCGCCCGGGCCGATCAGCCTCGGGAGGCTTCGGTCGGGGTGGCCCAGGGTCACGAGCCCTGGGACGGGCTGGGTTGGTACCAGCGGATCGAATTGACCCCCCAATGGCGTCGCTTCGAGGGCGAGTTCGTGGCGCCCGCGGACGAGGTCAACGCCCGAATCCACTTCGACGTTGGTGATCATCCGGCTTCCGTTGAGGTCACGTCGGTGGAGCTGCGACACCTTCCCGACGGCGACCTGGTCGAGCCGACCCACCCCGGTTCGGGAACCACTTCGCTCTTTGGCGAGCTCCGGCGGCTCAGTCCCCTGAGCCGCCAGTGGGGCTTGGATCGCGGGACACCAATCGACCGGCACTACATCGAGGCCTTCCTGGCCGGCGAGGCCGCCGCGATTCGGGGCCGAGTCCTCGAGATCGAGGACGACCACTACACGCGGCGATTCGGCGGCGGCCGCGTCACTCGAAGCGATGTCCTCCACGTCGAAGAAGGCAATCCCAAGGCGACCGTCGTCGCGGATTTGACCAGCGCCGACCAGATCCCATCCGACTCCTTCGATTGCGTCGTGCTGACCCAGACGCTGCACTTGATCTACGACACCCGGGCGGCCCTCGAGACTCTCCATCGGATCCTCAAACCAGGCGGCGCCCTCCTGGCCACCTTCCCAGGCCTTTCTCCCGTCAGTCAGAAGGAGTGGCCTGGCTCCTGGTATTGGGGCTTCACGAGCGCCTCGAGTCGCCGGCTCTTCGAGGAGACCTTCGGACCCGGGCAGGTCTCCGTCGAAGCATTCGGCAACGTGCTCACCGCCATTGGGTTTCTCCATGGGGTTGCTTGCGAGGAGCTGCGGGACGACGAGCTCGAGCATCGGGATCCCGACTACGAGCTGCTGATCGCGGTGCGTGCGACGAAAGCAGGGTCCCCGCGGTGAGCGCCGTCATCCTGGTCTACCACCGCATCGCCGAGGTCGACTCCGACCCCTGGTCGTTATCCGTGTCACCCCGGCGTTTTGCTGAGCATCTCGAGGTTCTCCGGCGTGATTGGCGACCCATCTCTTTGGCCGCGTTGCGCCACGCCCTCGCGCGGGGCTCGATCCCCGAGCGTTCCGTCGTCCTCACCTTCGACGATGGCTACGCCGACAACCTCCATCTCGCTCGCCCCTTGCTCGAGCGGTTCGAGATTCCGGCGACCGTGTTCGTCGTCGCCGGACCGGCGCCACGCGACCCTAGTTTCTGGTGGGACGAATTGGAGTGCCTGACACTGGGCCCAGGCCCTCTCCCCCCGACGCTCAGCCTCGAGATCGACGGGCAGGCCTACTCATGGGACATCAGCGTGGGCGATCGAGCCGGGGCGCTCCGACTTCCGCACTGGCGGGCGGGGGAGCCACCACCGACCAGCCGCCACGCCGCCTACTATGCAATCTGGGAGAGGCTTCGGCCACTCGAGGCCACGGCGCGGAACACCGTGATCGGCGTTCTGCGCTCCCAGGTGCCCATGGCCAACGGGCGTACCACTCCCCCGCTCATGCGCTCCGAGGAAATCGTCGCACTGGGGCGGGATGGTCTGGTCGAAATCGGGGCTCACACCGTGACCCATCCGTCGCTGGCCGCCTTGCCCCTCGCGGCTCAGAAATCCGAGATCGAGGGCAGCCGCAACACGCTCGCTGCGTTGCTCGGACGGCCGGTCGTCAGCTTCGCCTACCCGTTCGGCGCCGACACGAGCTATTCCGCGGAGACGGTCGCGCTGGTCAGGGAGCTAGGGTTCGCGGTCGCCTGCACGACGTCCCCCACGACGGTCGATCTGGACAGCGATCCCCTCCGCCTGCCGCGGCACCAGGCGGAAAACTGGGACGGCGAGGACCTTGCCCACCGGCTACGCACGTGGTTTGCCCGCCCGTCCGCGGAGACCACCATTAGATGACGGATGTCTTGCGCCGAGCCGGGACTCGACTGGTCAATGCCTTGAGAAGGGGGCTGTCGTGGCTGTTGCCCTATCGTCCGATGGCGGGCGGGGACGAGCGGCTGGACCGCGAGTACCGCGACGGCGTTTGGGACTATTTGCGCGACCTGGGCGAGCTGTCTCGCTTTAGCGTCATCGTGGGTTACTGCCATCACCTCAAGCCCCAAGGCGAGATCCTCGAGATCGGCTGCGGCGAAGGGCTGCTCCACAGTCGGCTCGATCAGGCTCGATTCGCCCGCTATCTCGGCACCGATATTTCCGCTGCCGCTATCCACCGGGCAACCCAGCGAGTCGATGGAAAGTCCGGGTTCGTGGTCGCCGATGCGGTGACATTTTCCCCGCAAGGCACCTTCGACGTCATCGTGTTCAACGAGTGCCTCGAGTACTTCAGCGACCCGGCAGGCCTCGTCCGCCGCTATCGGGCGTTTCTCAAGCCTGACGGCGTCTATATCGTATCGATGTTCGTGGGGCTCGATACCGCGCGGACCGAGCGAATTTGGCGAATGCTGGCTCCCGGCTATCGAGTCACCTCGCTGACGCGGGTCACCAACGACGAGGGCTTCGCCTGGGTCATCAAGGTGCTCACTCCGACATGACTCTCCGCTTCAGTGTCGTCATCCCGAGCTACCAACGCCGGGGCCTGGTCGTCGCGGCGGTGGGAGCGCTGGCCCGCCAACGGTTCGGGGCGCCGTTCGAGATCATCGTTGTGGTCGACGGCTCGACTGACGGCTCGACGAGCGCCCTTCGGGCGCTCGATCTCGCTGTGCCGCTCGCCGTCATCGAGCAGCCGAACCGCGGTGCCTCGGCCGCCCGCAATCGAGGGGCGGATTCGGCTCGCGGCGAGCTGCTCCTGTTCCTCGACGACGACATGGAAGCCGATATCGATCTCCTCGCCAAGCTCGACGAATCCCACCGGGCTGGAGCGGATGTGGTATTCGGGCACCTGCCGCTCCATCCCGGCTCGCCAGCACATTTCCTCAGCGATGGCATCCGCCAGTGGGCCGACGGTCGACTGAAGCGCCTAACCACTCCGGGCGAGTGCCTGACGCTCCACGATCTCATGACCGGCCAAATGTCCCTGGCCAAGACCCTGTTCGATCGGGTCGGCGGGTTCGACCTGGACTTCACTCGGGATGGGACCTTCGGTGACGAAGACATCGACTTTGGCTACCGCCTGATCCGCGCGGGCTGCCGCCTAGTGTTCAATCCCGAGGCGATCAGCCATCAGAACTACGTCGTGCAACCAGCCCACTACTTGCGCCAGTGGCGCGAGGCCGGTCGCGCCGACGTCGCCTTCGCTCGGAAACATCCCGAAAAAGCCCGGACGATCTTCGCATTGAACGGGTCAAACAAGCCGGTCAACCGCTTTTGGTGGCGCCCCCTCGCGTCGTTGCGCCTCGTGAGCGCCCCGCTCATGAGCGCCCTGCGCTGGATTGCCTTACGCCTGGTGCGCGAGCCGATGCCAAGTGACTGGCGGGTTCGTTTCTTCTATCAGATCTGGGCCATGCAATACTGGCGTGGGGTGAGCGACGCCGGCGGGATTCCGCGACGCCCTGCGCTTCGGGTCCTCGCCTATCACGCGATTCAGGATATGGCTACCGCACCCGTGATTGCCCCCTACGCCGTCCCTCCCAGGCTCTTCCGTCACCAGTTGACCCTCCTGCAGCGGCTCGGCTTCACCTTCGTGAGCGCCGAGGCGTTTCGCCGTTTTCTCACTCGCGGGGCGCCACTTCCCCGCCTCCCGGTGCTCCTCACCTTCGACGACGGCTATGCTGACCTGCTCGAGGCGCTCCCCTTCCTGGAGGAGCGTCGCATCCCTGCCGTGGTCTTTGTCGTCGCCGGCAACATTGGCGGGACCAACACCTGGGATCAGGTCATCGGTGCACCGCGGCTGGAATTGCTCGGCACCGACTCCCTTCGGACGATCGCGAAACGGGGCATCGAGGTGGGCGGGCACTCTCGAACCCACCGCCCCCTCTCCCGGCTTCCCGAAGACGTAATTCATGAGGAGATTGCCGGATCGCTGGATGACTTGGTGGCGGCAATCGGCGCACGACCGAGTCTCTTTGCCTACCCCGAAGGGGACTTTGATGGTCGTGTCAAGGAGCAGGCAGGCAAGGCGGGACTCGAAGCAGCCTTCGCGATCAGTCCAGGGCTGGTGCGCAGCGGCGACGATCCGTATGCGGTTCCCCGGATCGAGATCCTCGCCGCGGACACCGGCTGGCGTTTTCTGTGGAAGGTCTTCCGAGCCGGACGATGGACAGCGACGCCCAACGCTCCGACGCCATGAAGGCTGACTTCTTCATCCTCTGCTCGCTGTCCCGGTGCGGTAGCACCGCTCTTTGCTGGGCCCTGAACTGATCGCGAGATCCGCTGCCTGTTCGAGCCGGATTTCGCGAACGCCAATTGGAACGTGGCGGAGATTCGGGCCACGATGGGGCGCTTGCGGGTGGAGTACTCGGGCATTAGACATGTTTGGGACCCCTCGGGGTTTCCGTTCGTGGCGGATCACCGGTCCGCAGTCGACGCCATGAATCGCGATCGCGAACAAGTGCTACGCGCCAACGGGACCGTGCTTTCGGTTCCAAACAGCAGGGCGATCTTCATTCGGCGGCGCGACCAGCTGGCAAGAGTCTTGTCCGACCTGTTGGGTCAGCAGACCGGGCTCTGGGGGCCGATCACACCGGACGGACGGGTCCACCCACAGCGGGACGAAACCGTCGAATACCGAAGCACGCTTGCCAACCGGCCCATCCGGCCTGTTCCGGTTGATGTTGTGGAGTGGTATCTCAATCATGTCGCGAAGCTGGAGGACCATCTTCGGACCGCGATCGACGACGCCGCTCGTCTGGACCTTTCTTTCGAGGACATCATGGGTGACGGTGTTCCGCTGGCAGCCAGGCTGGAGGCGTACTGCGGCGTCCTCGACTTCCTCGGCTTCCCCTCCGCAGGCCACTACTGGGACATCACGACGGTCCGATCGCTGTTGCACCCGAGTTCCCGCCTGAACGATGCCGCTACTCTGGGACGGATCCCGAACCTCGCCGACATTCAGTCGCGCTTCGGCCACCTCTTCATCTCGGACCGGGTTTGATGGTGAACTCGATTCGGGTCGTCCCTGGGAATCTATGGTGATCTTACCGCCGCCCCGGCGGACCGCGCGTGCTCCGATCCGCTCGAGCCCGATGCTGGCCACCGGAGTTGGCCTCGTTGCCGCCGTGCTCGGCGTCCTTTTCGTGTTCGCTCGGCCCTGGGGCGTGCCTCATGGCGTCGGACTCGGTCTCGGTATCGCGGCCATGGCCGCCGCCGTTCGGAACTTTCGAGCTGGCAGCCGTCGCCTCGAAGTCGTTGCGCTTTTGGGCCTCTCGATCCAGCTCGCGGTGTTCGTCGACACTGTGGCGGGCACACCGGGCTTGACCCGCTACCGCCCGATTCAAATCGCTGTCCTCGTCTCGTATCTGGCGCTCTTGATTACGGCCCTGCTGGTGTGGCTGTTGCGGGTCAGCGGTGGCGTGGCGTCGCTGACTGGGGCCCTGGTGGCCCTGAGCGTCCTCGGTGCCGATATCATCGCTGGGCGCCGTGCTCGGCCGATCCGCCCCCCGCCGGCGCGTGCCTGGCCCGATACCTTCGATCCCGATCCCAGGCTGGGTCGGATCCCGCGACCGAACGTTGAGTTCAAGGCCTACTATCCAGACGACCGTCGCGGATATCTACGCGAAGAGGATGGCCGCCTCAGAACTTGGCAGCTCAACGTGATGCCTGGCAGTGTTGCGAGTCTGGTGTTGCCGCCGGAGAGCCCGGAGCGCCTCCGCGTGGAGATCCAGAAGGCGACTCGCGATACCACCTGGCACGTGCAGCTGAGCCAAGCGCAGTTCGAGGTGACGCAGCAGCAGGGCTACCACGTCACCTTCAGGGCACGCGCCGACCGCGCCCGAACCATTGGGGTGGCGTTTGGTGGGAACCATCCGCCCTGGAACAGCTCCGGTCTCTACGAGACGATCCGGTTGACGCCCGCCTGGACCTCATTCCGCGAGATCCTCGTCGGACAATCCAGAAACCGGAACTCGCGCCTCTGGTTCGATCTCGCTGGCGATGATGCCTCGGTGGAGCTCGATTCGGTCGCGCTCCGCGGCCTCGGCGGGCGGAGAATCGAGCCCGTGGTTCCTGGGGGGCGATTCTTCGTCCGTTATCGAACCAACGCTTCGGGCTGCCGCGATCGCGACTACCCGACCTTTCGCCCCCCGAACGTCGCCAGGATCCTGCTCCTCGGCGATGGGTTCACCGCGGGCGAGGGCGTGTTGGAGGAGGACACGTTCGCGAGGTTGCTCGAGCGCCAGCTGGCCGAACCCGCTGCTCCGGAAGGCCCCACCTCGGGTCGTGAGGTGATTAACTGCGGGGTCCGGGGGTACGGCACCCACGAACACCGCCTGTTCTTCGAGTCACTCGGGGAAGCTTATCGGCCGGATGTGTTGCTGGTGACCATGGGCCTCGACGACGACCTTTACTACTCCGACGCTCGGCAGCGCGACTTCATCGCCCGAGGCCCGAGTCGCCTGGCGCAGCTCTCGGCGTTCGTCCGCCGCGTCGAGGTGTCGTTGCACCTGCGGCGGACCCGCGATTACCGCCCGTTGATCGAGGATCTCTTGGCACTCGACCAACAGGCGAAGCGGCTCAGCGGCCGGCTTGCCGTGGCCGTTTCCCGCTACGGGCCGGCCCCCCTGGGCGACTCCCTGCTCGCGGCGGTGCGACGGGGGTTGGCCCAGTCCGACATCCCGGTCTTGGACCTGGGCCGGGTCGAACCGACGGATTCCGTCACGGCCGGGATGCTCACCGCGCCGGGGCCGGAGGCTCATCGGGAGGTGGCTGGTGCGTTACGCCGCTGGCTCGAGACGGAAGTCCTCCCGCTGACCGGGGCGAGTCGCCGGGAGGGCGACAAGCGGTAGTCGAGCGAGCCTACCTCGCCCGGCTCCATCTTCAAAAAGGCGATCCGGCTCGACGCCAACCCCCTCGACGCCCACGAAGGCCTACGGGAATCGGGACTCACGACTCGCTGAGTCGAAGGCCCGCGACCGCTCCGCTCCTCGTGGCAGCTGCCGCTCAATACCAAGCCGGAATGCCGCCCCTCGCCCGACGCCGGTTTGCCAGGCCTCCTGAGAAATTGCCACCTTTCGGGCCGCACGCTCTGGGAGACCAGGTGACCGGTGTACCGGACTGGCAGGGTCCGTTGATCGGTGGCATAGCAGTGGCGTTGGACGGCCGGAGCAGCGTGACGCGATCCAGGACTTCCTCGCCCTTCCGCGGATCAGGCATCAGCTTGTCGACGGGCGTCTGCCGACCTCAGGAGCGTTCGTCGGATTCTTTATCATCACGGCCGTCGACGACATCCAGGTCGCAATCCTCCAAGACCGGGAAGACCATTGCGTAGATCGAAACCGGGTATCTCGCTCATGGCCGCGCGTTGGCGGCGGGGGCGGTGCCGATGACGACGATCGTTGGCCCGGCCTGTAGCGCCTAGGGTTTCCATACAGCGGCCGGTGATTCCGTGATCGACCCTCGCTAGC
>JBJXGT010000007.1:0-5645 GCA_046160105.1 Gemmatimonadales bacterium | reverse complement strand
CCCAACAGCCCCGTCGACAGCTGACTCCGGACCTGGCGCCGAGTGCGATTGGCGGCCTTTGACCGCGCATTGCCCTCGACTTGCTGGACGATCAGAGCGTTGGCCCGTTCCACGCTCTCATCGAGTTCACTGAACACCGGGCCGAGCCCGGGGTCCGTGACGGGGTGGGCTCGGTTGAACACCTGCACCCTACCCGCCGCCACCATCGTACTACTCATCTCGGCTTTCATAACCCGCTCCTTCCTGTGAGAGACAACCATTGCGACCCAAGTGTCGCGCGACCAGCCGCCGATGTAGCCGGTCGATCTCGCCACACTCAACGAGCGTGCCAGAAAATCGGCCACGACCGGGTGATCATTGTCTGGACAGGAACGAAAAACGGGGATATCGCGAGGTAAATCAGCGGTTGCCTGGCCCAGCGCCCGCGAGTCGATCGTGCGTGGACCCCGGTGCGGGATCGAATGGCGGTCGCCCACCCACCGAAGTCGCGTCCGGCGCCGCCACGGCGGTCGACGAGGCAAGAAAGGGAAGCCCCGGCGCGAGCCCCGAGGCGCGACGTTAGGCAGGGGTGTCTCGACGGAGAAAGCGTCCGTCGCCTCCGCGGCGGCGGCTCGACCCGCGGGCTCCGAGGCTCCGGCCGACGCGCCCGAATGATGACTGCGCGGCCGGAGCCAGCCAGCCCCTCACCGGTCGACGCCGGAGCCCCAGGAACCACGCCGGAGCAGGCCCGCCAACCGGTCCGCGCGTCGCTCGTCCACCGGCCTCGGCCGGACGCTCACCGCCGACCCACTGAAACGCCGTTTCGTCAAAAAAATCGACGGTCCTCGGGCGCCGGTGGTCGAACGCCGTCCTAACCAAAAGTGTCCTCGAACGAGGACACTTTTCTGTCCGAGGACACTTCGCCCAACCACCGCCCCGACGCCGCATGCACCCGGCCGAGCCCGACTGACGCCCGCCCGAGCCCGCGTTGATCTCGCCGAGAGTCGTATCCGCCGCCGGACACCGCGGTGCACGACCCGGACACCGCTTTGCCCCGGTCGACGTCGCCTTGCCGCCGCCCGCCTCGGCTTTGCCCTCGACCACCGCCGCAGGTCACCCCCCGGACACCGTCGAGCACCCCCGCCGCGCCCGGTTTGTCGACGCCCGCGACCGATTCGTCCGGACCCTCGCCAGCGTTGTCGGCGACCGCGTTCGAGTTGTCGGCGCCCGAGCCCGCGTTGTCGGCGGCCGCGCTCGAGTTGTCGGAGCCCTTGCCCCCGTTGCCGGCGACCCTGCCCGCGTTGTCCGGGCCCCTGCCCGCGTTGTCGGTGCCCCCGCCTGCATCGTCCGCGACCATGCCCGCGATGTCCGCGACCATGCCCGCTTTGTCGGTCGGCCCGGCACCGTTGCCTTCCCCGGCCTCCGTCGATCACCCGGCCGCGCGTGCTCCCCGCCGGCCGGACGGCGCTTCGCCCCGGACCGCGCCTCCAATGATCTCGCCGAGCCCGCCCGCGCCGTGGTAGAGCCCGGTTTGCCGGCGAGGACCCCCGGTTGCACGCCCAGTTCCCCCGCCGCCTCCCCGACAGTCGCCGGGCTTCAGTCGAAACCGCGAAACAGTGGCGCGACGTCGATCGTGAGGTCGGCCGCCAGGCCTTTCGGCGACCAGACCAGCCGATCATCCACGCGGCGATCGGGCGCCGCCCCCGGCACCGAGACGAGAATCACCTTCTCCCCGACATCGACCCGCCACACCTCATCCACGCCGAGATCGAGATACGCCGGTCGTTTGAAATCGCGGTCGTAGATCTCGGTGGACCGGCTCTTCGTCTCGACCGCGAGAAACCGATGGCGAACCGCCTCCCACTTGGTGCCGGCCGCAGGGGCCCGAAATACCAAAATGTCCGGTTCGAGCCGCGTCTTCGGCCGGAACACCACGCTCCCCGGGCTGGCCACCCAAACGTCCGGCCAGGGACGAAGCAGCTCAGCCAGGACCACCGAGAGACGCATGGTGACCACCTGATGAGGCAGGCCCGGCGCCGGCGTCACCAGGAGCATCCCTTCGAGCAATTCGTACCGATTGCCGTCCGGGGGGAACCGGTCGAGGTCGTCGACGGTATAGCTGGGGACGGAAATCGGCATGGCCATAAGGTCGGCTCGGCGAGTGGGGTTTGGCAACTCGGCATCCCACAAGGTGCCGAGGATACCGCCGGGAGCGACAACCAGATTTACCCATCAACAATCGAAAAAGCGCCTGATCCGAGCAACGCGGCTTCCCCAACAGCCGCTAGCCTGCCGGGACGGTGGCGTGGATATTGGAGGAATGCCGTTCCGGTCGATCCGCGATCCCCTCGGGCCCGTAGCCTGGGCCTCGATCGTTGCCACTGGCGTCCTCGCCTCGTGCAGCGGCGGAAGCGAGCCCGTCCCCCCGCCACCACCGGCCGAACGCCTCCGACTCGAGGTCCTTGGCGCCGCGACGTTCGAGGGCCCGGCTGGGACCATCGTCGAGCCGGCTCCCCGGGTTCGGGTGCGGGATTCCAAGGGCCCCGTGGCCGGTGGCCTGATCACGTTCGACTTCAGGGGCGCCAGCCCGACGGTCACGCGCCCGGCGGGCGATGACGGCACTGCGGAGGCCTTGTGGGCCCTGCCACGATCGGTCGGGATCGTCACCATGGCCGCTCGCGTTGCCGGTGGGGATTCCGCGGTGTTCACCGCGGAGGTCCTTCCGCCAGGCCCACCGTCGATGAGCATCGAGGACGTCCCGAGGACGGCGAAAGTCGGCCAGCTCGCCGGCGGGACGGCCACCGTCCGCGTGCTCGACGCCTTCGGCGACCCGGTGCCGGGGATCGCGTTTCACTTTCAGGTCCAGACCGGAGGTGGAGTGCTGACTGGGAGCGACCCGGTGACCGACAGCACCGGTCGCGCATCGTTGGGTAGCTGGCGGTTCGGCCCCAGGATGCATTTCCAGTCACTCCTCGTCCTTGGGCCCGCCGGCCTGCGCGACTCGTTCGTCGTCGCCGTCGCCCCGGCCCGATTCGAGATCGCCTCCGATACCATCCAACGGATTCACGTCAACAAGGAGGCTCCCCAACGGCCGACGGTCCGCGCATGGGATGCCCTCGGCGACCCAATGGTGGAGGTCTTCGTCGACTTCAACGGTTTCTACGTCCAGACGGACTCGACCGGAACCGCTCGCTTTCCGACTCCCTGGACGGCGCCGAGCGAGCCTGGCGAGTACTTCGTCAACGCCAGCACCCTGGAGTACCCGCACCCCTTCGTGTTTCGGATGGTCGCGGTGGTCCCGGGCCCCGCCCGCGTCGACGTGGTGGCCGGCCAGGGCCAGCGCGGGCTCGCCGGGAATTTTCTCGGGACCCGCCCGGAACTTCGGTTCTACGACTCGACCGGGGCGCTGCTACCCAATCTCGATGTGACCTGGAGCATCGCGGGCGGCGGACGAGCCAACCGCGCCACTGGCCGCACGGACCACAACGGAACGGCGATCAATGAGGGCTGGCGGCTCGGCCCGGCACCGGGGTCGCAGACTTTGATCGCTGCGGTCCCGTTGCTGCCGCCAGTGACCCTCACGGCGATCGCCGATCCGCCGCCGGCGCGGGCCTACCACATCGGGTATCGGGTGACCTCCAAGTCCGGCCTGTCTCGCAACGACTCGCTCACCATCGAACGGGCCATCGAACGCTGGACTCGGGCCATCCTCGCCGATCTTCCCGACCTCCCGGTCACGGTCGCCGATTCGGTCTGTGGGGCCGCGGTGGACGAACCCGTCGACGACCTCCTGGTCCTCGTCTCGATGGAATGGATCGACGGCCAAGGACAGGTGTAGGCGGCGCCGCCCCGTGTGTGCTTCGGAGCGGATCGCGGCTTCCGGTCGTCGGCGTCATGGTGCTTGACAGCGCGGATCTTTGGAACGATCAGTCCGGACTCCTCTACGACGTGGTGTCCCACGAGCTGGGGCATGTGTTGGGTTTCGGCGCCCTCTGGCGACTCCACGGCCTCGTGGCCTCAGGCAACGAAGGGGATACCTACAACGGCGAGTTTGGACGCACCGCCTTTCACGGCCTGGTCGCCAACGCCCCCGCGTTCTTCCGGGCCGGCGTCCCGATCGACAACAGCGGCCTTCCGGGCACCCACCAAGCTCACTGGGCCGAGGCCGTCGGCACCGGCTTCGACCTCGAGTTGATGACCTCGTTCGCCAGCGCCACCAATGTTCTGTCCGCGATCTCGATCGCTTCGCTCCGAGACCTGGGGTACCTCACCACCGACATCGCCGCCGAGTCGTTCGAATTCCCTCCCTTCTCGCCATCCGCGTGGCTCCGAGCGCCGCCACGCCCGCGCCGCGAACGGACGCCGTCGGTCCGGTCCGTTATGGTCGATGACCGCGGTCGGGTGATTGCTTGGCCACGCTCGTCAGGCGCCAGGTAGGCTGGAGAAGCCGGCTTCGAACGCGAGGCGACTCGACCGCCAAGCCTCCATCGGCGGCCCTCGCTTGCCTGTTTGCTGAGCGACGCTAATCTTTCACCGTCATGCAACCCTTGTCTGAGGCCCAAATCAGGGCGATGACGGTGGAGGAGCGCCTCCAGCTCATTGAAACCGTCTGGGACTCCCTCGAGCCGACCGACGTGCCGTTGACGGACGAACAGCGGGCCGAGTTGGATCGGCGGCTCGACGATCCGGCCCCAGGCCCGCTCATTCCCTGGGAACAAGTGCGGGCTGAGCTCGAGAACGGGTGATCCTGCCTGTCGGGTTTCGGGCCGCCGCGAGGATTGACGTTCGCCGTGCTGCAGCCTGGTATTCCGAACGTAGCAACCAGGCGGCGACAGGGTTTCGCGAGGAACTCGCGGCGGCGATCGCCCTGATCCAGACCGCCCCGGAGGCTTTTCCGATTCGCTACCGCGGGGTTCGGCGAGTGAGCCTCCGCCGCTACCCGTATGGGGTGTACTACCGAGTCTCGCCGGGAGCCATCGAAGTCATCGCGGTCCTGCACGGAAAGCAGCACCCGCGCCGCTGGCGTCGTCGAAGCTGACATACCGGTACTCGGCTCCGGCCAGCGACCGCGAAGTCCCCTGCCGATCGCTCCTTGAGAGTCCTCCTGGCCCACGTCTGTGCCTCGCGAGCGACGGCGACGAACGTCGATCGAATGTCGAAGCGCGCCATGGCCCCATTCCGGGTGCCGACCCCTGTCCGCGGCCTGCCCAAGCACCCCACCCGCTCGGCCCAGCCCTCGCGGCGCATCTCGGTGACCATGGCGCCCTCCAACACCCCCGCCCTCAGGCGGCCGCCGGAACATCACCACCCGAGCCACTGGGCGGCGCCGCCGACGTCGACTTCCCGGCCGGACCAATCAGGTTCCGCGCCGTCTCCCACCGCGCCAACGCCTCGGGCTCACTCGCGAACCGGTGCCGATTCAGCCGATCGATCCGGCCGATCAACCCCATGATCTCCGCCCGCACCACGTCCAGCGCCCGGCTGGCTCCCACTCGAGCCTGAAACGCCGCCTTCGCCTCGATGCTGATCGCCTCGTACTCGGCCAGCAACTTGCCGGCATCGTCGACCAGCCCCGCGGTCACCCCGTACTTCGCCAGCGCGTCCAGATGCTCCCGCGCGGCCCGAATCATCCCGCCGGCGGCGTTGATGAACGCCGGGTCCGACGA
>JBJXGT010000006.1:0-10061 GCA_046160105.1 Gemmatimonadales bacterium | reverse complement strand
CCGTCTCCCACCGCGCCAACGCCTCGGGCTCACTCGCGAACCGGTGCCGATTCAGCCGATCGATCCGGCCGATCAACCCCATGATCTCCGCCCGCACCACGTCCAGCGCCCGGCTGGCCCCCACTCGGGCCTGAAACGCCGCCTGCGCCTCGATGCTGATCGCCTCGTACTCCGCCAGCAACTTGCCGGCATCGTCGACCAACCCCGCGGTCACTCCGTACTTCGCCAGCGCGTCCAGATGCTCCCGCGCGGCCCGAATCATCCCGCCGGCGGCGTTGATGAACGCCGGGTCCGACGAGCGAACCCGCGGGGCCCGAACCCCCCGCAACCCCGGCACCTCCTCGCTGGCCACCACGAACACCCGGCCGAACAACCCCAACAGCCCCCCCGACAGCTGACTCCGGACCTGGCGCCGAGTGCGATTGGCGGCCTTTGACCGCTCTTTGCCCTCGACTTGCTGGACGATCAGAGCGTTGGCCCGTTCCACGCTCTCATCGAGTTCACTGAACACCGGGCCGAGCCCGGGGTCCGTGAGAGACAAGCCTTGCGACCCAGTGTCGCGCGACCAGCCGCCGATGTAGCCGGTCGCCCTCGCCGCACTCAACGACGCAAACGTCTTGGTCTCGGCATTCGCGAACAGGTATCTTCCAGCTCGACCGCTAGCTCACCCTCGGCTTGGTCCGCCCGGTCATGGCCGCGGCGTTCCCAAACCTTCGGCCGTCGACCGAGACGATTTCGCTGCGGCTCGTCGGGCAGACGCGGAACTGAGATGACGGAAGATCGGAACGAAGGCCCACTCCTCCCTATCGCATGCACCCTGACACCGGGTGAGGTCGCGGCACGCCGGGACGAGCTGCTGCCGGGTCTGTTGACCAAAGCCACGCGGCGGGAATCCATCCCGGGAGGGTTTCGATGGCGGTTCAACGCTGCACCCGGTCTCCTCAGAGAAGCTGGAGCGGTCATCGATGCCGAGCACCGCTGCTGCAAATTCCTGGAACTGGTCTTGCGCGTCGAGCCGGGCGACGGACCCGTGTGGCTCGAGGTGACGGGGCCGCCAGGGACCGCCGACTTCCTCACGGCGCTTGCCCCACCACCGCGTACTCCACCGCTAGGAGCTTGACGTGAAGAAATCCTGGGCGACGGCCGCGGCCCTCGTCACGTTGGGGGCGGTGGCGGTTCTCACGGTCGTGTCCGTGCGATCACGCAGCCCCGCTGGCCCCTCGGTGGAGCCCCCGGTCTTTCATCCATCCGATGTCGCCATCCTCGCCGCCACCGGGCGACCGCAGCTCGTCGAGTTCTATCACCCGGGCTGACTCGGCTGCCGCGCCATGGCGCCCATCGTGCATGGGCTCGACCAGAAGTACCGAGGGCGGATCGACTTCGTCTACTTGGACGTTCGCGACTCGGCGAATGCGACCGCGAAATCGAGATTCGGATTCAAAGCCACGCCGCACTTCTTCGCCACGACCGCCGATGGCACCGTGCTTCGTGACTCGAGCGGCGTCCTGGAGGCCGAGGAGTTGGAGCGTTGGATGGCCCTCCTCGAGCAATCGATCACCCCAACTGGGCGTTGAAGGCGACGAACCGCCCTCAAGCCAAGCCCGGCTTGACGTGGGCTCCGTGATCCTCATCAGGAGGATGGAGATGCGCCAGCCGGAGGGAATTGATCGTGACCAGTAGCGATCCGCCCATGTCGCCCACCAGGACGGCAACGGCCAGGCTCACCACGCCGAATATCGCCCCGACCGCGAGGATCAACTTGATGCCGAGCGCGAAGGCGATGTTGAACCGGACCGTGCGCCGGGCCATCCGAGCCAGTTGAATCGCGTAGGGCACCCGGCTCAGGTCGTCGGCCATCAGCGCGACGTCGGCCGTTTCGATCGTCGCGGGCGACCCCGCCGCCCCCATCGCGATCCCGACACTGGCCTCGGCGAGTGCCGGAGCATCGTTCACACCGTCCCCGATCATCGCCACGAACCGATGCGTCGCCCTGAGGTCGCGAATGGCCGCGACCTTCTCCTCCGGCAGCAGCCTGGCCTTGACCAGGTCGACCCCGACGGCCCGCCCCACGGCCTCGGCCGGTCCCTGCTGATCCCCGGTCAACAGAACCACCGGCCGGATCCCCAGCCGATGGAGCCGTTCCACCAGGAGCGTGGCACCCGGACGAATCCCGTCCGTCAACCCGATCAGCGCTGCCGTGCCGTCGTCACCGGTCGCGAAGACCCAGATCGTTTCGGACTCGAGCGTCCCCCACCGTGAGACCGCGGCGTCATCGACCAGTTCCTCGGTCCCCACGGTCATTTCGACCCCGTTCACCGTGGCGACGATGCCCCGGCCCGGTTGCGCCTTGAACGCGGTGATTTGGCCCGTGGCCGGCACCCCGCGGGCGGTCGCGAAGCCGGCAATGGCTCGGCCGATCGGGTGCTCGGACCGAGATTCCGCGCTCGCGATCACCGCCAGGATCTCGTCGGCCGCGGACTCCGGCACCGCCCGGAACGTCGTAACCTCGAGTTCGCCCTTGGTGAGCGTCCCGGTCTTGTCGGTGGCGAGCGCTTTGACGGTACCGAGCCGCTCGAGGTGCTCGCCACCCTTGATGAGAACGCCGTGGCGGGCCGCGCTGGTCAACGCGCTGACGACCGTGACGGGGGTTGCGATCACCAGGGCGCAGGGGCACGCGATGACCAACAACGTGATGCCCCGGACAAACCAGTCGAGCCATTCGCCGAGGCCAACGAGGGGGGGCACCACGATCACCAACACCGCGAGGCCGGTGACCACGGGCGTGTAGATTCGGGCAAATCGCTCGACGAAGTGCTCGATCGGCGCTCGGCGTGCCTCGGCCGCCCGGACCAGGGCGACGATCCGGGCCAGCACGCTGTGGGACGCGTCGGCGGTGACCTCGATGTCCAGGGCGCCCTCGGTGTTGAGCGTCCCGGAGAACACCTGGTCTCCCGGGACCTTGAGCCTGGGCATCGATTCCCCGGTGACGGCGGCCTCGTTCACCGCCGAGGTCCCTTCGACCACTCGGCCGTCCGCCCCGATCCGATTCCCCGGCCGGACTCGGATCCGATTCCCGACCTCGAGCGCGCCAGCCGGCACTGTTTCGGTGGTGCCGTCGGGCCGAATCCGATCGGCTTGTTCCGGCGCGAGCTCGAGCAGCGCCGCGACCGAGCGTCGAGACCGGTCGACCGCGAATCGCTCCAGCAGCTCGGCCATCGAGAACAGGGCGGCGAGGGTGGCCGCTTCGAACGACTCCCCGATCAGGATCGCGGCGACGATCGCCGCCGACATCAGAAAGTTCATGTCGAGACGGAGGCGAACAGCCGCCCGAATCCCGGCCGGAATGAAATTGGCTCCCCCAACGACGGACGCGGCCAGGTAGAGGATGCCCGCTAGGTCGAGCCGAACCGCGAGCCAGCCCGGTTCGTGGCGCACCGGCGACAGAGCGGCCGCGAGTAGTCCGAGGCCCCACAGGGCGCAGGCCAGATAGGTCCGCTTGGCGAACAGGGTCCACCACGGCGAAGGGCGGTTCATCGGGCTTGCTCCTTTGCGGTAACCCGGCGTTGCAGCCAAACGTACAGCGACGGCAGCACGAAGAGCGTCAGCAAGGTCGAGGTGATCAGGCCGCCAATGACGACCGTGGCCAGCGGCCGTTGGACCTCGGCGCCCACCCCCCGGGAAACGGCTACCGGAATGAAGCCGATGCCGGCCACCAGGGCGGTCATCAAGACGGGGCGGAGCCGTCTGACCCCGCCGGCGAGCGCGGCCTCGGCGCCCGAGAGGCCCTCCTGCCGAAGCTGCGACACCGTCGTGAGCAGCACCAGGCCGTTGAGCACCGCCACCCCGAACAGCGCGATGAACCCGACCGCCGCCGACACGCCGAGGTGCATCTGCCGGATGGCGAGACCAGCGACCCCGCCGACGGCCGCGAACGGCAGGTTGAGCATCACCAGGGTGGCGAGGCCCCAGGAACGAAGGGACACGAAGAGCAGCCCCGCGATGAGCAGGATCGAAACCGGAACGACCAGCTTGAGTCGAGCCATGGCACGTTCCTGATTCTCGAACTGGCCCCCATAGACCAGGAACACGCCGGGCGGAAGTACCACCTGCTCGGCGACTACTCGTTTCACCTCCGCGACGAAGCCCCCCAGATCCCGTCCCTCGACGTTGGCCTGAACGACGACCAGTCGTTGAGCGCGCTCCCGACTCATCTGGACCGGACCGGTCTCGAGCCGGATGTCCGCCAGCTGGGCCAATGCGATCCGGGCGCCTCGAGGCGTGGGGATCGCGATCGCACCGATCGCTTCCGGCGAGGTCCGCAGGTCGGTCGGATACTGCACCGTGACGTCGATCGTGAAGCTCCCCTCGACCATCTGCGAAACTGGCCTGCCGCCAACCGCCGTCTCGAGGGCCTCCTGGACCTCGCTGACCGGGATCCCGAACCGCGCCAGGGCGGAACGATCGAGCCTGACATTGAGATAGGGCTGACCTTCCGTCGCCTCGACCAGTACCTGGCTCGCCCCGGGTACTCCCTGGAGCGCCGCCGCGACCCGAGCGGCCACCCCGCGATTGATGCTGGCATCGTCACCAAACACCTTGACCGCGAGGTCCGCCCGGACCCCGCTGACCAGCTCGTTGAGTCGCATCGCCACCGGTTGGGTAAACCCGAAGGCGATGCCCGGCACCCGGTCATTGAGCGATTCCTCGAGTTGCCGCTCGATCATCGGTTTGGAGACGCCAGGCCGCCACTCTGATCGCGGTTTGAGCATCACGAACACGTCGGCGCGATTGATGCCCATCGGATCGCTGCCGATCTCCGGCCGCCCGACTCGGCTGACGACCGTCGTCACCTCCGGAACCTCGATGACCGTTGCCTCCATTGTCTTCTGCATCGCGATCGATCGCGTCAGCGAGACGCTCGGGTCCCGGGTGGCCTCGATCAGAATCGATCCCTCGTCGAGCTCCGGCATGAATTCGGTCCCGAGGCGCGGCGCCAGAACCACGGTCGACGCCAGCAGGGTGACCGCGGTCATGACGATGGTCCCGGGATGCCGGATCGCCCACCCGAGGGCCGGCTCGTAGCGGCGCTCGAGGCTTGCGGCGAGGCGCAAGGCGAGCCGCGATTCCGGGGCGCCGCGTCGAAAGACCCACGTCGCCGCGGCGGGGATCCAGACCATCGCGAGGATGAGACTCCCAAAGAGTGCAATCGCCACCGTCATGGCCATCGGCTTGAACATCCGGCCTTCGAGCCCCTGAAGCGTCAGGATCGGGAGGTAGACGAGCAGAATGATCAGGACCCCGAAGAAGATCGGCCGGGCGACTTCCCGACCCAGGGCGATCAGGCGGCGGGCGAACTGCTTGGGGCCGGCCGGAAACCGCCCGTGCTCCTGATCGGCATGAAGCGCCCGAACGAACTGTTCGGTCATCACCACCGATCCATCGACGATCATCCCGAAGTCGATGGCCCCGAGACTCATCAGGTTCGCGGAGAGTCCCAGCCACCGCATGCCCAGGAAGGCGAACAGCAGCGACAGCGGGATGGTGGCCGCCACGATCAGCGCCGCGCGGAGATTGCCGAGGAACAGCAACAAGACCGCGATGACCATCAGACCACCCTCGAGCAGGTTGAGCCGCACCGTCCTGATGGTGCCTTCGACCAGGTCGGTCTGGTCGTAATACGACGCCACCCGGACACCATCCGGCAGGGCCCCGTTGATCTCCTCGACCCGCTCTCTCACCCGGCGGACGACTTCGCGGCTGTTCTCCCCCCGGAGCATCATGATGATGCCGGTGACCACTTCCCCCTTGCCGTCGCGCGACACCGCGCCTTGGCGGACTTCCGGTCCGTAGTCGAGTGTCGCGACGTCACCGATCAGCACCGGGACCCCCTGATCGTTGGAACGGATCACGGTCCGGCGGATGTCGTCGAGCGTCAGGGCCTGGCCCAATCCACGGAGAATCAACTGTTCGTCGCCCTGCTCCAGGTATCCGCCGGCCGCGATCGTATTGTTGGCCTTGACGGCCTCGACGACGTCGTGGAGCGTGAGCCCGTAGCTGAGCAGCCGATCGGGCCGCACGACGATCTGGACCTGCCGCACCAATCCGCCGAACGAATTGACTTCGGTGACGCCGGGGACGGTCCTCAACTGCGGACGGACGATCCGGTCGTGGATGGTCCGAAGCTCCATCAGATCCCGGCCGGCCCCCTCCAGGGCGTAGAGGTAGATCTCGCTGGTCGCCCCGGCGAGCGGACCCAAGGCCACCTCGGTGCCAGCCGGAAGGTTCGAACGGGCCGCCTGCAACCGCTCCGCGACCAGCGTGCGGGCGAAATAGAGGTCGACCCCATCCTCGAAGACGACGGTCGCGGCCGCGAAGGCGTACTTGCTGAGTGACCTGACCTGGATGACTCGGGGCAACCCGTTCAGGGCCACCTCGATCGGGAAGGCGACCAGACGCTCCACCTCGAGCGGCGAGAGCCCCGGTGCCTCGGCCAGCACCTGAACCTGAACGTCGGTCAGGTCGGGAAAGGCGTCGACGCGAAGAGTCCGCAAGGCAAACAGGCCAGAACCGATCAGCGCTGCGATCCCGAAAAACACGAACGCGCGGTTGTGGACGGCCCATGCAATCAGTCGGTCGAACATCAGTGTTCCTCCAGCTCGCCCTTGGCCAGCTCCGACTTGAGGGTGAACGTCCCCTGAACGACCACCCTGTCGTCGGCCGTCAGTCCCCCCCTCACCAGAACTCGGCGAGGGCCCACCCCCACTTCGTCGAGGGCGAGCGCGTCGACCATCCGCCGTTGATAGGTGCGGAGAGCCACTTCGACGAACACGAATCGGTCGTTGCCCTGAATCAGGATGGCCGATTCCGGGAGGACGAACCCGGAAGCCTGCCCGGCGACCACCTCGGCTCGTCGGGCAAGAGGGACCGCGATCCGCACCGTCGCGAACATCCCCGGCTTCAGGATGCCTCGCGGATTGCGCACGTGGATCACGGCCGCCACGGTGCGGGTCGACGGATCGAGCTCATCCTTGATCCGCTCGATCCGACCGGAGAAGCGGGCGTCCGGATAGGCGGTCGGAATCACGTCGGCCGTCTGCCCGACGGCGAGATGCGGCATCTCCGCCTCTGGGACGTTGCCCACGACATCGACTTCGGACAGATCGATGAGGCGGAAGATTGGCTGACCCGGAGCCAACGCCGCCCCGGGGAGGGCGAGCATCTCCACCAGGCTCCCACCGAACGGCGCCGCGATCGGCAGCAAATCGAGTGTCTCACCGGTTCGCTCGATCCGTCCAATCGCCTCCGGGCCCAGTCCGAGCAGACCCAAGCGTCGTCGCGCGGCCTCCAGGGTCCGGGCCCCCACGCCTGAATCCGGCGACGCCATCAGCGCCGTCGCTCGACGGGCGGCCTGGACGAGGTCCGACTGCGCCGTCACGAACTCGGAGCTGAGCAGGTAGGCGACGGTCTGACCGGTCGCGATGCGCTCCCCAACCGAGGCCGCCAGGCGTTCCAGCCGGCCCTGCGCCCGCGGGGTAATGAGCGCCACCCTCGACGGATCAGCTTCGACTTGACCGGGCACCGCCAGGGTAGTGGCTTCCCGTCGGCTACTGAGCTGCCGGGGCTGCTCGACGACAATGCCGGCCGCCGCGAACGCGGCCTCGGAAAGTTGGACCCGGCCGGCCTCGCCCTCCGCGGGTTCGACGGTCGGCACGGCGGTTCCTTCCAACGGCTCCGAAGCGGGCTTCGGCCCTTCTCGACAACTGATCAGCAGTGCCGCGAGGCCGAACGTCGCCCACCGGCATCCGATCGAGGGGTGATGGCTCATGGGTTCCCTCCCAGTCCCAGCTCCTCGGCGAGGATCGTCGGGATTCCCGCCGCCAGCCGGTGCCAGGTGATCAAGGCGTTCCTGACGCTGTGGATTTGGTCGATCTCGGCCCTGACCAGGGTCCGCTCGAAGTCGAGCAGCTCGAACAGGCCGAGCGCTCCATTTCGGTAGGCGGCCAAGGCGGCTTCGCGCTCTCCGCGCAGGTCCGCGAGAAGGGACGACTGGTACACTTGGGCTCTGGCCCGTTCCGCCTCGTACCGAACCCGGAGCACGCTCAACTCGCGAGCCCAGGACCCCAGTAAGGCGGTTCCTTGCACGGCGAGGGCATCGGCGTCGAGCCGCGCCGCGCGAATCGAGGCGCGGTTGTGGGATTGAGCGGTGAAGGGCAGGGACACCTTGAGGCCGAGGGTCGCGCCGAACACCCGGCGGCCGATGGCACTCTGGAACTGCTGCACGCCCACGGCCCCAAGCGCCGTTGGCCGTACTAGTGCGATTCCCAGCCTGGAGCGCGCCGCCCCCTCGCGGCTGAGCGAAGCGGCGATCCCGGCGACCGCCTCGCTGGCGCCGGTGGTATCCACCGCCGGCGTGGCCGGGAGGTTGGCGGCGTCGAAGTCGGCGATCGGAACCGCGGCCAAGCTGTCGAGGACCGAAGCGCCAGACCGCATCGCGCTCGAGTCGCCCGAGAGCCACCCGAGCAGCAGTACCCGTGCCTCGCCCGCGTCGGCGATTGCCGCGGCGCGATCGGTCTGAACCCTGAGCCGCTCGGCCCGCACCCGAAGTACCTCGACGTAGGTCGCCGCGCCGGCACCGAACCGGGCGGTGAGGGCTTCCTCAGCGGCGGCCAGCAGCGAATCTTCGACCAGCAGGCGGCGCGCGGTCGCCATGCCCGCGAGCCACGTCACCGATCGGGCCTTGGTTGCCGCCGCAGCGGCGTGTTCGGCGGCCCTGAGCCGGGCTTGCTCGGTGTTGGCCTCGGAAGTGGCCTGGTCGCGACGGGCCGAGCGCCGGCCTCCACCAAAGACTTCTCCCTCGATCGCGCTCCGGAGCTGATTGGCGGCCCAGAAACGGCCTCCACCTGGAACGTCTTCCACCTCCAGGGAGAAGACGGCGGGCTGGACATCGGCGGCGGCCGCGATCCGCCCCGTCGCCGCCTGCGCCTTCGCTCGTAGCACGACCAGCGCCGGGTGGACTCGCTGGACCAACACCGCAAGGGAGTCCCCTGGCTGCGAAAGGGTGGTGCCACGCTCCTGGGCAGGTTCTCGATTTCCAACGCCACCGAGCGCCCCGAGCCCGAGCAGCAGTGTTGCGGCAAGCACGACGGTTCCTCCTCGCGACGGCACGAACCTGGATCCTCAGGTAACGGGCCTGATCGAATGCCATGGATGGCTCGCCGCCTACGCCGGGCGTCTGACGACGCCTACGGCTTCGGGTTCGAGCGCGATGTAGTTTGAGTCAAGCGGGGCTACGGCTGCCCGTAGGCAGCGGTAGCATCAAGCGATCGGCGGACGGAGGATGTCCTGGGGTGGCTGGATCAACGGGTTGGGATCGAACCCACGGGACGGCTCGTCGAGGACTGCGGCGGAAAGCAGTACCGGCTCGACCGCGCCGACCAGGCCGCCGTGCCCGTGGAGGTCATGACAGGTGTGAGGCGACGAAGGAAGGTGCCCCGACGGCACGGCGCTCTGACTGGTGCCAGCAGACACCGAGGTGATACCGAGGTGACCGTCGCAGTCGTCGGGAACTAGCAACTCGAGAGGCGCCGAAAGAAACAGCGCCACCCAGAGCCACCCGAACAACCGGCGGGTCCAATTCCTTGGTCCAATCATCGCCTCGGAAGTATCGGGTGTCTGGCCAAGGATGTAAAGGGCTGCTCGGGGCCAGCGACGACGGTTGGTAGGGAGGCTCGGGTGCAAGGGGAACAATCTCGTCGTTAGGTCCGAGTCGGAGGCATCAGGCGCGGCGTCCTTGATCGAGTGTCGAAGCGCGCCATGGCCCCCATTCCGGGTGTCGACCCATGTCCGCGGCTGCCCAAGCATCCCACCGGCTCGGCCGAGCTCTCGCGGCACATCTCGG
Organism: Gemmatimonadales bacterium; assembly: GCA_046160105.1. Lineage (GTDB taxonomy): Bacteria > Gemmatimonadota > Gemmatimonadetes > Gemmatimonadales > GWC2-71-9 > SHZU01. Next base: position 163 of record JBJXGT010000006.1, on the reverse strand, counting down.
TGACCATGGCGCCCTCCAACACTCCCGCCCTCAGGCGGCCGCCGGAACATCACCACCCGAGCCGCTGGGCGGCGCCTCCGACGTCGACTTCCCGGCCGGACCAATCAGATTCCGCGCCGTCTCCCACCGCGCCAACGCCTCGGGCTCACTCGCGAACCGGTGC
>JBJXGT010000005.1:0-68607 GCA_046160105.1 Gemmatimonadales bacterium | reverse complement strand
GGTACAACCAGGCATGGCTGCTCGCACGGCACGGCTATCGGACCCCGGTCGAGGTCCGTCGCGCATTCATGCCGCTGGCCGCCTAATTAGGCCGGCCACTTGTCCAGGAAACCGGATGCGGTACAGGACGGTGCTTGGAGACGTTTTCCCGAAATGCCAGCCTTCGAACGGTCAGCCTCGCCACAGCGATTCGCGACTGGGAACAGGACCTTGAATGGGTTCACGACGCGCTGTTCAGCCCGTTGGCCGCGAAGACCGGCTCAGGTGGGCATCTGGCGTCGCCGCCGTGGTATCGCCGGCCCGGGATGATCCTCGGACTGCCTGAAAGCCCGGCCTAACACAGGCAAGAAGGCCGACCGGGTTGAGCCTGCAGGAGTGCGTTCCCACCAATCAAGGTCGCTGCCGCGACCGTCAGGGAGCTCGGGTTCGCTAGTGGCGGCGATGCGAACGGGGTTGGCGCTCGGCGACGAGGGGTCGCGAGTCAACTCGGGGGGCATCCGGAGTTGGCGGCCGAGTTCCGGGGAGTTGTGTTTGAGTGGTCGGCGCTGAGTGGCTCGCAACAGATCAGGCGCTCAATTGCCGCGGGGCCTTCCGAAGCAGTAGCGTTAAGTGGTTGCCTAGGGCGCGCGTTGGCGCTTTCAACTGTAGGATGTCCGTTTGATACCGCCGCTGAGGCGGGTCCATTGTTCGTTGGGCGGGATGGCACGGGCATCCAATACCAAAGGCCACATGGAATCCTTTGAGTTCTACAGGCAGCAGTACGAGACCGAGTGGGCTCGTCGCGAACAGCTAAGCGGCGCGACGGCACTCCCAATCGGCGCCCTTACCGTGTTTGCTAGCGTCCTGGCGTTCCTCGCCAAAGAGGGCGACTTTGCCACCGGCCTTGCTGGCTGGGCGACTGCCGGTTTCGGCACCGCCGCACTCGTCGCTTTCGTTGGTGCAACCTACTTCCTGGTACGGTCCTACCACGGTTACACCTACCGGCAGATCGCCTCGCCGGCGGACCTCCGAGCGTGGGCGACCGAGGTCGAGCAAGTACACGATTTGGCCGGTGTCCCGGAGCAGGCCTGGGGTCGTTTCCAGCTCGAGCTTCGCGATCGCTACGTCGAGGCCGCCGACGTCAACTCCAGGAACAACGTGGCCAGAAGTGAGTATCTTTACCGTGCGAACCGCTGGGTAGTTTCTACCCTTGTCCTTGTCGTCCTGGCGGCGGCCGCTTCGACCCTGAACTTGAGGCTACAGCCCAAGCCAGCGACTTCGCTGTCACCGTCGGGCCCATTGCGAGACACAGCCATGCCAAAGAACGATAGTTCCACCACGCCGTCAAAACAGAAGCTCGACGTACCACCGCCGCCACCGAATAAGGACGTTCGTTCAGAGACGCCAAAGATAAAGACCGAGTAGGCCCACGCTGCCTGGCAAGCACGGCAGCTGATGATCGCGGCTTTCGTGCGGCTTCGCCGCCGGCGCGCCCGCAGCTGATTTTCAGGCCGTAGGCATCCACGAGCATCGCAATGGGACTAGGCGACGAGTTGCGTTCAATCCAGTCAGCGGGGGGCCCAGACCCCCGGATGGAGCATGTGATCGTGCGAGCCAAGGGACACTGGCCTTGGCAACAGTCTGCCGCCCGACCGGTGTCCCTCAGCGACATGCACACTTGGCTCGCCGCGTTCGGCCTCCACTCGGGGGTTCCGGAGGAGGTGAGGATCCAGTACGACCTCGCCCGCAACCTTTACCTCTACTCATGGCACGTCTACGGATTTCTCAGCGTGGCCCAATTCCAATCGGTTGCGACGATCGAGCTCGCCCTTCGGCATCGGATGAAGGAACACCCGCGCCAGCGGGCGCCAACGTTCAAACCCCTTATCATGGAAGCACTTGCCGAGGGCCTCTTGACGCCCGAATCTCTGACTTCGCAGGTGCCCCAAATGCAAGGCGCCATTGGCTGGGTCGTCGATGCCTCGCCCTCAGCCGCACCTGAGAGGGTCGACGCAACGATCGAGCTCCTCACACTCCTCCGCAACGACGTCGCCCACGGCAATAGGCTCCTGCTGCCCGACGCATTCATGGTCCTGAGGATCGCAAAGTCCGTGATTGGCGACCTTTATCCAAGCCAGGAGCGCGAGTCGGATGCCTAGCAAGGCGCTGCACTCCGACGGGCGCCCGGCCTCCGTTTGACTAGTCGCGGCCGCGCCCCAAGGTTGGTTGGCGGCGGCGCGGCAACTTGGGCCCGCGAGGCGCCCGCCGCTGAAGACCAGTCGTTACGTGGCGTGGCAGACGTTGTGGGCATGCGCGCATGGTAGCTTGCTGGGCGGCCAGTCTCGCGAACTGCGCGGGAAGGCAATCGAGAGAGCACGTCGTGTCCCAGGGTATCTGGGAAGGCAACGACGTCGAAGTCTTGGGGTTCCCTTGGTGCCGCAGCGAGCCGAAACGAGTGGGCCTCGGGTCCCTTACGGCGAGAATTCTTTGCCAGCGTCACAATAGTGTGCTATCGCCCCTTGACGGAGCAGCGAAGGCTGCCTTCGACGCGTTGCGCCGAGCGACAGCGCTTGGGAATGAGCGCTCTCGCCAGCGGCCGAGGCATTGGAAGGTGCGGCGATTCGAGATCCTCGGCTTGCAGTTGGAGCGGTGGTTCCTCAAGACGACGATCAACTTGGTGTTCGCTCACCCAGGTGAGTTGGCCTGGGCGTGGACGGGAGCTGGCGCCGCCTCCCCACCCCACGAGCTTGTTCGCATGGCATTTGGTCATGACGTCATGAAACGCCCCATGGGCCTGTACTCGCTCGGCGAAGTGGGCGAGGCCGTGCACATGACGGACGTTCTCCATTCGGCGCCGCTCCTTGTTGCAGGCAGCGCGATCGTCGGCATGATCTTCCTCTTTCGGGGGTTTCGCTTCTACCTTCACCTGCACACCGAGCCGATGCCGGCGGTTCTCGACCTGCCGGGCGAGGTCGGCCCTTGGCGGACGGGTGAACTGCTATACCACCTGAAGGAAATGAACTTTCGCGTCGCCCAGAAGCGGTCGCACTATTGCCAGGTGCTTTGGCACGATGTCTGAGATCGTTGAACACGCCACCTAGCAAGAAACAGAGCCCACGGCGGTTGCTGCCGCCGCCCCTCATTTCTTGGCCGGTAGCCAGCCCGTGAGAACAGTCTCATGCCCAAACGCGACCGCGCAATCATCCTCTCGAGAGCCTCGTGGGATGCCGCCATCCGCCTGCCAGCGTTTTGGGACCTGCTACGGGTGGGCCGGGTGGCGAATCCACTCACGCTTGCCTACCCTCCGCTGATGGGCACTCTCGGACGGCAGACGCCGCGCGCACGTCGGGAGCGCGCGGCAGCCTTACTGTACGCCGGGGCGCTGCTCAGCGAGGGTCTCGAGGTCGCCAGGAGCCTGGGCAAGCACTTCGCACACCTGCCGCAGTTCCGTGACGGATTCGGCCGACTCCTTGCGGACCAGTCGGTTGCCGATCTGCACCGACAGTTTCTGCGGCCCCTCCGAAACAAAGCGGCCTTCCATGTCGACCGCGACGTCTTCCAAACGGCGCTGCCAGAGCTTGACTTTCGTCAGTATAACCTTGCGACAGCTACCGAGTGGCGGCGTGGATCTATCTACTTCGACATTGTCGATGAGGCCGTTTTGGCGTTCCTTACCAAGGCCAAGTCTGATGCCGACCACCTCGCCAAGCTCGATTCATTCATGACCGGAACGTCGCACCTCGCAAACCGTTACCTGCGCGCAACTCATGCGCTACTTCCAAGGGCCTTTGGGGTGCTCGGCGCCCGCGGTGGCTGGGCCGTTCGAGTTGTCCCTGAGGCTGGCTAGCCCAGGCTTGAACACGCTGGACTGTTAGGGGGGTATCTGGCCTCTGGCATGACTTCGGGCAGTCTTGCGATCTGCCTTGACTGCGTCGGTGACCGCGTCCTTCGCCAGCAGCTTCGAGGGACGGCTTGGGAGCTTCGCTGCACCTATTGTAAGCACACCCGTCCGAGCGTGTCACTTGACAAGCTGGCGGAACACGCGGACCCCGCCCTAAGGCGTGTGTTACGGCCAGGCGCTGAGAGTCTCCACTTCGACGCCGACTCAGACTCCGCCCGTTGGGAGCAGGATGGTCAAGACCTCGGTTTCTTCCTGCAGGGGCTCCTCCACATTGACTGCGATCCGGCCGAAGCTCTTGTCGACATTCTCGTTGACCAGGATCCTGCCGATCCGCTGGACGGCGAAGAGCCCTTCTATGCACGAGATGGCCTGTACGAGTTGGCTGAGACCACAAACTGGGAGTTCGCCGTTGCCTGGAGGGACTTCTCGGAGAAACTGAAGCACGACCAGCGATTCTTCGGGTCGGATACCGCTGGCTACCTGGGACGGATACTTGGCAAACCGGGGACCCCGGAGGCAGCTGAGCTACCCTGCTTCTTCGAAACCGGCGATTGCCTCATGACTGACGCTCCGTCTGGGCCCGGATGGCAGATCTACTCTCATTTCGGCGTGCCAAACTTTGTTGGAGAACGTGAAATCGACCGGCTGGCTGCTCTCGCGTAGCCAGGTTAACTTGGCCGGTGCGACCGTGCTGAGCCCTCGCCGGTCGCTCGTCAGTCGCCTGGCTTCCGTCCAGCGGCCTCGGCAATGAGTGGCGCGGCAGGAGCTTTCATGCGCGACACTCTTCGGTGTTTCTCTTTCCTCGCGTCCATCCTCTCGGTTTCCCCGGCCCTCGCCCAGTCGCCGCGACCCGAGCTCACCGCGGCAAACCTCGAATCGTGGCTCGACGCCACCGTGCCGAGCGTCATTCGTGAGGCCGAAATCGCCGGTCTGGTGATCGCCGTGGTCAAGGACGGCCGCGTCCTCGCGACCCGAGGCTATGGCCTCGCCGACGTGGCCGGCAGGATCCCGATGACGGCGGAGACGATCGTCCGCGCCGCGTCGGTCTCCAAGACGTTCACGGCCATCGCCGTGATGCAACAGGTCGAACGCGGGGCGCTCGACCTCGATCGGGACGTGAACCAGTATCTCGATTTCGTGGTGCCCGAGGCCTTCGGCCGGCCGATCACGCTCCGGCATCTCCTCACTCATACCGCGGGGTTCGAGGAGACCTCCTACCCACGGTGGCCCGCCCCGCGCCCGCTCCGTGACTTCGCGGCCAAGGTCCCTGACCGGATCTTCCCGCCCGGCACCGTGCCGGCCTACTCGAACTACGGTCTGACCCTCGCGGGCTACATCGTGAATCGGGTGGCCGGGGAGCCCTTCGGCGATTACGTCGAGCGCCACATCCTGGCGCCGCTTCGGATGAACCGGTCGGCGTTCCGGTTCACCCTGCCCGCCGACCTCGGGCCCGCCGCTCGGGGGTACCCGACGGCCTCGGCCGAGCCGTACCCCGATAACCTCTTTCGTGAGCTCGCCGCCGACGACGCGCCGGCCGCGGCGCTCGCCACGACGGCCACCGACATGAGCCGGTTCCTGCTCGCGATGCTGCGCGGCGGGCGGGGCGACAGCGCGGCGATTCTCGAGCCCGCGACCGTGGACACCATGGAGTCCCCCGTCTTCGTCCCGCTCCCCGGCGTCCAACCCATCGGGCTCGGCCTGTTCCGGACCGACTACCGCGGCCTTCGGGTGATCGGTCACTCGGGCGACGGCGAGGGCGCCCACGCCGACCTGAAGCTGCTTCCGGACCTCGGGGTCGGCGTGTTCATCGCGATGAATAGCGACGGGAAGGAGACCGGTTTCCTCCCGGAGGCGTTCCGGGTTCGCATCGAGTTGTTCGAGGCGTTCGTGGACCGCTACTTCCCGAGGCCGCCGCCGGCCGACGAGCCGACGGTGGCCACCGCCCGAGACCACGCCCGCCTCATCTCAGGCGAGTACGCCTGGTCCCGCCAACAGCGGGGCGATTATCAGGAGGCGATCGGGCTGATTCAGCGGTTCGCGATCGGGGCCCGGATCCGAGACAACGGCGACGGCACCATCGAGACGCCCGCGTTTCTCACCTTCGAGCCGGCCGGGCGGGCCCAGCGCTGGCGAGAGGTGGGGAACTTCGTGTGGCGGGAGGTCGGTGGGACGGCCCGGCTCGTGGCGGACGTCGAGGACGGTCGGGTCCGGTCGGTGTGGACCGATCAGGCCGCGGCGGTCTGGGTCGATCTCCCGGTTTCGCCGCTCAAGTCCGCGTGGCTCAACGTTCCCCTGCTCCTCGGCACCCTGGTGGTCCTGACCGTCGCGACCCTCTGGTGGCCGATCGGCGCCGTGATCGGGCGCCGGCGGGATCCGGGCCGGCCCGTGCCGAGGACCACGACCCTCACTCGACTCGCGGCTCTCCTCGGCGTGGTGGCCCTGGTCGGCTGGGGGATGGCGATGGGGGCGGATCTCGCGTCCAAGGTTGGCTCGGAGCCTTGGATTCGGGTGATCCAGCTGGTGACACTCGCCGCCGCCCTCGGCGCCGCCGTGGCGGTCGCGGACGTCCGCCGTGGCTGGCCGGCGCGGGGCGTGGCCAGGCGAATCGGCAGCATGTTGGTTGCGGTCGCGCTGGTGGATCTTGCCTGGTTCGCGATCGCGTTCCGGCTGTTGAGTGTTTCGGTGGACTGAACCAGGCGTCCGGGTTGCCGCCGGGCCAGGACCGGACTCAGTCCGGGTTGCGACCCTGAGTTTGTCACCTGAATGACAAACTGGCTCGACGTCCGGAGGCTAGGCAGCCGCGCGGCGCGTCGAGCGCTGGAGGGCCCGTGCCAGATCGCGGGGCGTCGCCCCCAGGACCAACAACCCGCGCAAGAGCAAATCCAACGTCACCGTTGGATCCGCGGCCTCCATTTTGGCGACGCGCGACTGGCTCGATCCCAGCCGCTTCGCGAGCGCCTGTTGCGATACGCCGCGTGCCAACCGGCGGGTTCGCAACGCCCCGCTCAGCCGAAGTCGGAGCTCGACCAAGGCGGCCTCGGCGTCCGACAACCCGAGGAAATCGGCGGCGGACCCCACCCGCCAGCCCGCGGCCGTCAATCGGCGTTCCTTACGCTTCTCCATCAGTCCTCCTCGCGGGTTGCCGCGTCGTACTCCCTGAGCCGACGCCGACACGTGGCCAGAACCGCCATAGGGGTTGCCTTGGTCTTCTTGCTGAACACCTCCGCGATGACGACCGCGTCCGGGTCCAGCCGGTACACTACCCGCCATGACGCTCCGACATCTACGATGCGCAGCTCGTGACATCGGGGGCCAATTCCGGGCATTGGACGGGAGTGCGGCAGCCCCAGTTTGTCGCCACGCTGCAGCCGGCGGAGCAGGACACCCGCCTCCAGCCGAGCCGCGGCCGAGAACGGGGGCGTCTTGACTTCCCCGTGTAACCAGACGACCGGCCTGTCTCCCATTCGGCAAACTATGTCAGGCCTGACATTACTACAAGGGGCGACCCCAGTCCGGCCCTGCCGGAAACCGCGGTGCGTACCAAGCAGCGAGCCCGCGGCCCACTGGCCTTTGGTGTCGGCGGCGGGAAACGCTAAGTTGGTCACCGGACCACCTCTCCCGGAGCGCCCCCCGATGAGCACGCCTCTGTCCCGTGCCACTGCCTTCCTCGTGCTCCTCGTCCACGGCGCCGCCGCCCTTCTGGCCCAGCAGACCCCATCGAGACCGACGGCCCTCGTGGGTGGCCGACTGATCGACGGTACCGGGCAGCCGCCGATCGAGAACGCGGTGGTGATCATGCGAGGGGACCGGATCGTGGCCGCCGGCCCCGCGGACCGGGTCAGCGTGCCACGAGACGCGACCGTCGTTCGGGTGGACGGAAAGACGGTCATGCCGGGCATGATCGAGTCGAACGGCCACGTCGTCTTCAGCGGCCAGGCGAATCACACGGCCTATTGGGCCAAACGGTGGCCACAGTACTACGAGATCGGCGCTCGGAACCTCCAGACCAACTTGATGCAAGGCGTCACCACCATCCGGGACACGATGGACCCCCTGGAAGAGCTGCTACGCCTGCGCGCCGCGGTTCAGGCCGGCACGATCGCTGGCTCCCGGCTCTTCGTCTGCGGGACCATCCTCAACTACCCCGGGATCCACGGCCTCTACGGCGATGCCTTCAAGACCAACAGCGCCGAGGTCCAGGCGCTCTCGCCAGCCGATGTGGCGAAGGCTCGAGCCGCGATGGCGCTGCCGATCCGGGACGCCGCCCATGGGCGCGAGGTGGTGGCCCAGTACGCCGCCCGAGGGGTCGATTTCATCAAGGTCTCGGCCTACAGCGGGCCGGCGAACGTGCCGCCGGTGCTGTCGACCGAGGCGCTCAAGGAGATCGTGACGGAGGCTCACCGCCATGGGCTCCCGGTCACGACCCACACCATGACCAACGAGAGCGTCCAGGCGGTGCTCGACGCCGGGGTCGACGCGATGGAGCATCCCGAGCTGATGGACGATGCGACGCAAGCGGAGCTGCCGGACGCCGTGGTCCAACAGATCGTCCGTCAGAAGGTCTACTCGATTCCGTTGATCGTGGCGTTCGAGGTCTATTCCCGCTATCTCGACCATCCCAGCCGCCTCGAAGATCCCTTCTACATCCGGAACGCCCCCGCCGACATGGTCCAGGAAGCTCGGGAGTGGGTCGCGTTTCAGCGGGAGGCCAACCCGATGGTTGGGCGCGAGTGGGACAAGCGCTACCAGCTGGGACGCCGCAACTTGAAGAAACTGATCGCCGCCGGCGCCCCGATCGCCATGGGCATCGACAAGGGCACGACCCTCAACTTCCACGAAAGCGCCAATCACGTCCGCGAGCTCGAGATCTACGTCGAACTGGGGATGTCGACCATGGACGCCATCGTCTCGGCCACCCGCCGCGGGGCGGAGCTGCTCAAGAAGGACGCCGAGTTGGGGACGATCGGGACCGGGAAGCTGGCCGACGTGATCGTGATCGACGGTGATCCGCTGGAGCGGATCAGCGCGTTGCGAAACGTCGAGATGGTGTTCAAGGGGGGCGTCCGGTACAAATAGGGACCCAGTGCTTCCGAGACCCGCGAGCATGGACGCAACGCGCCGAACGCTCCAGATCAAGGTCGTCCTTCGCGACGTCGAGCCACCCGTGTGGCGCCGCATCGAAGTGCCGGCCACCTACACGTTCTGGGACCTCCATGTCGCGATCCAGGACGCAATGGGTTGGAAGGACTGTCACCTCCACGCATTCCGAATCCGCAATCCGCAAACTGGCGGCATCGACGAAGTCGGCATTCCGGACCCCGACGGGTTTGAGCCGGTGTTCCTAGCCGGCTGGGGGATTCCCGCGGCCAGCTACCTTCTGCGTGCCGGCGACCAGGCAGAGTACGAGTACGATTTCGGCGACAGCTGGGTGCACCATTTGGTGCTGGAAGGCATCGGGATTCGGCACGCGAAGACGAAGTATCCTCGCTGCACCGATGGCGCTCGGGCCTGCCCGCCGGAGGACTGCGGCGGCGCGCATGGGTACGCGACCTTGCTTGCGGCACTCGCCGATCGGTCGCACGAGGAGCATGAGGCCGTGAAGGCTTGGGTCGGCGGCCACTTCGAACCGGAGGCGTTCGATCCGAGGCGGGTACGTTTCGATAATCCGAAGAAACGATGGCGGATCGCGTTTGCCGACGAATAGGCGCCCGCTGGCCGGCGGGGGCTCTTGTGACTTGGTAGCCGTATAACGATATTCGTTATATGGTTCGCGATCGCCTCCGGCCGTGATTCAATCTTTCGCGGACGCGGCCACAGCGGATCTGTTCCACGGAAGGGCCACCAAGGGCGCCCGCCGGACTTGTCCCGTGGCGCTCTGGCGGGTGGCCCGCCGAAAACTCGACCAGCTGAACGGCGCGGTCGCGTTGGAGGACCTGCGGGCTCCGCCCGGGAATCGTTTGGAAGCGCTTCAGGCGGACCGAGCCGGGCAGCACAGCATCCGCATCAACGACCAGTACCGGGTCTGCTTTCGGTGGACCGCGGCCGGGCCGGCGGACGTGGAAGTCACGGACTATCACTGACCCGCTGGCGAGGAGCGAACATGGTATTGATGCCGACCAGCCGACCGCCCACCCATCCCGGCGAGATGCTCCTGGAGGAGTTCCTCAAACCCCTTTCGTTGACGCAGAAGGAGCTCGCCGAACGGATCGGGGTATCCTATCCGCGAGTGAACGAGCTCATCCACGCCAAGCGGGGCGTGACGCCTGACACCGCGCTTCGGCTCGGCCAGCTACTCGGAACAACGCCGCAGTTCTGGCTGAATCTGCAGATGGCCTGGGACCTCTACAACGCGAGCCGATCGGCTTCAGCCAGGGCGATCCGCCAAATTCGGCCACTCCGCCCGCGAGCGCGGCGGTCGCGTGCCGCGGCATAGGGCCGGAACGATCAGGTCGCCAGGGGCCGTCCCTTCCGACTCTCACCATGGCTGACCAACTGACCTCTCTCACCGCCGCACTGGCTGATCGGTATCGGATCGAGCGCGAGCTGGGCGCCGGCGGCATGGCCACCGTCTACCTGGCCCGCGACCTCAAGCACGACCGCGACGTCGCCATCAAGGTCCTCCATCCTGATCTCGCCGCGGCGCTCGGCGCCGATCGGTTCCTCGCCGAGATCCGGACCACCGCCAACTTGCAGCATCCCCACATCCTCCCGCTCCACGACTCGGGTGCGGCGGGCGGATTCCTGTTCTACGTGATGCCCTTCGTGGACGGCGAGACCCTCCGCACCCGGCTCACCCGCGACCGGCCGCTGCCGATTCCCGAGGCGATCCGGATCGCCCGCGAGGTGGCCGACGCCCTGGCCTACGCCCACGGCCGCGGGGTGATCCACCGCGACATCAAACCGGAGAACATCCTGCTCCAGGGCGGGCACGCCCTGGTCGCCGACTTCGGGATCGCGCTGGCGGTGCAGTCCGCGGGCGGGCAGCGGATGACCCAGACGGGGCTTTCCCTCGGCACGCCGCAGTACATGTCGCCGGAACAGGCCATGGGGGAGCGGGCCATCGACGCGCGGACCGACGTGTACGCCTTGGGCGCGGTGACCTACGAGATGCTCACCGGCGACCCGCCGTTCGCCGGAAGCACCGTCCAGGCGATCGTCGCGAAGGTCCTGACCGACCGGCCGGCCCCGATCCGGACGACGCGCGACACGGTGGCGGAACACGTCGAGGCGGCGGTCATGACGGCGCTCGCCAAACTGCCGGCGGACCGATTCGAGAGCGCCAAGGCCTTCGCTGACGCGTTGCAGGACGGTCGAGGCACTCATGCCACCGGTGCGCCGGCGCCGCGGGTCTCGTCCGCCCCCGCCCTGACGCGCCCGGCCCGGACAGCCGTCGTCGGCGCCGCGGTCGTCACCTTTGGGAGCCTGGCGTTCGCGGGATGGTCGTGGCTCCGCGCCCGCCCCACCGCGCCCGAGCCGGTGGTGCAGCTGACGCTCGACGTGCCAAACGCGAACCCGGACCTGGCCCGTTTCGCGGTGTCCGGCGACGGCGCCCGGTTCGCCTTCGCCACCGATGAAGGGCTGGTCATTCGCGACCCGGGGCAACGCGAATACCGGGTCCTGTCCGGCACCCAAGGGGCGGAGTCCCCCTCCTTCTCTCCCGATGGCGACTGGATCGTGTTTCAGACCTCCGGGCGACTCCGGAAGGTGCCGGTGTCCGGGGGGACCGCGCTGGCGGTGATTCCCAACGACTCGATCCGAGCGGGCCGAGTCAACTGGGGGGAGGACGGCGGCATCGTGTTCGAGACCGGCTCCCGCCTCGGCCTGATCTCGCCGAGCGGCGCGCTTCGCTTGCTGGACAAGGCCCGCGGTGCCGAGCAGCCCCGGTTGATGCCGGACGGACGCGGGGTGCTCTTCGTCGACAACAGTCGGGGGACCCGGCTGATGTACTTCGACCTGGCGCGGGATACCGCGTTCACCGCGATCGAGGAGGCGACCGAGGCGTTTTACCTCCCGACCGGCCACCTCCTCTACGGATCCACGGCCGGCGGGCTCTACGCGGTCCGGTTCGACCCCGAGCGCCATCTCGTCGAGGGGTCGCCGGTGCCGGTCCTGCTCGACATTCAGCCGAATGGGGGCGTCGCTCCCTTCCTGCTGACCCGGAGCGGAACGCTGGTGTACCGCGCCGGCGTCGACGCCGAGCACCGGGTCCTGTTGCGGGACCCGCGGGGCAAGATCGACACCCTGCCGCTGGCGCCCAAGGTCCTGAGCTATGCCCGGTTTTCCCCCGTGGGAACCCAGCTCGCCTTGACCATCGGATCGGCCCGGGGCACCAATCGGCACACGGCGATCTACGGTCTCGCCACCGGCACGCTCACCCGGTTCACGGTCGATGGCGGCGGGCATTCGCCGGTGTGGTCGCCGGATGGATCGCGGCTCGCCTTCACCGCCGAGGGACCGGACACCGACGCCGAGGACATCTTCGTGCAGCCGGTGGACCGGAGCACCCCTCCGGTCCGGATGCCGCGCGAGCCTAACGATCAGCACGGGAGCGATTGGCCGGCGGATACCATGCTGGTCTACTCCAACAACATGGCGGCCCGCACCCTGGGTGGCCGAGTCGGTGGCGGCACCACCAGCATCGTCAATCCGGCGACCGCGGCGGCCCCGCGGCCATACCTGACGGCGCAATGGGGCGAGTTCGGCGCCAGCATCTCGCCGGACGGCCGGTGGGCGGCGTTCACGTCGTACGAAACCGGACAGTTCGAGATCTATGTGCGCCGCTTCCCGGTGGCCGACTCGGGCGGCCGGTGGAAGGTGTCGTCGGGCGGCGGGCAGCAGGCCCGCTGGTCCGGCGACGGGCGAACGATCTACTACCTGAACGCGAACAACACGGCGGTCCGCGCCGTGCGGGTCACCCCAGGTGCCGCGTTCGTCGTCGGCCCCACCGAGGACGTCTTGTCGGGGCGCGCGCTCGGCGTCGGGTGGGATGTGGACCGTCGAAACGGGCGGATGGTGCTGACCGAGCCAGTGACCGTAGCGGGGGTGCGGATCGTCGTGATGCAGCACTGGCTCGAGGATTTCGCCCGGCGGGTGGCGCGGTAGCGTCGGCCCGATGAGCAGAGGGGTAGCGGTCAGTCCGGAAGCGCCGCATGGAATGGCAGCACCGGCCCCGCCTGGCCGCCGAGGTATTCGGTGAGGACCAGCGGCGCGGTGCCCCCGGCCACCGGACCGACCAACGCGGCATCAACCACGGCGATGCACGCCGCGAGCCGGGGGCACAGGTTGATGCGGAGGGTGCCGGCGCCGATGGTGAAGTCGAGATCGACGATCGCTGGCTCGACGACGCCACCCCGCAGGACATGCCGGGCGTAGGTGACCACGCCGCGGCCACCCGCTGAGCGTCACACCGCGGCCGCACCGAGGTGAGCGCGGGCCGCTCGGTTCGAACTACCGGTTGTGTCAACTAGCTGACACAATGGCTGCGGCGCGGGATCTCGGCGCACCAGCGGCGGCCCACACCCTACTGTCGCTTGAGGACGTAGTAGGCGGCGCCGCCCTGGACGATGAGTTCCGTCGCCGGGCCGGTGCTTCCGGTCCGCCGAAAGGTCAAGACCATGCCACCCTGACGGAACGACCACCCGTCCTCCCACGAGGCGTCGCGCGCGGGCGCTCCGTTCGGCGAGAACATCGGCCCGGTGACACCTCGGGTCACCGTCATGACCATCTCCCGACCGCGCGAGGGGCCCTTGCGACCACGCGCCCCTCTAGGCGGGCTTGGCGAGCACCGCGTCGAGCTGCCCCATGGCCGACCGCATGCCCTCCATCATCCCCATCTGGATGAGCTGCTCCATGGCCTCGAGGCTCGGAAACGTGGTCACACAGGTGACCCGCGACCCGGTGGCCGTGCCCTGGAAGGAAAAGACCATCCGCATCGTGGGCATGGCCGGGTTGGGCGCCCCAGACTCGTCGGCGAAGCCGTCCTCCACCTCGAAACTCCGCCGTGGTTCGACCGACAGGAAGCGGAACCAGCCGCGCGAGGTCGACCCGTCGGGTCCTTTCATGGCGTAGTGCGACCACCCACCCACGGCCATGTCGTGCCGGGTGAAGGCGGCCGGCCACTCCTCGGGGCCCCAGAATCGCTCCAGCTGCCGCGGGTCGGCGTAGGCGGACCACAATCGCTCCACCGGCACCGGGTAATCGCCGACGACGGTGAGGGTCAGGTTGTGTGGGTCGGAGGTGACCTTGGTGATCGGCATGGCTACTCCTTGGATGGCCGTGGTTCGGCGAGGATGGCGTCGAGTTGGCGAAACCGGGACACCCAGCGTTGCTCGAGTCGGAGCAACAGGGCGCGCGCCTGGGCGAGCCGCTCGGGGTGGCCGCGGACGATGCGTTCGCGGCCGTGGGGATGTTTGGTCACGAGCCCGGCCTCCTCGAGCACGGCGACGTGTTTCTGCACCGCCGCGAAGGACATGTCGTAACTCGAGGCGAGCGCCGAAACCGATGCCGGTTCACCGGAGAGGCGGGTCACGATGTCCCGTCGGGTGGCATCGGCCAGGGCGCGGAAGAGCCGATCGGTTTCGGCAGCGGAGAGCGGAGAACGTACAACCATATGGTTGTATATTATGTCCAGCGAGCCTGGCGCGCAAGAACGACCCCGGCGACGTGGTAGCTTTCGGCAACTCCGGAGACCAGGCCATGGATCGATTTCCGCCCAGATTTCGCGGTGCCGTTCGACTGCTTGCCGTGGTGGGCGTACTCGGATCGTACCTGACGGGCATCGCCCAAGGGCAGGAGCCGGTCTTCCGACCCGGCACTCCCATCCGCTTGATGGCACCCTGCCCGGAGGCGCCGGCCGTGGCTGGCCCGTTCGCGGGGTGCCGTTATCAGGGAACGCTGGTGGGATTGCCGGCCGATTCCCTCACCATCGCGGGGGCCCACGGGACCATCCACCTGGACCACCGCGGGGTGACCCAGCTCGAGATCAGTCGGGGGCGGTCGCAGTGGCTCCCGGGGGCCGGCGTCGGATTCCTCCCGGGCGCGGGGATCACTTACCTCGTCCTACATCAGGGCGGTTCGACCAGCCTGTGCGATCGCTCCGCGAACCAGGACGCCATGAGCCGGGGCGCATGCGGCGGTCTGACCGTGCTGGGAGGATTGGCCGGCGCCGGTCTGGGCGCGATCGTCGGTGGGCGGTTCCGGAGCGAACGCTGGCAGGTCGTGCCGGTCGAGCGGCTCCGCGTCAGCCTGGTACCTCGTCGCGGCGTTGCCGTGGGCCTCGTGATGTCGTTCTAACCAGGGAGACGCGAATGTTCCGACGGTTGGGTAGCATCGGCGTACCGCTCTTGCTCTTGGCGAGCACGGTGCACGCTCAGCGGAAGCCTCCGATCATCGACGTCCACGTGCACTCGTTCGGACAGCTAAAGGGGCCCGACGGGCATCCGACACCCCTTCCTTGCCGCAACGATCGCAGCCCGTGCGACAACCCCGCGCCGGCGGTCGCGACCGATGAGGCGCACGTCGCGGGGATCGTTCGCGCGATGCAGAAACACAACATCGTTCTCGGCGTGCTCCTGGGAGGTCCACTGGAGGATCACTACCTTCATGCCGGCCAGGGACGCCTCATCCGGGCCGCGAAGGATGGCACCTTCGGAGGCCCGTCGGTGGACTCCGTCCGTGCCCTGCTCCGGAGCGGTACCGCCAAGGCCATCGGGGAACTCCCGCCACCGTATCTGGGGCTCTCGCCCGCCGACTCCGTGTTCGCCCCCTACTTCGCCCTGGCGGAGGAGTTCGATGTTCCCATCCTCGTCCACGCCGCCGGGATCGGGGGGCGGTTTCCGACCTATCGTGCGTCGATGGGCCGGCCCCTCCTCCTCGAGAGCGTCCTGAGGAAGCATCCCGCGCTCCGGTTGTACGTGGAGAACGCCGGCTATCCCTTCGGCGACGACATGGTGTCCCTGCTCTACATGTATCCGAACGTGTATGTCGACGTATCGACCATTACCTGGCTCATTCCTCGGACGGCGTTCCACGATTACCTGCACCGCATCGTGCGCGCGGGCTTCGAGGACCGCATCATGTTCGGCACCGACCAGATCGGGTATCCCGAGATTACGGCCATGGCGATCGAGGCGATCGAATCGGCGGCCTTTCTGACCGCGGCACAGAAGCGGAAGATCTTCTATCACAACGCCGCCCGGTTCTTGCGCCTCACTCCCGCCGAGATGGCCGAGCATCATGGCCGATGAGAGGCGGAAGCCTTCACGCTTTTCTCAGACTACGGATCGTACCTTTCGACGGTTTTCCTCCTCGAGGCCACCATGAAGATGTTCCTGCTCTTCGTTCCCTTCGTCACCGCCGTCGCCCAGCCGCCGGCCCAGGAGAATCAGGACGAGCTGCGCGCTCGGCGCTGGGCCGTCGAGAACGAGCTCGCGACGGTGGCGGTCATCGAGCGGAAGCTGATGGTCCCGATGCGCGATGGGGTCCGGATGGCCGCCGATCTGTACTATCCGAAGGATGCCTCGAAGAAGTATCCGACCATCTTCGTCCGGACCCCCTACAACTTCAACTTCTGGGACGTCCGGCTGGGCGCGCCGCGGGACATGAGTGAGGTCCTCAAGGCGGTCAAGCGGGGTTACGCCTGGGTCGACATGAACGAGCGGGGCCACTTCTTCTCCGAGGGCAACTACGATATCCTCGGCCCGCCGACGACGGACGGCTCGGACGCAATCAGCTGGATGGCGGCCCAACCGTGGTCGAACGGCAAGGTCGGGACGCTCGGCTGCTCCTCGACCGCGGAGTGGCAGATGGCGGTGGCCGCGCTGGGCAACCCCGCCTACGCCGCGATGATCCCCCAGGGCTTCGGAGCCGGCGTCGGCCGCGTCGGGCCATACTACGAGCAGGGCAACTGGTATCGGGGCGGCGCGGTGCAGATGCTGTTCATCGCCTGGCTCTACGGTGAGCAGAACCAGGTTCGGCCGATGTTCCCGCCGAATACCTCGCGGGCGGATCTGATTCGGGCCTCGAAGTCGTTCGACCTCGCCCAACGGCTCCCACCCGTCGACTGGTCGAAGGCGCTGGCCCACCTGCCGGCGATGGATATCCTGAAGGCAGTGGATGGGCCGCCGGGGATCTTCGCCGATTCGATGCCGGTCTCGACCAAGGGGGCGATGGTCAAGCGAACCCCGAACGATCCGGCGTGGTACCGGGGCGGACTGTTCCACGACGACATGGTGGTCAACGTGCCCGGGCTCTGGTTCATGTCGTGGTACGACGTGTCGGTCGGCCCGAACCTGGCCACCTACAATCATGTCCGGAAAACCGCTCGGCCGGAGATCGCCAATCAACAGTACGCGGTGATCGCGCCCGTTCTCCACTGCGGCTACAAGCGAGCCACCGCGAACACCATCGTGGGCGAACGGAGCATGGGCGACGCCCGGTTGGACTACGATGCCCTCACTTACGGCTGGTTCGATGTCTTTCTCAAGGGCGAGAAGAACGGCTTGCTCGATACCCTGCCCAAGGTCCGCTATTTCACGATGGGCAGCAACAAGTGGCAGACGTCGGACACCTGGCCCCCGGCCGGCGCCGGCCCGCTGACCTATTACCTCTCGAGCGGCGGCAAGGCGAACAGCCGAAACGGCGACGGCGTCCTGAGCCTCAAACCGCCCGCGACCGACAAACCCGACGGGTTCAGCTACGACCCGATGAAACCGGTCCCGTCCCACGGCGGGAATGTCTGCTGCACCGGGAACGCCGTGGTCGCCGGGGCGCTCGATCAGCAGAAGATGGAGGAGCGCAGCGACATTCTGGTCTACACCACCGAACCCCTCGCCGAGGGGATGGAGGTGAGCGGCCCGATCGACGTCACCCTCTTCGTGTCGTCCGACGCCCGGGACACCGATTTCACCGTCAAGGTCGTCGACGTCTACCCCGATGGCCGGGCCTACAATCTCGACGAGACGATCCAGCGGGCGCGGTATCGGGAGGGGTACGACAAGCCGGAGACCCGAATGGAGCCGGGCAAGGTGTACAAGATCGCCCTCCAGCCGATGACGACCAGCAACCACTTCGCCGCCGGCCACCGGATCCGGATCGAGGTCTCGAGCAGCAACTTCCCCCGGTTCGATCGGAACCTGAACACCGGTGGGAAGAATTACGACGAGGCGAACGGGGTGGTGGCGAACAACCGGATCCACCACTCGAGGCAATATCCGTCCTCGATCAGGATCTCGGTGGTGAGGAAGCCGACCGCCTGAGTAGCTTCAGCGGCGGCTTTCAACTCCTCGGAGGCGTTTCGTGTCTCGACTCGGGCTCGTTCTCCTGCTCACCCTGGGGCCGGCATCGGCTTGGGCCCAACTCCCCCCTTCGCTGGTGGGAGCCTGGCGCCTGGTATCGTTCACCCGGGCGGACGCCACCGGGGCGGATCGCCCGGTCTGGGATGATCGGCCGTCGGGGCTCATCATCTACACCGCCGACGGCCACATGGCGGCCCAGCTCTACGATGCTCGGCGCCCGCCGCTCGGCGTTCCGCGGGAGCGGGCCGCGCCCGACGCGGTCCGGACCGCCTTCGCCGGGCTGACCACCTATTTCGGCACCTACACCTTGGACCAACCGGTCGGGACCGTCACCCACACGGTCGAAGGCGCGATGTTGCCGGATTGGATCGGCGCCAAGCTGGTCCGTGCCTACCGTTTCCTGGGCCCGGATCGGGTCGAGTTGCGGGTGGTTACCGATGCCGCCGGCCAACGGGTCGCCGATGGCGCGGTGCTGGTGTGGGAGCGGGCCAGGTAGCCGCCTTGTCCCCGCCCCGCTGATCGCCGCCCAATGTATCGGTTCCCACCGAAGCGCCAGGCGCTCGTCGAAGGCGAGACCATCGAGTACGTGGTCGCGGGATCGGGCCCGGCCACCGTCGTTCTCGTCAACGGTTCGGGTGGGCCCATCGAGGGCTGGCACCGAGTGTTCGGCCCCCTCGCCAACGTCGCGACGGTGTTCGGGTACAACCGCCCCGGTATCGGCGGCAGTTCGAAGCCGAAGGTGCCGCAACGTGGCGCACAGCTGGTGGCCTCGTTGCGCGGTGTCCTCCAGGCCGCCAACCTCACCCCGCCGTACCTCCTTGTCGGTCACTCGTTTGGCGGGCTGATCGTGAACCTCTACGCCCGCTGGCATCCGGCGGAGGTGGGGGCGGTGATCCTGCTCGAGGCCACCGCACCCGAGGACCTCACGGTCCTCCCCGCCCACGAGAACCGGGTGCAACGCCTGCTGCGGCGGGTGATGGAGCGACTGGTTCCAGCAAACCCCAACGCCGAGACGCAGCAGACCGCTGGCATCGAGGCCGAGTTTCAGGGCGCGCCGGCGTTTCCGCCCATTCCGCTGACGGTCGTGACCGGCGGGAAGCCCGCGATGGCGTGGGCCACGAGGCCGGAGGCGCTCGCGGCCCGGGCCGCCCATCAGGAGCGTCTGGTCCACCTTTCGCCGTTGGGGAAACACGTCGTCGCGACTCGGAGTGGACACTTCCCTCAGTTTTCGGAGCCGGCCCTCGTGGTCGCGGCGGTCGAGGAGGCGATCCGGGTCTCCCGGTAGCCGCGTCGACCTCGGGCTGTGACTTTACCTTGGACGGCCGCGACCGCAGATTGAGATGCGGATCGTCCCACCCATCACAACCTGAGGAGCGCCTCGATGTCGCCCTATCGCCTCGCCGGCGTCACCGTCGGTCTGCTGTCGTTGATGGCGTGCGCAGGCACCCCCACCGCGTCCCTGCCCGTCGACTGGGAACCCAATCTGATCGCGGTCCGAGAGCAGGTGTGGCGGGACTGGTTCAGCGGCGCGCCGACGCTGGGCGAGATGTTGCCCGACGACTTCATCGGCATGGGCTTCGGCGAGGGCCCCTGGGACACCAAGGAGTCGACCCTCGCGGGCTCCCGCGACTTCGCCGCCAGCGGGTCGAAGCTCACCTCGATCGCCTTCCCGAAGACCACGACCCAGGCCATGGGCATCGTGGTGGTGGTCTACTCCAACTACGAGCTGACCTTCACCTCCGCCGCCGGTGAGGTGACCACCCAGCGCGGCCGGGCGACCGAGATCTTCCGCTGGCAGGACGGCCGGTGGATCCATCCGGGGTGGCACCTCGACTCCGGTCAGTGACCACACCGCGCCTCCCCGATGGCGACCCACCCGGGTATCGCCGCCCGCCGAGCGGGCTCCATCCGCCGCTCGACGCGCCGGCGTATCGCGCCACCGCGCTCCGGCACCCCAAGCAGCCGTTGGTCATCGTGCCGCAGACGCTCTCCGAGCTGACCGGGCCGGCGTTCGGGCACGAGCGGCTCGGCCCGCTCGACGCCGATCTCACTCGCCAGCACCCGGGCCAACCCCTCGGTGAGCGAATCGTCGTCACCGGGCGGGTGCTCGACGACGGCGGCCGGCCGGTTCGGCGCACCCTGGTGGAAGTCTGGCAAGCGAACGCGGCCGGCCGCTACGCTCACAAGGGCGACGGCCACGACGCCCCTCTCGACCCCAACTTCTCGGGGGCCGGGCGGGCGGTGACCGACGACGACGGCTGGTACCGATTCGTCACCGTCCGGCCCGGCGCCTATCCCTGGCAGAACCATTCCAACGCCTGGCGGCCGGCACACATCCATTTCTCGCTCCTGGGCCCGGCCTTCGCGACCCGGCTGGTGACCCAGATGTACTTCCCCGGCGACCCGCTCCACGCCTTCGACCCGATCATGCAATCGATTCCCGACGAGCGGGCTCGCCAGCGGCTGATCGCCTCCTTCGACCTCGGCCGCACCGTCGAGGCGTGGGCGTTAGGCTTCCGCTTCGACCTGGTGCTCCGGGGGCGCGACGCGACCCCGATGACGGGCTGAGCGATGGCTGACCTGACGCCGTTCCAGACCGTCGGTCCGTACTTCGCCGTCGCGATGCCGGCGCCGGGCATCTGGCGGCTGGTGGGTCCCGCGGTTCCGGGCGAGCGGATTCGGCTCGAGGGACGCGTTCTCGACGGCGCGGGGCAGCCGGTCCCGGACGCGTTGATCGAGACCTGGCAGGCCGATGCCGAGGGCCGCTATCCGGACCCGGCCGAGCCGAATCAGGGGGATGACTTCGTCGGGTTCGGCCGAGTACCGACCGATGAAGCCGGCGGGTTCGCGGTCGAGACCGTGCGGCCAGGACCGGTGCCTGGCCCGCTCGGCGCACTCCAGGCCCCCCACCTCCTGGTGTCGGTGCTGGCGCGGGGCATCCTGACTCGGCTGGTGACGCGGGTGTATTTCGAGGACGAGCCCACCAACGCCGCCGACCCGGTGCTTCGCCTGGTGCCGGCGGCCCGGCGGGCCACGCTGTTCGCGCGTCGGTCGGCGGACGGCCCATATCGAATCGACCTGGTGCTCCAAGGCCCCAACGAAACGGTGTTCTTCGATGTCTGAACTCCTCGACCCGCTCTTCGGCGATCCGGAGATCTCGGCCATCTTCGCCCCGCGCGGGCAGCTCCAAGCCCTGCTCGACGTCGAAGTCGCCCTCGCCGAGGCGCTCGCGGGGGCCGGGGCGATTCCCGAGGGCGCGGTCGGCCCGATCCGCGCGGCCGCGCGGGCCGAGTTCTACGACCTGGCGGAGATCGCGGCCGGGGCCGCTCGAGCCGGCAACGTGGTGATCCCGCTGGTGCGGGCCCTCACGGCCAGGGTCGAGGGTACCGACCCCGTGGCCGCCCCGTTCGTGCATTGGGGGGCCACCAGCCAAGACGTGTTGGATACGGCGCTGGTGCTTCAGCTCCGCGCGGCCGTGCCGGTGATCGTCGCCTCGCTCCGCCGAGCGGCCGACGCCGCGGCGGATCACGCCCGCCGCCATGCTGGCACCCCGATGGCGGGCCGCACCTGGCTCCAGCAGGCCACCCCGATCACCTTCGGGCTCAAGGCCTCCGGCTGGTGCGAGACGTTGGACCGCGCCGCGGTTCGCTTGGAGGCATCGCTGGCCCGGGCCTCGGTCCTCCAGCTGGGCGGCGCGGCCGGCACGCTCGCGGCGTTAGGCGCTCACGCCCTGCCGGTGGCCGGCGCGATGGCTCGAGCGCTCGACCTCACCCTGCCCCCCGCCCCGTGGCACGCTCACCGAGACCGGTTCACCGACCTCGCGGCGGCGCTCGGGATCGCAACCGGCGGGCTCGGCAAGATCGGGAGGGATCTCGGGTTGCTCGCCCAGACCGAGGTGGCTGAGGCGTTCGAGGCGGCGCCCGGGGGATCGTCCACCATGCCGCAGAAGCGGAACCCGGTCGGGGCGGCGGTGGCGCTCGCGGCCGCGATCCGCGCTCCCGGGCTGGTGGCCACCATGCTCGCCGCAATGAGCCAGGAACACGAGCGCGCGGTGGGCGGCTGGCAGGCCGAGTGGGAGACCCTCCCCGAGTTGGTCCGACTGACCGCCGGAGCGGCCCGGGCGGTGGCTCAGGCCCTGGAGACGCTGGTCGTCGATCCATCACGGATGCGGACCAACTTGGGCCTGACCCGCGGACTGATCGCGGCTGAAGCCGCCGCCATGGCGTTAGGCGCGACCCTGGGCAGAGCGCGGGCCCACGACCTGGTCCAGGCCGGGTCGGTCCGCGCGGTGGCCGAGGGACGGCCGCTCGCCGAGATCCTGGCGGAGGCGCCCGAGGTGCGCGAGCGGTGGTCACGAGCCGATCTCGACCAGCTCCTCGACCCCGAGCGGTACCTCGGCTCGGCCGAGGCGCTGGTGGCCCGGGTGCTCGCGGCCCGCGAGACGGCGGGCCCCGGCACCGGCGGTCATGGCGGGCGGCGTACCGGTGGCTGAGGCGAGGTCCGGCGGGGTCCGACTCCGTTACACCGTGGACGGCCCCGCCGACGGGCTACCGCTCCTTCTCTCCAACTCCTTGGGCAGCACCCTCGAGATGTGGGATCCCGTCCTCCCGGCGTTCAGCGAGCGGTTCCGGGTCATCCGCTACGACCAGCGGGGGCACGGGGGTTCCGACGTCGCCCCGGGAGAGTATCGGCTCGATTCGTTAGGCGGCGACGCACTGGCGGTCCTCGACGCGGCGGGGGTGGGGCGCGCCCCTGTCGCCGGGATCTCTCTGGGCGGGCTGACCGCGCTGTGGCTCGCGATCCAGGCGCCCGAGCGGATCGATCGGATCGTGCTGGCCAATACCGGCGCCCAGATCGGGACCGCCGCCCTGTGGAACGAGCGGATCGCCGCGGTCACGACGAACGGGATGGGGGCGATCGTCGACGGGCTCCTCGGGCGTTGGTTCACCCCGGCGTTTCGCCGCGATCGGCCCGATGTCGTGGCCACCTTTCGGCGGATGATCGAGGCCTGCCCGGTCTCCGGGTACACCGGCTGTTGTGCCGCAGTGCGGGATGCCGACCTTCGCGCCGAATTGGGCCGGGTCCACGCTCCCACGCTGGTCATCGTCGGGACCGCCGACGTGGCGACCCCGCCGTCCTTGGGCGAGCTTCTCCAGGCCGGGATCCCCGGCGCGATGCTGGTGGCGCTCGAGGCCGCCCATCTCTCCAACGTGGAACGGGCCGACGAGTTCGCCCGGGCCGTGACCGACTTCCTCGACCGATCGGGTGCCGACCATGGATGATCGCGAGCGACGGGCCGCCGGCTTGGCCGTCCGGCGGGCGGTGTTAGGCGGGGAGCATGTCGACCGGGCCCAGGCCGGGGCCACCGAACTCACCCGCGAGTTCCAGGACCTGATCACCCGCTACGCCTGGGGCGAGATCTGGACCCGGCCAGGACTCGACCACCGGACCCGTCGGGTCCTGGTGCTCGGCACCCTGGTGGCGCTGGGCCGCTGGGAGGAGTTCCGCCTTCACGCCCGCGCGGCCGTGACGGAGGGTGGCCTGAGCCAGGATGAACTCAAGGAGATCGTGCTCCAGCAAGCGGTGTACTGCGGGGTCCCCGCCGCCAACACCGCGTTCGAGCATCTCCGCACCGCGTTGGATGAGGCGGCGGGCGGGCGGTGATCCGGACCCAGGTGGCGATCGTCGGCGCCGGTCCGGCGGGCCTGCTGCTTTCCCACCTGCTCCATCGCGAGGGCATCGACTCGATCGTGCTCGAGAAGCGGAGCCGAGACTACGTCGAGCAACGGGTCCGCGCCGGGGTTCTGGAGCCAGGCACCGTCGACCTCCTTCGCGATGCCGGCGTGGGCGAACGCCTCGCCCGAGAGGGCCTCGGTCACGACGGGTTCGAGATCCGGTTCGACGGCCACGGCCATCGGATCGCCCTCACCGAACTGGTCGGACGGGGGATCACCATCTACGGCCAGCAAGAAGTCGTCAAGGACCTGATCGAGGCCCGGCAACGGGGTGGCAGCGCGCTCCATTTCGAGGTGCCCGACGTGGCCATCGACCTGGCCGCGGAACGGCCGATCGTCCGAGCCACCGTGGCCGGGCGGCCGACCGCGATCGAGAGCGATTTCGTGGCCGGCTGCGACGGGTTTCACGGGATCTGCCGCGACGCCATTCCCCCCCGCGCGATCCGCACCTTCACCCGCGAGTACCCACTCGCCTGGGTCGGCATCCTGGTCGCGGCGGCGCCCTCCGCCGACGAGCTGATCTACGCCCGCCATGAGCGGGGCTTCGCGCTCCACAGCATGCGGTCGCCGACGGTGACCCGCCTCTACGTCCAGTGCGAGCCGCACGATACCGCCGACGAGTGGCCGGCTCAGCGGATCTGGGACGAGCTCCACGCCCGGCTCGCGCTGCCCGGCTGGCGCCTCGGCGAGGGGCCGATCCTGGAGAAGTCCGTCACCGGGATGCGGAGCTTCGTGGCCGAACCGATGCGCCACGGCCGCCTCTTCCTGGCCGGCGACGCGGCCCACATCGTGCCACCGACCGGGGCCAAGGGGCTCAATCTCGCGCTCGGCGATGTCCAGGTGCTCGCGAGAGGGTTCAGTGAGTGGTTTCGAACCGGATCATCGAGCGAGCTGGACCGCTATTCCGACGCCCGGCTCGCCCGGGTCTGGCGGGCCGAAGAGTTCTCCTATCAGATGACGACGCTGCTGCACCGCTTCCCGGACGATCACGCCGGCTTCGACGCCCGGCTCCAGTTGGCGCGCCTTCGGTCGTTGGTCCGATCACGTGTGGCGTCGACCGCGCTTGCCGAGGAGTACGTCGGCCTGTGAACGGGGCGCCGCGCCGATTCCCGGGGCTGACCGGTGTCGTGGTCGCGGTGGCGGCGGCGCTCGTCGTCCTGCTGTTGCCGCGGCCCGAGGCGATTCCGGCCGACGCTCAGCGCCTCGCCGCCCTCTTCCTCCTCTGTCTGGTCCTGTGGACCACCGAGGCGATTCCGCTCGCCGCTACCTCGCTGCTGGCCCTGGCCCTCCAACCGATCTTCCAGGTGGCGCCGCTCGGGGCGGCGCTGACCAGTTTCATCAGCCCGGTGTTCTTCTTCGTCATCGCGATGTTCTGCCTGGCCCAGGCGTTCACCAGCTCCGGGTTGAGCCGCCGGTTCGCACTGGCCCTCCTGGCCCGAGCGGGCACCGATCCCCGCCGCGTCCTCTTCGCGTTGATGGCCGGGACCGCGGCGAGCTCGACGGTGATCTCGGACGTGCCCTGCACCGCCATCTTCATGGCGATCGCGCTGCCGCTGTTCGACAAGATGGGTCTCGAACCAGGGCGGTCCAACTTCGCCAAAGCGGTGATGATGGGGATTCCGATCGCGGCGTTCATCGGCGGGATCGGCACCCCGGCGGGCAGCGCGATCAACGTGCTCGGGCTCAATTTCCTCGAGGAATACGGCAAGGTCCGGGTCCCGTTCCTCTCCTGGATGGCGATCGGGATGCCAATGGTGGTGATCCTGACGCCGATCGCCTGGTGGGCGCTGCTCCGGTTCTTCCCGCCCGAGATCGCCACGGTCGGCGGCGCCGACCAGCTCACCGAGGAGCGCGCCGCGCTCGGTCCGATCCGGGCGACCGAGGTCAAGGTGCTGGCCGTCTTCGGGACGATGTTCACCTGCTGGCTCCTCTCGACCTGGGTTCGCCAGCTCGACGTCGCTCTGGTGGCGATCCTCGGCGCGGTGGCGCTCTTTCTCCCGGGAATGAAGGTGTTCGGGTGGAAAGAGGTCGAGCGGGCCACCGGCTGGGACGTCCTCCTGGTGATCGGCGCGGTCACCTCGCTCGGCGCCGCGTCGGTCAAGACCGGCCTCGCCCAGGCCGTCGTGGATCTGTCGTTAGGCGGGCTCGGCGCCGGCTCGACGTTCTCGATCGTGGCCGCGATCGCCGCGTTCACCGTGGTGATCCACCTGGTCCTCACCATCGGCCCCGTCATCGTCGCGGTGGTGGTCCCGCCAATCGTCCTGCTGGCGACGGCGAATGGCCACAGCCCGGCCCTCTTCGCCTTGCCGGTCGTGTTCACCGCGTCGTGCGCGTTCCTGCTGCCCCTCGACGCGGTGATGCTGGTCACCTACGCCAAAGGCTACTACCGGATGGTCGACCTGTTTCGCCCCGGCCTGGTGATCAGCGTGGCGTGGATCATCCTGATGGCCGGTTTGATGACGCTGTTGGGGCCGCGGCTCGGGTTCTTCTGATCGTTTGAAGCCGATGCTGCCGGCCGGCCGCGCCGAACCGGGCCACGGTCCTCGCGAGCTAGCTGCCGGTGTCCGCGGCGCAGGTTAGATTCTCCGAGCCTCGCCAGGCCCGACCGAGGTCGCCGTCGAACCACTCATCCACCTTTCCGACCACGGCCCATCGCCATGTCCCGCGTCAGCACCTACCTCAACTTCCCGCGCTCGACCGAAGCCGCCTTCACGTTCTATCGCGCGGTGTTCAACAGCGAGTTCGCCGGACCGATCGCTCGTTTCAAGGACATGCCCGCCCAGCCCGGGCAGCCGCCCGTGCCCCCCGGCGACGCCAACCTCGTCATGCACGTCGAACTCCCGATCTTGGGCGGTCACGTCCTGATGGGTACCGATGCCCCCGAGTCGAGCGGCTTCAAGCTCACCGCGGGCAACAACATCACCCTCAACGTCGAGCCCGACACTCGAGCGGAGACCGAGCGTCTCTTCACCGATCTCGGGGCCGGCGGCACCGTCGACATGCCCTTGCAGGAGATGTTCTGGGGCTCCTACTTCGGCATCCTCACCGATCGATTCGGGATCCGCTGGATGTTCAACTGTCGCGCCAAGGCCTGAGATGACCCGGATCCGCCACCGATCCGTCGGCGAGTACATCGCGGCTCATCCCAAGCCGGTGCAGACGGCCCTCAAGCGGGTGCGGAGCATCATTCGGAAGGCGCTTCCCACGGCCGAGGAAGTGATCAGCTATCAGATCGCGGGGTACCGGCTCGGCGGCCGGGTGGTGATCTACTTCGCCGGCTGGAAAGAGCACTACTCGATTTACCCGGCCACCGGCGGCTTGGTCGAGGCGCTCGGGAAGGCCCTCGCTCGCTATCAGGTCAGCAAAGGCACGATCCGCTTCCCGCTGTCCGAACCGGTGCCCGTCAAGCTGATCGAGCGGATCGCGAGATTCCGCGCCAGGGAAGCCGCCACCCGCGCCAGCGACAGCGCCAGCCGGGCGGCGAAACGCTCCGCCTCGAAATGACGCCGATCATTCGCCAGGTCACCGACCCAAGCGAGGCGCCTCTGGAGGATCTGGCGGCGTTGCTGATCGACTCGGTCCACGGCGGCGCATCGGTTGGCTTCCTGGCACCACTCGCGCTGCCCGCCGCGATCGGCTACTGGACCGACGTGGTGGCATCGCTTCGGGGCCCCGTGCGCCTGTGGATTGCCGAGGACGACGGCCGGATCGTTGGATCGGTGCAGTTGGCGCTCTGCGAGAAACCCAACGGGACTCATCGCGCCGAAGTGCAGAAGCTGCTGGTGCATACGGCTGCCCGAGGCAGAGGAGTGGCCAGCCGGCTGATGGCAGCCATCGACCGCTTCGCCGTGGCGAACGGGCGGACCCTGCTCTACCTCGACACCGAGGCCGGCTCGGCCGCCGAGTCCGTCTA
Source organism: Gemmatimonadales bacterium (assembly GCA_046160105.1). GTDB lineage: Bacteria > Gemmatimonadota > Gemmatimonadetes > Gemmatimonadales > GWC2-71-9 > SHZU01. The sequence goes on along the minus strand of JBJXGT010000005.1, from coordinate 40,785 downwards.
TCGACACCTGGGTTGGAAGAAGACTGGAGAGATTCCGAACTACGCCACCAGCCCTGATGGTACGCCCTGCGCCACCGCCATCTACTACAAGTTGGGCGCCGCGCCGCCCAGCTCCTAGTGTCCGATCGACCGCCAGAACCGAGCAGCCCACTGGGAAGGCCGGCCAGAACGAGCTTCCGACCGGTCGGCGGACCGGAACAGTTGGGTCACGGCGTTGACGCCGATCCACCGGGCCGGCTCGACCTCCCACCGCGGTGATTGCCGCCCCACGAACGGCAGGGCGGTGAGGTCGGACTCGGTGCCGGTCACGAGGTCGGCCAGGGCCCGAGCCGCGACATTGGAGAGCGCGACCCCGTCGCCAACGTAGCCGCCCGCGAACCCCATCCTGGTGGCGCCGTCGAATCTCACCGCGGGATACCAGTCCCGCGGAATCCCGAGGCACCCGCCCCAGGAATGGGTGAACCGGACGGCCGCGGGGAGACCCGGGAGCAGTTCGCCGAGCACGCGCCGGAGCATCGCGTGGACCTCCGGGTCTCGGTCGTACTCGGGCGCGATCCGCGACCCGAAGTGATAAGGCGCCCCACGACCACCGAAGGCGATTCGCCCGTCCGCGGTGCGTTGCCCGTAGATCCGCAGGTGGCGCTTGTCGCTGAACGTCTCCCGCTGGCCGAGGCCGATCCGCTCCCAGATCGCCGGGCCGAGCGGTTCGGTGGCGACCATCAGCGAGTACATCGGCACGAGATCGCGCCGATGTCCCGGTAACGCGGCGGTGAACCCTTCAGTGGCACGCAGCACCATTTCAGCCCGGACCGTCCCCCCGCCCGTGGTGACTCGGCCCGGGGCAATCGTCTGGACGGGGCTCTGCTCGTAGATGGTCGCGCCTCGAGCCTCCACCGCTCGGGCCAGGCCGCGTACGAGCTTGGCCGGGTGAATCGCCGCGCAGTGGGGCGCGAAGGTCCCACCCAACACGCCGGAGGCCTGGAGGCGTTGCTCCGCGTCCTCCTTCGTCAGGAGCCCCAAGGTGTCGTCCCCGACGCCCCATTCACGAGCGGCGCGCACCTCGGCCTGGGCGCGGGCCCACTGCGCCTCGTTTCGGGCGACCGAGACGTACCCGCCTTTGTGAAAGTGACAGTCGATCCCTTCGGCCGCCGCGATCCGGCCGACCTCGTCGACCGAGGCGTTGAGGACCGCCTGCAGCCGAGCGACCGTGTCGCGGCCTCCATCCCGAGCAATCCGCCGCCAACTGGCCGGGAAGATGCTCGAGCACCAACCGCCGTTCCTCCCCGAAGCCCCGAACCCCGCGACCTTGGCTTCGAGGATCGCGATCCGGAGCGAGGGCTGGCGCCGGAGCAGGTAATAGGCGGTCCAGAGGCCCGTGTACCCGGCCCCCACGATGGCGACGTCCGCGGTCCGGTCGCCCGGAAGCGAGGCGCGCGGCGACAACGGCTCGCCGACGGTGTCATGCCACAGGCTGAGGGGCGCGTTGGGCATCGAGGGAATCATGGGGTCGATGCCGACAGGGGGGAAGCCCGCCCCTGAGTGCTGGCGGTTGGCACCCCAATGGGCTAATCTGCCACTCGGCGAAGGCGTTTGGGGAGTTGGTACCGTTGGTGTGGTCAGGCGTATCAGGGAGAGCCACGTCCGCCGAAACCAGCGAGCTCACGTCATGTGTCTTCCTCCTATCACTGGCAGTACTCGGAAGGAACGGTGCACGTGCTGGTCAACGGCCGGTTCGCGCTCAGGGACGGCGCGGTGACCGGCCTGCTGGCCGGCCAACCGATCCGCCGGGGCGGGCGTTAGGCAGACGATGCCGCGCGTCGCTCTGATCCACGCGCTGGCGCAGTCGGTGGCGCCGGTCAACGAGGAGATGGCTCGGACTTGGGCCGACTGCGAGCGGATGAACCTCCTCGACGACTCGCTGTCCACCGACCGCGCGAAGTCGCCTGGCGGGCTCGACGGCGCCATGACCGCCCGGTTCCTCCAGCTGGCCGACTACGCGGTCCGGGCCGGGGCCGACGGGCTTCTCTTCACCTGTTCGGCATTCGGCCCCTGCATCGAGGCGGTGGCCCGGCGGTTCGCGGACCGCCCGGTCTTGAAACCCAACGAGGCGATGATCGCCGAGGCCGTCAGGGCCGGGGGCCGGATTGGGCTGGTGGCCACCTTCGCCCCCACGCTGACGTCGATGGCGCCGGAGTTTCCGCCGACGGTCGACCTGCGCCTGGCCCTGGCCGAGGGCGGGCTCGAGGCGCTCCAATCCGGTGACGCCGCCCGCCACGACACTTTGGTGACCCGGGCGGCCCAGCGGTTGGTGGACGACGAGGGATGCACCACCATCGCGTTGGCCCAGTTCAGCATGGCCCGCTCGGCGCCGATGGTGGCCGCGGCCCTGGGACGACCCGTGCTGACCCCGGTCGTGAGCGCCGTGCGGACGATGCGCGAGCGCCTGTCCGGGAGCGGATCGCCCTGAGGTTCTTGGGGTCGATGGGCCCTCGAATCGACCCGAACCTTACTCGCCACCTGGCGGCCGGCCGCTCCCCGCGGTGGGCATCATCACGTCGGTCGCGCCGGTGCCCCGTTGGAACATGGTCTCGCGATTGAGCCAGACGACCACCACGGCAATCACGACGACGACCAGCGTGTCCCAGGGCTGCGCATCGGGCCAGGCGGGCCCGTTCGCCTGGAAGTGGAACAGCGCGGCCACCAACAGGCTGCCGCCCGCCGCATTGAACATCGGGGTCAGGATCACCGCCATCGCGACCACCCCGAAGAAGAACGCCGGGAAGGACCATGAGCTCTGCGGACTCCCGCTCAATGCGAACGCCGGGATGTGCCATAGCGCCCAAATGACACCGAGCACGAGCCCGGCCCAGAAGGGCGCCAGCCGGCGCTGGAGCAGCGGCTGCGCGAGGCCCCGCCAGCCGAACTCCTCGATCGGCCCGATGAACAGGGCGGTCGCCATCGCGGGCAGCACCCGATACCAGGGCGTGAATGGGAACGGATCGGCCAGGGTACCCTTGATCGCCGCCCCGAGGTAGAAGACCGCCGGGATCCCCAGCAGGAGAAACGCCCACCAGGCCATTGGCATCCGCCACAGGGTAAGGCGGCGGAAGTAGCGGCCGAGCCCCACGAGCCCGAAGCGCCGCCAGATCAGGAACACCGCGGCGATTCCCGGAGAATACACGGCGAGAACGAACAACGGATTGGTGCCGGTGAGCGGTCCGAAGATCGCCGCGAGCCGGTCGGTGAAGAGGAGCAACGCCGCGGCAATGCCCCAGGTCAATCCGAACGAAATGGCCAGGAACGGAACCAGGGTCCGGAGAGTCATTCCGTCGTTCGATGCCATCGGGGTGCTCACGATTGCCGCCATTCAGTCGCGAGTATGGGACCGGGTCGCCGCTGGGTCGTGAGCCACAGCGTATCTCGGCCAACCGGTCGCCGCAACCCGGGGCCTCGCGAGCCCGGCCCATTGAGCGACTGCCCCACCTATTGGCTGGCGCGAATCATCTGGTGCGAGGCGGAGTTGGGCCGGTAGATTAACGCTGGATGACTCCCCCAAACTCGCTATCGCTTCGGAGACCGCGGCCCATGACTCACCGAGTAGTCCCCTGGCTAGCGCTCGCCCTCGGAATCGGCCTGATCCCACCCGCCGATGCCCAGACCGGCACCTGGGCGCTGACCAATGCCCGAATCCAGACTGTCGCCAATGGCGTGATCGAGCGGGGCGTGATCCTGGTCCGATCCGGCCTGATCGAGGCGGTCGGGACCGCAGTGGCGGTACCCGCCGACGCCCGAGTGATCGACCTCGCGGGTCGGACCGTGACGCCCGGGCTCATCGATCTCTGGTCGTCGATCGGGCAGACGAGCGAGCCACCCCGGCCGCCCGGGGGTGCCGCGGCCAGCCCGGCTCCGGCTCCCGTTGGCCGGGCGGTCGGACTTGACCCCTCTCGGAGCGCCGCGACGGACCTGCGATTGCCGCCGGCCGATCTCAAAGCGGCCCGCGAAGCTGGGATCACCGCGATCCTGGTCGCCGCCGGGCGAGGCGCGTTCCGAGGGACCTCGGCGCTCGCGCCGACCGCCGACAGCGCCGGGCTCGCCGACCTGATCAAACCGTCGGTCGCGCTTCACATGGGGTTTCAGTCGGGGCAAGGCGGGTATCCAGGCACCCTGCTCGGGGTGATCGCCTACCAGCGGCAGATGCTCTATGACGCCCAGCGCCACGCCATCCTGGCCGATCGATATCGAACCGACCCCAAGGGACTGAGCCGGCCGGCCCACGACCCCGGGCTCGAGGCGCTGGTCCCCGTGGTTCGTAAGCGACTTCCGGTCTTTTTCGAATCGAACAACGAGAACGAGATCCGCCGAGCGGTTCGGATCGCCCGGGAGTTCGACCTCGCCCTCACCGTGGTCGGCGCCACCGAGGGGTTCCGGGCGATCGACGCGCTGAAGGGCCAGTCCGCGGTGGTCTCGGTCAACTTCCCCCGCCCGACCGACGCGACGGGCTGGGCCTATCGCCTCGCTCGCCGCGGTGGTCCCGACAGCCTCCAGGCGGACTCGGTGACCCGCCGAGCGATGGAACGGAACGCGGCGGTGCTCCACCAAGCCGGGGTCCGGTTCGCGCTCGGTTCGGGGGGCATACGCCCCGGCGAGTTTCTCACCAACGTGCGGAAAGCGATCAAGGCGGGCCTGCCGGCGGAGGCGGCGCTCGCGGCGATGACCCTCCGAGCCGCCGAGCTGGTCGGCCTGGAGCGGTCGTTAGGCAGCATCGAGCCGGGCAAGATCGCCAATCTGGTGGTCACCGAGCGGGGCGACCTCCTCGGCGACAGCGCCCGGGTCCGAGAGGTCTTCGTCGACGGGGTCCGCTACGAGGTGGTGGCCCCACCGCCGGCACGGGCCGGCGCGACGACGGCGCCGGCTGAGATCGCCGGAACCTGGACGATGAGCGTGACCACACCTCAGGGCGCCAACGAGGTCACCCTCACGATCACCCAGAGCGGCGCTTCCTTCACCGGCCAGATGGCCAGTCAGATGGGGACCAGCGCAATCGACGACGGCCAAATCGCCGGCCGATCGGTGTCGTGGTCGACCTCGATCGCCATGGGCGGGCAGTCGGTGACGCTCACCTTCCAGGGGCAAGTCGAAGGCTCCCGGATGACCGGAAGTGCTACCCTCGGGTCCTTCGGCTCAGCCACCTTCACCGCGGAAAAACGGCCATGATCGTCATCCCGCTCGTCGCGAGCATCGGCCTCGTCGCGGCTCAGCAGCCGTCGCGGCCCGCCCCCGCGGATACCCAGTGGCGCTACCTCGAGACGCCACTGACCGCTCCCATTCCACCGGCGGGAAGGTTGGTCGCGATCACCAACGCCACCATCATGACCGCGTCCCACGGCACCATCGAGAAGGGGACCGTCCTGATCAGAGACGGCAAGATCGCCGCGGTCGGCGCCAACGTGACCATCCCGGCGGGGGCCACGGTCATCGACGGCACCGGACGGTACCTCACCCCCGGGATCATCGACGCCCACTCGCACAGCATGTCCGAGGGCATCAACGAGGGGACCCAGTCGATCACCTCGGAGGTCCGGATCGAGGACGTCCTTCGCCAGGACGGAATCGGCGTCTTTCGGCAGCTCGCCGGCGGGGTCACCACGCTCAACATCCTCCACGGATCGGCCAACACCATCGGCGGCCAGAACGCGGTGGTCAAGCTCCGCTGGGGCCTGCCGGTCGACAGCATGCGGTTCGGGGGAGCCCCGCCCGGAATCAAGTTCGCGTTGGGGGAGAACGTTCGGCAGACCAACGTTCCCTCGTTCCCGGGCCGGACCCCCCGGTATCCGAGGACCCGGATGGGCGTCGAGGAGTTGCTCCGCGACGCCTTCACCCGGGCGACCGAATACCGGTCCGAGTGGCGGCGGTACGAGCAGACCAAGCGAGGCCTCAAGAAGGGTCAGCTCGAGCCGATCCCGCCGGCCCGCGACCTCGAGCTCGACGCGTTGGTCGAGGTCCTCGAGGGCACCCGGCTGGTCCACGCCCATTCCTACCGGGCCGACGAGATCCTGATGATCCTCAAGATCGCCAAGGATTTCGGGTTTCGGATCGCCAGCCTCCAGCACGTGCTCGAGGGCTACAAAGTGGCCGACGAGATCGCCGCGGCCGGTACCGGCGCCTCGACCTTCGCGGACAGCTGGGCCTACAAGATGGAGGCGCTCGACGCCATTCCCCACAACGCCGCCCTGATGGCCGAACGGGGCGTCCGCGTGTCGATCAACTCGGACTCCGACGAACGCGCCAGGCGGCTCTACCAGGAGGCAGCCAAGGCGATGAAGTACGGGGGAGCGTCGGAGGAGGAGGCTTTGCGAATGATCACCCTGAACGCGGCGTGGCAACTGGGCATCGACAAGGTGGTCGGCTCGATCGACGTCGGGAAAGATGCCGACCTGGCGATCTTCAACGGGCACCCCTTCGCCCCGGGCAGCCGGGTCGAGATGACCCTGATCGACGGTCGAGTGTTCTTCGACCGGACCACCGCCCCCACCCTGGAACAGCTGATCGAGCGGCTCCGGCGCCGAGGCCGACCGACGACCGACGGAGCCGGCCTATGACTCACGCCCTCTTGAGCACCTTCACCATCGCGGCGTTAGGGCAGCCAGCCGTCGCGCAACGCCCCGCGGCCGAAACCGTCGCCATCGTGAACGCGACGATCGTCCCCGTCGTGGGATCCCGAATCGAGCGGGGGACCATCGTCATCACGGCTGGGAAGATCGCCGCGGTCGGCGCCACCGTGGCGGTGCCCGCCACCGCCCGCCGGATCGACGCGGCGGGTCTCTTCGTCTATCCTGGGCTGATCGACGCGGGTACCCGCCTCGGCCTCACCGAGGTGGGTTCGGTCCCCGGCCCCGAGGACACCCAGGAGCTCGGCAGCTTCAATCCGCACAACCTCGCGCTCACCGCGGTCAACCCTCATTCCGACCTGATCCCGGTGACCCGAGCGAACGGGATCACCACCGCGATCACCTCCGCTCGAGGCGGGCTGATCCAGGGGTATGCCGCGCTCATCGATCTCGACGGATGGACCCCGGACGAAATGGGCGTAGCCCCCAGGGCGGCGATGGTGATGACGTACCCGCGCATCGCCGGCGGTCGAGGCCGCTTCCGGGGCGGTCAGGCCGAGGCCGGTGACCCCGGCGAAGCGATGAATCGCCAGGTGCGCGAGCTGTCCTCCTACCTCAAGGAGGCGAAGGCGTTCGCGACGCTCGCAACCCGTGAACGCGCCAACCTTCCGTTCCAGGCGTTATGGCCGGTCCTGGCCGGCGAGGTACCAGCGCTGTTCGACGTGCAGACGGCTGGCCAGATCCGCGGGGTGCTCAGCCTCGCCGACAGCCTCGGCCTCCGGGTCATCCTCCGGGGAGCGTCCGAGGCGTGGATGCTGGCCGATACCCTGGCCGCGCGCCGAATTCCCGTCATCGTCGGGCCCCTCACCCAGACGCCGGACGGCGACCAGCCCTACGACGCGGTGTACGGCAATCCGGGCGTGCTGGCCGCCGCCGGGGTGATGATCGCCTTTCAATCCGATGATGCCGCCGAGTCGCGGAACCTCCCCTACAACGCCGCGCTCGCGACCGCCTACGGGCTGTCGAGCGAAGAGGCGCTCAAGGCCCTGACCATCAATCCGGCGACGATCTTCGGGGTGGCCGACCGGATCGGCAGCATCGAGGTCGGTAAGGTCGCGAACCTCCAGATCACCACTGGCGATCCCCTCGACGCTCGGACCCAGATTCGCCACGTCTTCATTCGCGGACTGGAGCAGCCCATGGCCGACCGCCATTCCAAGCTCTATCACCAGTTCCGAGCCCGACCGAAAGGCTGAGACCGCCGGGGACGAAGAACGGCCCGAGGGAAATCCCTCGGGCCGTTCCGCGTCTATGGTGGAGCGTGTTCAGCAGATCAACGACCGACCGCCAGATTCGGATTGTTGTCCCGCTCCACGTCGGGCAGAGGCAGGCACCGTAGATCGCCGTACGTCCCGCCCTTGTTCCGGGTGGCGCCGTTCGGGTTCGGAGTCATGAATCCGGTTCCGGGCGCCGGATCGAGGGTCAGGTTGAACCGCTTGCTGTCGTAGGCCCGATGGCTCTCCAGGAACAACTCCCGGGAGCGCTCCTCGACGATCTGGGCCAGGATGGCGGTCGGGTCAGTGCTGGCGAAATCCGCCAGGCCGACGGCGGCATGGAGCGCGTTGATGTACGGCACCGCGGCCGACGCGCCGACCAGGTGATAGTCCGCCTCGGCCATGATCAGCCGCGCTTCCTGATACCGTGCCAGCGCGATCGGCGAGTTCTGGGCGGAGAATTTTTCGGCGAGGTAGACGTTGTTGGTCAGGTTGTCCTGGCCTCGGGCGCCCTGAGTGACCCTGACCCGGGGATCGGGCACCCCGTTGAACGTCATGGCCCAGTATCGGGGGGCAACGCCGTAGAGCCGGGCCTCCCGGTTTCTGACCGTGATCATGTTGCGCGAGTAGGTCGAAGCCGGGTTGTACGGAATGTTGTAGACGAACCCGGCCGGAACCGCCGCCGCGTCGGCTCGGGCTTCGGTCAACTTCGCTGTCACGACGGCCTGCCCGGGCAGCTTGGCCAGGTTGAGCCGAGCCCGAGCGCGGCCGACCCGCGCGGCATTGAGAAGCGACTGGTCGTTCGCGGTCGTCGCGGACGCAATGGCATCGGAAAACTTGCCTTCCGCCAAGGCGAACACCGCCGCGGGAGTGAGCTCGGGCCCGCCATCGACCGCCGCGGAGCAGAACCCCTCGCCCATCAGAATGTGCGAGTACCCCGAGAAGAGCGCGGCCGTGGCGAGCAGGGCGGTCCGATTGGGGACCTCCGCGTCGCTGAAGGTTTTCAGATTGGTGATCGCCTGGTCGGCCGTGTAGCGGGCGGTCTGGAGAGGAGTATAGACGCCGAACTGCTGGGTACCATCGCAGGTTGCGGTGGCGAAATTCCCGCCAGCCGGCAACATGCTGCGGCGATCCCAGTCCCAACCCGCGGCCGCGAGCTGAGTGTCTTCCAGCTCGTCGACCATCAGTCCCATGCCCGTGATGTAGGCCTGGAACACGCAGCCGAACGACGCTCGCGCGCCGTCGACGATCAGCTTGGCGGCGGCCGGCCCCGCCAAGGTCTCCTCGAGCACCCGACTCGGCGCCGACTGATCGAGGAGTTCGCTGCATCCCGCGACGCCGGCCACGAGGCCGGTGACCACCGCGCCGCGACGGAGGATTCCACTATAGAGAGAACGCATGGATTCAGTCCTCGACGGGGTCAAAAGGTCAGGTTGAGCGAGACGTTGATCGACATCAACGGCGGCGTCTGATCCTGCTCCAGCCGGACGAACTGCTGGGTCAGGAAGTACGACTCGGGGTCGAGGCCGCTGTACCCGGTCCAGGTGTGGAGGTTCCGGGCCGACACCGCCAGGTTGCCGTCGCTGGCCCGGAACCACCGCGCCATGCTCCGGGGAAGCTGGTAGGCGACCGACACCTCTCGGAGTTTGATGAAGTCCGCCTTGCTCGACACGAACGAGGTCACGGTGCCCGCCGATTGAATCTCGGCGATGAGCTTCGGGTCGTAGTCCTGAGGATTGAAGTTCTCGACGCACCGGAGGAACACCTGGCAGAGGGCCCGGCGGTTGTTGTCGGTGTGCACGTTGCCGGCTTTGAAGTCGGCGAGGGCGTAGAGCCGGAGCCGATTCCACACCGTCGCCGTCAGGCTGAAGGCGCCTTCGGTGGTGGGATCGAACTGGCCACCCAGCACCAGCGGCGCCGAGCCGCAGGGCAATCCCGGCCCACCGACATTGTCATCGCAGAGGACGTTGATCGCCCGCTTGGTCGTCGCGTCGTAGTCCGCTTTGATCACCCTGCGGGCGTACCGGGCGTTGACCGGGTCGCCCACCGTGGCGGCACCGTTGCCGAGCGAGAGGATCGGGGTGCCGTCGGGCCGGGTCCCGAGATCGGTGACCTTGTTCTTGATGTATGACATGGAGAACCGGGCATCCAGCGAGAAGTTCTGCCTCTCGATCGGCCGGCCGTAGAGCTCCAGCTCGATGCCCCGATTGCGGACGGCGCCGACGTTGATGAACTGGGTGCCGGCGAACCCGAGGGAGGGCGCCAGGGCCTTGAGAAGGATCGCGTCCTTCGTGGTCTTGGTAAACCCGGTCACCGCGAACCCGAGCCGATCGTCGAGGAAGCCGGCATCGCCGCCGATTTCGATCTCCGCGGCCCGTTCCGGCTTGAGGTCCGGATTTCCGACGAACTGCGGGATCGGCGCGGCCGCGCCGTCGCCACCAGTCACCGGCTGCCAACTGCGGATCGCCGCGAACGCGACCGGTTGCTGCCCGGACTGGCCGTAGGCGGCCCGGAGTTTGAGCGTGTTGACGAGCCCCTCGCCGTTCTCCTTGGCGATGTACGAGGCACTGACCTTGGGATACTTGATCAGGCTGAAGTTGTCGCCGAACGCGCTGTTGTTGTCGACCCGAACCGCGCCGGTCAGGTAGAACTTGTCGTTCCAGCCGAATTGCTGCTGGAGATACACCCCGAGCGTCGAGTTCTCGACGTAGTCCTCGGACGACGTGGTGATGGCGGTCGCCAGGACCGTCTCCAACCCCGGCGCCACGAACTGGGTGCCGTTCGCGGTGAGATCGTCGGTCCGGCGCCGGTAGTACTGGGCGCCGAACGAGGTGGATGAGTTGATCGATTCCGTGAGGCTGAACCGGCCGGTGGCGCTGTAATCGAAGCTGGTGTAGTTGACGGTGCGGCGGTTCTTGAACTTGCCGCCCAGCGCGTTCACCCCGGGATTGAACTGCACCCACTCCGGCGGCAAGAAGCGGTTGAGCTGTTCAGACGCCTGGTCGGTCTGGTCCAACCCGACCGTCAGCTTCTGCGAGAGCCAGGTGGTGGGGCGATGATTGACGGTAACGCTCGTGGTGAACCGGTTGATCGACATCACGGCCTGCCGCGACCCCCATTGGAACTCGGGCGGCGCACCGTTGAAGCCCCGCCGCGGCGTGCTCACCAGGTTGGGATCGCCGAAGATGGTCGAGAACCAGATCCCGCCGGCGCCGGCCTCGAACGCCTGATTGGTCTTGTTCTTGACGAACCCGAAGCTGAGGTTCACGTCGTACTTCGGACCGCCCGCGATGCTGACATTCGCGTTGGTGGTGAGCCGGCGAAGGTTGTTGGTCGGCTCGATCCCGTTATCGGCGTCGAAGCTGGAGCCGACATGGTAGCGAACCGCGTCGGTGCCGCCGTTGACCGTCACGCCGTAGCCCATTAAATGGCCGTTGCTGAACAGCGGCCGGTCGACCAGCCCCAGCGCGTAGAGCGAGTCCTCTTGCCGAACCGGGTTCCAGCTGGTCACTACGCCGTTGACCAGGTTCAGCGGCTGGACGATCCGTCCCTCCGGATCCGCGAACCAGTTGGACCCTTGGCGAATCGACACGCCGATGGTCGGGCGCAAGCCCGCCTTGCCGCGCTTGGTGATGATCTGAATCACCCCGTTCGTCGCCTCGGTGCCATACAGCGTCGCCGCCGCCGGCCCCTTGATGATCTCGATGCTCTCGACCATGTCCGGGTCGATGTCGTTGAGCCGGGAACTGATCCCGGAGCCGAATCCCTGAACCGAGATGCCCTGGGCCACGTCGTTGTTGACACGGGCGCCATCGATGTAGATGAGGGGATTGCCGTTCAGACTGAAGCTGTTGACCCCCCGGATCCGCACTTGGGGGCCGGCCCCGACCTGCCCGGTACCCGGAATGACCACCACCCCGGGAGCCCGACTATTGATCAGATTGGAGATGTCCGGCACCGGAGCGATCGCCTGCTGGTCCGCGGCGTGAATCGTCGACGACGAGTTGCCGAGGGTCCGCTTCTCGGCCGCCTCCGGGGTCCCGGTGACGATGATCTCACCGAGGTTGATCGCCTGCTCGCTGATCAGGATGCGGACATCGGTTCGGCCCGCCGTGGTGGTCACCGTCGTCGGCCGGTAGCCGATCATGCTGACCCGAAGGGACACGGTCCCGGTCATCCCCGCCAGGGTGAACCGGCCGCGCCCGTCCGTGCGGGTCTCTCGACCGGAAACCTCCGCGGCAACCCGGGCCCCCTCGACCGGTCGGCCCGAGCGGCTGTCGACCACCACCCCGGCGACGTCCTGCGCCGCCACTCGGCCCGCGGCTAACGCCAATACGGCCGCGACCGATCCGAGGATGTTTCGCCACCTCATAAATCTCTCCTGGTTGGGGCTATGCAACGATCTAACTGGCCTACGATGCCGGCGCCCAAGGAACGCGGGCGGCGGCGAAGGGTCTTGTATACAAATTGTCGATCGCATGATCTTAGGCCGATACGCCGTGCCTGGCAAGCCGGTTTCAGGTTTCGCTGCGCACCCCTGACGAATCCCGCCGAGGAATCAGGAGGTGGCCAGCCAGGATTCCCACTCCGACTCGGCCGACCCGACGGTCAATTGGTTGCGGCAGCGGACCAGCGGCATCCGCAGCGCCATCGGCTCCTCCGCGAGCTTCTCGATCCACCGCCCGTCCGGGTAGCGGGCCGAACCCCAACCCAAATCACCGAAGCGTTTCGACTCCCGGTCGAGAATACCCGCCACGCCGAACTTCTGGGCAAACCGGGTCAGCTCACCGACGGCCGGCGCCCGAACGGCGAAGTCGACGAAGTGGGTCTTGATCCGCCGCTCCGCGAAGAATCGCAGCGCCGCCCGGGTCTCCGAGCTCTTCTTGCTGCCGAAGATCTGGACCTCCATGCGGTCAATCTACATTCGGGGTCCGAACCGGGCGAGCGACGGCGGTCATCCGGACGACAACCGATCGACTTCGACCGAGGCCGCCTCCCATTGGCCGACCGCCGCCTCGAGCGCCGCCTTGGACGCCGCCAGCGCCCGGTTGAGCTCCCCGGCTCGGCGGGCCGATTCGGCATTACCCTGCTGGGTCAGCGTCTCCATCGCCGCGGTGCGCTCGGCGACCTCCGACTCGAGTTGCTCGACCCGGGCTTCCGCCTCGGCCAGCGCTCGCCGAGCGGCGGTGAGCGGGCGAGGACCGGTCGGAGCGGCCGCCGGGCGTGGGCTGGTCTTCCGACGTTCGGCGTCTTTGGCGATTTGAGCCCGCTCCGCCTCCGCCTTCCGTCGGGCGACCTTCGCCGCGACCCATTCGTCGTAACCGCCCGGGAAGTCCTCCATCACCGCGCCGTCGAGGGCCCAGATCCGGTTGGTCAGCGATCGGAGCAGGGCGCGATCGTGGCTGACCACCAGCACGGTGCCCTCGAACTGGTCGATGGCGTCTTCGAGGACCTCGATGGTCTCCACGTCGAGGTGGTTGGTGGGCTCGTCGAATACCAGGAAGTTGGCGTTGGCGAGCATCAGCTTGGCCAGGGCCACCCGGGCCCGCTCGCCGCCGGAGAGGCTCTCGGGCTTGCGCCGCACCGATTCGCCGGCGAAGCCGAATCGGCCGAGGTGATCCTGGACCTGGCCCCGATTCCAGCTCGGCCTGAGGTCGTGGATGATGTCGAACAGTTCCTGGTTCGGCGGCACGTCGCCGAGGTCCTGGGCGTAGTAAGCCACCGTGATCGAGTCGCCGATCTTGCAGCTCCCCCGGCTGGGCGAGCGATGCCCCAGCAGGACCGACAGCAGGGTCGACTTCCCGGTGCCATTCGAACCGATCAGGCCCACCACGTCGCCCCGGCGAACGGTCGCCGAGAATTCCTTCAAGAGGGTCCGGTCGTCGATGTCGACCCCCAGCTGGTCGAGCGTGAGCACCTGGTCGCCCCCGCGCGACGCGGGCACCAGGCGCATCGACATCGTGCCACCCTCTTCCGGCGGCGCGGTGAGCCGTTCGACCCGAGCCAGCCGCCGAAGTCGTCCCGCCGCTTGGGCGGCGTTATGTCCGGCGGTGTTCCGCCGGATGTAGTCCTCCTCGCGGGCCAGCGCCTTCGACTGCTTCTCGAAAGCCCGCTGGGTCGAGAGGCGCTGATGGGCCCGCTGGTGGACGAAGTCGCGATAGCCGCCGGAGTAAGTGCTGCCGGTACCCGCCTCGAGATGGAGGATGTGATCGGTGACCCGTTCGAGGAAGGCCCGGTCGTGACTGATCACCACCACCGAGCGCGACTCCTGCACCAGGTACTCCTCGAGCCACTGGGTGCCTTCGAGGTCCAGGTGGTTGGTCGGCTCGTCGAGGAGCAACAAGTCCGAGGGTGACGCCAGCGCGGCCGCCAACGCGACCCGCCCCCGCTCGCCGCCCGAGAGCGTACTCGCCGGCTGGATCCGGGCTCGCTCCGGATCGAAGCCGAGACCGTGGAGAACCGCGTCGACCTTCGCGGTGAGCCCGTACCCCCCCTCGTGCTCGAACCGCTCGAGATCGCGGGCGTACTCGCCGAGGAGCTGCTCCTGGATCGCCTCCGGCGCGTCGGCCAGGGCGGCCAACTGCGCGGTGAGCGACGCCTCGAGCTGGCGGAGTCCGTGGAAGGCGCCCGCGGCGGCGTCCCAGACGGTGTCGTCCTCGCCGAACTCGCGGTGCTGGTCCACAACGGCCACGGTGAGACCGCTCGATCGCGCCACCGAGCCGGTCGACGGCTCGACCGTGCCGAGGATCAGCTCGAGCGCCGAGGTCTTCCCGGCTCCGTTGCGACCGACGACCCCCCACCGGTCGCCCTCGGTAATGGTCCAGGTGATGTCCCGGAGGATCGTGTTGGCGCCGAACCGGACGGCCACGCCGCCAAGAGAAATGAGCTTCATCGGGCCATGATCCTAGTGGGACGCCTCGCGGGGGGCAAACCGAAGTCGCCGCCCGGAGATTCGCTTATCTTCGTGGCCATGACGGTTGCCTCCGCGGCGGTACTCCTCTTCTTCGTGATGGACCCGCTCGGCAACGTGCCCCTGTTCCTCTCGTCGCTCCGGCAAGTGCCGCCGGAGCGCCACCGCGCGGTGATCATCCGCGAGGTCTTGATCGCCTTGGCGGTCCTGGTCGCCTTCCTGTTCGTGGGGCCCAGCCTCCTCGCGCTCCTCAAGGTCTCGGGCACCGCCCTCACCGTGGCCGGCGGCGTGGTCCTCCTGCTGATCGCGCTCAGAATGGTGTTCCCGAGCAGCGACCACGTCGGCGAGGACGAGAGCGCCGAGCCGTTCATCGTGCCCCTGGCCATTCCCTACGTAGCCGGGCCCTCGGCGCTGGCAACCGTGCTGCTCCTGACCAGCCGAGAGCCGGATCGCTGGGTCGAATGGCTGATCGCCCTGACGCTCGCCTGGCTTGCCACCGCGACGATTCTCTTCTTCTCGACGGCGTTCACCCGGTTGCTCGGATCGCGCGGGCTGGTGGCGGTGGAACGGTTGATGGGCATGTTGCTGGTGGTCGTCGCGGTCGAGATGATCCTGAGCGGCCTCCGGGAGTACCTCCAATGACGGCCCGGTCGAAACCGCGACCGAAACGGCCCCGTAGGACGGCGCACCCCATCCGCCTCGCCCGGTAAACATGGACCCGCTCCCGTTTCGACTGATGGCGCCCGGACAGGACGTCTTCGAGGGCCTCGGGGTTCGCTCCGTGTCGGTCAAGGTCGAAGGCTTGGCCCACTGGTCGGAGGGAATCCTGACGCTGGAATGGTCGGAGACCCAGCACATCGACGAGGTCTCGGTCACCAGCGTTCGGAGCGACGTCGTGGTCGCGCCGCCACTCGCCATCGACATCCCGGTCGACGTCCTGGCCAAGGCCACCGTCGTCGGGGGCTGGTGGCGTCCTCGATTGGAGCTGCGAGCCCGCTACCTCGATGCTTTCGCCCACGTCCCGGGCGCCAAACCGGGACGGCTCGAACTGCGAATCAAGCTCCGAGACCGAGGCCTGGCGAAGGAGCTGGCGGCCGACCTCGAGCAGTCGATCGTCAACCACCAGCTCGCCACGGCCGCCGAGCGGCCCGCGATCGAGCCCTGATCGCTAGACCAGCTGCGCCCGACCGCGAGCCGCCACCGGCCAGGTCGTCTCGACTCGCTCGCCGCGGATTCCGTGAATGAAATCGTTGAGATGGGTCACGATGCAGACATGGTTCGGGATGATCCGAACCCGGTCGCCCACTTTGGGCCGCCAACTGGTCTGGCTCAGGTCGAGAATCCCGTGCTCCTCCGACATTCCCTTCACGGTCACCTCGGGGTGATCGAGCAGCTCGCCAAAACCGTTACCCGACCCGGCCCGGAGCGGCTCCCGCCCTAACGCCTTGCAGCCGGCGTCGCAGACCGCCTGGCCGGGCACGGCCGTGCTGACGACGGTCGCGAGCACGGTGAAGGCGCAGTCCTCCCGCGTGGCCGACCCGGTCGAGACGATCTCTCGATCGTTGTAGCAGTAGGTGCCCGGGCGAATCTCGGTGAGCCCCGGGATCAGGTGGGCATCGAACGCCGTCGGGGTCGACCCACCGCTGACGATGCCCGGCTCGAGACCGGCGGCCCGGAACGCGGCGAGCCAGCGGGCCACGTCCGCGGTCAGCTGGGCGAGCGGCGCCTCCTGCTCCGCTCTCGCGGATCGGATGTGCCCGGGATAAAACGTGACACCCGCGAACTCGAGCGGCGGCCGCTCGGTGATCAACCGGCCCAACCGAACCCCCTCTTCGATCGAGGTGACGCCCACCCGGTGCATTCCGAGATCGCACTCGACGAGGACCCGCACCGGCCGGCCAGCTTCCTTGGCCGCCGCGGCGAGACCTTCGATCGCCTCCGCGGAATCGAGGGCCACCATCAGCCGAACGTGGCTCGGGAGACTCATCAGGCGCTGGAGTCGGGCCGAGCCAACCGGTGGATAAGCGACCAGGACGTCGTCGGTGAGATCGGCCATCACCTCGGCCTCGTGGGTCGTGGCGCAAGTGAGCCCCAGCGCGCCCCGACGCAGCTGCTCGGCCGAGACCCGGGGAGATTTGTGGGTCTTGATGTGGGGCCGAAGGCCCAGGCCATGTTCCGTCGTGTACGCCGCCATCCGATCGAGGTTGCGCTCGAGGACGTCGAGGTCGACCAACGGCACCGGGGTTTCGAGATCAGCGATTCGCATGGGTGAGCACTCGCCACGAGCCAAAGGTGAAACCGGAGACCAGGGTCGCCAAATCTACTGCGCCCGATCGGTCGGCGCGGCCTGGCCTCGATCGAATCCCGGACCTAGTTTCAGGGGCCCTCGCCCCACCGGTGCGCTCGCTCGTCCGAGGAACTGAGACCATGACCCGATCGCGACCTCACTCAAGCTTCATCATCGCACTCATTGCCGCCGGGTCGCTCGGCGCCCGACCGGTGGCGGCTCAGGCACCGGAGGTGGTGCTCGACAGCGTATTCGCGTCCTGGCGAGGCACCCACGGCCCGGGCTGCACCGTGGGCGTGGATTGGAACGGCACCCGGCTCACCCGGGCGTACGGGATGGCCAACCTCGAGTACGGCGTTCCGCTCCGCCCGGGGTCGGTGGTCGAATCCGGATCGGTGGCCAAGCAGTTCACCTCCGCGGCGGTGGCCCTCCTCGCGCTCCGCGGCCGGCTGTCCCTCGACGACGACATTCGGCGCCACCTCCCCGAGGTCCCCGACTTCGGCCGGCCGATCAGTATCCGCAACCTGCTCCAGCACACCAGCGGACTCCGGGACCAGTGGGCCCTCCTGGCGCTCCAGGGATTTCCTCCCGGGAGCGAGGTGCACAACTTCCCCCGCATTCTCGATCTGGTTCGCCATCAGCAACGGCTCAACTTCGCCCCCGGCGCCGAATACCTCTACAGCAACACCGGCTACGTGCTCGCCGCCCTGATCGTCCACCGGGTGTCCGGCAAGACCCTGGCCGACTTCTCCCGGGACGAGCTCTTCGTGCCCCTCGGGATGACCCGCACCGAATGGCGAGCCGACTATCGCAAGGTCGTCGCCGATCGTGCCACCGCCTACAGCCCGGGGCCCGGTGGTTGGGTCCAAGACATGCCGTTCACCATGGTGCACGGCAACGGCGGATTGCTGACGACGGTCGACGATCTGCTCCGCTGGAACGACGCTCTCACCAGCGGCACGATCCCCGGCGGCGCCGAGTTGGTCCGAATGCTGGAGACTCCGGGCAAGCTCAATGATGGCTCGGCGATCGGCTATGGACTCGGCCTCGGGGTGAGCACCTTCCGCGGACTGCGGGCCGTGACGCACGGCGGTGCCACCGCCGGATATCGAACCTACCTGGCCCGCTGGCCAACCGGGAACTTGTCGGTCGCGGTGCTCTGCAACGGGGGCAGCGCGGACGCGGGCGGGTACGCCAACCGAATCGCGATCCGACTGCTCGGTCTGCCAGCCACCGAGCCGCCGCCGAGCCCCGCCGTCGCAGTCGACGCCCAAGCATTGCAGGGGATGGTCGGTGCCTACCGTGACTCCACCTCCGACCAGACCGTGACCTTCGCGATCTCCGGCGGCAACCTCACCGCCAGCATCGGTGGCCCGACGATCACTCTGACCCACCTCGGCGACGGCCGGTTCTGGCACCCGGCCTCGGGCGAGTTCCGTTTCGAGCGGACCAGCGGCGGCTATGAGGTAACCCAGTTCGCCGACGCCTGGCGCCGCTACCGCCCCGAGCCGGCGACGCCGGACGCCGCGGCACCGCTGACCGACTACGTCGGAGAGTACCGGAGCCCGGAGCTCGAGGTGACCTACCGAATCGAAGCCGAGGGGACCAGGCTCGTGCTCCACAGCCGACCCGCCGATCGGCTCTCCTTCCAGCCGGCCTATCGCGATGGGTTCCGCAGCACGGGGACGACGATTCGATTTCTTCGAGGGCCCACCGGCCGGGTGACCGGCTTCGGGGTCTACGCCGGTCGGGCTCGGGACGTGCGGTTCGAGCGGATCGTCACCTCGGCGGCAACTCGTACCAAGTCGTAAGGAGCCGTGCGAATCGGTGGTGGCGCCGGTCGACGGGATTCGATACAATCAGGGACTGCCCGCACCGTCCATCCGCCGCCCGGAGTCGTCATGCGTTGCCGCCTCAGCCTGGTCGCCCTCATCGCGTTGCCCACCATCGCCGCCGGCCAGTCTGCCCGGCAGCACCTCGAGCGGGAGATCGCCCGGATCGAGCCGCTGTCCGGGGGCACGATCGGCATCGCCGCCACCCATCTCGAGTCGGGCCGGACCTTCTTCTACAAGGCCGACGAGCAATACCCTTTGGCAAGCACCTACAAGCTCCCGATGGCGATCCAGGCGTTCACCCTGGTGGAGCAGGGCAAGCTCGACCTGAACCGAATGGTGGAGTGGGACACCACCGATCTCCATATCGGCAGCGAAGCCCATCTGCTGTTCCGGAAACCCGGCTTCGCGATGTCGGTCCGGAACTTGATCGAGACGATGATGATCCTGTCGGAGAACAACGCCACCGACCTGGTCTTGAAGCTCGCGGGCGGCGGTGAGGCCGTCACCAAGCGGCTTCGCTCGGCCGGCATCACCGATGTTCGGGTCGATCGGCCCACCGCGGAGATCATCGCTCATCCGTGGGGCATCACCGACATCTGGACCGACGGCAAGTTCTCCCGCACCAAATGGCAGCAGCAGAGCGCCCAACTGTCGAAGGCCCGCCGCGACTCGATTCCCTACTACTATGCCAACGACCCCCGGGACCACGGCAGCCCCCGCGGGATGATGACCCTGCTGGCGAAGTTGTGGAAGGGTGATTTGTTCAGCCGGGCCAACTCCGACTATCTGCTCGACATCATGTACCGCTGCGAGACCGGCGCGGGCCGGATCAAGGGGATGCTCCCGCCCGGAACGCGGGTGGCCCACAAGACCGGCACCTACCCGGGGACGGCCAACGACGTCGGGATCGTCGACCTTCCCGATGGCACCCACCTCGCGCTGGCGGTCTATGTAAAGAAATCCGCCAGGGTCCAGGGGCCCGACCTCGAGGCCGCGATTGCCCAAGCGTCCCGCGCGCTGTACGACTACTTCCTCTATTCGCGCGAGTAGCTCAACCGACGGGCGGTGAATCCCCGGAGGCATCGTCGCCCCCGGGCCGGACCTGACGCGATCATCGTGGCGGAATGGCGATGACCCGCTCGATCTCGGCGGCCGTGTACGGCAGCCCCGGCGTCAGCAACCGGTAGCCGTCACTCTCGATCAGGATCATGTCCTCGAGATAGAAGCCCTGATCGCCGACCGCGAACATCAGCTCGTACGCCACCGTCATGCTGGCCCGGAGCACCGCCGGGGCCCCCTCGGCATCGTCGAGCCCGACTCCGTGAAACTGCCATGCCTCTGTGCCGGTCGGTCCGAGCAGCACCGCGGCCGCCTGCCTGCCTAACGGAGTGCGGAGGGTCGGCGCGAGGGCCCGGATCCGGTCGAGGACCGCCGCGAACACGTCGGCGACCGCGACCCCGTCGCGCAACAACGGCAGCCCGGCCCGATAGCCCGCGATGAACAGATCCCACGCCTCTCGTTGCCCCGGATCGAACCGCCCCCCGACCGGGGCCGTCCGACCCACGTCTCCCATGTACCGCTCGGCCTGACAGCCGACGTCCACCCGCACCAACTCGCCCGCGCGCATCACCCGGTCGTGCCCGTCGTAGTCCACGAACGAGTTGAAGAGATCGCCGTACACCGCCCGGGGTCCGCTCATCGCCCACGGCCAGAACGAGTGGCGGCCTCCCGCGTCGACGCAGGATTTCACCACCGCCACCTCGACCTGTCGCTGGGTTCGTCCCGGTTTGAGCGCCCGGATGCCCGCGACCATCGCCTGGCCGCTCATTCGACCGACCCGATCGACAATGGCGATCTCGGCCGAGTCCTTCCGCTCCCGCAGGGGCCGGATCACCGTGGTCGCCGCGCTGACGGCGCCCCGATGGCCCAGTCCGCCGAGGTAGTGGCGCCACCGCTCGACCCCGTTCGCCATCGGGATCGGCGTCGCCACGGCGCCGCGAGGATCGGTGGGCGACACGAGCACCTCGGTCGCGGCCGGCAGGCGACGGCGGAGCCACGATTCCAGCGCGTCGACCGGGAGAACGAGGTCGAGGCCGAGTCGCGCGGCAGTCGCCGGCCCTGGGGTCGGCATCGGGCGGGTAATGAGCGGATTGCTTCCCGGCGCGAAGAGCACGGCCGCGCGAGCCGGGCCGTCGAGCACGAGCACGCCTCCGATTACGTCACCCAGCCCGGTCAGGTAGTAGAAGTCGGTGGCTTGCTGGAATCCAGCATCGTCGTCGGTTTTGAACGCGCTTTGCGACGGGACGATGACCAGGCGACCGCCGGCCGCGGCCACCACCGCCGTGCGGCGGGCGGCGTAGACCGCCATCGGAACGGGCTGCGCCAGCCGAGCCCCGAGGCGGTCCGCCGCCGACGCGCCGGACACCACACTCCCCGTCATCAAGGCGCCCAACCCGAGGACACCCATGATCCAATCGCGACTAGCCATGCTTCTTCCCCCGTTCCCGATCACCAACGAAACGAAAGGCGAACGGGATCCCCTCCCGTCCGCCCTCGGTGCGGCCGCACCCTTCGTCCTAGTCTACCCCTCGACCTCCTGCGCCTTGCGCCCTGCGCCCGGCGCCCGGCGCCCGGCGCCCGGCGCCCGGCGCCCTCAATGAAACTGCGCCGTTTCCGTCGACCCCGCCAGCGCCGTTGTCGACGAGCAACCCCCACTGATCACCTGGGCCACCTCGTCGAAGTACCCGGTGCCCACCTCGCGCTGATGCTTGGTGGCCGTGTACCCGTTCACTTCCGCCGCGAACTCGGCGCGCTGCAACTCGGAATACGCCGCCATCCCTCGGGTCGAGTAGCCGCGGGCCAGCTCGAACATCGAGTAGTTCAGCGCGTGGAAGCCGGCCAGAGTGACGAACTGGAACTTGTAGCCCATCGCGCCGAGCTCCCGCTGGAACTTGGCGATGGTGTCGGCATCGAGCTTCTTCTCCCAGTTGAACGATGGGGAGCAGTTGTACGCCAGCATCTTGCCAGGGAACCGGTCGTGGATCGCCTCGGCGAACCGGCGTGCCTCGGCCAGGTCCGGCGTCGAGGTCTCGCACCAGATCAGATCGGCGATCGGCGCGTAGGACAACCCGCGCGAGATCGCCTGATCGAGGCCTTCCTTGACCCGGTAGAAGCCCTCCGGGGTCCGCTCCCCGGTCACGAACTCCCGGTCGCGGTCGTCGACGTCGCTGGTCAACAGCGAGGCCCCGTTGGCGTCGGTCCGGGCCACGAGGAGGGTCGGCACGCCTTCGATGTCGGCCGCGAGACGGGCCGCCACAAGGTTGCGGACGGCCGCCTGGGTCGGGATCAACACCTTGCCGCCCAAGTGCCCGCACTTCTTCTCGCTGGCGAGTTGATCTTCGAAATGCACCCCCGCCGCCCCAGCCTCGATCATCCCCTTCATCAGCTCGAAGCAGTTGAGCGGGCCGCCGAAACCGGCCTCGGCATCGGCCACGATCGGGGCGAACCAATGGACCCCGCTCGCCTTGCCTTCGGCATGCTCGATCTGGTCGGCCCGCTGCAGTGCCTGGTTGATTCGCTTCACTACCATCGGCACGCTGTTGGCCGGATAGAGGCTCTGATCGGGATACATCTGCCCGGCGATGTTCGCGTCCGCGGCCACCTGCCAGCCGGAGAGGTAGATCGCCTTGAGCCCGGCTCGGACCTGCTGCATCGCCTGATTGCCGGTGAGCGCGCCGAGCGCGTGTACGTACGGCTCGGAGTGGAGCAGCGACCACAGCCGCTCGGCGCCGTGGCGCGCCAAGGTATGTTCGACCCGAAGCGATCCGCGAAGCCGAAGAACGTCCTCGGCTCGGTAGGGTCGTTCGATCCCGGCCCAGCGGGGATCCGTCGCCCAGTCTGCGTGCATTTTCGCCACCTCAGGTACGATTGCCGGCCCACTCTCTCGGGCCGGGTGCCGCTCGATTTCCAGCCGATCGATCATGCCATCTCCAGAGGGTTGGGCCGTCACACGGGATCGTGACGCCCGGCGACGATCATGGCCTCGCTCTCGGCGCGAGCCTGGGTGAGACGCGCTTGCTCGGTGACGTCATCGGAACGCGCCAGCAACACGGCGAGTTCCTCGTCATAGAGGCGGCTCAGAAATTCCGGCGTGTGCGCCACGGGACGACCATCCTCGCCCACCACCGGGACGTCCCGGTGAAGCACCCTCTGTGCCAGCATCAGACGGTAAATGCGGTCGGTGGCGAGATCCTCCATGTACCCGTCGATCAAGCTCGCGCCCCGGCCCGCCAACACCCCCGCCCGGTAGAGGATAGTAACCCGGGCCGCCGCCCTCGACCCCGCCACGGTCCGACTCCCGACCCCGACCGGCTCCGGGCGAAGGTCCGGAAATCGGTCCAAGCCGGCTGGGCGCCTGAAGCCCTGGTTCGGCGCCGGAAACTGGGCCACCGCGATCGCGTTCTGGTCGGGATGACCGGTCCACGCCCCGTCCATCAGCGCGCTGGCCTCGTTCTTCTTGTCCTTCTCCAACACCGCCAAGGCCCGGGCGTTCAGCTCAGCGTCGACCCGGCTGGGAAACAATGCCGTCATCCCTCCGATGGCGAGCAGGCCCCGCTTGTGGCAGACGTCGGGCAACAACTCTCGGAGCCGTTGGAAGAACGCCACATCATGGGGAATCGTGTTGCGGTCGGGCAACACCCAATTCGGGTTCGGGAGGTTGAAGTGGATCAGGCTGGCCATGTAATCCCAGCGACCCAGATTCAGCCCGACGATGTGATCCCGAAGCGGATGAAGAAATTCCTCCATCCGGTAGGCCATCGGATGAGCCTCGACGAGGGCCATGCACTTGATGTGGTCGGGGGCGAGGCCTTTCGCCTGGGCCAGTCGCTTGAACACGTCCGCCCACCACCCCGCTTCGTCGGCCGATTCGGTCTTGGGGATATAGATCGCCACCGGGTGCTTGAGGCGGCTGGGATCCAGGTTGTGAAGCAACAGCGCAAGATCGAACAAGGAGGCGGAGGTCAGTTCACCCGCCACGACGCCGGCTTGATGCAGATGCAGCCCGCGGATCCGCACCCAGGTGACCGTCGAACTTGCCTTGATCGCCACTCGGCCGCCCCGCTTCGCATCGTCGTAGCCGAGCGATTGGTGAAGCGCATCGACGGCGTTGGCATGGCCGCGGAGAAGCGTCGGCCAGTCGTTGGCCATCGAGTCCTCGAGGTCGATCATCACCCCGGGCGCGCCCGAGTTGAGCATCTTCACCACCAACTCGGCGTCATCGGCCGGGCCGGTCATCTGGTTGCGTTGATCGGCGCACCAATCGGGGAGCTCGATCCGCCAGTCGCCGGTCGTGGCTGGCGACGGCGGCAGGTGATCGGGCAGGCGACCCCGATGGGCCTCGGCGAGCGCCACTTTCCGCGCCGCGGCGTGGGCCTGTTGGCGGGGGGTGAACTCCCGATGGAGCTCGAGGTACCGATCGAAGAAGCCGCTCGGAAGGTCGCGGCGCGGGTCGAGCCCGTCGGGCGCCGTGTTGGAGGTGAGGCCGAAGGTCATTAGGTCGTTGCCCTTGCAAGCTGTGCGCCCGGCTAACGCCGGAAGGTGCCGAACCCATCGATGTCCACCGAGCCCACCTTCCCCCGGGCATCGATCTGGAACGTGACCGATGACATCGACCCGAGGCCACCGCCGTCACGACTGGCGAAGGTGTTGTAGTGCCAGTGCGCGAGCGCGGTTCGGTTGGAATGATAGCCGACCACCAGGCCCTCGCCCTCGACACTCACCGTCACCGCTCCGTAGAGCGAATCGGTGTAGGTGCCCGCATACGCAGTGAGGGGCAGCGACGGCTTGGTGTCCTTGGTTCGGGCGGCCTCGCGCTGCTGCCGGCGGGTGGCGGCGGCCGCCTCGCCCTGCCGACGCTGTTCCACGGATCGGGCCAGGTAGTCCTTGGTTGGCTTCCCGACCAGATAGCGATCCACGATGTCCCAGACCACCGCCGGTCCCGCACCGTGCGGCGACCCGTTCGACAGTACCACGATGCCCAGCCCGGCCTCGGGCACGGTCCACATCTCGGAGAGCATCCCGTCGATCCCCCCGTTGTGCCAGGCGATCTTCTTACCCCGATAGTCGAGTAGCACCCATCCCAACCCGTATGACGAGAAGTGGGTGAGGCTGTCGCCGGCCCCGCCGGTGTTGACGTGGGGCGTCTTGGTCACCCCGAGGTTGGTCGCGCTCACCAGCCTTTTCCCACCGACGGTCCCGTTGCCCAGATGGAGCCGAAGGTACTGGGCCATCTCCTCGATCGAGGAGGCGATCGATCCCGCCGGCGCGACGTTGTCGATGTCGCGATAGGGGATCACCTTGGCGCCGCTGGCTTCGATCGCGTGCGGGCTGGAGACGTCGACGTTCCCGGGCACCGCCTTCGCGCTGGTTTGGCTGGTCCGCATCCCGAGCGGCTCGAAGATCCGCCGCCGAATCAGGTCGTCGTAGCTCATCCCTGCCGCCGCCGCGGCCGCCTCGCCAGCGGCCAGGAACATGATGTTCTGGTACCCCATCTCGGTGCGAAATCCGGCGTTCGGCGGCAGGAACCGAATCCGTCGGAGCACCTCGGCCCGCGAGTACGCCGTCCCATACCAGAGCGCGTCGCCCCGACGGCCGAGCCCCGACTGGTGGGAAAGCACATCCCGAATGGTGATCGCCCGGGTGACGTACGGGTCGTAGAGCTGGAACTCGGGCAGCCATTTGGTCACCCGATCGTTCCACCGGAGCTTGCCATCGTCCACCAACATCGCCGCCGCGGTGGCGGTGAACGACTTGGTGTTCGAGCCGATCGCGAACAGCGTGCGGGGCGTGACCGGATCGGATCGGTCGAGCGATTTCACCCCGAAGCCCTTGGCAAAGACGAGCGAATCGTCCTTGACGATCCCGACCGCCAGACCGGGAACCTTCCACTCGGCCCGGACCCGCTCGATGTATTCCCCGAGCCCCGCGAGGGGATCCGGCCTGGTCGCTGACTGGGCCGCCGCCCAGCCCGGTGCCAGCACCAGCATGCCGATCCAACGACAGGTGATACTCACGGGAGGTTCCTCCCCACGAACGAGACGTCCGGTTCGGCCGGCGACGGCCCATCGAGCAGCGGCGATCGCTGTCCCTTGAGATAGGTATCGAAAAATGCCACCGTGTACTCGGTCATCAGCCGCTCCCGGCGATCCGGATCGAGCCGCCCGGTCAGATTGGCCCAACGGAACAGCACCGGTGCCTGCAGCGACAGGTCGGTGAGCCCGACGTGGGTGGTCTGGGGGATCGTCACCAGGTACGCCGGACCGCGCGCGACGTCGAGAATCGGCAGATGCACCGCGCGAGCCGTTTCGCTCGACATGATGAAGAACGGCACCGTGAGCGAATCGTCGATCAGCGGCCCGAACTGCCCACCGTCGATGTTGAG
Organism: Gemmatimonadales bacterium; assembly: GCA_046160105.1. Lineage (GTDB taxonomy): Bacteria > Gemmatimonadota > Gemmatimonadetes > Gemmatimonadales > GWC2-71-9 > SHZU01. The sequence continues at coordinate 14,430 of JBJXGT010000005.1, read as the reverse complement.
CCCCGCCCGGCACCGCCGGTCGACCCGACAGAACTCCCCGGCCGTCGCTCCGCCGTACGACATCCCCATGATCCCGAGCCGCTCGAGGTCCAACCGCCCGGCGAAGGGCGACGCCCCGACCCCGGCGTTGATCCCTTCGAGCCGATCGACCAGCACTCGGGTGTCCGCCGCCCACTCGATCACGCTCTCCGACCGGAGCGGCTCCGGCGTCTTGGCCAGGAATTCCCTGTACGCGGCGGCCCGCTCGTCCTCCGTCTTGGCGCTGTCGAGCCGCGCCATGATCGCCATCATCTCGGCGATCGTCTCCGCGGCCGCCTGCTTCCGCATCTTGGCCTGAGCATCCTTGTCGAAGCCGACCACCCGGCCATCCGGAAACACCGCGGCCGCTGCCTCCCCGGTATGGGCGATGCTGAACACCACGTAGCCGAGGCTGGCGAGCTGCTCCATCTGGGGCGTGTTCTGCGCGGCGTACCCCGAGTAGCCATGGGAGAACACGATGGTCGGGAACCGCTCGTCGCCGGTCGCGAGAGGCGCATCGAGCAACGCATGGGTTCGCACGTAGCGGGACTGGAGGAAGAGGGCCGGTGGCAACAACCCACCCAGGTTCATCTCATGGGAGCTCGCGTACGGCGCCCGAGGCTCGGCGGAGCCGGCTTTCGCCGGATACCAGGCCTTGACCGGGAATTCCCGGACCCCGCCAGCGGCAAACCGTTCCTGCCGGCTCGAGTCGACCACCACCAGCCACGACGTCCCGACCGGATAGGGTCCCGTCGGTGCCGGGAGCCGCATCACCGGCCAGAGCCATGGCAGCGGCACGATCGCCACCAGGAGGAGGAGGGCCACGACCGCCCGCCCGACCGTTCGCCACCGCCCCCGCCCCGGCGGTTGATTCGGCGATCGAACCAGAACCCCGATCAAGGCGATCGCGACGATCGCGTACAACGGCCACATGACCAGCCGCTGCCCTTCGATCGCGAGGTGGACCACCACGACGACCGCCAGCAGGGCCGGCACCCAACGGCGGAGCCGCCAGCCAGCCGCCCAGCCGACCACCAGCAGGGCGGCGCCGATCATCACCACCCACTCGAGGGGTCGCACGATCAGACCCAGATCTGCTCGAACACCCGCCGGAAGTTGCCCCCGAGGATTCCGAGGATCTGGTCGTCGGTGTACTTCCGCCGGATCAGCCCTTCGGTCAAGTCGAACATCCGCTTGGGATGGGCCACCTCGTCGATGTCGATCTTGTCGCGGAAGGCGTAACTGCCCTTGTACCCGGCCTTGAGCCGCCGGTAGTCCTCCGGCGGCATGTCGTCGTAGCCGTCGAGGTCGATGTCGCTGCCGACCCCGACGTGCTCGACCCCGATCATCTTGGCGACGTAATCGAAGTGGTTGAGGAGATCCTCGATCGTGGTCGGCTCGCTGCCCTTCACGAAGTTTCGAACCCCGGTGATCCCGAACACGCTCCCCGCCTTGCCGACGGCCTTGATCACCTCGTCCGGCTTGCAGCGGGGGTGCCCCGGGTTGAGGGCCCGAACATTGGAGTGGGTGACCAGCACCGGCTTCTTCGACACCTCGAACGCGTCGGTCGAGGTTCGGTCTCCACAATGGGAGACGTCGACAGCCATGCCCACGGTGTTCATCCGATCGACCATCGCGACGCCGAAGTCACTCAACCCCTCGTCGCGCCGTTCGGTCGAGCCGTTCCCGATCAGGTTGCGGGAGTTGTAGGTGAGCTGGGACACCCGCTGCCCCATCGCATAGAAGGTGTCGACATCGGCGGGACGGCGGAAATGCTCGGAGTTCTGCACCCCCAGCATGATCCCGATCTTCCCCGATCCCTTGACTCGAGCGAAGTCGGCCACGGAATCGATCCGCATGAAGTACTGATCGTTCCCGGCCAGGAACCCGTTCCAGTTGGCGATGAACTGATAGGTGGACTGGTAGGGATCCGGGCCGCCCGTCCCGACCGCGGTGTGGAAAACGTGGATCCCCGAGCTCTTCAGGCGCTGGAAGTCGGCCTCGGTGAACAGCTCCGGCTTGGCGTTCCACTTCGTCATCAAGGGGAAGTTGAGGGTGAGCAGGCCCAGCATGTCGAGGACGGTGGCCCGCTCCATGATCCCGAGGCAGCGCGCCGAATACTCCGCGCCCGCCGCGAAGATCGGGAATCGACCCCGGGCAACCCAGGGCGACGCGACCGCCGCCATCGACGTCGCTAGGAAAGTCCGCCGGTTCTGTTCCATCGTCTCGCTCCGTTTCATGGGGCCCGCTGAGTCGTCCATCGTATACTAATGTCACCCGCTCCGGCAAAACCCGCCAACCCGCCGACCCCGCCGAGGCGGTTCGGCCACCGCGGGTCACCGGCTTCCCGGCGGCGCCTTCGGCAGGTGGCGCGGATACCCGACCCGCCCGCCCTCGACCTGGACCCGCCCGTCGCGAACGACCAGATCGACCTTCTCGAGATCCTCGATCCGCTGGTCCGGCTGCCCCGCCACCACCAGCACGTCGGCGAGTTTGCCAACCTCGAGGGTACCCAACTTGTCCTCCATGTCGAGCAACTTGGCGTTGACCCGGGTCGCGATGCCGAGCACCTCGGGCACCGTGTAGCCGATCTGGGTGAAGAACCGCATCTCCTCGAGATAGGCCCAGGGTAGGTATTCGATCCAGTCGACGACCAGGTCGGTGCCGATCCCGAGGGTGACGCCAGCGTCCTTGAGCTTCTTGGCCATCGCCAGATTCGCCGCGTGGCTGAAACTGAACCGCCGACTGGTCGAGCCGAAGTACCCGTTCGAGAGCTTGAAGATGATCTGATACGGGATCAGCGTGATGTCGGAGGACACCCCTCGCTCGACCATCAGCCGCACCGCCTCGTCGGTTCGGGGCAACGGATGCTCGATCATGTCCACGCCCGCCCGGATCGCGCGTTCGATGTAGAAGGTCTCCGCGTCGGCGGTGACCTTGAGGCCAAGATCGTGGGCCTCCTCGACGGCCGCCTTGATCTCCTCCTCGGAAAAGTGGCTGGTCACCTTGATCAGGTCGGCGCCTTTGCGCAATTGCTCCCGAACGGCCTCCCGCCAGTCGTCCGGCCCCGACGCCTCCCGGGCCGCCGGCAGTGCGCGAGCGCGTTCCATGTCGACCTCCCCCCCATGGCCGCCGCGGCCCGAGATCACGCTTCCCGCGGCGAACACCCGGGGTCCGATCAGCCGCCCCTCTTGAACCCACTGCTTGAGCAGGAACGGCGTATCACCCTCCGACCCGACGTCCCGCACGGTGGTGATCCCGCTCTCGATGTAGTAGCGGAGCCGTTCGACGCCGCGGAGCGCCGCGTCCGCCTGGCTCCAGACTCGAGCGTCCGAGTTGCCCGGGTAGCGATAGTCGAGGTGGGTGTGGAGATCGATCAATCCCGGCAGGACGGTCTTGCCGCTGACGTCGATCACCCGAGCGTCCGCCGGCCAGCCCGTCCGGCCCGGCGGAAGCACCGCCGCGATCTTGTTGCGAGTGATGACCAGCGTACCCGGTCGGGCGGCGGCGCCGGTGCCGTCCCAGATCCGCCCGCCCGTCAGCACCAGAGTGCCTTGCGGCGCCGTGAGGCCCGCGGGGATCGGGACCCGGCGAGGATCGTCAGTGACGTTGGTCGTCGAGTCGATCCACCGGCGTCGCTCGGTCCGCGGCGCCTGGGCCAAGAGCGTCACCTGAGCGCCGAGCGACGCCAACAACACGATGGCCGAGGATCGGCGCATGGAAAACCCTGGTGAAGGAGGACACCCAAAGGTAGATCGCGGCAAACCACGTCAGCAAGCCACCAAAACGAAGAGGGCGGCCGCCCGGCCGCCCTCTTCCCTTCTGCCGCCCTGCGTCGAGCCGTCAGTTCGGAGCGTGCACCCCGGGCCCGCCGTAGTTCCGGTTGGAACCGATGCCCGGGCCGGACAGGTCGAGCCCGGTGTTGTCGATCTTCGCGACGTATTGGCGGATCGACCCGGGGAACGGGCTGGTCTTGGCGTTGCGACCGAACGGATCGGTGTACCAGACTGTCGGGCCGTCCTCGTTGTCGACATCGAGCGAGTTGATGTCGAAAACCCGCCGGACCCCGTTGAACGGCGATCGAGGATCGTCGAAGACGATGCCGTTGACCGTTCCGTTCTGGGTGGCGGCCGCGCACGGGCCGCCGCGGGCCTGGTCTCCGTTGCTCTCGGTGGTGTAGCACATCTCGATCGGGCGGCCGGTCAGATCCGCCTTGGAGGGATCGTGAAATCGGCTCGGCGCGAACGCCTGGAAGTAGGGGTTCATGTGGGCGATCGCCCGGCCCTCGGCGGTCTTGAGGACCAGCGACTGCTGCCAACTCTCATGGAGCGCGGCCCGAGCGTCGGATTGCTGTCCGGGGCCGACCAGCAGGTGCCGGTCGACGCAGACCCGATCCGGAATGACTCGCTGCCCGCCGCCGTTGGGCGAATTGGCCGGTGAGGCCGTTCCAACCTGAACTCGGGCGCCGTCGCAGGTGCGGGTAAACTCGCCGGCTCGACCGATCGCGGCCATCATGATCATCCGCACCTCGGTGCCGTCGTTGCACTCCGCGTAGTACTGGACCTCGTGGAGGTTGTTGGTGAAGGCGTCCCTCGAGTGGGTACCCTGGTGGAGCTTGTAGAGGATGTCGCACTTGACCGACAGCACCGTGCCGCCCGCGTTGGTCACGTGCATCTGAATGTCGTTCTCCCACTCGTACTTGTGACCGACGTGGTCCTCGTGCCGCTTTCCGGTCGGGTCCCAGACGTCGAGCTGCTCGTTGGCGAAGCCTAACGGCAGATCACCGATCTTGGCGTGGAGGTCCGACCCTTGGGGGTCGCGGCCGTGCTCGTGGCCGAAGGTGCAGCCGGTCGTGGGGTCCACCGGCGGATGCCAGGTCGGGTAGGCTTTCCCGTCGGGCCCGACGGTCGAGTACTTCTGGTGGACCGAGATCGGGCAGGTGTCGTTGCTGGTCGGTCGCCAGGTCCCGAACGCCACGCTCGGCGGCGCGCCAAGCGGATCGCCCCCGCCCGGACCGGACACCTCGCCGCACGCCGCCAACGCCAGCCCCGCCCCCGCCGCGACGATCAAGTACGTCAGCTTTTTCATAGGTCGCCCCTAGTGCCACGTGAGCCCCATGCCGAGCTGCAGGAACAACACGTTCGCTCGGTTGGGGAGTCGGTTACGTTCGAAACTGGTGTCGTCGGATCGTTCGGTGTACAAGGCGCCGCGCGCGGTACCGACCAGGTTCACGAAAGGCACGAACGACATTCGCGGATTGACTCGGACCTCATAGCCCGCGCCGACTTGGCCGGTGAGGCCGCCGGTCGAGACACCGGTCTTGACCTCGCTGTTGTTGTCGTCGGTGCTCCACTGCTTGTACCGCGAGATCCCGAAGCCGCCCTTGAAGTAGTAGCCGTGGCGCGGATTGGGATACCAATACCCGTTGCCGGTCAGCGCGACGACCCGCTGGTTCCCGACTTCGGCGGAACGCATCCAACCGTTGAGTTCGGCGCCGACCAGAAACCGCCCGTTGACCGTCGTGCCGACTCGGACATAGCCCGAGGTCCCCCGGGTGCCTGCTTCCTCACTGTCGCAAATCTGACAGTGCAGCGACGTCGATCCGGCGCCGAGCCCGAACCCGACCCAACTGCCCTGACGGGTGTACATCGGCGCGTCCGCCGGAATGACCGCCGCGGGCTTCGGTGGTGAGGGCGCCGCCGCTCGCGACGCCTGGCCGGCAACGATCGTCGGGAGCGATAGCGCGGCAAGTGCCGCGTACAGTGACCACGTTCTCATGGCTCCTCCGGTGGTGCTGATCCTGCAAGGCAGTGCAGTGGTGAAACCTGATCTCGCAGGTTCGGCTGGTTGTTGGGCAGTTTGTATGCCGATGTGTGGGTTGCAGGTCAACAGACGCCCATCACCCTCGTCGCTTGCACGACTGTGGCCGTAACCCGCATCCAGTGGCTGATTTCCGGATATCGTGAGGGGTGGGTGACAACCGCTTACTGCATTCGAGCCAAATCGGGTGAGGGAATCGGCATTGCGGAACACCGGTCCGGATTCAGGCGAACGGAGGTGCGTTCTGCAGAGGCTTGCAGCGTGTGGCTGATATTGGTGCCCGACCAGCGCGCGAGGGGCGCCGCGGCACTACTGCACGTCGGCGAGCAGCTGGCGCTCCAACCCGGTCAGGCGTTCGAGGCGGTCGATCGCTCGCGCCCGGTACCGGACCGCCCACCAAATCGCGATTCCGCTCACCGCGCCGGGAGGGACCAGGGCAATGCCGAGCCGCGGGCCCGCTCCGGCGGCGGCGTTGATCGACCAGAGGAACAACGCCAGCAGCTCCACGCCGATCAGCCCGAGCGCGAAGTCCCCGCACTGCCGCTGGCGACGGAGTCGCTCCTTCGCCAGTCGGAGGTACTCGGCGGTTGACTGGCTGAGGGGCCCCCAGATCCCTCGGCGGTTCCACATCACGAACGCCCAGATCACCGCGGTGTGGAGGACCGCCCCGAGCACCCAGCCCAACCGGACCACTTCCCGCTCGGTCGCCAGCACCCACCAGACCACCGCCAAGGTTGCCGCGGTGATCAGCACTTCACCGACCACCACCAACCGCATCTGGATACTCTGCCGGTCCACCGACCGCCGAATCGCGGCCTCAGCGCTGGTCCCGGCGTCGTCGCCGCCGATCCAGGTTCGGGCCAGCTCGGTCCAACCCGCGTCCTCGGTCAGGTTCATCGTGGTTCCCCCGCTCCATTGAGAAGCGCCCGAAGCGCCTGGCGTGCCCGGGTCAGTCGGATCGCGATACTGTTCGGGGTCGTCCCGAGCACCTCGGCGATGTCGGCCGGCGTCATCCCCTCCAGGCTCATGGTAACGACCTGCCGCTGGGCTTCCGGCAACCGCCGGACGGCCGCGAGGAGGGTCTCCCGCCGGATCGCGGCCACCGCCAGCGACTCCGGCCCGGGCGATCGATCCGCGAGGTCCTCGCCGAGTGGGGCGGATTCCTTGCGGCGGCTCCGATGGGTCAAACCGCGGTTGTGCCCGATCCGGAACACGAAGGTCCGTTCGCTGGATTCACCCCGGAACGACGGCAGCGCCCGCCAGACGGCAAAGCAGATGTCCTGGAACAGGTCGTCGCCATCGGCGGTGTCCCGGGCGTACGCCTGGGCGAGGCGCCGCAAGGCGGCGCCGTGGTGTTGGATCAAGCGGTGAAACCGCTCGTCCGCCTCGCTCGACATGAACCGATAGTCTCGCGAGCCCCTACTCTATTTCAGGGTCGAGGCTGGAGGGGGATCTGGACGTAGGTGCTCTCGGCCGGAGCGTCGCCGAGGAGGATCTTGACCGCGATCGCGGTGGTGTCGCGACCCACGAGGCCGGTGCCAGGAGCGGGGGTCGCCGTAAGGTTGGCACGGGCCGGGCCGGTCGGTTCACGCAACAGGAAGAGGATCAGGAACCGGCCACTGTTGTCCGCGATCACGCTGCCTTGGGCGATGAACCGCTGGGTCCCGCCCACCGGCTCCGACAGCAGTTGGACCGCGACGAGCGCGCCTCCCACCCCGGTGACGCCATCGTTCCGGGTTACCTGCCCGGTCACCGCCGCGGAGGTCCGGTCGCCGTTGTTCGGGGCGGTCGTCGACAGGCACCCGACCCCACCCAGCACGGCCAATGCGCCCAACCACATCGCCTTCCGATCCATCGCTACCACCCTTCGGTCTCGGTCCAGCCCCGTCGAGGGGCCCGGTGACTCAGGTTTCAACGTAATCGAGGTCCTTGCCGAACGTCTCTTCGGTTCCCGCCAAGGCGACAATCGCCAGGACGAACACCACGACACCGACGGCGACCCCCCCGCCCACCACGCCGAGGCCGAAGGTATCGCGGAACTGCCCGAAACCCCAGGCCATCGGGACCACCGCCCCGCGGACGAAGTTCGGCGCCGTGGTCGCCGCGGTGGCCCGCAGGTTGGTGCCGAACTGCTCGGCGGCCATGATCATGAACACCGCCCAATACCCGATCACGAACCCCATCACGCCGCAGAGGGCGTAGAACCCGCTCAGGGTGGCCGCGACTTCGAGAAAGAAGAGGGCGCATCCCACCAGGGAGAGGCCGAGGAAGATCGCGATCGCCCGCCGCCGGCTCCGAATCAGCTGACTCAGTAGTCCGCTCGCCAGGTCGCCGGCGGCAAGCCCGATATAGAGCGAGGCGATGGCTCGGCCGGTGGTCGGGACGAAATCGAGCCCCATCGCCGCCACGAACTCGGGCGCGAACGAGATCAGGATCCCGACCACGTACCAGATCGGGACCGCGATCAGGATGACGGCCACGTAGCGGGTCACCCGAGCCCGGTTGGTGAACAGGGCGAAGAAATTCCCTCGCGACACCGAGGTCGACCTGAGGGTGGTGAACATCGGCGACTCCCGCACGCTGATCCGCAGGACCAGCAGGGCCAGGCCGAGCACCCCGCCCACCACGTAGGCCGTCCGCCAGTCGAAGGAGGTCGCCACGATCTCCGCCGCCACCGCCCCGAGAATCCCGACTGAGGCGATCACGGTGGCGCCATAGCCGCGCGACTCGCGATGCATCAGCTCGGCCACCAAGGTGATGGCGGCGCCCAACTCCCCCGCCAACCCGACCCCCGCGATGAACCGGAGCATGGCGTAGGCCTCGACCGAGGTGACGAAGCCGTTCGCCAGGTTCGCGAGCGAGTACAGCAGGATCGAACCGAACAGGACCGAGAGTCGCCCCCGCCGGTCGCCGAGAATCCCCCAGAGAATCCCGCCCACCAGCATGCCGAGATTCTGCCGGCCCAGGAGCATCAACCCGACGCTGAGGAGTTCCCCTTCGGGCACCCCGATCGCGACCAGGCTCTCCTTGCGCACGACACTGAACAAGATCAGATCGTAGATGTCGACGAAGTAGCCGAGGGCGGCAACCAGGATCGCGACGTTGACGGCGCGTTTGTCGTTCATCGGACTGGGGGCGTCGACTCAGGCTGGCGGCCGGGCCACTCGCTCCATGGTCGTCACCGCCGCGGCCAGCATGGTGTACTCCTCCGCGGTGAGTCGCTCGAGATCCTTGGTGAGCCGACGGACCCGTCGGAGCCGACCGGCCTCCAGCAGGGAGCGCCCCTTGGCCGTGGCTCGGATCCGCTGGATTCGCCGATCGTTGGCGTCCCGTTCGGTTTCGGCCAGCCCGCTCTTGACCAGTCCCGCCACCAGCCGCGACATGGTCGGCGGGCGGACCTGCTCCGCCCGGGCCAGATCGCCGAGGGTCACCGGGCCGCCGAAGACGATCACCGAAAGAGCGGAGGCCCGGGGCCCGGAGAGGCCGATGGCCGCGTCCTCGACTCGGAGCCGCCTGAGGAGGTGGATCGCCGCCGAGTGCAGCCGGGTCGCGAGCTCGGCGGCGAGCGGGGTCCCCTCTTGACGATTTCGCCGGGTCATGATAATTAGTTAGCCAAGCTAAGTAGTTTCCGGGGACGACGCCAGAGGCTACTGCCTCGTTCCGATCCCGTAAAGCCAGGAGAACCGCTCCCATGCCCGACCTCGCCGCCTCCTCCCTTGGCCAAATCGCCCTGATTGCCCACGACATCGACCGGGCCACCGCCTTCTATCGGGATACCCTGGGGCTCCCTCTCCTGTTTCAGTACCCAGGCTTGGCGTTCTTCAAGTGCGGCGAGGTCCGGCTGATGATCTCCAAACCGGAGAAGCCGGAGTTCGATCACCCCGGCTCCATCCTCTACTACAAGGTCCCCGACGCGGTAGCGACTCACGCCACCTTGTCCGAGCGGGGCGTGGCGTTCGTCGACAAGCCCCATGTGGTCCACAAGGCCCCGACCTACGAGCTCTGGATGGCGTTCTTTCACGACTCCGAGGGCAATCCGGCGGCGTTGATGAGCGAGCGGCCGTTGTAGGGCGCAGGGTGCAGGGCGCAAGACTCAAGACTCAAGACTCAAGACTCAAGACTCAGGACTCAGGACTCAGGACGCAGGAGTCGCGACCGAGACGCTGGTGTCACAACGCCATGCCAAGTCGGGGCCTCGGCCCGATCGAGTTCCGCCAGCCTCAAGCCCAGCCGGAGTCCGGAGTCTTGAGTCTTGAGTCTTGAGTCTTGAGTCTTGAGTCTTGAGTCTTGAGTCTTGAGTCTTGAGTCTTGAGTCCTGAGTCTTGAGTCCTGAGTCTTGAGTCCTGAGTCCTGAGCCTTGCGCCCCGCCCCCCGCGCAATAGACTCCGTCCACCCCCAAACCCCGAGCCCGGCTTGTCCTTCCCCGACGACCGCGTCAATCTCGCCGCCGCCCTCCGCTGGGCCGAACGCCTCGGGCTGAACGAGGGGATCGACAACCATTTCAGCTACGCCGTCGACTCGACCGGCGACCGCTTCCTGGTCAATCCGCTGGGCGTCCATTGGCGGGAGCTGACCGCGAGCGACTTGATCCTCGCCGACGCCAGCGGCCGGATCCATGAAGGCAACCGCCCCGTCGAGGACACCGCCTTCTTCATCCATTCGCGGCTCCACCTCAAGCACCCGCGGGCTCGGGCGGTGCTTCATACCCACATGCCCTACGCGACGGCGCTCACGGTCATCGAGCAGGGTCGGCTCGAGCCGGTCTCCCAGAACGCGCTCCAGTTCGCCGGGCGGATCGCCTACCTCGACGACTACGAGGGGCTCGCCCTCGAGAACGACGAGGGCGATCGGATGGCCGAAGCGATGGGGACCGACAAGTCGGTGCTGTTCCTTGGGCACCACGGGGTGATCGTCACCGGGCCGACGATCCATCAGGCCTGGAACGATCTCTACTTCCTCGAGCGGGCCGCCATGGTCCAGGTGTTGGCGATGTCGACCGGCCGAGCGCTCCGGCCGATTCCGCCCCGGGTGGTCGAGGCGACGGTGGCGGCGCTGAACAGCAATCCCGACGCGGTCGACCAGCCCCGCAAGCATCTCGAGGCCTTGAAGCGGATTCTCGACGCCGAAGCGCCCGACTATCGCCGTTAGGTGCGGGGCGTCGTTCGCACCGGAGCCTCAGTCGCGGTGAGGCGCCGGGGTGACTGCTACATCCGATAGCCACCGCCGCAGATCAACACTTCGCCCGTCACGTAGTTCGATTCCGGGATACAGAAGAGGTACACCGCCCCGGCCGCCTCGTCGGGGGTGCCGGCACGGCCCATCGGGATGAGTTTTTCCGCGGCCCGGGCGATGTCCGGGTTGAGTCCGACCTTGATCCGGCGGCCCTCGACGTCGATCGAGGCGTCGCCGTCGGCGGTGGCCTCGGTGAGTCGGGTCTGGATCATCCCGAACGCGACCGCGTTCACGTTGACCTTGTAGCGCCCCCATTCCTTCGAGAGCGCCCGAGTCAGGCCGATCACCCCGGCCTTGCCGGACGAATAGTTGGCCTGCCCGGCATTGCCGCTGGTGCCCGACACCGAGGAGATGTTGACGACCTTCCGATAGACCGCGCGGCCCGCCTCGGCCTCCTGCTTTGCCTGCCGGCGGAGGTACTCGCTGGCCGCCCGGAGAATTCGGAATGGCGCCTTGAGGTGGACGTCGAGGATGGCGTCCCACTGCTCGTCGGTCATCTTCTGGATCACGTTGTCCCAGGTGTAGCCGGCGTTGTTGACCACGATGTGGCAATCGCCGAACTCGCGCACCGCGGTGCCGATCAGGCGCTCGCCGAAGTCCGCCGCGGCGTCATCGCCGTTGCACGCCACCGCGCGCCCGCCCAGCGCGGCGATCATCGCGATGGTCTCCTTCGCCGGGCCTTCGTCGAGGTCGTTCACCACCACGCTGGCGCCGTCGCGCGCGAGCCGCAGCGCGATCTGCTGGCCGATGCCGCGGCCCGAACCGGTGACCACCGCCACCTTTGCATCGAGTTGTCCCATCTGCGTTCTCCGATCTCGGCTCAGGCGAGGTATTCAGCCAGGCCGTTGTTGAGCACTACCAGGTCGCGTTCCACCGCCCGCGCGCGGAAGCTCGCACGCCCCGGGGCATCGCGCCAGATCTCGGTGCGGATGGTCTCGCCGGGATAGACCGGCGCGGAGAAGCGCAGGTCCATGCGCCGCAGGCGCGCGGGGTCGTACCCACACAGCATCTTGAGCAGCGCGCGCCCGGCCACCCCATAAGTGCACAGCCCGTGCAGGATCGGCTGCTTGAAGCCGACCGCGGCAGCCACCGCTGGATCGGCGTGCAGCGGATTATAGTCCCCGCTCAGCCGGTAAATCAGCGCCGCCTGCGGCAGAGTCGGGAGATCGCACACCAGGTCCGGCGCGCGCTCGGGCAGCGGATGCGGCGCGCGCGTCGGGCCGGACGGGCCGCCGAAGCCGCCGTCCGCGCGGCAGAACGAGGTCGAGCTAAGCGAGGCCAGCAACTCGCCACTCGCCTGATCGCGCAGCTCGCGCACTGAGTAGATGAGCGCACCCTTGCCCGGGCCCTTGTCCACGATCTCCTCGATGCGCAGCCTGCTCACCAGCTTGCCCTCGGTCGCGGGCAGGCGGTGAATGGTAAGTCCTTGCTCGCCGTGCAGCACCGCTTTCCAGTCGATGCCGGTCGGTTCGTTCTTGATCCAGAAGCCGGGGCTGCCCAGCACCACCGGCATGGTCGGCAGCACGCGCAGCCCGTCCTCGTAGACGAAGTGCAGCTGATCCTCGTCCAGCGGGTCGGCGCCCAGGCCCAGGCCCAGCGCGTAGAGAATGCAGTCCTTCGCAGTGTGGGCCTGCACCACGTCGGGGAACTGCTTGCTCTTCAGCTGCTCGTAGTCGATCGCCATCGTCGTCAGGGCCGCCGGTCGGCGAACACGATGGTGCCGCTGGCGGAGAACATGCCGCCCACGCCGTGGCACACCGCAAGTTGCACGTCCTTCACCTGCGCCGCGGCGGTGCCGCGCACCTGGCGCACACTCTCCTGCAGCGCGAACATGCCGTACATCCCGGTGTGCGTGTAGCTCAGGCCGCCGCCGTTGGTGTTGAGCGGCAGCTTTCCGCCTGGCGCGGTGTTTCGCTCGGCGATGAAGGCCGCCCCTTCGCCGCGCCCGACGAAGCCCAGGTCTTCCAGCCCGTAGATCGGCAGGTGGGCGAAGGCGTCGTAGATCATCAGGTGGTCGACGTCCGAGTGGCGGATGCCGGCGCTGTCGAACGCCTGCTTGCCCGCGACGCGGAATGCGCGCGACGAGGTGAAGTCCGCCATCTGGCTGATCATCGGGCTCTCCACGCTCTCGCCGCTGCCGAGGATGTACACCGGCTTCTGTGGGAAGTCCTTCGAACGATCCGCCGAGGTCAGGATCAATGCCCCGCCGCCGTCGGTCACCAGGCAGCACATCAGCAGCCGGAACGGGTACGCGATCATCCGGGAGTTCAGCACGTCGTCGACGGTGATCGGATCCTTCATCATCGCGCGCGGATTGCGCGCAGCCCACTCGCGCTGCACCACCGCCACCATTGCCAGCTGCTGCTGCGTCACCCCGTAGGTCTTGAGATAGCGCAGCACCGGAATGGTGAACATGGTGGGCGGCCCCATGATGCCGTAGGGCGCCTCGAACTGGCCTTGCAGCGTGGCCGGCGGAATGCTGCGCGGCAGCGCACCGATGCGCGACTTGCCGCTCTCCCCGTGCGTGATCAGCACCGTCGTGCACAGTCCCGCCTCGATCGCCGCGGTGGCGTGGCGCACGTGCAGCATGAACGAGCAACCGCCGACCGCGGTGCCGTCCACCCACTTGGGCACGATGCCCAGATAGTGCGCGATGTTGGTCGGCACCTCGCCGGCGCAGGCTACGCCGTCGATATCCGAGGGTTTGAGCCCCGCGTCGCGCAGCGCGTTGAGCGCGCAGTCGGCGTGCAGCTGGATCTGCGACATGTGCGGGATCACGCCGAGCTCGGTGGTCTCGGCGGCGCCCACGATGGCGATGCTGCCCGGCTTCATGTGCGGCCCCCGTTTGTGGCCGGCCCCTGTTCATGGTCGACCCCGGGGGCCGGGCGGAACAGCGGCAGATGGATCTCGTCGGTCATGCGCTGAAAGCTCACCTCCAGCGGCATGTCGAGCTGCAGCGCCTCGGGCGTCTGCGCCACCTCGACGATATTAGTCATCATGCGCGGACCTTCCTCCAGCTGCACCACGGCGATGGAATAGGGCGGGGTGAAGCCGGGCGCGGCACGGTGATGGATCACGTAGCTGTACAGGGTGGCGCGCCCGCTCGCGCGCACCACGCTCACCGAGCGCCCGCCGCACTGCGGGCAGAACGGGCGCGGCGGGAAGTACACGTGCGCGCACGCGTCGCAGCGCTGCAGGCGCAGCTCGCCGGCGCGCGCGCCTTCCCAGAAGTGGCGGGTCTCCGGCGTGATCGCCGGCAGGGGTCGTTCGCTCATGGCGCGGCCTCCTCCAAGTCCGACGGTGTGTCGGGCAACGCGCGTCGGCCGCGGCTGCCACTCGCCTTGCCGTCGATCCCCGACC